>NZ_JBVJHM010000006.1:276728-277165 GCF_055586805.1 Micromonospora sp. NPDC049201 | reverse complement strand
CAGTACCAGTGTTGGGAAGAAATCCTCCGCTGCCATTACCGGCGAAGAGATGAAGATTCTTAGTGGTGGCATTGCGAGCGATAAGATCAGCTTTGGTGTCGCCGCTCCAATCACTACGGACAGAACCCCCGCGTCCAGCGATCGTGTCGAACCCGTACCAGTTCGGAGTGATGACAGTGCCCGCGGACTTGAATCCGCCGCTGCCGTTGCCAGGAAAAAGGTAGAGGTCCTTACTGGCCGCGTGACGGGCGATGATGTCCGGCTTGGTGTCGCCATCCCAGTCTCCAGGGGAAAGGATGGTGTCGAACCCGAACCAGTTCGGAGTAATGACAGTGCCCGCAGACTTGAATCCGCCGCTGCCGTTGCCAGGAAAAAGGTAGAGGTCCTTACTGGCCGCGTGACGGGCGATGATGTCCGGCTTGGTGTCGCCATCCCAG
>NZ_JBVJHM010000006.1:276348-276630 GCF_055586805.1 Micromonospora sp. NPDC049201 | reverse complement strand
ATGGTGTCGAACCCGAACCAGTTCGGAGTAATGACAGTGCCCGCAGACTTGAATCCGCCGCTGCCGTTGCCAGGAAAAAGGTAGAGGTCCTTACTGACCGCGTGACGGGCGATGATGTCCGGCTTGGTGTCGCCATCCCAGTCAGCGTCTGGCGGAGTATGCCCGCTACCGATGATGTCGTAGCGACTCCAGTCGTTACTGAACGCGGTCCCGGTGCCAGGCTTGAATCCACCACTCCCGTTGCCCGAGAAAAGGTACAGATCCTTACTCACGGCGTGACGG
>NZ_JBVJHM010000006.1:0-276253 GCF_055586805.1 Micromonospora sp. NPDC049201 | reverse complement strand
GAACGCGGTCCCGGTGCCAGGCTTGAATCCACCACTCCCGTTGCCCGAGAAAAGGTACAGATCCTTACTCACGGCGTGACGGGCAATGACATCGGAATTTCCGTCGCCGTCGAAGTCTCCTGGAGAGACGACGGTGTCGTACCGACTCCAGTCGTTACTGAACGCGGTCCCGGTGCCAGGCTTGAATCCACCACTCCCGTTGCCCGAGAAAAGGTACAGATCCTTACTCACGGCGTGACGGGCAATGACATCGGATTTCCCGTCGCCGTCGAAGTCTCCTGGAGAGACGACGGTGTCGTACCGACTCCAGTCGTTACTGAACGCGGTCCCGGTGCCAGGCTTGAATCCACCACTGCCAAGGCCGGAGAAGAGGTACAGGTCTTTACTGGCGGCGTGACGGGCAATGACGTCGGATTTCCCGTCGCCGTCGAAGTCTCCTGGAGAGAGGATGGTGTCGTAGCGACTCCAGTCGTTACTGAACGCGTTGCCGGTGCCGGGCTTGAATCCGCCGCTGCCGTTGCCCTGAAATAGGTGAAGGTCTTTCGTCTGAGAGTGGCGGGCAATTATATCCACATTCCTGTCGCCGTCGAAATCATTAGGAACAGGCGGAGGAGTGCCCCCGCCACCGTCGCCGCCGCCACCGTCGCCGCCGCCGTCACCGCCGCCGCCACCACTCGACCCGGATCCGCAGACAGTCCCAGTTGCGCCCGCGTGTTCCCACTCATGACGGCTGTCCGAACTGGTCCAACCGATTCCGACGCTAAAGGGCCCCACGCTCAGGCTATTAATGCCGGTTTGAGACCAGCTGTGACCGTTCTTGACGAATATTTGCGTTCTTGAACAAGAGTCCGTCAGCCTTGTGAACGACATTAGAATCATGCCGCCGTACATATCGAAGTCGACGTCGTTGTCGCAGCTAGCGCTTAGAGCCCGCGTGTAATCTTGTCTTTGATACGCGATACCATACTGATTCGCCGCAGTGGTGCCGGATGGGCTGGTGATGGAGCCAATGCCATAGTTGTCCCGCATTCCATTAAGGCCGGGGTCGCCCCAGTACCATAGTTGCGACGATCCAGAGTTGATCTGATATTCACCGCCACTCAACGCCAACCCAATCGCGTCCGGTCCGCCAAGGCTTCTGTTGATGCATCCCCTCCAAGCATCTGCGGCATAATCGTGGTTCAACCAAGACCATTCACCTCTGGCGTAATAGCGGCTATTTGTCGGCTCATACCACAAACTTGTAGACCAGCTGACATCCGACGCGCCTACGCCACCCTGGTCATCAAGAGTCGCGGCTGAACTTCGTGGTGAAGCCGTGGGCTTGCTCGCACTTCTGGCAACCGGGATTAGGCAGAACTCCTCAAGGAATACCTTGTCCGCCGCCGCTTCGCCTTCGCCGCGGGAGAGGAGCGACGACGACGCGTTCCCGAGCGACTTCTCAGTGATGGGCTTGTCGGCATTAGGTCCCTTGCGGATGCACTTTGCGGGCGCCGCCACTGCTGGTGCGGCGTCGATTGCTACCCCGGGGCCCCACAGGAAGAGTGCACCTGCGATAATGCTTAATGTTGTGCGACGCACGCATTTCCTTCCATCGAAGAGATGTTTGAGACCGTAGCAGAAGGTAAGGCGCGGTGGGGTGCGGTGGAACATGGCAGGACTTATAGACAAAAATGCGGACGTACTGCTGGCTCGAAGTTGGAAGAGGGAAGAGGAAGGCAGAACTGCATGCAAAGCGAAAGACGTAACTTCACCTACCCGCTAGGCAAGATAGCGTTTGGCATGGCACTGCTCGGCGTAATTCTATTCGTTTGCGCGGGCAACTTGGACTACGGGCTCTTAGGCCTAAGGTTCCCGATGAATGCAATCGCCATCATTCTCATGTCTGGATCGGTTCTTTTCTGGGCCCTCCATGCGCTGGCCTCGATCTTGCGGGAGAATAGAAGCGATTGCTAACGATCCTGCAAGAGAGCACCGATGTGCTAGCCGGCCACAGCCTCGTGTCGGATCGGATCCTGCCGCCGCGAGTGCATATGTCGGATCCATCACCGTCCGCGCAAGGCCGTTGTACCCGCTACGAGATCCGTTGGGCAAGCCAGGAGGCGGCCTGGTGGTGCCAGTGGATCGCATGCTGCGGGATGTGGCGTACGTGTGGACGATGTTCCAGTACCCCCCGCTACCCGCAGGTAGTGGGCTGGCACCGGACCTGCTCACCGATACGGAGCACACCCACGCCGAGGCCCTGGAATGGAGCCGAACGTCGTTGGTGGAGGCGTATCAGATCAGCGCCGCGCTGCTGGTCAAGCTCGGCGACGCAGAGTTGACGGGGCTGGCCGTGGATCCGCCGATGCTTGCCGCCACGGGGCAACCGAGATCTGGCAGCCGCCGCAGCCACGCAGCGCGGGCAGGTGTTGTTGCGCACGCTCAGGCGGGCGCGCCAGGCGAAGTCGTTGATGCTCGCCGCCGAGTACCGGATGCGGCCACGTCCCGCTGGCACGCGATCGCACCGGCCCACGCCGGATTCGCTAATCCGCTGAGCGGCCCAGTACGGCCTTCCCCGGCGTCCACGATAGTCCGGATTCGCACTCCACGGGCGGGCAGCCTGCGAGTACGTGGTGATGACGCCTGAGCGCTCGGTCAGTTGATCGCGATGGTTCCAGCAATGCGCTGAGCGGCTACTGCGGGAAGGCTCGGATTCTGCGTGAGTTCCAGGATCACCTCGGGGTCCGGGTGGGACGTCAGCTCGATCAGAAGGAACTGGGCAACGTCCAGTCGCTCCGACGCGTGGGCGCCCAGCGCCAGTCGCACTGCGGTGTCCGGCCAGGAGGCGAGCCTGGGCAGCAGGTCGTCGGGTGCGTCGGCCCGGTCGATGGCAGCGAGCAGTGCCCATGGATCCTCGCCTGACATTCGCTCCACCGCCAGGTTCCCCGACTCGATCAGCGCCAGCAGGATGTCGCGCTGTCCGCTTCCGGCAAGCAAGTTCGTCTGGGCTGACGTCAAACGCTGTTCCCGCGCCAACTTCCCCACAACGCCGGATCCTTCAAAGCCAAGAGGACATCGACGTGCTCGGGGAGCAGTGCGGGGTTTCCTGCCAAGGCAAGCAGGATCGGCTAGGAAGACACGACACTCCCGGACGTTGAGGGCTGTGCAGCGCAATTCGCGGTCAGTACACAGCGTCGGGCAACGTCGGGAAACATATAGCGCGGAGCCGCGCGAACATATCTGTCGGCGTTCCACCTTGCGACATCAGGGACGCACCCACTCCCAGTCGCTCTCGCATTCATCGGTGCTGAAGATGGCACACGACCCGTCCCCAGCCGGGGATTCTTGTTGCCCGGCCCGATACGACTTTCTGCTCCTTTCTCAGCCTGCCGCCGACTCCATCCACAGATCTTAACAATTCCTCCCGGTCGGCGGCAGCTCGAGTGCCGGTAAGAAACGTTAATCAGATCCTTATGGAACGTGACTGCCAGCGGCGGGATCACCCTCCGGGCACGCGTCGGCCCCGACAGTCACGATCGTCGCTGGCCGCCCGCGCTCCATCCACCCGGGCAACAGCGGCTCTAAACATCGCCCACTGCTCATCGGTCAGATCACCACGACCCACCGTAAGACCATCGACGGAGACGAGCCCGGGGATCAACTTCCGAAACGGCCCTAGATGTTCTGCCCAGAGAGGTTGGGGACGCGGCTGGCGGGTGGGCCGCCGAGTGCGGTGTGGCTGCGGTGATTGTTGTAGTGGTGCAGCCATGCGGGCAAGGCGGCTCGTCGGGCGGTCTCTGAGGTGTATGGCTTGGCGTAGGCCCATTCGTCGGCCAGGGTGCGGTGGAAACGTTCGACCTTGCCGTTGGTTTGTGGGTGGTAGGGGCGGGTTTCTTCACGCTGATCCCGGCGCTGGTGAGGGTGTCGCGCCAGAGTCGGGAGCGGTAGCAGCTGCCGTTGTCGGTGATGACCCGTCGCACGGTGATGCCGTGAGCGGCGAACCAGGCTTGCGCCCGTTGCCAGAAGGCGGTGGCGGTCTCGCGGGTCTCGTCGGTGAGGATTTCGGTGTAGGCCAGGCGGGAGTGGTCGTCCAGGGCGGTGTGCAGGAACGCGTATCCGAGCCTGGCGCCGCCCCAGCGGTCAGTGGTGTGTCCGGGTGTGGCGGTGCGGTTGAGTTTGCCTCGTCGCCGGCCTTGGGTGCGCCAGCCACCGCCGTCGGGGATGTTGCCGAGTTTCTTGATGTCGACGTGGACCAGGTCGCCGGGGTTGGCGTGTTCGTAGCGGCGGACCGGACGGCCGGTGCCGCGATCCAGATGAGCCAACCGGGCGACCCCGGCACGGCGCAGGATCGCGTGGCACGTCGACGTCGCGATGTCCAGCCGCCCGGCGATCCGGGCTGGCCCCCACCGCTTCTTCACCCGTACGTGCAGCACCTTGCGCTCCACCGGTGGGCGGGTCCGGTTCGGGGACCGGTGCGAGCGGCTGGACCGGTCAGCCATGCCCGCGACGCCCTCGGCGCGGTAGCGGTCAGCCCACCGCTTCGCGGTGTTCACGCTGACCTGGAAGCGTTCCGCGGCTCGCCGCAACGGCCACCGATCGTCAACCACACAGGGCGCCAAGCGCAGCCGGCCACGCTCTGTCAGGGATGCGTTAGCGTGGGGCACGAGGACCTCCCGGGTGATGCGGAACCTTCGACAAGCTCCACCTCACCCGGAGGTCCTCACCTATTTCAAGATCCCAGCCCTGACACCAACGTCCATGGGCAGAACACCTAGACGAGCCGTGAACGGTTAAAGCCCCGTCCAGGCCGTGGCGACCGCCCGGCTGCTACAGCTACCAGCGACCTAGCCCGCGAGCAGTACAGCCACGACTGGGACGCTATGGGCGTCATCAACGCCCCGACACATCCATACCGTTCCACCCATCGCCCGAATGCAGCACGAGTGGAACGCCACGGGTGTCAACGACGCGCCGACACACCGATGGCGTTCCACCCACGGCCTCGAAGCGGGGCAGGCCCCGGCGGCCTACGCCGTGAGGGCGACGCGCCACGACGACGACAAACCGTCCGTCGGCTGGTCAGGCGCGGGTGCGCTGCCGAAGCCGGGTCGAAACGACCGCGCCGACCGCCATGAAGACCGCGACCACAAGCGACGGCAGGGCGTCGGGCCGGCGCAGCAGTTCCCCCGCCGACTCGGTGTTGCCCAGTTGGTGGAGCGTGCCCAGCAGGAGGGTCGGCGCGATGGCGATCAGCAGGCGCTGGTCGGCCGTCGCCCCCCAGAGGAAGGCGGCCGCCCCGGCGATCACCATTGCGGCGGCGACGATCCGGCTGCCCGTGTCGACCATGCGGAGGCCGTCCGCGGAGATCAGGTGCAGGGCGAGCATGCCGGCGGTGACCAGGACGGCGTTGGCCCGGGGCGCCGGCGGCACGTCCGCCGGACGCCGCAGGCACGCCACGATCAGGGGCGTGGCGACGACCGGCGCCCACCACTGTGGCAGTCCGTTGAGGAAGAGGTACGGGGAAATCACGGTCGGCACCACTGCCGCGGCCACCACCAGGACGGCAGCCATGCGGGTACGGCCCGCGACGAGCGCCACCAGCGCCGCGCCGACCATGAGTTCGTAGACGCCCTGGTCCCGGAGGACGGTCAGGGGATCCGCGAGTCCACCGAACTGGAACGCCTCGATCAGGTCGTCGAGGCCGATGAGCGCACCAAGCGCCAGCACCGCCATGGCGCCCAGGTGGATGCCCTGCCAGAGCAGCACGGCCGTGGGTCGGGGCGCGGTGCTGCCGCCGTGCACCCGTAGGGCACCCCGGATCAGCGAGGTCGCCTCCCGAAGGCGGGGCCAGCGGCGGGTGGTCGGTTCGTCACCGATAAGCGTGTCGATCAGTTCGTCGGCGCGTTCGCGCCGGTAGCCGGCCGGATAGGCCCGCAGCAGCATCCGGTAGCGCTTCTCCAGAACATCGGAACTCATGCTGGTCGGATCCTCGCGGTAGAAGGTTGACGGGTGCTTCCCTGTGGTGAGCCCCGGTGCGCCAGGCGGTCCATGACCACCCGGGCGGCCCGGGCGAGCCGGTCGGCCTCTTCGGCGAGCAGGCGGTAGCCCTCGTCGGTGAGCCGGTAGTAGCGACGGGCACGCCCGTTGACGATCTCCTCACCGTCGGCGGTGACGAGGCCCTCGCCGAGCAGCCGGTCGATCACCGAGTAGAGCGAGCCGGCGGCGAGGGTCACCCGTCCATCCGACAGCTCGGTGACCCGCTTGATCACGGCATAGCCGTGGAGCGGGCCGCCGAGCAGGGCAGCAAGAACGAAGTACGACGGTTCCCGCAGCGCGGGACGCGAGGTCGATCGCATGAGCTGAATATACAAGCAGCATGAGTATTCAGCCAAGGCGACCTGGGGCCTGTGTCGAAAGTCGGTCACCACCACTAGTTGATGGCGGCGAGGGTGGATCGTGGCCATCGCTGCCACCGTGCTGATGAGGCCCGCCTTTCTCGGTCGCTTCGAGAACAACGTGGACACGTCACAGGTCAGGCGCTGCGGGCAACACAGTGATAGGCGTCTCTCGCACAGGCTTGCCAGTCAGCGCCGCCTCGGGCAGCGCCAGTAGGTGGCCCCAGTGGCGATCAACAACCGCGGCCAGGTCCTCGGCCGCACCGACGCAGGCCCCGTCCTGTGGACGAACGGCCGTGCCCGGCCCTTGGCCCTCGGCGAGGTGTCCGACGTCAACGAGCGCGGCAGGTCTCCGCCGGGGTGTATGTGCCGGGCGGCTTCTACGCCGCCCTGTGGCACAGTGGCCGGGTCACCGACCTCGGCGCCGGCCCCTTCGACCGCAGCAACCACGTACGCCCTCAACGACCACGGCTGGGTGATCGGCTGGCAGTTCTCGGCCGAGCAGTTCGAGCGCGGCATCCTCTGGCGGCACGGCCGCGCTCTGGACGTCGGCACCCTCAGCGGCAGCTCCACCCAACTGCGGACGATCAACAACCGCGGCGAGATCCTGGCCAGCTCCCAGGCCACCGACAGAAGCGCCCGCCCGACGCTGTGGCGACGCGGCGTCCTGCACGACCTCAGCCTCGCCGGAGTCAGCACGGACGGCGAGGTCGTCGACCTCGAAGACCGCGGCCGCATCGCCGCGACGGTCCGCCCGGTCTGGGGTGTCAGCCGCGCGGTCGTCTACCACCCGCGCTGACGAGGGCCGGTCCCGGGCGGCGGGCCGGTCGCGGTCACCCGCCCGGATCAGACCGCGGCCGCTTACCTGGGCGGCCCTGGCAGGCGTCAGCGCCCGGGCCAGCGACCGTGAGGCTCAGTCGCTGCCGACCCGTTCCCACGGCCCCCTCGTCAACCGGACGTGCTCAGGAATGCCGTGCCTTGTCAGCGGCGAAAGAGCACGCCGCACTGTCGGTTGCCGGCGCGGACCCGGTGGCGGAGTGACGGGGGACCCCGACTCCGGCGAGGCGGACTGACAGAATGCTCGGATGAAAGCGCGGAGTCGAGTGACGTTCATCATTGAAAGCGAATCACTCACCGCGGAAGAGATCAGCCGACGGCTGGGCCTGCGGCCTACGCAGGTCACCAAGCAGGGCGACCCTGTATCTCTGAGCAGGCCCCATGCGGACCGCCGCAGACACACGACATGGGCCCTGGCCAGCCCGCTCAACGACGACGAGGAACCGGCCGCGCACCTGGAGGCGCTTCTTTCCCTCATCGAACCGCTGGCCCCCACTCTTCGGCAGGTCGAAGAGTCAGGAGGCAACATTTCCTGGTCATGCTTCGTCACGGCGAAACCGACGGGGAACATGGTCTGGCTCGAACCGCACATCTTGTCCCGCCTCGCCAGGATCGGCATAGCGTTGGTGCTCGACATCTATGACAGCGACACCGACTGAGCGGTCACATCAGCAAGGCCGCGAGCGCTGGCAGGGGCGTTCTTGATCAGGATGGTGCTCGACAGCGGTAACGCCGAGGTGACCGAACGCGCGCCCGGTCAGCGGCATGTGCGGGCGCCGGCCAGGCGGACCACCTACGGCGCCCTGCGGCGATCGCGACTGTCCGCTGCGGCAGCACCGGGACCGGCCAGTCAGCGGCAAGCCGTCGTCGATCAGCCCTCGGCGAACGGGATTCGGCGACCTTCCACGAAAGCGGCGGCCCGTTCTCGCGCTTGCACTATTGATCGATTATCGACGTCGGTGATCAGACTGAGTCGGCAGCCAGACAGGGCAGGCGTTAGCCCGTCCTCGTGGCTCCAGAGGCGAGCGAGGTGATCACTCGGGCGGGTTATGGTTTCAAGGTTTCTAGGCACAGGATCAGCACTTGGCCGTCCTCGAAAGTCTTCCAGAGGACGTCGTCGGCTGTCGGAGCGCCGGAGCACGTCTCATTGAGGATCTTCTCTGTCACCGGACTCGGCCTTATCTCGCGGTACACCACTCGCCTGCGCGCAGTCGGATCGTCACAGGCGACGATGCGCGTGTCCTCTACCGCCGCCCCGGCTAGACAGTCCCCAATCTCGGCGGAGAACCGCTCTACATCCCGTACGCTGCGGACGAAGCCGAGGATGCAACTGATCGCACCAACGACGGCAAGAATCGCGGCCACGAACGCCCGTAGGCTTGACGCCCGAGATCCCTGTCCAGCGGGCAACGACATCAGCACTCCAGCGGAAGTATGGGCAGAGCCGATGGCACCCAAGGTAGAGCTCGCCGTCAACCGCCAACACACGACGCCTGTCAATCCGGGCGCCGACCGGGACACATTCTGGGGAGGTCAATGCACATCCGGCCGCGGCGGTCGCCCAACCACAATCAGGCGAGCGGGCCGACTAAAACCCGGACGTTGCTGGTCGGGCTGGAGCCCACGCGGGTTCACAGGCGCGGCGAAGCCTTGGGGTCGCGCGTGCACAGATCGAGCGGCTGGTACGTCGACGCGCCGCAGCGGGATGAGAACGACACGGCTACTTCTCAGGGAGTTGCTCGCTGTCATCGAGCCTCACGCCGAAGGGCTGGCGCACGCCCAGCAGGTGCGGGGAGTCCGGGCGGGGATCAACGTCGTGGTCGAGATGCGCTCCGGACGAGACAGAGCCGGCGACCTCCTGGTGACGACTCCCGCTTTTCACCTCACCGCGGCGACGATGCGGCGGCTGGCTGGCTGGCCTTAACCTGTGGCTCGACTGCGATCAGTACGTCAACTGACAGGCGACGCCCGTCATGCCACCTGCACCGAAGCCGACGACAATCGACCGTACCTCCGAACCCCTCGACGTGGCATGAGCGCGCACCCGCCGTCCGGCTTGGTGGCCGTTTCCCCCTCAGGGCAGATCGCGGCGCAGGATGTAGTTGAAGCCAAAGTCTGTCTCGGTGGTGCGGACGTCGATGTAGCCGAGCCGGCGGTAGAAGTCGTGCGCTGTGATACTCGCGCCGGTTTCCATGTGGTCGTAGCCGTCGATCAGGGCCAGCGCCTCGATGTGGCGCATGAGGAGCCGTCCTATGCCGTGACCGGCGGCCCGGGAGTGCACGAACATGGTGTAGACCTTGTTGCCGTCACGGGAGACGGTGCCGGTGATCCCGTTTGCTTCGGCGACGAACATCTGCCGTTGTGTGGCGAGTTCTTTGATGCGATGTTCGGTGAAATGGTCGCACATCCGCCCGATCACCTCGCTCGGATAGTCACGACTGTTGACCTGACGCAGGCAGCGTTCGATGAGGGCCGCGACGGCAGAGGCATCGGCGTTGTCGAACCGTCTCACGATCACCATCGATCCACCTTGCCTGCATCAAGTGCCAGACGGAGCACCGGCATGACCGGACGACGTGATGGATGCCCCGCATTCGGCGCTCCCGGTCGCCGTTGAAGTCCGGGTTGAGGCGGTCGGCCAGGCAGGACCGGTGCGCGGTGAACGACGCACACCCCGATCCCTCGCTGCCGCGCACATCGACAGAGACGCCGTCGCCGCCGGGGCTGAGGATCGTGCGCTGGCCGCAGCATCCGCACGGCCAGCTGAGCTCGCGCAGGTCCGCGGCACGCGTCGTGAGGCGTATCCGGACGGGCGGGTGGTACCAGCTGATCTCCTGTACGACCGCCCCAGGCCGCACATGGGTAGCGGCGTCTCACCGGTGATGAAGCGCCAGGCAGAGGCTGGCCCGCCCATGGGGTGGACCGCCGTAGGGATGCAGAGGGCATTGGCTTCGGCGATCGGCTTGCCCAGCAGGTCGACCAGCGCCTCGCGGTGCTCGGGTTCGTGACGCCCGCGGACGTGAGAAGAAGCTTCACGCTTGCCTCCTGTGTGCAACAAAGTCGACAGATCGGGGGTACGGGAGTACGGATCGAACACCGCAACGAAATTCATCGCTGTTACGACCCTCGACCCCTGCACGCCGAAACGGGACAGCGGAAGCGGCGACCGTTCGATACCTTCGCGATGACTGATGAACGCGGAGGGCTCGCATCCTGTCACGCGCGGTGCTGCCCGCTATCCGAACGCGGGGGTTCACGTGTCACCTGTCGAACCGCCGGGCGCCGCCGAGCGGCCCGGTTTTGAACGACGCCCGCACTTCCGGCTCATGCTGCTGCCGGCAGCCATGGGGCTCGTACTGGCAGTGCTCGGTGTGGTGGCCGCCAACCATGCGCCGACCGATCTGTCGCAACTTCCCGGCGTGCCCGGGCTCCCGTCGCTGCCGCCCTTCCCGGGTGGCAGCCCTGGCCCCGGTGCGCCGAACCTGCCGTCCGGGTTCCCGTCCCTGCCCTCGTTCCCCGGCGACCTGCCCTCGCGCTCCGGTGCGCCCAACCTGCCATCGGGCTTCCCGAGCCTGCCCTCGTTCCCGGGTGACCTGCCCTCGCTGCCCGCACTGCCTCCGGCACCGAACGCCGCCGGAGGTGTGCGATGACCGCCCTCACCACGACGACGACGGCGCCGGCCATCCGGCGGCCCCGATTGACGTTCGACACCCGACCTCCGCTGCTGGTGGCTCTGCTGTTCTCCGCGCTCTACGCGGTGCAGATGCTGATCGACCTCCTTCGGCCAAAACTGATCCCGACCGATCCGGCGATCGGCTTCTTCCTGCCGTTCTGGCCCGCCCTACCCCGGGTCGTGTTCTGGTTGGTGCTGGTCAGTTGGGCGGTGGCCATCCTGCTGCTCGTCGGCTGGTGGCTCACCCGGCGGACCCGACCGGTGGCGCCCGCGACCGTGCGCCTGGTTATCGCCGGCGTGCTGCTGGCGCCATTCGTCGTCTACCCGCTCGCCACCGTCTTCGGACACCTGGGCTACGCGCTGGTCTGCGTACCGAGCAGCGCTTTTGCGCTCTGGGCGGTGGTCCGGATGCAGCGCTACCGGCGGATGCCGGGCTGGCTGCCGCTGGCCCTGTTCGCCTGGGGTGCCACGATCGCGGTCGGATTCGGGGCCGCGATGAACACCTCGGTGTTGGAGTGGGGCCCTTCCTACTACGGCAGCGTCAACGCGCTCGTCACGATGAACAAGGTCTACACGATCACCTTCGTGAGCGCTGGCGTCGGCGAGGAACTCGGCAAGGGCGCCGGGGTCATGCTCGTCTATCTGCTCCTCCGGCGGCATTTCGACGGTGTGGTCTCCGGCATCGTGCTCGGGGCCGCCGTCGGGCTCGGTTTCAACTTCACCGAGAGCATCGAGTACATGTCGGCGGCGAACGGCGCCGCAGCCGAGTTTCAGTTCTACATCCGCCAGTCCGCCGGGATCATGGCCGCCCACGTCGCCTTCACCGCCGCGATCGGCGCCGGCTTCGGGGTCGCCCGGCAGCTCGCCGATCCTCTTCAGCGACGGCTCGCCATCGCGGCGGGCTACGTCGGGGCTGCCGGCGCCCACTTCGCCAACGACACACTGCTGCGGTGGCTCTCCCAGCACCCGCTGCACTGGTTCGCGGCCGGCTCGGCACCGGACATTCTCATCGCGCAACTGCTTCCCCTGGTGGTGCTCCAGGGTCCGTTCGTCGTCTTCTACCTCGCCCTGCTGCATCGGGGTCTGCGCAGCCAACGGGCCGGGCTGGCCGCCGAGCTTGGTGCCGAGGCCGGCTCCGGCGGGACGGCGGTCACCGAGGCGGAGGTGCCGATCCTGCTCGATCCCGCCCGGCGACTGTGGCTGCGAATAGCCACGCTACGACGGTACGGGCCGGCGGCGTACCGGGCGGTGAGTCGGCTGCATGCGGCTCAACTGGAGCTGGGTACGCAGTTGTGGCACCGGGCGCGCGCCGAGGTCGACCCGCATGCGCCGGACGACGAGACCCTGCGCGGCCTCGTGCTGCGCCGCAAACAGGAGGTCCAGTCGACAGTCATCGCGGGAGAATCCCAGCGGGCGGTGCCGGCATGAGCGGCAACGGTTTGCTCCGCCGGGCGGCGACCGGTTTGCTGGTCGCGCTGACGGTCCTGCTCTTCCTGCCCTCTCCCGCCCTCGCCTGCACGATCACCTACCAGAACGGCGAGCCGAGCCCGGGCGGCTGCGGCGGCGCGGCACCGGCGATCGGGGCCGCTGCCCTCCTCACGACGGCGGCCGGCGCGGCCGTGATCTGGTCACTACTCAGCTATGCCCGTGGCGCGATGTCGGCGACCGACATGGTGCGGGCGCTCCAGCAGAACTTCAACGTCCTCGATGCGATCGGCCGTGACCTGCCGTCGGGCGGCCAGTCCATCGGAGACCGGCTGGCCGCAGGCGCCCAGGTCCCCGCGCGGGCTCGCGGCAACCCGGATTCCTACTACTACAACCCGCAACGGCGCGAATACCAGCTCAAACCGACGGACCGAGGCGCCAACCCGGTCTCCGGATCGACGATCGCCAACCAGCTCGGCACCCGGGTCCACTCCAAACTGAAGGCTGCGGACATCGCCTCCGGCAGGTGGGATCAGGTCGACACCGTGCTGACGGACGCCGCCGGCGACGTGATCATGCTGCCGAAACGCTACGACCTCACCACGGGCGAACCCATGCCCGACTCACCGCTGATGAAGTCCCGGCCGGACGGGTTGAGCCTCACGCGCGACGAGATCATGGATCACAAGCCGATCGGCCGTCCGGTGCTGAAGGACCAACACCAGATCATCAGGTACGTCAAGGCGTACGAGCTGAAGACGGGTCGGCTGCCCCAGAAGATCCTGATCGAAGCCTACGATCCACTGACGGGCACCGTGGTGGACACGCAGGAGTACTCGATCCAGCACTTCATGCCCTGGCTGAACCGCGCCTAGCGGTCCCGTTCCATCGAAACCCTGCCGGAGACAGCACATGGAGACGCAGCACCAGGCATTTCCCTTCGATCACGAGGGTTTCCTGGGCGGGCTCGCCCCGATCCTGTCGCGAGCCCTGGCGAGCGGCGACACCGAGGGCCTCGTCGGGTTCATCGAGGACAACCTCGACCAACTCCGCAGCCCGTACCCCGGGAACACCGTGACGACCCCCTGGCGAGCCATGTTCGAGGGCGAGCTGGACGTATCCGAACTAGGAGACTTCGCCCTCACCCGCTACTACGACCCCAGCGACGATGTCGGGGTGGGGTCGGGCTGGGAGGAGGTCTACAACCTGGCAGCCGCCGAGGTCGAGGCCGACACCGACGAGCTGATCTTCGGCGCCTGGTTCGGTCCGGCGGACAACCGCTTCAACCCCGGCCGGGTGGGCTCCTTCATCCGGCCCTGGGAGACGGTACGCCGGCAGCGCCAAGCCACCGCCGCGCGCATCAGCAGCGGTGCCTACTCGGATGCCATCGTGGCCCTGGAACGCATGCTCGCAGCCGCGGATGAGCGGAAGCAGGGCCTCTACGTGACGTTCTGACGGTCGGATGGAGGGGCCATTGTTGTTCACGCACTGCTGTTGCTCGGATCAGGTGCCCCTGCAGGGCCCCGGCAAAGTCGTGACGGTGTCTTACTTCTCAGGTTTGGAGTAGAAGCGCCGCTGTTGGTGGCAGCAAGACGGGCATGACGTGCTCGGAAGATCATCGAGGTTCTCTACGCCATGCTGATCGCCGAAGTGAGTCATGCCTGCGCTGCCATCACTGCGTCAGCGAGGTCAGCTCAGGCAGTGTGTCCGCGTCCAGGCCGTAGCCATCGACAAGCTCGATGACTTCCAGACGCCTCCGTCATCGATGGCTCAATGGTCGTCCAACGTAGCCACGAACGAGCCGGATGATAGCCAAGCCAGCTACGAGCCCGTGGATCTTCGAGGGTGGGCGCGGCAGCGATGCAACGCCGGCAGAGACTTGATCTCGACACGGCCGCCTCTAACGACGCTCAGCGCTCCGCTGCAAGGCCGTCAGTAGACGGGGACGGGCAAGCGGTCGCCGACGCCGCTGCTCCCAAACTGCTCCCAATTTATGGGGCAACAGCGCGAAAGCCCGTTACCGGCAGGACCGGCTACGGGCTTCCTAGCTGTAGACATTTACGGTGGGCGATACTGGGATCGAACCAGTGACCTCTTCGGTGTGAACGAAGCGCTCTCCCGCTGAGCTAATCGCCCTCAGCGCGCATGACTCTACCCGATCGACGGCCCGGACCAAAAACCGGGCCTCAGTGCGTCGCGAGGTAGTGCAGCGCCCGCGCGACCACGTCGATGCCGAGGCTGTACTTCAGCGACAGCCACACCACCACCGACACGAAGACCAGCCCGACCAGGCCGAGCACGAAGCGCACCGGTAGCGATCGGCTGGTCACCCAACGCGTCCAGGCGTTGACGTGCCGGCGGGTGAACGCGAGCAGCCGGCGGGCCCAGTGGAACTCGACCGCCCAGACGCCGAGGCCGGCGATGACCAGCAGCCAGCCGGGCCCGGGCAGCGGGATGAGCGCGATGCCGACGGTGACCACGACAGCGCCGAGGATGCCGATGAAGATCTTCAGCGCGACGCGGCCGGTGGGGTTGGCGCGGATGAGGTCGAGCGTGGTGTGCAGGCGACCTCGCCAGCCCCGCCGACGCGGCGCGGTGGGCGCGGCCGGGGAACGCCCGTCGACCGGCACTTCGTACCCCCGATTTCTGGCCGTTCGGGCCGCATCCTCCGGCGGATCGCCCGGGGCCCGCGATGCCACCGGGGTTTCCCTCGTGACCATTTCCACCCCCAGTGTCGCGCGGGACCGTCACCCCTGCTGAGGACTGGACGTTACCGGAGTAAGTCGACGACTGAACCACCCGTTGCCGGGCGGGACGACGGAGTGGGCGGAACCGGAAATCCTACTCGGGGTCTCCCGGCCCCGAAGGCTTTCCGATCCCCTTCCCACCACTGGGTGAAGTCAGCGTATGGCGGAGCGTAGCCAGGAGCAGCACCTGAGTATGGGAAAAGCGGGACACGCGCGTTCCGCAGCGGTGCCGGGGGGAGAACGTCCATGAGTGTCATCCGACCGACGACCGTAGAGGTCGAGACGTCGCTAAGGCTCGTCGCGCCTGACGCCACCGCCTTGCCGGTGCGTGCCAGTCTGCGTTACGACCCTGCTGACCCGTATGCGGTCCATGTCCTGTTCCATGCCGAGTCTGCCGGCGGCGAGGCGGTGAGCTGGTCGTTCGCACGCGAACTGCTGGTCACCGGGCTCGACGAGCCGGCCGGCATCGGTGATGTGCGGGTCTGGCCGTGGGCCACCCCGCGCGGCGACTTCGTCGCGCTGGCGCTGTCGTCCCCGGACGGCAACGCCCTGTTCGAGGTTCCGCGCAGCGTGCTGGTGCGCTTCCTGCGCCGGACCTACGTCGTCGTTCCGCGCGGCCGGGAGGCCGAGCACCTGGACGTCGACACCGCGGTGAACCGGCTGCTCGCCGGTCGCTGAGCACGACCACACCCGGGGCCGCGCGGATCTGCCGAGTCCGCGCGGCCCCGGGCCGTCTCACCCCGAGGGGTACGCGGGTCAGCCGCGCGTGGTGATCCCGCCGTCGACCGGGATGACCGCCCCGGTCAGGTACGCGCCGGCGCGGGACGCGAGGTAGATCGCGGTGCCGGCCATGTCGTCGGGGTGGCCGATGCGGCCCAACGGCACCTGCTGTTCGATGGCGGCGCGCGACTCCGGGTCGTCGAGCGCGAACGCCATCATCTTGCTCTCGAACGGCCCGGGCGCGATCGCGTTGACCGTGATCGCCTCACCGGCGAGCTGGTGGGCGAGACCGCGGGTGAGCATGTGCACGGCGGCCTTGGTGGCGGAGTAGGCGTACACCTCCATCCACGGCACCCGGAGCCCGTCGATCGAGCCGATGTTGATCACGCGGGCCGGGTCGTCGGCATCGGCGGCGGCGCGCAGCGCCGGCAGCAGCGCGGTGGTGAGCCGGAACACGGCCTTGACGTTGACGGCCCAGAGCTTGTCGAACGCGCCCTCCGGGTACTCCTCCAGCGGCGCGCCCCAGGTGGCGCCCGCGTTGTTGACCAGCACGTGCAGCCGGTCGTGGCGTTGCCGGACGGCTTCGGCCAGCGCCAGCGCGCCGGCGTCGCTGCCGAGGTCCGCCGGGATCGCCTCGCAGTGCCCCTCGGCGGAGAGTTCCTCGGCGACCGCCGCGCACACGTCGGCCTTGCGCGAGGAGATGATCACCCGGGCGCCGGCCCGCACGAAGCCGCGCGCGATCATCAGCCCGATCCCTCGCGAGCCACCGGTGACCAGGACCGTCTTGCCGTCGACCGAGAACAGATCCGTCATGCCCATCCCATCGCCGTCGCCGCCGGGCCGCGGACCGGTCACCCGACCCGAGCCTTACCGATCGGTAACCTAACCGTCCGTGGTGTGCCCCGACAAGGCGTCGGAGCGGGGTGAAACCGTCGAGATGCAACGTGCGTCCGGGCCGGTTACCGTCAAGGATGATGGTCACTACCGGTCAGCCCTCCCCGGCCACCCGCATCGGCCTCTCGGACATCCGCCTCGACACCGACGAGATCGTCACCGGCGCGCTCGACGACCTCACCGCCGCACCCGGCTGGCCCCGGCCGATCCTGCTCGACCGTGACCTGCTGGTCCTGGTCACTCATGGCCACGGCACCGCCGAGCTGGACTTCCGGGCGGTGCCCTGCCGACCCGGCACGCTGCTGCGGGCCCGCCCCGGCCAGGCGCTGCGCTGCCTCGGTCAGCAGCTCGACGCCACGGTGGTGAGCTGGGGGCCGGACGCGCTGCGCGGCCTCGACGTCGACCCGGACGCGGTGCCCGCCCACCGCCAGCTCACCGGCGAGGACGCCGACGCGGTGATCAGCGAGGTGAGTCAGCTCGCCGTGGACGCCGACCGGCACGCGCTGGTGCCCGCCGCCGCGGCGTTGCTGCGTCACCAGCTCGCCGTGCTGCTGCTGCGGCTGAGCCTGCTGCCGCGGGGCGAGGAGGGGCCACCGCCGGGCGCCGAGGCGGTGACGTTCCGGCGGCTGTGCCGCGAGGTGGAACGCGGTTACCGGCGCACCCGCCGGGTGGAGGACTACGCCGCCCAGCTCGGCTGCTCCGTGCGTACCCTGACCCGGGCCTGCCTGGCGGTGACCGGTCGCAGCGCCAAGCAGGTCATCGACGAGCGGGTGGCGTTGCAGGCGTGCCGGCTGCTGGCCGCCACCGACGACCCGATCGCCCGGATCGGCCGGCTGCTCGGTTTTCCCGAGCCGACCAACTTCGGCCGCTTCTTCACCCGGGAGGTCGGGGTGAGCCCGGGGGCGTTCCGGGCCGCCCGGGAGCAGCCGCTGCCCGTCCGTCTGGTGCGTCCGCGCCCGCCCGCCGACTCCCCCGCGCCGGCCGGCCGGGCATGATGGCAGTGTGCAGATCTCCGCGCGCGGCGACTACGCGGTCCGGGCAGCCCTGAGCCTGGCCACCGCGTACCCCACCCTGCTGTCCACCCAGGCCATCGCGGCGGAGCAGGACATGCCCCGCAAGTTCCTCGAAGCGGTCCTCGCCGACCTGCGCCGGTCCGGGATCGTCCGGGCCCAGCGCGGCGCCGAGGGCGGTTACACGCTGTCCCGACCGCCGCGCGACGTCACCATCGGGCAGGTGCTGCGCGCCGTCGACGGCCCGCTCGCCGGGGTACGCGGGCTGCGTCCCGAGGAGACGAAGTACGAGGGTGCGGCGGAGAACCTGCCCCGGCTCTGGGTGGCGGTGCGCGCCTCGGTGCGGCGGGTGGTCGACGAGGTGAGCCTGGACGAGCTGGTCAGCGGCCGGCTGCCGGCGCACGTGCGCAAGCTCACCACCCAGCCGGACGCCTGGGAGCCGCGCTGATCACAGCGTGGTGACGACCTCCTCGTACGACAACCGGGGCAGCCGTTCCCGCCAGGCGTCCGGGGCCGGGCGGCCGATGTTCATCAGCAGCAGCACCCGGTGCCGCCCGTCGGGGAAGAACTCGCGTTCCACGCCGGTCGCGTCGAACCCGGCCATCGGGCCGGCGGCCAGCCCGGCGGCGCGTACCCCGACCACCAGGTAGCCGATCTGGAGCGCGGCGTTGAAGCGGGCCTGCGCCTCCCGGCCGGCCGGGTCGCCGGTGAACCAGTCCCGCGCGCCGGGGCGGTGCGGGAACAGTTCGGGCAGCCGGTCGTGCCAGTCGACGTCGGCGGCGAGCACCGCGGTCAGCGGCGCGCTGGCCGTCTTGTCCCGGTTGCCGGCGCTGACGTACGGCAGCAGCCGCGCCCGGGCCGCCGCCGAGCGCAGCAGCAGCACCCGCAGCGGCTGCGCGTTCATCGCGGTGGGGCCGTTGCGGACCAGGTCGTGCACGGCCCGGACCTGCGCCTCGTCGACCGGCTCGTCGGTGAACGCGTTGGCCGTGCGGGCCGCCCGGAACAGCAGGTCCTGGGCGGCCCGGTCGAGCGCGAGCAGCTCGTCGGCGGGCGCGTTCACCACGACTCGGACCAGTCCTCGATGGTGGTGGTGTAGCGGCCCCGGTGGTGCAGCAGCGGGTCGCCGTCCTCGCCGGCGCCGAGCGCGAGCGGCTCACCGAGCACGATGGTGTGGTCGCCGGCCTCGATCCGCCGGACCACCCGGCACAGCAGCACCGCCAGCGCGTCGCCGATCAGCGGCACCCCGAACGGGCCGGTGGTCCAGCCGGGGTGGGCGGTGAACCGGTCGATGCCGCTGGTGGCGAAGATCTGCGCGATCTCCTGCTGGCCGGAGGCGAGCAGGTGCACCGCCACGTGCTCGGCGTGCGCGAAGGTCGGCCAGCTCGACGACGCGCGGCCGAGGCAGACCGAGACCAGCGGCGGATCCAGTGACACCGAGGTGAACGAGGTGGCGGTGAACCCGGACGGCGGCAGCGTCGGCAGGAGCCGGTCGCCGCGCAGGCCGGGCGTGGTGACCACGGTGACCGTGGACGCCTGCCGGCGCAGCAGGCCGCGGAACGAGTCGACGTCGACCGGGCGCAGCTCGACGGTGCCGGTGCCGGGCCGGTCCACGGTGGTCACGACGCCACCAGCTCTCGGGCGGCGTGGACGCTGGCCGGCCGGGGCAGGCCGTAGTGTTCGCGCAGGGTGCGCCCGGTGTACTCGGACCGGAACAGCCCGCGTCGGCGCAGCAGGGGTACGACGTGGTCCACGAAGGCCTCCAGTCCGTGGGGTAGCAGTGGTGGCATGACGTTGAAGCCGTCGGCGGCGCCCCGGGTGAACCAGAGCTCGATCTGGTCGGCGATCTGCTCCGGGGTGCCGACCACGACGCGGTGCCCGCGCCCGCCGCCGAGCCGGCCGATGAGCTGCCGGAGGGTGAGCCGTTCCCGCCGGGCCAGGTCCACGACGAGCTGGTAGCGGCTCTGGTGGGACTGCACGGTGGTGGCGTCGGGCAGGTCCGGCAGCGGTCCGTCGAGCGGTCGACCGGTGAGGTCCAGCCCGGTCATGCCGGAGAGCTGGGCGAGCGCGTGCTCGGGCACGATCAGCGCCTCCAGTTCGTCGGCGAGGGCACGGGCCTCCCTCTCGGTACCCCCGATGACAGGTGCGATACCGGGCAGCACCTTGATCAGTTCCGGGTCGCGGCCGGCGTCGGCGGTGGCCCGTTTGAGCGCGGCGTAGAACGCCTGCCCGTCGGCGAGTGTCTGCTGGGCGGTGAAGACGGCCTCGGCGTAGCGGGCGGCGAACGCGATGCCGTCGGCGGACGAGCCGGCCTGCACCAGCAGCGGGCGGCCCTGCGGCGGGCGGGGCGTGTTGAGCGGCCCGGCCACCCGGAACCGTTCGCCGGTGTGCGCGATCTCGTGCACCCGGTCGGTGTCGGCGAAGACGCCGCCGGCGGTGTCGAGCACCAGCGCGTCGTCCTCCCAGCTGTCCCAGAGCTTGATCGCCACGTCGACGTGTTCGGCGGCGCGGCGGTACCGGTCGGCGTGCGCGGGGTGGTCGTCGAGGTTGAAGTTGCGGGCCTCGCGGGCCTGGGCGGAGGTGACGATGTTCCAGCCGGCCCGGCCGCCGCTGAGGTGGTCGAGCGAGGCGAACGCGCGGGCCAGGTTGAACGGTTCGGTGTAGGTGGTCGAGGCGGTGGCGATCAGGCCGATGCGCTCGGTGACGGTGGCCAGTGCGGCGAGCAGCGTGAGCGGCTCGAAGACGGCCTGGATGTTGTGCCGGACGGCCGGGCCGACGGCCAGCCCGTCGGCGAGGAAGACCGAGTCGAGGGTGCCCCGCTCGGCGATGCGGGCCAGCTCCTGGAAGTGGCGTACGTCGGCGAGACGGCCGGGGTCGGTGCGTGGGTGCCGCCAGGCGGCCTCGTGGTGGCCGACGCCCATCAGGAAGGCGTTCAGGTGCAGGGTGCGGGTCATGGCGGTTCCTCTCAGGCGGTGGTGACGTCGACGCGCCAGGTGGAGAAGCGACGTTCCCCGGCGACGAGGAGCTGGTTGACCACCAGCCCGATGGCGGAGATGGTGATGATCCCGGCGTACATGTCGGGGATCGCGAAGTTGTACTGCGCGTAGTTGACGAGGTAGCCGAGGCCGGCCTTGGCGCCGACCATCTCGGCGGCGACCAGCACCAGGATCGAGTACGCCCCGGCCAGCCGGACGCCGGTGAAGATGGTCGGCACGGACGCCGGCAGGATCACCTTCTGGAACAGCCGCAGGTGGTTGAGGCCCATCGAGCGGGCCGAGCGCACCAGCAGCGGGTCGACGCCCTTCACGCCGGCGATGGTGTTCAGCAGGATCGGCCAGGAGCAGGCGTAGACCACCAGGGCGATCTTGGAGGTCTCGCCGAGGCCGAGGATGAGCACGAAGACCGGCAGCAGCGCCAGCGCGGCGGTGTTGCGGAACACCTCCAGCAGCGGGCTGAGCAGGTCGGCGAGGGGGCGGTACCAGCCGATCAGCAGGCCGAGCGGGATGGCGGTGGCCACCGCGAGCGCCAGCCCGGTCAGCGAGCGGGTGAGGCTGGCGCCGACGTGGTCGGCGAGCTGCCCGCTGCGCAGCAGCTCCCACCAGGCGACGAGCACCTCGGAGAGCGGGGGCAGGAAGACCCGGTCGACCAGGCCGGTGCGGGGCACCACCTCCCAGGTCGCGGCCAGCGCCAGCAGCGCGACGCTGCGGTGCAGGGCCCGGCCGCCGAGCGCGAGCAGCCGGCCGGTCCGGGCGGGGGTGACGGCCGCCGGGGGCACGGCGGGCCGGGCCGCCGTCGCGGCGGGTCGTTCGGCGATGTCAACCAACGCGGGCCTCCTCGCGGACGGCGGACTGCGCGGCGCGTACCTCGTCGCGCAGCAGCGTCCAGATCTGGTGCCGGTGGTGCCGGAACGCGTCGGTGGAGCGGACGTCCTCGGCCGCCTCCCGGTCCCCCAGTTCGATGTCGATGACCTGCTTGATCCGGCCGGGGCGCGACGTCATCACGGCGACCCGCTGGCCCAGGTGCACGGCTTCGTCGATGCCGTGCGTGATGAACACGATGGTCTTGCCGGTGGCCTGCCAGATCCGGACCAGCTCGTCCTGGAGGAGGTCGCGGGTCTGGGCGTCGAGCGCGGCGAACGGCTCGTCCATGAGCAGCACGTCCGGGTCGTACGCGAGGCTGCGGGCGATCGCGACGCGTTGCTTCATGCCGCCGGACAGTTCGTGCGGGTAGCGGTCGGCGAAGCCGGTGAGGCCGACCAGGTCGAGGTGGTACGCGACCAGGTCGGCGCGCTCGGCGCGGGGCAGGCCCTTGGCCTCCAGTCCGAACGCGACGTTGCCGGCGGCGGTGCGCCAGGGCAGCAGCGCGTACTGCTGGAAGACGATGCCCCGGTCCAGGCCGGGGCCGGTGACCGGGCGGCCGTCGACGAGCACCTGCCCGGAGGTGGGGGTGGCCAGCCCGCCGAGCAGGTCGAGCAGGGTGGACTTGCCGCAGCCGCTGGGGCCGACGACGACCAGGAACTCGCCGGGGCGTACGCCGAGGGTGAGGTCGTCGAGCGCGGTGACCGCGCCGCCGCCGCCACGCCGGCCCGGGAAGACCTTGCGCACCCGGTCGAAGCGGATCTTGTCGGTGCTCATGCGCCACCGCCGGGGTTGGCGAACGCGTTGAACCGGTTGGTGTAGAGGTCGGCGGGCTGGGGACGCGGGCCCTTCAGCTCGCCGGCGTCGGCCAGCCAGTCGATCCAGGTGGCGAACTCCCGGTCGGTGATGACGCCGCCGGTCTCGGCGACGCCGCTGGACTTCCAGTAGTCGACGAGGGTGGCGTCCTCGTTGCGGCCCCGCCTGCCGATGATCTCCCTGAGTCGGGCCACCACGGTCTCCCGGGGCTGGGTGCGCGCCCACTCGATGGCCTTGCCCACACCGGTGACGAACGCGCGGACGGTGTCCGGGTTGCGGGCGATGAAGTCGTCGCGGAAGACGTAGCTGCCGGCGCTGAACGCCCCGAGCAGTTCGTAGTCGGTGAACACGGTGCGGATGCCGCCGGCCGCGACCGCCCTGTCGCGGATCACGCCGCCGAGCACCGCCACGTCGATCTGCTTGGCGCGTAGCGACTGTTCGGTGTTGACCGGGGGCAGCGCGACCAGTTCGACGCGGCCGATCTCGTCGGCGGTCAGGCCGCCCCGGGCCAGCCAGGTGCGCAGCACGGCCTCGGCGTGCGCGCCGAGCGTGTTCATGCCGACCCGCTTGCCGATCAGGTCGCGCGGGCCGCGGATCGGGCTGTCGTCGCGCACGTAGTAGCCCTGGAAGGTCTGCGCGTCGGAGCCGTAGTAGCTGACCACGGCCGTGATCGGCGCGTTGGCGGTCTGGAGCTTGACGATCGCACCGTTGAACGCGCCGCCGACGTCGCTCTGGCCGGTGGCGGTGGCCTGGATGTCGGCCGGGCCGCCGGTGACGTTGCCGATCCAGTTGAGTTTGACGTCGCCGAGGTAGCCGAGGTCGGCGGCGAGTTCGGGGAGCGTCACCTGACCGACCGAACCCTGGTAGCGCAGTTCCGTGGTCTGGTTGCCGGCGGCGCCGGCGTCGATGCCGCAGCCGGTGGCGGCGGTGAGGGCGAGCAGGGCGACGGCGGCGGCGAGGGCGCGCCGGGGTGATCGGGTCGAGGGCATGGCGGTGTCTCCTGATCTGTCCACGATGCGGTGGAGGGGGCCCACGTGGGGGCGGAGCGCACGCCGTGCCGCGCCGGGCCACGATGCGCCGGCGACGGGAACGGACGGGCGGAGGAGGGGGAACGACGAGCGTTCGGCTCAACAGAGCGCGCTCGCGTGCCGGACCAGGTCGACGTGCACGCGAGCGGTGAGGAGAAGCTCGTCCCGCTGCGACATGTCCTCATGCTGCCGACCGTTGTCCCCGCCGGTCAACGCCCTTCCAGTCAGTGAGACTTTCATCGCTGGCTTTGTTACGACCCGTCTCCACCAGCATTTACCACCCCTTAACACCTACCCGTTGGATAGAGATTTTGCCGGGCGCGACGCCCACCGTCCAGACCGGACCGCATCGGGTTTCGCGTTTCGTCGAACCGGGCATGTTCCTCCTCGCAGAGGCAGGGAGATCGAAGGAGGCACCCCCGATGGGCGTTCAGTTCCGCAAGCGCAAGAAGTACGGGCCGCTGATCCTCCACTTCACCCAGAA
Organism: Micromonospora sp. NPDC049201; assembly: GCF_055586805.1. Taxonomy (NCBI): domain Bacteria; kingdom Bacillati; phylum Actinomycetota; class Actinomycetes; order Micromonosporales; family Micromonosporaceae; genus Micromonospora; species Micromonospora sp. NPDC049201. Next base: position 252,388 of record NZ_JBVJHM010000006.1, on the reverse strand, counting down.
CGGGTTCTCCTCGTGGAGCATCAAGATCGGCCGTTGGTCCTGGAACTCGAACACCCGCGCCCACCGCGTGGACCTTCCGGGGCCGCTCTCCTGGAAGCAGGACAAGGCCTGACCTCGGGCGAGGAACTCCGACGAAATCCGGTGTCGACGAACCGTCGGCACCGGATTTCGTCGTCCGGTCCGGTGTTCCGACGCCGCGAGGCGGTCCGGGGCGGACAATCGCGACATGGTGGACCTGACCCTGCGGCGGATGCGGCGGCGGGCGGTGGCGGCCTGCGCGCTGATGCTGGTCGGCTACTTCCTGGTGCCGGTCGAGGCGGACCCGAACGGGTGGCGACTGGCGCTGCGCTCGGTCGCCACGGTGCTGCTGGTGGCGGTGGTCGCGTTCCTGGTCACCGGCCAGGTCCGTCGCCAGCTCACCCGCGACCAGCCGACCGGCGACTCGGAGGACCGCGCGCTCACCCGGCTCGCCGTCGCGCTGATCGCCGGGCTGCTGGTCTTCGCGCTCGCCGACTACGTGGTGGCGAACACCCGCCCCGGTGAGTTCGTCGGGCTCCGCACCCGCATCGACGCGCTCTACTTCGCGTTGGCCACGCTCACCACGATCGGCTACGGCGACGTGCACGCGCAGGGGCAGATCGCCCGGGTGGCGGTCTGCGCCCAGATGGTGTTCAGCATCGGCGTGGTGGCCACCGGCGCGTCGGTGGTGGTCAGGCAGATGACCCAGCGGTCGGCCCGGCGCTGATCACCACGTCGCCGCCGAGCCGGCCGGGCTCCGGGTCGCGGGTCACCGCGCCGGTGGCGAGCAGCGAGGTGAGCGCGCGGTTGGCGTCGGCGGCCCGGTAGACCGTGGCGGTGGCCGCGAACCGGCGCAGCTCGGTCACCGTACGCGGGCCGGAGCGGGCCAGCTCGGCCAGCAGCTCGCGGCGCAGCGGGCCGGGCTCCGGGTCGAGCGTGATCTCCAGCAGCCGCCCCGCCGGGTCGGCCGGGTCGCGGTAGCGCACGCCCGCGTACTCGTCGACGGCCCAGAGCGCGTCCTTCATCGTCTCCAGGCCGCGGTCGGAGCCGGTGGCGTAGCCGAGCAGTCGGGCCGGCCCGTCCTCGGGTACCAGCTCGACCTCGGTGACCAGCGGGAAGCCGGCAGCGGTGAGCGCCGGCCGCAGCGACCGGCCGGGCGCGGTGACCAGCAGCAGCTCGGCCGGGCGGCCGGACGCCACGGCGGTCAGCAGGGCCGGGTCGGGCGCGCCGCCGTCGACCACGGCCAGCAGCGGCGCGCCGGCCGCGCCGGCCGCCTTGAGCGCCACCGGCAGCCGGTCCGGCCGGCCGGGCACCAGGTGCACGGCGACGTCGGCCGGCAGGGTGGCCTCGACCGCGCCGAGCCGCGCCGGCAGCTCCGCGTCGCCGTCGGCGAGCACCAGCACGGTCAGCCGCCGCCCGCGCAGCCGGTCGGCGAACTCGGCCACCACGCGCAGCGCCGCCTCCGCGCCACCGGCCTCTCCCCCGGCGTACGCCAGGGCGAGCGTGGCCCGCCGCGCCCGGTGCAGCGCGGCGGGGAGCCAGTGGTCGAGCTGGCGGACGAGCAGCTCGCGCAGGACGGCGTCGGTCGACATGGTGCCGTTTCTACCGCACCCGACCCCGTGCCCGGCCGGGAACCCCGGTCAGGCCGGGACGGAGACGCCCACGCCGCCCCGGGTCTGGCCGCCGTAGCGCTGCCGCTCGCGGTCGAGGTCGAGCCGACCGATCCGCTTGCGGGCGGCGAGCGTCGCGTCGTCCAGCAGGTTCGCCGGGACGATCCAGACGATCTCGAACTCCAGTCCGTCCGGGTCGCGCCCGTAGAGGCTCTTGGTGGTGCCGTGGTCGGACGCGCCGCCCAGCGCGCCGGCGGCGGCCAGCCGCTCGGCGGTGGCGGCCAGCTCGTCGAGCGTGTCCAGCTCCCAGGCGAGGTGGTAGAGGCCGACGGTGCCCCGGCCGGCCGGGGACGGCCCGGCCGCCGCGCCGACCTCGAACAGCCCGAGGTCGTGGTCGTTGGTGGAGTCGGGCGCCTGGAGGAAGGCAGCGCCGCGGAAGCCGTCCGGCGTCATCGGGACCCGGCGGAAGCCCAGCACGTCGCGGTAGAAGGCGACGCTGCGCTCCAGGTCACTGACGTAGAGGACGGCGTGGTTGAGCCGGTGGATTCCCATGCCCTCGACGGTACCGCGTTTTGATTGAGCGTTCAACCATTGGCGCTATGATGGGCGTCATGACCCGGTGGCTGGACCCCGACGAGCAGCGGACCTGGCGGGCCTTCCTCGCCGCCTCCCGCGCGCTGATGGACACGCTCGACCGCGAACTGCAACGCGACGCCGGCATGCCGCACGCGTACTACGAGATCCTGGTCCGACTCTCCGAGGCCCCCGGCCGGCGGCTGCGGATGAGCGAGCTGGCCGACGCCACCGGCTCCTCGCGCAGCCGGCTCTCGCACGCCGCCGCCCGGCTGGAGGCCGCCGGCTGGATCCGCCGGGAGGACTGCCCCACCGACCGGCGCGGCCAGCTCGCCGTGCTCACCGACGACGGCTTCGCCACGCTGACCGCCGCCGCGCCCGGCCACGTCGAGGGCGTACGCCGGCACCTGTTCGACGCGCTCAGCCCGGCCCAGGTCGACCAGCTCCGCCGGATCAGCGAGACGCTCGCCGACCACTTGACCCAATCGGCACCAAACTGATCCACTCCGGGGGTTGTACTTACCGTCGCCGGATGAGCACGATGGGGCGTGTCCTCCGGCTTCGCTGACCTGACCGTCCAGGCGCACCATCTGGTGTCCGAAGGCGACCTCACCGGTGCGCAACGGCTGCTCGCCGACGCGCTCAGCGACGCCGACCCGCGCCCCGGCAACGCCTCCCCCGAGCTGGCCGAGGCGGCCGGTCTCCAGGCGCGGCTGCTCGTCGCGCTCGGCGAACCGCACTCCGCGCGCGGCTGGGCCGCGTTCGCGTACGCGGCGACCACCCGCCTGTTCGGCCGCTCCGACGAGCGCACCGTCACCGCCGCCGCGACGCTGGCCGCGGTGCTGCACCGGGTCGGCAGCGACGCCCGCGCCGCACGGCTCTACTCCGACGTCATCATCGAGCTGACCGCCCGCGACGGGCCCGAGTCGCAGCGGGTGCTGGCCGCGCACGCCGACCTGGCCACCGTGGAGTACGCCCGCGGCCAGTGCGAGGTGGCCCGCGACCGCCTCGCCGACGCCTGGGAGCTGCACCGCGAGGTCTACGGCGACGACCACCCCAGCGGCATCAAGATGCTGGCCAAGCTCGGCGCGATGGAACGCGACTGCGGCCGGTACGCCGAGGCGCACGAGCACCTGGCGCTCGCCGAGGACCTGTGCCGCCAGCACCTCGCCGTGGACGACCCGCTCGCCGTCCAGGTGGCCGGCCTGGCCCGGGCCGCCGCCGACCCGGACCACGTCTGCGCCGCGCCCGAACCACAGGCACCCACGACGCCGGTGGTGCCCGCCGCCCGGGTCGCCCCGCCCGTCGAGGGTCCACCCGACCTGCCGCCCTACAGCCCGCCCGCGCTCGACGAGCCGGTGCGCACGCCGCTCTACCACCCGCCGGGCCGGGCAGCCGACGCCGGGCACGTGCCCACGCCCCGCACCGCGCCCGAGGCCGACGCCGAGTCGTTCGACGACTACCCGTGGCCGCCGGAGCACGAGCATCCCTGGCGACCGGACGAGCCGGCCGACCAGCCCTGGCGGGCCGGCGAGCCGGCGGAACAGCCCTGGCGGGCCGGCGAGCCGGCGGAACAGCCCTGGCCGCCACGCGAGGACGCGGTGCCGCCGACCGTGTTCGGGCTCGCCGCCGACGCGCCGCCCGGCGTACGCCGGGTGCCGCCGGCCCCCGACTCACCGTCGCGCTACCTGCCGGTGCACGTGCCCCGGCCACCCGCCACGCCCCGGCGCGAACGGCCCTGGCTGCCGTTGGCGGTGCTCGGCGTGGTGGTGGCGCTGCTGCTGGGCACCATCGCGGTGATCGCCGGCGTGTCCCGGGTGGACGGTGACCGCGACACCCCGGCCGCCCCGTCGGGCGGGCCAGCGTCGAGCGGGCCGCCGCCGACCTCCGCGCGGCCCACCACCAGCGCCCGGCCGGCCGCCTCCCCGGGCACCCCACCGGGCCGGTTCGCGCTCACCGACCGGCGCGACAGCATCGTGCTGAGCTGGACGTACCCGGCCGGTGCGGAAGGGCCGGTGGTGGTCGCCGGGGGCCGCGCCGGCCAGCCGCAGCACACCTTCGCGACGCTGCCCGCCGGCTCCGGCGACTACATCGCCTACGGGCTCGACCGCACCACCGACTACTGCTTCACCGTGGCGCTGGTCTGGTCCACCGACACGGTGGCCCGCGCCGCCCCGGTCTGCACCAAGCGACGCCGCTGACCTGTCACTCCGGGTCCGGCTCGGCCAGCGTGGGCAGCCGTACCGTCGCCCGCAGCCCCGGCGCGGCGACGCCCGGCGTCGCGTCCGCCAGCTCCACCGTGCCGCCGGCCCGGCGCACCAGCTCCCGCACGATGGCCAGGCCGAGGCCCGCGCCGCCGGCGTCGCGGGCCCGCGCGTCGTCCAGCCGGGTGAACCGGGCGAACACCCGCTCCCGGTCCGCCGCCGGGACGCCCGGCCCGTCGTCGGTCACCGTGACCAGGTGGTACGCGCCCTCCGGGCCGGCGACCGCCAGCCGCACCTCGGCGGACGCGTGCCGGATCGCGTTCTCCACCAGGTTGATCAGCACCCGGCGCAGCTCCCCCGGGTCCCCCTCGGTCCACCACGCCCCGGCCGGCACCGCCAGCCGCACCAGCGGCGACGGATAGCGGGCCGCCACGGCGCGCAGCAGCTCACCCAGTTCCACCGGACCCACCGCCGCCGGCCGTGCGGGGCGCGCGTCGTCCTCGTCGAGGCGGGCCAGCAGCAGCAGGTCGTCGACGAGACGGCTCAGCCGCTCGGTGTCGGCGAGCAGGTCGTCGGCGACCGCCGGCCAGTCGGTGCCGTCCCCGAGCCGCCGGGCCACCTCCAGCTCGGTACGCATGTTCGTCAGCGGGCTGCGCAGCTCGTGCGCGGCGTCGGCCACGAACGCCCGCTGCCGGTCCCGGGACGCGGCCAGCCGGTCCAGCATGTCGTTGAGCGTGACCGCGAGCCGGTGGATCTCGTCCTGCCCGGCCGGCACCGGCAGCCGCTCCGCCCCGGCCCGCCCGGTGATCTCGGCGGCGCCGCTGCGCAGCTCCTCCACCGGGCGCAGCGTCGCGCCCACCACCCGCCAGGCCACCACCGCCAGGCCCGCCACCAGCAGCGGGAAGCCGACCAGCAGCAGATTGCGCACCACGTGCAGGCTGTGTCGCACGTCGGACAGCGACTTGGCCACCAGCACCGTACGCGGCTCGGCCGGGGTGCCGGCCGGCACCGTCACCACCCGGACCGGCCCGGACAGGCCGACCCGCTGCCCGTCCACCACCAGCCGCTGCCGCTGCCCGGGCCGCAGCTCGTCGGGGCCGAGCATCGGCACCAGCCGGTCCGCGTCGATCGAGGCGGCCCGGATCCGGCTCTGCGCGTCCACCACCTGCACCCGCAACTGGCCGCCGGCCACCGGCAGCGGGTCCGGCAGCGCGTCCTCGGCGGTGAGCAACGCGACCGCGTCCGCGGTACGCAACGCCTCCGCGTCGGCCGAGCGTTGCAGCGTCCAGCCGAGCGCGCCGAGCAGCAACGCGCCACCGAGCGCGAACCCGAGCGCCAGCCCGAGCACGCCCAACGCCAGCAGCCGGGCCCGCAGGCCGAGACGGGGTCGCCGGCGGCTCACGTGGCCAGCCGGTAGCCGGCGCCGCGGACCGTCTCCAACCGCTCCCGGCCGATCTTGCGGCGCAGGTAGCCGACGTAGACCTCCACCGCGTTCGGGGCGGTGTCCACCGAGGCGTCCCAGACGTGGTCCAGCAGCTCGGTCTTGGACACCACCTCGCCGGGGCGGCGCATCAGGTAGTCGAGCAGCGCGTACTCGCGGCTGGTCAGCGCCACCTCGGCGTCGGCCCGGGTGACCCGCCGCCGGGCCGGGTCCAGCCGCAGGTCACCGACCGTGAGCACGGCCGGCCGGCGGGGCGCGCCCCGGCGCAGCAGCGCCCGCAGCCGGGCCAGCAGCACCACGTACGAGAAGGGCTTGGTCAGGTAGTCGTCGGCACCGCAGTCCAGGCCGTCGGCCTGGTCGTACTCGCCGTCCTTGGCGGACAGCATCAGCACCGGCAGCCAGCGCTGCTCGGCGCGCAACCGGCGCACCACCTCGTAGCCGGAGAGGCCGGGCAGCATCACGTCGAGGATCATCGCGTCGTAGTCGCCGTGCCGGGCCGCGTCCAGCCCGGCCGGGCCGGTGGCCGCCACGTCCACCACGAAGCCCTCCGCCGACAGGCCCCGCCGCAACGCCGCGGCGAGCCGCGTCTCGTCCTCCACCACCAGCAACCGCACCGGTCCAGGGTGCCACCACCGGGTCACCCGTAGGGGATCGGCTCAGCGTCCTCACAGCGAGGATCCCGCAGCATGGAGCGCAAGGAGGTGCACACTGATGTCTGTGATGAAGAACCGCGCCGTGCTGCGCTGGCTGGTCCCGGTGACCGCGGGGGTCGCCGTGATCGGGGGCGGCGCCGCCGTCGGCACGTTCGCCGCCGGCGCCGACCCGGCCCTGCCCCCGCGCAGCGCCGCCCAACTGCTCGACGACCTGCGGACGTCCCGCCTGGACGGGCTCTCCGGCACCGTCGTGCAGCGCGCCGACCTGGGCCTGCCGCCGATCGCCGCGCTCGCCGGCCAGGCCAGCGGCAACCAGCTCGCCGGGCTGGTTGCCGGCACGCACACGCTGCGTGTCTGGTACGGCGGCGAGGACCGGCAGCGGCTCGCCCTGGTCGACACGCTCGGCGAGCAGGACGTGCTGCGCAACGGCCGCGACGTCTGGACCTGGAGCAGCCGGGAGAACACCGCCGTCCACCGGAAGCTGCCGGCCGACGGCAAGGACCTGCCGGCCGCGCCGGCCACCCCGGCCGACGCCGCCCAGCAGGCGCTGGCCGCGATCGACCCGACCACCGCGGTGACCGTCGGCCGGTCCGCCACCGTGGCCGGGCGGGACGCGTACGAGCTGGTGCTCACGCCGCGCGACAAGGCGTCGCTGGTGCACCAGGTGCGCATCGCGCTGGACGCGAAGGAGCACGTGCCGCTGCGCTTCGAGGTGCTGGCCGACGGCCAGGACGAGCCGGCGTTCGAGGTGGCGTTCACCCAGGTCGACTTCCGCACCCCGGACGCCGACCAGTTCCGGTTCAACCCGCCGCCCGGTGTCAAGGTCACCGAGGAGTCGGCCGACGCGCGCCCCGGTCCGGCGGGCCGGGCCCCCGGAACCTCGCCGGGCAAGCTGCCCGACGGGGCGCAGCGGCCGGACGTGCGTACCGTCGGCACCGGCTGGACCACGGTGGTGGTCGCCACGCTCGGCGACGCGGCGAAGGCCGGCGGCACGAAGGCCGGCGCGGGCGCGCCGGACGCCGACATGCTGGCGAAGGTGCTCGGTGACCTGCCGAAGGTCAGCGGCGACTGGGGCAGCGGGCGGCTGCTGAGCGGCAAGCTGTTCAGCGTGCTGCTCACCGACGACGGCCGGGTGGTGGCCGGTCTGGTCACGCCGGAGCGGCTCTACCAGGCCGCGAAGGGCTGATCGAACGTCGGGCTCGGGGCCCGGTCGGCGTGCGCCGGCCGGGCCCCGAGCCGTGTCCGGGCTTGGTCGAATGGCGGGCGACGCGCTATCTTTCTCAGTTCAGGCACAAAAAAGGAATGGCTTATGAATGCCATTCCTGCGGCAATTTTAGTCAATGAGGAGCCCGCTTGTCAACGCACTCCGACGTGTCGGGTGAGCTGCACCAGGACGACGACGAGATCGGTCGCGAGCAGGAGTACGTCTCGATGCTCTACGACCGGCTGGACGGGCTGCGCGAGCAGGCCGCCCGCCGGCTCGACGAGGAGTTGCGCCACACCGGCGGCACCCAGCAGGCCCGCTCGCAGCGCGACTCCACCGTGGCGATGTACGCCGACCAGGTCGAGCAGTACTCCGCCGTCGAGTCCGGCCTCTGCTTCGGCCGCCTCGACGGGGACGACGGCGCCGCCCGCTACATCGGCCGGATCGGCATCTTCGACACCTCGGGCGAGTACGACCCGCTGCTGATGGACTGGCGTGCCCCGGCCGCCCGCCCGTTCTACCTGGCCACCGCCGCCAACCCGCAGGGCGTACGCCGGCGTCGGCACCTGCGCACCCGCGACCGGAAGGTCACCGGCCTCAACGACGAGGTGCTGGACATCACCGCCGCCTCCCCCACCGCGCACGAGGAGGTCACCGGCGAGGCGTCGCTGCTCGCCGCGCTCAACGCCGGACGCACCGGCCGGATGCGCGACATCGTCGAGACGATCCAGGTCGAGCAGGACCGCATCATCCGCGCCGGCCTGCCCGGCGTGATGGTGGTGCAGGGCGGGCCCGGCACCGGCAAGACCGCGGTGGCGTTGCACCGGGCCGCGTACCTGCTCTACACCCACCGCCAGCAGCTCTCCACCCGGGGCGTGTTGCTGGTCGGCCCGAACGCCACGTTCCTGCGCTACATCTCCCAGGTGCTGCCGGCGCTGGCCGAGACCGGTGTGCTGCTGCGCACCCAGGCCGACCTGTTCCCGGGCGTGCACGCCCGGCGCACCGAGCCGGCCACCACCGCGGCGCTGAAGGGCCGCGCGGTGCTGACCGAGGTGCTCGCCGGCGCGGTCCGGGACCGGCAGTGGGTGCCGGCCGAGCCGATCACCGTCGAGCTGCCGCAGCGGGAGGTGCTCACGCTCGACCCGGAGACGGTCCGCCAGGCCCGCGACCGGGTCCGGCGCACCGGCCGGCCGCACAACCTGGCCCGCGCGCTGTTCGACGTGGAGATCGTGCACGCGCTCGCCGACCAGGTGGCCGAGCGGATCGGCGCCGACCCGCTCGGCGGGGAGAACCTGCTCTCCGAGGCGGACCGGGCGGAGATCCGCCGCGAGCTGCGCGAGGAGCCGGAGATCGGGGCCGCGCTCGACGAGCTGTGGCCGGTGCTCACCCCGCAGCGGCTGCTCGCCGACCTGTTCGCGTCGCCGGAGCGGATCGCCACCGCCGCGCCGATGCTCACCGACGCCGAGCGGGCCGCGCTGCACCGGGAGCCCGGCGGCTGGACGCCGGCCGACGTGCCGCTGCTCGACGAGGCCGCCGAGCTGCTCGGCGAGGACGAACGCGCCGCCGCCGCCCGCCGGGACCGGATCCGCGCGATGGAACGCGAGTACGCCGAGGGCGTGCTGGAGATCTGGCGGGGCTCCCGCTCGATCGACGTGGAGGACGAGGCCGACGGCGGTGAGATCCTCGGCGTGACCGACCTGATCGACGCCGCCCGGCTCTCCGAACGGCAGGAGGAGTCCGACCGGCTCACCACCGCCCAGCGGGCCGCCGCGGACCGCACCTGGGCGTTCGGGCACGTCATCGTGGACGAGGCGCAGGAGCTGTCGCCGATGGCGTGGCGGCTGCTGATGCGCCGCTGCCCGAGCCGGTCGATGACCATCGTCGGGGACGTGGCTCAGACCGGTGCGCTGGCCGGCACGCCGTCCTGGGGCGAGGCGCTCACGCCGTACGTGGCGGACCGGTGGCGGCTGGAGGAGCTGACCGTCAGCTACCGCACCCCGGCCGAGATCATGGCGGTCGCCGCCGACGTGCTCGCCGAGATCGACCCGGCGCTGCGCCCACCCCGCTCGGTACGCGCCACCGGCGTACCGCCGCAGGACCGGACCGTTCCGGCGGACCGGCTCGCCGTCGAACTGGTCGAGGCGAGCGCCCGCGAGGCCGCCGTCCTGGGTGACGGCCGGCTCGGCGTGATCGTGCCGGCCGGGCGGGTGGCCGACCTGGGCGCCGCCGTGGTCGCGGCGCTGCCCGAGGCGGCCGTCGGCGAGCAGCCGGAGCTGGCGAACCGGGTGGTGGTGCTGACCACCGAGCAGGCGAAGGGCCTGGAGTTCGACTCGGTGCTGGTGGTGGACCCGGACCGGATCGTCGCCGAGTCCCCCCGAGGCCACAGCGACCTCTACGTCGCGCTAACCCGCGCCACCCAGCGCCTCACCATCCTCCGGACGTAAGGAGGGGCCCCCTACTAACGCTTCCGGTAGAGAAGGGGCCCCTTCTCACGCCGGCTCAGCCGGGGTTGGCGCCCTCGTCGGTGACGTTGGCGACCTGGGCGCCGGGGGCCGAGGCGTCACTCGTCGACCCGCCGGCCGGGGTGCTCAGCCCGCCGGTGGTGGCGTCCCCGGTGGTGGTCGGCGCCACCTTGCCCGGATGCCGCTCCGGTTGTCGGGCCACCCGGCGCACGCTGGCCGGGCCGGCCGTGCCGCCGGTCGTGGTGACCGCGCCCTGGCCGCGGGTCGGCCCGCCGTCGCGCAGCACGTCCGGGTCGATCGCCACGTGCGCCGGGTCGTCCGGATCCGACTCCTGGATCACCCGCTGTTCGTCGGTCGGCGGCACGGTGACCTCGTCCAGCGCGCCCTCGCCGTACACGCCGCCGGCGACCCGCTGTTCGGCCTGCCGGGCGGCGTCCTGCCGGATGTCGTCCTCACGCACGTCAACCACCTCGCAGCTCGTGGTGTGGGTATCCGTGCTGCGTGCCCGGGGTCGGGAGGCTGAAACCGGCCGGGAGGCGCGTCGGTTGGCTCCCCGCAGCGCCGGATGTCCGGTTCGGGGCGCGGCCGGCACACCGCCCGTCCGCGCGGCCGGCACACCGCCGGCACCCGCCGGTTAGCTTGTCTCGGGGGGCGGGTAGTCGGAGGGTGCCCCCGCCACAGTGTGCGAACCGTGCCGTGGCCGAACTGCGGCAGCGGGGCGAGGGGTGCCGTACGACTCATCAAATCCTGAGGAGGACCAGATGAGCACGCAGGCCGCATCCACCAGGCCGATGAACCGGCCCATGTCGGACGTCCAGAACCGGTCGAGCATGATGGAGTCGCCGACCCGTCCGATGCCGTCGATGCACGACGGCCACCGGGAGGAGATGCCCGCCCCCGGCACCGAGACGAAGCAGGCGTTCCTCACCACCGAGTTCTGGGTGTACGCCGCAGCCGCCGCGGTCGTCGTGATCGCCGCGTTCTGGAAGGGCACCACCGCCAACGGCCTGAACATCAACAACCCGAACCAGGCCTGGTGGTACCTGACCGCGCTGACCGGCGCGTACCTGATCAGCCGTGGTCTGTCGAAGGCGGGCAGCGCGCGCCGCTCCGGCAAGGAGCGTCGCGGCCGGCGGTGACCCGCGCCGCGCGACCGGCGACGCCCCCGGGATCCGTCCCGGGGGCGTCGTCGCGTGCCGTCACTCCTCGCCGAAGTCCCCGCCGTCGTCGCCCTCGAAGGCGTCCTCCAGCATCTCGCCGGCCACCAGACCGCCGGCGACGCCCAGCGCCGCGCCCGCCACCATGCCGCCCATGCCGCCGCCACGACGACCGTGGTGGCCCTGCGGACCGTAGTGACCGGGGGCGCCGTAGTGGCCCTGCGGGGCGCCGAAGCCCTGGGCGCGCAGGCCGCCGTACCGGGACGTGGTCTCCCGCAGCCACCCGTCGACCACCTGCGGCCAGTCGGTACGCGAGGCGTCGCTGTGCGGGACGGAGTATCGCCCGTAGACGTCGTGCCCGGCGCTGAGGAAGCCGCCGCGCTTGTCGCACTCCAGGATCACCTCGACGCCCTGCTGGCTGGTCACGAACGTCAGCTCGACCTCGGTGACCGTCTGCGCGTACTGCGGCGCGGCGTAGAACTCGATCTCCTGGTAGAACGGCAGCGTCTGCGGCACACCGTAGATGTGGCCGCGCTCCAGGTCCGCGTGCTTGAACCGGAAACCCAGCGCCTGGAACGCGTCGAGGATCCGCTCGTGGACCGGCAGCGGGTGCACCGACACCTGGTCCAGGTCGGACTTGTCGACCGCCCGCGCCACCGCCAGTTCGGTACGCAGACCCATGGTCATGCCGTGCAGCCGCTGGCCGAAGACGTCGGTGACCGGGGTCTCCCACGGCACCGGCATCTGGAACGGGATGGCGAGCTGCTGCTTCGGCGCCAGCTCGAACGCATCGCTGACCGGCATCCGGTGGAACTCCATGACGCCGGCGTACTCGGTGTCGCCGCCCTCGATCTCGACCCGGGTGACCAGGCCGACGGTGATCCGCTCGATGCGCGCCGGCGCGTCGCCGCCGACCAGGTTGACGTGCCCGTCCAGGGCCAGCCCGGGCCGGGTGTTCGGGTTGGTCAGCACGGTGTCGACGCTGGGGCCGCCCACGCCGAACGCGCTCAACATCTTCTTGAAGACCATCGCCACTCCGCCTCCGCCATCCGCGGGCTCCACCGTGGAGCCCGCGGGCCGTGCAGGGCACCCTAACGGGAACGGCTGGGAAATGCCTGAAAGGTCAGGCCACCGGTACGACGATCAGCTCGCCCACCTGCTCGCCGAGTTCCCGGCGGGCCGCCGCGGGCAGGCCCTCGTCGGTGATCAGCACGTCGGCCTCGTCCAGCGGCGCGATGGTGGCGATGCCGATCGTCTCCCACTTGGTGTGGTCGGCGAGCACGACCAGCCGGCGGGCGGCGCCGATCAGCCGCCGGTTCACCGCCGCCTCCAGCAGGTTGGGGGTGGTGAAGCCGGTGCGCCGGCTCATCCCGTGCACGCCGAGGAAGAGCAGGTCCACGTTGAGCGCGGCGATGGCCGCCTCGGCGACCGGGCCGGTCAACGCGTCCGACGGGGTACGGATGCCGCCGGTGAGCACCACGCTCTGGTCGGCGCGGGGGTTCTGGTAGAGCGCGTCGGCGACCGGGATCGAGTTGGTGACCACGGTCAGCCCGCGTACCCCGGCGAGCCGGGCGGCCAACGCGGCGGTGGTGGTGCCGGCGGACAGCGCCACCGCCATGCCCGGCTCGACCAGCCCGGCGGCCCGCTCGACGATCGCCTGCTTCTCGGCCCGCTGCCGCGCCGACTTGGCGGCGAAGCCGGGTTCCTCGGTGGAGCCGGGGCCGGCCAGTGTCGCGCCGCCGTGCACCTTGTCGATCAGCCCGCGCTCGGCCAGCACCTCCAGGTCACGCCGGATGGTCATGTCCGACACGCCGAACCGGTCGACCAGGTGGCTGACCCGGACGCCGCCGCGCTGGCGGATCAGCTCCAGGATGGCGCTCTGCCGTTGCTGGGCGAGCATCAGACCGGTTCCTCGCGGACCACCGCCACCTCCCCCGCCGGCACCACCAGGTCGCCGTCACACCGTCCGCCGGTGAGCAGTTCGACGCCGGTGACCGGCAGCCGGGCCGCGTCGTCGGTGTGGTTGACCACGAACAGCCAGCTCCGCTCCGCCGAGCGACGCCGGACCACCTCCACGCCGACCGGCGCGGGCACCGGCGGGTGCACGCCGGCCTCGGTGAGCAGTCGGGCCACCAGCCGGTCGGTCGCCGCGTCGTCGAGCCGGGTGCCGACGTACCAGGCGGCGCCCGCGCCGACGGCGTTGCGGGTCAGCGCCGGCACGCCGGGCAGCGGCCCGTCGGCGTACGCGGCGAGCACCTCGGCGCCCTCGGCGTGCAGCCACTCGGTCCACACGTCGGCGTCGGCGCCGTCGTCGAGGCGGACCGTCTCGCCGGCGCGCAGCGGGAAGAACTCCTCCACGCGTACGCCGAGCAGGTCCCGGAACGCGCCCGGGTAGCCGCCGAGCCGGATGTGGTCGTGCTCGTCGACGATGCCGCTGAAGTAGGTGACCAGCGCGGTGCCGCCGCCCTCGACGAAGCGGCGCAGCGCGGCGGTGTCCGCGTCGCGGGTCAGGTAGAGCGTGGGCACCAGGACCAGCCGGTAGCGGGACAGGTCCGTCGACGGGTGCACCACGTCGGCGGTGACGCCGGCCCGCCAGAGCGCGGCGTGCAGCGCGGTCAACCGGTCGGGGTAGGTCACGTCGACGCTGGGGTGGGAGTCGAGTTCCGCGCCCCACCACGCCTCGTAGTCGAACAGCACGGCGACGTCGGCGTCGACCCGGCTGCCGCGTACCTCGGCCAGCGCGCGCAGGTCGGCGCCGAGCCGGCTGACCTCGCGGAACACCTTGGTCTCCGGGCCGGCGTGCGGCACCAGCGCGGAGTGGAACTTCTCCGCGCCGGCCCGGGACGCCCGCCACTGGAAGAAGAGCACCCCGTCGGCGCCGCGCGCCACGTGCGCCAGGCTGTTGCGGCGTAGTTGGCCGGGCGTCTTGGCCACGTTGCGGGGCTGCCAGTTGACCGCGCTGGTGGAGTGCTCCATCAGCAGCCAGGGCGCGCCGCCGGCCACGCCGCGCGTCTGGTCGGCGGCGAGCGCGAGGTTCACCTGCGGCTGCGGGTCGGCGGCGGTGAGGTAGTGGTCGTTGGCGACCACGTCCACGTCGGCGGCCCAGGAGTGGTAGTCCAGGTACTTGATGCCGGTACCGATCATGAAGTTGGTGGTGACCGGCTGGGTGACGAGCCGGTCGAGCAGCTCCCGTTCGGCGCGGAGCTGGGCGCGCTGCTCGTCGGAGGAGAAGCGCAGGAAGTCGAGCTGCTGGGTCGGGTTGGCGAACGTCGGCGCGGCGCGCGGCGGGTTCACCTCGGCCCAGTCGTGGTAGCGCTGGCTCCAGAACGCGGTGCCCCAGGCGGCGTTGAGCGCGTCCAGGTCGCCGTAGCGCCCGCGCAGCCAGCACCGGTACGCCTCGGCGCTGACGTCGCAGTAGCAGTGCACGTTGTGGCAGCCCAGCTCGTTGGAGACGTGCCAGAGCACCACCGCCGGGTGGGCGGCGTACCGCGTCGCGACCGCCTCGACCAGGGCGAGCGAACGGTCCCGGAAGATCGGCGAGCTGGGGCAGTACGCCTGCCGGCCGCCGGGCCACAGCACGGCGCCGTCGGCGCGGCGGGGCAGTGTCTCCGGGTGCCGGTGGGCCAGCCACGGTGGCGGGCTGGCGGTGGCGGTGGCCAGGTCGACGCGGATGCCGCCGTCGTGCAGCAGGTCGAGCGCGCGGTCGAGCCAGCCGAACTCGTACCGGCCGGGGGCCGGCTCCAGCAGGGCCCAGGAGAAGATGCCGACCGAGACCAGGTTGACCCCGGCGCGGCGCATCAGCGCGACGTCCTCGGGCCACACGTCCTCGGGCCACTGCTCCGGGTTGTAGTCGGCGCCGTACCAGATGCCCTCGCCGTGCCAGTTCCGCATGAGAGCTGAGGGTGCCCGCGAACGACAGCCAAGTCAACACTTTCCAACATCGACAGTAGTTACAACGTTTACCACGCCTTTTCGCTGCCACAGCACGGTTATCGCCGCCCTTTCGCCCTCTTGACAGCGCGGAACCAACGGGTAGCTTCAACCGCCACCGGCTATTTCTGTTCGGACGTGTGGATTCTCGGTGGATCTCGTAGCCACCTCGTCCCCGCAGGAGGCACCATGTCCCGTCCCCGCTCACAGGCCGAGTACCTCGCCCGGCTCGTCCCTCCGTCCGTCGCCGGCCTGCGCCGGCGCTCGCTGCTGGCCGGCGCGGCCGGCGCGGGCGCGTTGCTCGGCACCGGCGCGCTCGCCGGCTGCGGCGACTCCGACTCCGACTCCGGCGGCGATGCGAAGAGCGTCACGCTCGGCTCGAACCAGTCGGACCCGAAACCCAAGGACGTCGTCGCCAAGGTGGTGGACGGCTTCAAGACATCGTCCGGGGTGACCGTCAACGTCAACACGGTCGACCACAACACGTTCCAGGAGAACATCAACAACTACCTACAGGGCAAGCCGGACGACGTGTTCACCTGGTTCGCCGGCTACCGGATGCGGTTCTTCGCGGCCAAGGGCCTGGCCGGTGACCTCAGCGACGTGTGGGGCAAGCTCGACGGCTACTCCGACGCGTTCAAGAAGGCGTCCACCGGCGACGACGGCAAGCAGTACTTCGTGCCGGCGTCGTACTACCCGTGGGCGGTCTTCTACCGCAAGTCGGTCTGGCAGCAGCGCGGCTACCAGGTGCCCACCACGCTGGACCAGCTCACCGCGCTCGGCGCGCAGATGAAGAAGGACGGCCTGACCCCGATCGCCTTCGCCGACAAGGACGGCTGGCCGGCGATGGGCACGTTCGACATCCTCAACCTGCGGATCAACGGCTACCAGTTCCACGTCGACCTGATGGCAGGCAAGGAGTCGTGGACCTCCGACAAGGTGAAGAAGGTCTTCGACACCTGGGCCGGGCTGCTCCCCCTGCACCAGCCGGACGCGCTGGGCCGCACCTGGCAGGAGGCCGCCCAGTCGTTGCAGCAGAAGAAGAGCGGCATGTACCTGCTCGGCCTCTTCGTCGGCCAGCAGTTCAGCGGCGCCGACCTGGAGGACCTGGACTTCTTCACGTTCCCGGAGGTCGACTCCACGATCGGCGCGAAGGCCCTGGACGCGCCGATCGACGGGTACATGATGGCCCGCAAGCCGAAGTCCAAGGACGCTGCCACCAAGCTGCTGACGTACCTGGGCTCGAAGGACGCCGCGAACATCACGGTCAAGAACGACCCGAGCACGCTGGTCGCGAACAGCGGCGCGGACACCGCCGGCTACACCGCGCTCCAGAAGAAGGCCGCCGAACTGGTCGGCTCCGCCACCGAGATCGCGCAGTTCCTGGACCGGGACACCCGGCCGGACTTCGCCTCCACCGTGATGATCCCGGCCCTCCAGCAGTTCATCAAGAACCCGAAGGACATCAGCGGGATGCTCACCAGCGTCGAGAACCAGAAGAAGTCGATCTTCACAAGCTGACGGCGGAAGGGGGAAGGACACCATGTCCGACCTGCCCCTGATCCAAGCGGATCACGCCGTGCCGCCGCCGGCCGCGACCACCACCACCGGTGGTCGCGGTCGCCGGCTACGGCTCCTGTCCGGCACCGACCGCGTGGTGATCACGCTGATGGTGCTGGTGCCCCTGCTGCTCGTCCTCGCCCTGGTCTGGCTGCCCGCGGCGGCGACCGTGCTGCTCTCCGGCACGGACTGGGACGGCATCGGCCCGCTCGGCGAGATCGACTGGGTCGGGCTGAAGAACTACGACGACGTGGTGAACAACTACCCGCCGTTCGTCCCCGCGGTGCAGAACAACCTGCTCTGGCTGGCCGCGCTCTTCGTGGTGGCCACCCCGATCGGGATGTTCCTCGCCGTGCTGCTCGACAAGGAAATGCGCGGCAGCCGGTTCTACCAGACCGCGCTCTACCTGCCGGTGGTGCTCTCGCTGGCGCTCGTCGGCTTCATCTGGCAGCTCATCTACAGCCGGGACCAGGGCCTGCTCAACGGCGTGTTCGGCGGCGACACCGACTGGTACGGCGACCCGAACGTGAACATCTGGGCGGTGCTGGTCGCCGCCGGTTGGCGGCACGTCGGCTACATCATGCTGCTCTACCTGGCCGGCCTCAAGGGCGTCGACCCGTCGTTGCGGGAGGCCGCCGCCGTGGACGGTTCCTCGGAGACCAGCACGTTCTTCCGGGTCGTCTTCCCGGTGATGCGCCCGATCAACATCATCGTGCTGGTGGTCACCGTGATCGAGTCGCTGCGCGCGTTCGACCTGGTCTGGGTCATCAACAAGGGCCGCAACGGGCTGGAGCTGATCTCGGCGCTGGTCACCCAGAACGTGGTCGGCGAGGCGAGCCGGATCGGCTTCGGCTCGGCACTGGCCACCATCATGCTGGCCGTCTCCCTGATCTTCATCACCGTCTACCTCTGGACCGTCATGCGGGAGGACAAGCGATGACCGCCGCCGTCTCCCCCGGCCGCCGCCGGCCGCTGCGGCCGGCCCGGGTGGTGCTGCACCTCTTCCTGGGTACGATCGCCGTCGGCTGGTTGTTCCCGCTGTTCTGGGCGGTGCTCACCTCGTTCCGCTCGTACCAGTACACCGCCGTGCACGGCTACGTCTCCTTCGGCGGCTGGACGATCGACAACTACGTCACCGCGTGGCGGACCGCCGAGTTCGGCAAGCACTTCCTCAACTCGCTCTACATCACCCTGCCGGCGGTGCTGCTCACGCTCTTCCTCGCCTCCTGTGTGGCGTTCGTGATCGCCCGGTTCAGTTGGAAGCTCAACATCGTGTTGCTGGGCCTGTTCACCGCCGCGAACCTGCTGCCCCAGCAGGCCCTGCTGATCCCGCTGTTCCGGATGTTCACGCAGATCCCGCTGCCGGCCTGGATGAGCGACTCGGAGCTGCTCTACGACAGCTACTGGGGGCTGATCCTGGTCAACGTCGCGTTCCAGTGCGGCTTCTGCGTCTTCGTGCTGAGCAACTACATGAAGGCGCTGCCGCACGAGCTGTACGAGGCCGCGATGGTCGACGGGGCAAGCGTGTGGCGGCAGTACTGGCAGGTCACCCTGCCGCTGTGCCGACCGGCCCTGGCCGCGTTGGCCACGCTGGAGGTGACCTGGATCTACAACGAGTTCTTCTGGGCGACGGTGCTGATGCGTACCGGCGACAAGTTCCCGGTGACCAGCTCGCTGAACAACCTGCGCGGCCAGTTCTTCACCGACAACAACCTCGTCTCGGCCGGCTCGGTGCTGGTCGCGATCCCCACCCTGGTGATCTTCTTCCTGCTCCAGAAGCAGTTCGTCCGGGGCCTGACGCTGGGAGCCTCCAAGGGATGACGATCGTTCATCTGCGCCGGGCGGGGACCAGCCTGGTGCTCGACGCGCGCGGCTCGGGGTTGCCCCGAGTCGTGCACTGGGGTGCCGACCTCGGGCCGCTGTCGACCGCGGACCTCTCCGCGCTGGTCGACGCCACCGTCGCGCCGGTGGTGCCGAGCAGCTTCGACGAACCCACCGTGCTGTCGCTGCTGCCCGAGGGGAGCGCGGGCTGGGGTGGCCGGCCCGGGCTTGCCGGCCACCGCGACGGCCGGGACTGGTCCACGGCGTTTCGCCTGGTCGGTCTCGACGTGATTGACCCGCCGAGCGACGACGGACCCGAGGCGGGGGCCGCGCGGGTCACCGTGCGGGCGGCGGACCCGGGCGCGGGGTTGAGTCTGTCGATCGAGATCACGCTGGACCCGGCGGGGTTGCTGACACTGCGGCACCGACTGCGCAACGACGGCGACGGCCGCTACGAGCTGCGCGAGCTGACCCCCGTGCTGCCGGTGCCGGCGGTCGCCACCGAGCTGCTCGACCTGACCGGGCGCTGGTGCCGGGAACGCGAGCCGCAGCGGCACCCGTGGCCGATGGGCGCCTGGGTCCGCGAGGGGCGGCACGGCCGCACCGGGCACGACGCCACGTTGCTGCTGGTCGCCGGCGTCCCCGGCTTCGGCTTCGAGCACGGCGAGGTGTGGGCGGTGCACACCGCGTGGAGCGGCGACCACGTCACGGTGGCCGAGCGCCGCCCCACCGGCGAGGCCACACTCGGCGGCGGTGAACTGCTCGCGCCCGGCGAGATCGTGCTCGGCCCCGGCGAGGAGTACGCCACGCCGCTGCTGTACGCGGTCCGGTCGGCGGACGGGCTGGACGGGCTCAGCCACGTGCTGCACACCCACCTGCGGGCCCGGCCGGGTCATCCGCGCACGCCGCGCCCGGTGACGCTGAACGTGTGGGAGGCGGTCTACTTCGACCACGACCTGGACCGGCTGCGGGCGCTCGCCGACCGGGCCGCCGAGGTGGGCGTGGAGCGCTTCGTGCTCGACGACGGCTGGTTCCGCGGCCGGCGGCACGACCTGGCCGGGCTCGGCGACTGGTGGGTCGACGAGCAGGTCTGGCCGGACGGGCTGCAACCCCTCATCGACCACGTACGCGGGCACGGCATGCAGTTCGGGCTCTGGGTCGAACCGGAGATGGTCAACCCCGACTCCGACCTGTTCCGCGCCCACCCCGACTGGGTGCTCCAGACACCGGGCCGGCTGCCCCCGGCGTGGCGGCACCAGCAGGTGCTCGACCTGGCCCACCCGGACGCGTACGCGTACCTGCGCGACCGGCTCGACGCCGTGCTCAGCGGGCACGACGGGATCGCGTACCTCAAGTGGGACCACAACCGTGACCTCACCGAGGCCGGGCACGGCGGCCGGCCCGGCGTGCACGGGCAGACCGTGGCGATCTACCGCCTGCTGGACGAGTTGCGCGCCCGGCACCCCGGCCTGGAGATCGAGAGCTGCTCGTCCGGTGGGGCCCGGGTCGACCTGGAGATCCTGCGCCACACCGACCGGGTCTGGGCCAGCGACTGCAACGACGCGCTGGAACGACTCTCCATCCAACGCTGGACCGGGCTGCTGCTCCCGCCGGAGCTGATCGGCACGCACATCGGCCCGGACCGCTCGCACACCACGCACCGCGTGCACGACCTGGGCTTCCGGGCGGTCACCGCGCTCTTCGGCCACCACGGCATCGAGTGGGACATCGCCGCGATCGACGCGTCCACGCGGGTCGAACTGGCCGCCTGGGTGGCACTGCACAAGCGGCTGCGCCCGCTGCTGCACGGCGGGCGGGTGGTCCGGGTCGACCACCCGGACCCGGCCGTGCAGGCCCACGGCGTGGTCGCCCACGACCGCTCCCGGGCGGTGTACGCGGTCAGCCGCGTCGCCACCTCCGTCGCCCAGGTGCCCGGCGCGGTGCGGCTGCCGGGGCTGGACCCGGCGCGGCGCTATCTGGTGCGCCCGCCGGCCGGGGTGCCGGAGCCGGCGCTGTTGGAGCTGACCCCGCCGGGTTGGCTGGCGTCCGGCGCCGGGATGACACTCCCCGGGTCGGTGCTCGGCACGGTCGGCCTGCAACTGCCCGCGCTGCACCCGGAGCAGGCGCTGCTGCTGGAGGTCACCGAAAGCTCCTGAGAAACTTCGCCGACGGATGTCGAGAACCGGGGTGGTGGCTTCTACCCGGGGTGGAAGCACCGACAATCGGTGCTCGGCGTGAGGAGCGAATCGTGAAGTACATGCTGCTGATGCAGTTCAGCGCGGCCGGGACCGACATCCCGCCGGTGGACACCTGGACGCCGGCGGAGTTCCGGGCGCACCTCGACTTCATGGGCGAGGTCAACGCGAAGCTCACGGCCGACGGCGAGTTCGTGCAGGGTGAGGGGCTGGGCGGCCCGCAGCAGGCCCGGATCGTGCGGGCCGGCGCCGACGGCGCGCCGGTGGTCACCGAGGGGCCGTTCGCGGAGACCAAGGAGTTCCTGGCCGGCTTCTGGATCGTCGACTGCGAGACGCCGCAGCGGGCGGTCGAGATCGCCGCGTTCATCTCCACCGCGCCCGGCCCCGGCGGCCGGCCGCTGCGCATGCCGATCGAGGTGCACCCGGTGATGTCCGGCCCGCCGCAGGAGATGTGACCCTGGCCGACCACACCGTCGAGGACCTGCTGCGCGAACTGGCGCCGCAGGTCCTCGGTGTGCTCGCCCGCCGCTTCGGTGACTTCGCCACCGCCGAGGACGCGGTGCAGGAGGCGCTGCTCGCGGCCAGCCGGCAGTGGCCGGTCGACGGGCTGCCGGACCATCCGCGTGGCTGGCTCACGCAGGTCGCGTACCGGCGGATGATCGAGTTGGTGCGGGCCGAGGCGGCCCGGCGGGACCGGGAGGACCGCGCGGCCCGGCGCTCCGGCGACGACCGGCGGACCGCACCGGCCGCCGACGAGCCGGTGACCGGCGACCGGGACGACACGCTGGTGCTGCTCTTCCTCTGCTGTCACCCGTCGCTGACCACGCCGTCGGCGATCGCGCTGACGCTACGGGCGGTAGGTGGGCTGAGCACCGCCGAGATCGCCCGCGCGTTCCTGGTGCCCGAGGCCACCATGGCGCAGCGGATCAGCCGGGCCAAGCAGCGCATCCGCGACTCCGGGTTGCCGTTCCGGCTGCCCGAGCCGGCCGATCGGCAGGCCCGCCTCGCCGCCGTGCTGCACGTCCTCTACCTGATCTTCACCGAGGGGCACACCGCGAGCCTCGGCGACGACCTGCGACGGGTCGACCTCTGCGAGGAGGCGATCCGGCTGGCCCGGGAGATGCACCGGCTGCTGCCCGGCGACAGCGAGGTGGCCGGGCTGCTCGCCCTGATGCTGCTCACCGACGCCCGCGCCGCCGCCCGGAGCGGCCCGTCCGGGGAGCTGATCCCGCTGGCCGAGCAGGACCGGTCCCGCTGGGACGCCGCCGCCATCGCCGAGGGCACCGCGCTGGTCACCGACGCGATGACCCGGGGGCCGGTGGGGCCGTACCAGCTCCAGGCCGCCGTCGCCGCGCTGCACGACGAGGCGCCGACCGCGGCGGCCACCGACTGGCCACAGATCCTCGCGCTGTACGGGGTGTTGGAGCGGCTCACCGGCAGCCCGGTGGTGGCGTTGAACCGCGCGGTGGCGACCGCCATGGTGCACGGCCCGGCCGCCGGCCTGGACGCGCTCGCCGGCCTGGCCGGCGATCCCCGGCTGGCCGGTTCACACCGGCTCGACGCGGCCCGCGCCCACCTGCACGAGATGGCCGGCGACCACGACGCCGCCGCGACCCACTACCGTTCCGCCGCCGCCCGGACCACCAGCCGCCCCGAGCAGGAGTACCTGCTGACCCGCGCCGCCCGCCTGCTCCACTCTCGTTGATCAAGGAGTTCGCGTCGGCATCCGCCCGGTTCGCGACGCGAACTCCTTGGTCAACTCGTGCGCGAGGTGGTGTCGCGGAGGGCGAGGGCGACGGTGGCGAAGAGGGCGACGCCGCAGCCTACGCCGGAGACCAGGGCGACCGCTCCCGCGTCACCGCCGAGCGCGTGGGTGAGGAAGCCGGCCACCCCGAGTGCGGTCATCACCGCGCCGAGCCAGTGGTAGCGCGGCATCCGCCACACCGCCGCCAGGCCGAAGAAGTGCACGCCCACCACCACCGCGACCCAGGCGACCGACACGGCAGGCCGGTCGAACACGTTGTTGATCACGGCGAGGCCGCCGAAGAGCGCGACCGCCTCCACCGCCACCACGATCCAGTAGCGGCGGTCCATGAACCCCGCCGCCTCCGGTCCCCGCGCACCGGGTGGGGCCTGCGCGACCCGGAACAGACCGACCAGGAGCAGCGTGGCCACCAGCAGGCCGGCGACCCGCAGCACCAGCGGCCAGGGCGCGGGCAGGCCGCCGCTGTTCACCATGACGAAGACGGTCCCGAACGAGATCGCCACCAGCGAGCCGATCACCAGTCCCGACGGTCGTCCCCTGGTCCCCGGCGTGCTCATCGCGTCCCCTCCCGACGATCGCGCGCCGCCCGGTCGGCCCGACGCGCGCCAGATCGTACGGCAGGCCGACTCGGTCAGATCGAGCGGCGAGCGACGCGTGGGCTGGTGGACGACCGAAGGTGCTTCTCCTTGTGCTGCCGCACCATCTCGTCCCACACCTCCTGCGGGAAGTCCGGATCCGGCGGTATCCATCGGTGCGAGTTGTCCGAGTAGTGGAACTTCTCGTCTCCGCGCTCGATCCGGCTCATCGCAGCCAGCCGAGGAAGCGACGATGGAGCATGGTCGGCGAAGCCTCGATCATGTCCTGTGTGGCAGCCACCAGGAACGGGGCCAGGTAGAGGGCGAGGGACAACGACGACTGGTCGTACTCGGCCCGCAACTCCTGACGACGGATGGGGCAGGGCCACGGGCGCTGGCATCCGGAGCAGTGCCAGCGGGGCACGACCGGGTCGTGTGCGGTCACCTCTCCTCCCCTGGCCAGTGCGCGCGCTTGATCGGGAGGTGATGTCTTGCCCGGCACGGCAGGTCGGATCCGCAGCGGCAAACCCTGCACCACCTGGTCCACGACCCCACCGGCCGATGTCGTCGGGCGAAGGTCAGCGCCGCCGCGATCACGCATTGGTCGTAGGTGACGTGCCCACGCATGTCGCGCTCCTCCGTCAGCAACCGCAAGTGACATCACTCTAAGTGCTGTATTGATGTAAACACAACAGCCTGACAGCATGAAGTCACCTAGCGTGCGGGCGTGAGCGATGAGAGCGGCTTCGATCCCGATGTCGCCACCTGGAAGCAACTCGCGGACCGGCTTCGGCAGGCCATCCGTTCAGGCCAGCTTGCCCCTGGTCAGCGAGTACCGACCGAACTGAGCCTCACCCAGGAATACCAACTCAGCCGACTCACGGTCCGCCGCGCACTCCAGCAACTGCGAAGCGAGGGCCTGATCGTGGTCGTACAGAGCCGAGGAACATTCGTCCGGGGCGAGCGGGAGCGCACCACCGTCCCCGTGGGCAAGGGCGACCAGGTGCAGGCGCGGATGCCCGATCCGGAAGAACGACGCCGGTACGCCCTCCACGAGGGCGAGCCCGTCATCGTGGTGACGAGAACGAACGGCAACGTCGAGGCGTACGGGGCGCACAGCGTGACCGTCGTGGGAGCCTGACGACCTCACCCGGTCCGCCTGTTGCCGGTTGATGACAGTGGGTACGGTGCGGTGGTGTCCGTGCATTGGGGACGGTGGCTGCGCCGAGGGCTGCTGGTCGTGGTGGTCGGAGCGACGGCGGCGCTGATTGGCTGGTCGCTGGTCGCCGACGGGAAGACGCCAGTGGCGGTCGTCTCCGGCGCGCTGGCCGCACTGGCGACGATGTTCGTGCCACCCCTCCTGGCTGCGCTCAGGCCCGCCCGGACAGCACATAAGAGCGGCCCCGACTCGTCGCGGGTGTTCGGCGCGGTGCCCCGCGTGGCGTGGCACTTCCAGAACCGACCGGCAGAAGTCCGGGCGCTGCGGTGGGCGCTGAAGGGCCAGGGCCGCGCCGCCCTGGTGGCGCTCGCCGGGCAGCGCGGCGTAGGCAAGTCGCAGTTGGCCGCCGCGTACGCGCGGCAGTGCGCCGAGGACGGCTACGACCTGGTGGCGTGGCTCAACGCCGAGGGTGGACCCACCGCCGAGCTGGCCCTGTTGGCCGAACATGTCGGACTCCGGAGCGGGGCCGACCAGACGCCACACGAGCTGGCGACGGCGGTGACCCGGTGGCTCAGCGAAGGCCGACGGGGCCGGCAGTTGGTGGTGTTCGACAACGTCGACGACCCGGACGACGTGGCGCCGTACCTACCCGGCCCCGGCGGCGCGACGGTGCTGATCACCAGCAACCGGCAGGAGTTCGCGGCCATGCCCGGCGTCGCCGTCGTACCAGTGGGCCTGTTCAGCCCGGAGCAGGGGCGACGGTTCCTGCGGGACGCGACTGGGCTGGCTGACGGCCCGGATGCCGGCGAGGTCGGCGAGCAGTTGGGCTGGTTGCCGTTGGGGCTGGCACAGGCCGCCGCGTACATCGTGCGCAACAAGCTGTCGTACCGCGGCTACCTGGACGCGTTGGACAGGCAGGGCCTGGACGCGACCCTGCGCCGGCAGGCCGGCACCGATCATCCCGGGGTGCTCAAGGCCACCCAACTGAGCGTGGCGGGTCTCGTCGCGGACGATCCGAGCGGGGACGCGGTACGCCTGCTGACGGTGCTGGCTCTCTTGTCCCCGGACGGCATCAGTCGGGAGCTGCTCGACGCCGGCGCGGACGCGTTGGGGCTGGCCGGCGGGGCGGGGCGAGCGCTGGACCTGCTCGCCGGGGCGTCACTCGTCACGCTCGGGGGCGTGGCGGAGGACGAGCGCGGTCGGGACCGGGTAGTCGTGGCAGTGCACCGGTTGACCGCCCGGGTGATTCGCCACCTCGCCGCCAGAGCAGACGCCACACCACCGCTGGCGGACGCGATTGCTGCCGCGGCGGGACTATTGAGCCTGCTCACCAACAACCTTCCCTATCCACAGGTTGCCCAGCGCCGTGCCGAAGTCGACGAACTCGTGGCCCACCTCCTAGCCTTGTACGGCAACTCCGCGAACCCCGTGCCTCTGCTGCTGGTGCCGCTCTTCTGGGCGGCGGACTCGCTGCAAGAGGTTGGTGACCTCAACCGCGCCATCGCCCTTCAGAGGCAGACCCTCGCCGACTGTGAACGAAGCCTGGGGTTCGATCACCCGCACACGCTGACGTCCCGCAGCAACCTGGCTAGCGCTTATGAGTTGGCCGGCGACGTCGAGCAGGCCGTTACCCTGCATGAGCAGACGCTAGCGGACCGCGAGCGGGTCCTCGGCCCCGACCACCCGGACACCCTGGCCTCCCGTAACAGGCTCGCCAGCGGCTACGACTCGTCAGGCCGTTCTGAACAAGCCATCGCGCTCTATGAAAAGACCCTCGTCGACAGCGAGCGGGTCTTCGGGCCCGATCACCCGAATACCTTGGCATCACGCAATGACCTGGCCTACGCCTACCAGTCAGCGAGCCGCACCGAGCAAGCGATCAGCCTTCATGAGCAGACACTCGCCCAAAGCAGCCGTGTTCTGGGCCCCGACCACCCGAACACCCTCTCCTCCCGCTATAACTTGGCCAACGCATTCATGTCGGCAGGTCGCTTCGAAGAAGCCATCACCCTGCACGTACAAACACTCGCTGACCGCATTCGGATCCTCGGTACCGACCATCCGAGCACTATCGGCTCCCGCGTCAGCCTCGCCAACGCCTACGACTCGGTGGGACACGTCGAACAAGCCGTCAACCTCTTGAAGCAGGCCCTCGCTGACAGCCAACGGGTTCTCGGCCCTGGCCACCCGACCACCTTCATTTCCCGCGATGGACTGGCTCACAGCTACCAATCCATGGGCCACCACGTAATAGCCATAGCCCTCTTCGAGCAGACTCTCGCCGACAGCGAACGGGTTCGCAGCGCGGACCACCCGGATAATCTGGCCTGCCGCAACAATTTGGCGTACGCATATCTGTCGGCCGGACGCGTCGCACAAGCCATCACCCTCTACGAACGAACCCTCGCGGACTGCGAGCGAGTGTTGGGGGCCGACCATCCAAGGACCGCAACCGTGCGTAGAAGTCTGGACTCGGCGCGTCGCCGTTGACACCACACTTATTCGCACTACGACCTGAGCTGACCGCGTACGCGAAGAAAGGTGGCCGGGTCCGTGCAGACCCGGCCACCCGATGCGCGGTCGGTCAGCTCGCGGAGCAGGTCACCGCCGGGGTGGCGGCGCTGCCGTTGCCGATGAAGCCGAACGTGGTGCTGGCGCCGGCGCCGAGCCGGCCGTTGTAGTCGACGTTGCGGGCGGTCCACGCCGACCCGCTGCCGCTGACCGTGGCGTTCCACGCCTGGCTGACGGTCTGGCCGTTGGCGAAGGTCCACGTCGCCCTCCAGCCGGTGATCGCGGCGGAACCGGCGGTCACCTTGACGTCGCCCTGGAAGCCGCCCTGCCACGAGTTGACGACGGTGAGGGTGGCGGTGCAGCCACCGGTCGGCGGGGGCGTGGTGGTCGGCGGCGGGGTCGGGGTCGGGGTCGGGGTCGGGCTGGGGCTGGTGGTGGGGCTGGGGCTGGTGGTCGGGCTCGGCGAGCTGCCCGAGTAGACCGACGCCTCGCGGGAGGTGGCGGCGATGCCGTTGGCGCCGTTGAAGATGCGCTGGCCCCAGGTGGTGAGCTGGGCCGGGTTGAAGCCGGTGGTCATGTCCAGGTATTCCACGCCGCCGCCGTTGCCGCTCCAGGACCAGCCGAGGTAGCCGATCCGGTTGGTCTGGGCGTAGGACATGATGGCGTCCTCGTCGGGGTTGCCGTCGGAGTGGTTGAAGCCGAACTCACCGACCACGATGGGCAGCCCGGCGGTGCGGAACCGGCCCAGGTAGTCGCTGATCTCGGCGGCGGTGTCGAACACGCCGTACATGTGGATGGAGAAGACGGTGTTGCGCTGCGGGTCGGCGTTGAAGACGGTGCCGGCGTTGTCGCGCATGGTGAACGACCAGTCCTGGCCCCAGTTCGGC
Organism: Micromonospora sp. NPDC049201; assembly: GCF_055586805.1. Classification (NCBI taxonomy): domain Bacteria; kingdom Bacillati; phylum Actinomycetota; class Actinomycetes; order Micromonosporales; family Micromonosporaceae; genus Micromonospora; species Micromonospora sp. NPDC049201. The sequence goes on along the minus strand of NZ_JBVJHM010000006.1, from coordinate 224,663 downwards.
GCGTCCACCATGATGGTGTGGGTGAGGCCGCCGGCGCGCAGCCGCTTGATCGCGTTCGAGGTGTCGGTGGTCCAGGCGCTGTAGCCCTGGTTGCCGAACGGCTCGTTGCCGATGTTGACGATGACGTACTTCTCCTGGCCCTTGAGCACGTCGGCGATGCTCAGCCAGTAGTCGGTCGCCTTGGCCAGCGTGGTGGCGGCGCCGTCCTCGCCGTAACCGGTGGTGTCGTGCACCTCCAGCACGCAGATGAGCCGGTTGGCCTTGCACAGTGAGATCACGTTGGCCACGTCGGCGGCGCTGTTCTTCGTCCAGCGGTCACCGCTGGCCAGCACCACCCGGACCGTGTTGGCGCCGAGGGCCTTGATGTTGGCGAACGAGCTGGTCTGCTGCGGGTACCAGGTGTGCGCGTGGTTGACGCCGCGCATCACGAACTCGGTGCCGTTGGCGTCGTAGAGCCGACCGTTGGAGACGGAGAACCCGGTCGCGGCCTGCGCCGGCTGCCCGAAGGCGAAGACGGCGGTGAGCGCCGTCAGCAGGGCGACGCCCGCGGCGGAGAGCATTTTCTTCATGGCTGTCCTCTGAAGGGAGATCTCCCCCGTGCCCGTGTGGGGGTGCGGTGATGGTGATGACGGTCCCGGACGCCGGCATCAGCGTAGGCCGATGAACCTCTGAAGGCAACCGGTTAAGTCCTGTGGCGGCCCGCGTCGTCACGGGCCGCCACAGGGGCGGTCATCCCCACCACAGGATGGTGCGCCTCTCCGGTCTGAACCGGTTAAGCGGACTGTAGGCAGCCTCGAACCACTCGTCAAGGTTGACACGCTCCCGACGGGGTATCCGGGGACGATCCACCCCGGGAGGAGAGGCGCCATGGTGAACGTCGGCTACACCCTGATGTGCGAGCAGGCCGGTCCGAAGGAACTGGTCGACCACGCCGTGCGCGCCGAGGCCGCCGGCTTCGACCACCTGGTCATGTCCGACCACTACTATCCGTGGCTGGAGTCGCAGGGCCACTCGCCGTACGCCTGGTCGGTGCTCGGCGCGGTCGCCCACGCCACCACCCGGCCGGAGCTGCTGTCGTTCGTCACCTGCCCGATCCGCCGCTACCACCCGGCGGTGGTGGCGCAGAAGGCCAGCACCATCGGGGTGCTGTCGGACGGGCGGTTCACGCTCGGCCTCGGCGCCGGGGAGAACCTCAACGAGCACGTGGTCGGCGGCTGGCCGCACGTGCAGCAGCGGCACGAGATGTTCGAGGAGGCGTTGCAGATCATCCGGCCGCTGCTCAACGGCGAGACGCTGACGTTCTCCGGCAACCACTTCGACGTGCCCGACGCGTATGTCTGGGACCGGCCCGAACGGCCGGTGCCGATGGCGGTGGCGGCGTCCGGCCGGCAGTCCGCCACGCTCGCCGCCGAGTACGCGGACGCCATGATCGCCACCGACCCGCTGTCCCACCTCGTCGACATGTACGAGGAGGCCGGCGGCGCGGGTCGCCCCCGCTACGGCCAGGTGGCCATCTGCTACGGCCCCGACGAGGACGAGTGCCGCAAGATCGTGCACGACCAGTTCCGCTGGTTCGGCATGGGCTGGAAGGTCAACGCGGACCTGCCCAACCCGGACGCGTTCGACGCGGCCACCCAGTTCGTCCGCGAGGAGGACGTGGCCGAGGGCATCTCCTGCGGCCCGGACGTCGAACGGCACGTCGAGGCGTTCAAGAAGTTCGTCGACGCCGGCTTCACCCACGTGGCGCTGGTCCAGGTCGGCGGCGACCGTCAGCCGATGTTCCTCGACTGGGCCCAGGAGGAGCTGCTGCCCCGGCTGCGCGAGCTGTGACCGGTTTCGGGCGGTGCCGCAAGCCGCGGCACCGCCCGGCCGTCGTTCCGAGGAGCTGACGTCATGCGCATCGGAAACACCGAGATCCGGCCCGCCGGCGGCGGGTTCGGCTGTCTCCTGATGATCCTCTTCTCGATTGTGGCCTCGGTGGTGCTGACCGTGCTGCTCAACCTGATCCTCTAGAACCGGCCGCGACCCCGATCGGGCGGCAACAGAATGAGGGCATGAACCTGCTGACCGTGCTGCCGCTGGCGTTCGTGATGGTCGCCGGTCCGCAGCTCGTCAGCGCGATCTTCCTGGCCGCCAGCCGCGACCCGCGGCGCAGCTCGGTGGCGTACCTGGCGGGCGCGGCGCTGGGCACGCTGGTGCCGCTGACGATCTGGTATGCCGTGTTCCGGCTGGTCCGGCACTCCGCCGGCAACGACACGAAGGACAGCGGCAGCCGGCACCTGATCGACTGGATCGTGCTGGCGCTGCTGCTCGTGCTCATGGTGGTCACGTTCCTGCGCCGGAAGCGGAACCAGCCTCCGGGTTGGATGCGCAGGCTGGAGGACCCGAAGCCCGCGTTCGCGTTCGGCCTGGGCCTGCTGCTGTTCCTCGCCATGCCCAGCGACGAGGTCACCATGGCGTCGGTCGCCGGCAGCCTGGCCGGGCACGACAAGCCGTGGTGGCACCTGCTGCCGTTCCTGGTCCTCACCGTGCTGCTGCTGGCGCTGCCGCTGCTCGGGCTCGTGCTGCTGGGCGCACGCGCCGGCCGGCTGCTGCCGAAGATCCGCGACTGGTCCAACGCCCACTCCTGGATCATCAGCGAGCTGGTCATCGCAATCTTCGTAGCCATCATCCTGTCCGACCTCGCCTAACCCGCACGCCCGGGGGGCCGAATTCACGGAAAGCGTGGCTATCCGGCCCCGGATGACCACGCTTTCCCTGAAACAGGGCTCTGCACGGGCGTGAGGTCCAGCTCGGCCAGGACGGGGTAGTGGTCGGAGGCGGTGTCGGCCGCCGCGTCGCGGATCACGCGGACCGCCACCAACCGGTCGGCCAGGGGCGGCGTGGCGAGCAGGTAGTCCAACCGCATCCCGGCGAACTCCGCGCCGCCGTGGCCGGTCGGCACCGTCAGCCCGCCCGGCCCGTCACCGCCGGAGCGCGGCCAGAGATCCACCAGGCCGCCGTCGAGCAGCCGGGCCACCGCGCGGGTGTCCACGGTACGGCCGTCGCGGCGCAGGTGCCGACGCCGGTACGCGGCGGCGAGCCCGGCCAGCCGGGCGGTGTGGTCGACGGCCGGCTCCAGCGTGTTCAGGTCCCCGGCGAGCAGGGCCAGCTCTCCCCCGGCCCGCCGCACGGCCGCCGCCAGCCAGCCCGCCTCGATCCGCCGCCGCGCGCCCGACCAGGGGTTCAGGTGGGTGCTGAACACGGTCAGCGGCCCCGCCCCGGTGGCCACCCGCACCAGGGCGGCGGCGTGGTGGAACGGCCGGCGGACCCGCCCGGCGGCCAGCACCCGCAGCGGCGGACGGACCAGCACCGCCACCGGCTGGCCGAAGCAGGACCGGGCCAGGTACGGCACCAGACCTGTCCGCTCCGCCAACCCGCCCAGCGTGCGGTCCAGCCCGCGCAGCTCCTGGAGGGCCAGCACGTCCGGGCGCTGCGCGGTGACGACCGAGACGATCCGGTCCCGGCGGTCGGTGCCGTCACGGTCCCGACCGCCGGTGCGGATGTTCCAGGTCATCACCCGCAGCATCGTCGTCGTCAGTCCGGCCGACCGGCCTTGGCCAGTTCGTCGTCCAGCTCGTCCACCTGCTCGGACTCGATCGCCGGCTGGTTGCCCTGGGCGACGTCGGCGTTGGGCCGGATCACCCACCAGAGCAGCGACAGCCAGAGCGCGCCGAGCAGGATCGCGCCCATGAAGTCGGTCGGGTGGTGCATGCCCCGGTACATCCGGGAGGTCGCCACGCCGACCGGCATGATCACGGCCATCGCCACGAACAGCCACCGCCACCAGCGGTCGGTACGCGGGAACACGATGATCGCCATGGCGACCCAGAGGCAGATGGTCGCCGCGATGTGCCCGGACGGGAACGACGAGGTGGGCATCTGGCCGTCCAGGTTCTCCACCGGCGGGCGGGGCCGCTCCACCACCCGGGCGCTGGCCAGGAACAGGCTCAGCTCGCCGAACATGGCCAGCACCACGAACAGCACCGGCCGCCAGCGGCGCCACAGGGCCAGCACGATCGGGCAGAACACCAGCGAGACCAGCAGGATGGCGTGCGTGTCGCCGAACTTGCTCCACCACCAGCTCAGGTCGGTGAGCGCGTCGGTGTGCCGGGCGGCGAACCAGCGCGGGACCTCGGTGTCGAGCGTGTCGAAGAACGTGCCCTTGGCGTGGTAGCTGACGTACATGCCGAAGGCGTACAGCACGCCGAAGACGATCACCCAGCCGACCAGCAGCTCGGCCACCGCGGAGCGGGGATGCTCCAGCACCTTCTCCTCGGCCGGGGCGGGCTTGATCTCCTCGCCCGCCTCGGGCTCCAGGCCCTCGCTCAGCGGCGGCACCGGCCGGCCGCGCTCGCGTCGCCACAGCCGGAACGCGTACGCGGTGACGCCCAGCCAGGCCGCGCCGAGCAGCCAGCCGCCGAGCACGTCCGACACGAAGTGCACGCCCAGCGCGATCCGGGTCAGCCCGACCAGGAAGACCAGCACGGCGGCGATGGCGATGGCCGGCTTGCGCCAGCGGGGCGCCATGGCCGGCAGGAACACCAGCAGCAGCGCGCCGTACGCGACGAACGAACCGAGCGCGTGGCCGCTGGGGAAGCTGTTGCCGGGGGCGCTGGCGATCGGCACGTCCACCACCGGGCGCAGCCGCCCCACCAGCGCCTTGAGCGACGGGTCGAGGATCAGCCCGCCCACGCCGGTGACGATCAGGTAGACCGCCAGCCGGGACTGGCGGCGGATCAGCAGGCCCACCACCGCGATGGTGATCAGCCAGATCAGCACCGGTCGACCGCCCAGGTCGGTGATCGCCTGGAGCACGGTGACCAGCGGGTGGTGCGGGGCCACGAGGTTGTTGAACCACTCGGCCGCCGCGTGGTCGGCGTCCTGGAGCGGGCTCCAGCGGAACCGGACGAGCATGAGCAGCACGCCGAAGGCGACGCCCGCGCCGGCCACCGCGAGCAGCCCGACCAGGCTCCGCTCGGCGAAGTGGCCGAGCGGCCGGCGCCCGGCTTCCTTGACCGCGGTCACACCGCACCTCCCTTTTCTTCTGCGAGGCGCGCTGTACCCGATCGGCGTGGCTCTCACACGCCGCGTCGGCGCGGCGTCAGAGCGCGGTCATCTCCCCGGTGTCGAACAACTCCTCGCGTTGCGCCTCCGGCTGCCACAGATCCGGCTGGGCCGGCTCCTCCACCCCGATCCGCATGGCCTCCAACTGGGCGGCGAAGGCCAGCCCGCCGAAGAGCGCCATGCCGGTGAGGTTGGCCCAGAGCAGCAGCGCCATCATGCCGGTCAACGCGCCGTAGGTCTGGCCGAAACCGCCGCTGTACTTGACGTACGCGGCGAGCAGCAGGCTGGCCAGCCACCACAGCGCGATGGCGATGCCGGCGCCGAAGAAGAGCCAGGACAGGCCGGGTTGCTTGCGTCGGGGCGTGTGCCGGAACAGCACCGCCACGGCGAGCACGGTCAGGCCGAGGCTGAGCGGCCAGCGGATCACGTCCCAGACGACGGTGGCACCCTCGCCCCACTCGTAGTGCCGGCGCACCGAGTCGCCCAGCGCGCCGCCGCCGACCAGGATCAGGAACCCGATCAGCGCGGGCACGCCGGCGACCACCGCGAGGACGGCGGCGCGGACGTACTTGGGGAACGCCGGACGGTCCCGCTCGACGCCGTAGATCCGGTTGGCGCCGCGCTCGATCTGCGCCATCGTGGTGGTCAACGCGACCAGGCCGGTGATCAGACCGAGGGTCAGCGCCAGTTCGCCGGCGTCCTCGGTGCGGTCGGAGTCGGTCAGCAGCTCCTGCACCATGGTCTCGCTCTGACCCGGCGTGATCGCCAGCACCGTGTCGGCGACGACCTTGCCGCCCTCGTCCGCGCCGAGGTCGGTGATCAGGCCGGTGAGCGCGATCAGGAACGGCACCACGGCGAGGCAGAGCTGCAACGCCAGGGCTCGGGAGTGGCTGAAGCCGTCGCCGTAGCGGAACCGGATGAACGCGTCCCGCAGCAGGGACCAGCCGCCGTGCCGGCGCAGCGTGCGCCAGGCGTCGTCGGCGGACAGCTCGTTCTCGGCCATCAACCGCGTCTCGGGGACGAGCTTGGTGCTACTCACGGCGCGCCTCGTCGATCAGACGCTCGCCGCGCTCGGCGGCGGCCTTGGCGTCCTCCGCCAGGTCGGGGTGGTCCGCCGGGCGTGGCACGCAGAGCCAGAGCGACTCGGGTCGGATGGTGGCGGTGAGCGAGCGGCCCGGCTCGATCAGGTCGCCGTCGAGCTGCCGGGGCTGGGCCCGGTTGCTGGCGATCTCGACGGTGCGGGCCCGGAACACCTCCATCCGGGGCACGCTGCCGGTGCGGCGCACCAGCGCCCAGCCCATGGCGACCCAGTGGCCGAGCGTGCGCGGGGTCAGCACCGCCACGTCGAGCCAGCCGTCGTCCGGCTCGGCGTCGGTGAGCAGGCGCACCCCGCCCTGGAGCCGGCCGACGTTGGCCACCAGGACCGAGCGGGCCCGGCGGCGCACCGGCGCCCGGCCGTCGATCCGGACCGAGACCCGCATCGGCCGGTCCCGCAGGTGGCGGGCGGCGCCGACCAGGTAGGCCGGCCAGCCGATCCGCTTCTTGGTGGTCTCGGAGGTGGAGTCGAGCATCTGGGCGTCGAAGCCCATCCCGGCCATCACCGCGAAACACTTGTCGTCGACCACGCCGACGTCGAGTCGGCGCATTCCGCGCTCGACGGCGACCTCCAGCCCGGCGGCCAGGTCGTTGGAGAGGCCGAGGTTGGCGGCGAGCAGGTTGCCGGTGCCCTGGGGCAGCACGGCCAGCGCCACGTCGGTGCCGGCCAGCGCGGTCACGCAGGCCATCACGGTGCCGTCGCCGCCGCAGGCGAAGACCACCTCGGCGCCGGCCTTCACCGCCTCCTCCGCCTGGCCGCGGCCCGGGTCCTCGACCGTGGTCTCGTACCAGGTCGGGGCCGGCCAGCCGGCCGCGTCGAGCGCGCCGTCCACGATCCGCCGGAACTCGTCGAGGTCGGCCACCTTCACCGGGTTCACCACCACGGCCGAGCGCGGGGTCCGGTTCTCGGCGGTCACCGGAAGCTTGTCGTCTGCACCGTCCACGGCGTCAGTGTGCAGGACACCGGGCGCGGCGGCGAGCCGGCGGGCGGGGTCGTTGCGAGGACCGCAATCAGGTTTGGATTCCGGCGGGGGGTCAGGCCGCCTCGCGCAGTGCCGCGTCGACCCGTCGCCGCAGGTCGTCGACGTCGACGCCGGCCTCGGTGAGCACCTGCGCGGCCAGGCCGTCGCCCTCCCGGAGCAGGCCGAGCAGGATGTGCTCGGTGCCGATGTGCCGGTGGCGCAGCCGGAGCGCCTCGCGCAGCGACAGCTCCAGCACCTTCTTGGCCCGGGGCGAGAACCGGCCGCTGTCGGGCCGGCGACGCCACCACCGGCGCGGGCGCGGTGTCGCCTCGCGGAGCGCGTCCGGGCCGAACGACTCCTCGATCCGGGCCACGATGGCGGCCAGGTCGATGCCGATCTCGCGCAGCGCCGCCGCGTCCGCCGCGCCGAGCCCGTCGACGCCCTGCGCGGTGTGGCGGGCCACCGCCGCGCGCAGCGCGTCGGCGTCGACGCCGTCGGCCGACAGCAGCCGAACCGCCAGGTTGTCGCGGTCGGCGAGCACGCCGAGCAGCAGGTGCTCGGTGCCGACCGGCCGCCGGCCCTCGGTCTGTGCCTCGACGAGCGCGTGGTGCACCACGGCCCGGGCCCGGTCGGTGAATCGTTCGAACATCACGCCTCCCAGCTTTCGCGCACCGCCGGCCGTCCGGCGTGCTTCTTGTGGACCGCCTGTCGGCTGACCTCGAGCGCGTCGGCGATCTCCTGCCAGGACCAGCCCTGTCGCCGGGCGTTGTCCACCTGGACCACCTCGAGCCGTTCGAGCAGCCGGCGCAGGGCGAGCACGGCCCGCAGGCCGACCTTCGGGTCGGTGCTGCCGGCGGCCGCCGCGAGTTCCGTTGCCTGACTCATACTGTCAATGTAGGTTGACAGCGCCATGGCGTCAACCCCGGTTGACACGAGACACGCCCTGACCTGCCCGTTCGCCGCCCGTGCCGGTGCTACGGTCCGCTGGTGTTCCACCGCCGCCCACCGGACCGACCGGTCGAGGCCACCCGCCGACTGACCGCCGGGCGACTCACGCTGGAGGTCGCCGGCGGCAGCGTGGTCGGGCACCGCTATCCGGCGAACTACGACGTGCTGCACGTCGACGAGGAACTGCCGCTGGCCGTGGTCTGCGACGGCATGGGCGAGGGCGAGGGCAGCCGGGCAGCCGGCGCGACCGCGACGCAGACGTTCGTCGGGCGGGTCCGCGCCGGGTGGCCGGTCGTCGACGCCGCCGGGCTGCACGCCGCCGCCGCCGAGACCCAGCGCCGGGTCCGCCGGGCCGGCGCCACGCGCGCGGGGCTGACCGGGTGCACGCTCACCGCGCTGGTGGTCGAGCCGGACGGCGACCGGGGCTGGCTCGTGCACCTCGGCGACTCGCGGGCGTACCGGCTGCGCGACGGGCTGCTGGAGCTGGTCACGGTGGACCACACCCTGGCCTGGCTGGGGCTGCTGCACGGCTGGTGGCCGGCCGACTCCCCGGAGGCGGCCCGGGCCCGCTACCAACTGCTGCGCTACGTCGGGCACCCGGACCAGCCGGAACCGGACCTGCTCGCCGTCCCGCTGCGTCGCGGGGACACCTGGCTGCTCTGCACCGACGGGGTCAGCGACCAGCTCGGCTACCACCGGCTCCGGGACCTGCTGGCCGCCCGTCAGGAGCCGGCGCGGACGGTCCGGGCACTGCTGGACGCCACCCTGGCGGCCGGCGGCGCGGACAACGCCACCGCCGTCGTGGTGCGCGTGCACCCCGCCCTGCCCGCCCCCCGCTGAACACCCCCTCCGGCGTGACCGGGGACACGATTGACGTCCTGACGTTTTGTGCAAAACTTGTCAGCATGTCGAACGACCGGTTGGAGACGATCCTGGCCGCCGCGTACGCGTGCTTCACCCGGCACGGGATGCGGCGCACCACCATGGACGACATCGCCGCCGCCGCCGGCATGTCCCGGCCGGCGGTCTACCAGTACGTGCGCAACAAGAACGACGCCTACCGGCGACTGGCCGAACGGCTCTTCGCCGACACGCTCGACCGGGCCCGGCAGGCCGCCGCCACCCCCGGCGGCGAGCTGGCCGACCGGCTGCACGACGTGCTCGCCGCCAAGCTGGAACTCACGCTCACGCTGCACCGGGACAGCCCGCACGCCACCGAGCTGCTCGACGCCAGCGGCAAGCTCACCGGCGACCTCGTCGAGGCGTACACCGCCGAGATGACCGACCTGGTGGCCGGCACGCTGGCGGACGCCGCCGGGCCCCGGGCCCGCGCGGTGGCTGACGTGCTCGTCGCGCTCACCCGCGGCCTGGAGGCCGACCTCACCGACCCCGACCTGCCCCGGCAGCGGCTGCGCGACGGCGTCGCGCTGCTCGTCGCCGGCCTGACCTCTCCGGGAGACCACGCATGACCACCGTCCTGATCACCGGCACCTCCTCCGGCATCGGCCGGGCCACCGTCGCGCGGCTCGCCCGCCGGCCCGACCTCACCGTGTACGCCACCGCCCGCAAGGTCGACGCGATCGCCGACCTGGCCGACACCGGCGCCCGGCTGCTCGCCCTCGACGTGACCGACGAGGCGTCCATGCGTGCCGCCGTCGCCGCGGTCGAAGCCGCACACGGCCAGGTCGACGTGCTGATCAACAACGCCGGCTACGGCGAGTACGGCCCGATCGAGGAGTCCCCGATGGACCGGGTGCGGGCCCAGTTCGAGACCAACGTCTTCGGGCTCGCCCGGCTCACCCAGCTCGTGCTGCCCGGCATGCGCCGGGCCGGCCGGGGCCGGATCGTCAACATCAGCTCGATGGGTGGCCGGCTGGTCTTCCCCGGCGGCGGCTACTACCACGCCAGCAAGTACGCGGTGGAGGCGATCTCCGACGCGCTGCGCCAGGAGGTGCGGCCGTTCGGGGTGGACGTGGCGGTCGTCGAGCCGGGCCTGATCCGCACCGGCTTCGGCGCGGTCGCCGCGTCCTCGCTCGGCGCCGGCACCGAGCCGACCGGGCCGTACCGCCGGATGGTGGCCGCGGTCGACGCGTCGATGGCGAAGTCCTACCGGAACCCGGCGCTCGCCGCACCGCCGGAGGCGGTGGCCCGGGTGATCGAGCGGGCCGTGCTGGCCCGCCGCCCCCGCACCCGCTACCTGGTCACCGCCGCCGCCTGGGCGATGGTGCACACTCGCCGGCTGTTCGGCGCCCGGTTCTTCGACGCGGTCAACCGCCTCCAGTTCCGCTGACCCGGTCCGGCCGACCCGGCCACCCGACTACCGTGGGTGAAGAACCCCGTCGGGAGGTGAGCCGGAATGGCCGCACCCAGCCACGGCGCGGTGGTGGTCGGCGTCGGCCGGTCGACGGAGGCGCTGACGGTGGTCCGCACGGCCGCCGGCGAGGCCGCCGCGCACGACCGGCCGCTGCACCTGCTGCACGCGTTCAACTGGGCCGCGACCGGCGGCCCCGCCCCGGCCGGCGGCACCCGCGTCGACGCCGAACGCATGCTGGAGCAGGCCGGCCAGCTCGCCGCCGACACCGCGCCGGGGGTGCCGGTCAGCGGCGAGATCGTCGAGGGCTCGCCGGTCGAGGCGCTGCTGCGGGCCGCCGGCACCGCCTTCCTGGTCGCGCTCGGTGACGGCGGCAGCTCCACCTGCCCGGCCTGCGTACCGGCCGACGCGCCCGCCGTCGAGCTGGCCGCCCGCGCCGGCTGTCCGGTCCTGATCGGCCGCTCCGAGCCGGCCCCGCCCGGGCCGCTGCTGGTCGGCTACGACGGCTCGCCGGGCGCCCACCACACGCTCGGGTACGCCTTCGACTGCGCCGAACGCCGGGGCGCCCGGCTGCTCGCCGTCCGGGTGGTCGAACCGGAGCGCCGCGACACCGACGACGGCCTGCTGGAAGCGGCGGTCAACCGGCAGGCCGTCCGGCACCCCCGGGTGGCCGCCAACTGCCAGACCGTCCGCGGTGAACCCGCCGACGTCCTGCTCGACCGCTCCCGGTCGGCGCAGCTCGCGGTGGTCGGCGCGCGCGGCGACGGGCCGGTGCGGTCCAGTCTGGGCGAGGTCAGCCAGGCCCTGCTCTACCACTCGCCGGCCCCGCTGATCGTCGTCCGGGGGCTCGACCCGGGCGCCCGGGAGGGGGCATGACGCCCGCCCGACCCGGGACCTACGGCCCTGACCGACACCCCCGCCCGGAGGCGAGGGTGGACGGGCCGGGGACGGAGGGTTCCGCCCCGAGTGGCAGCCGACCCCGAGCCGCGAGAGGCCAACGTCGCATGGACACCGCGCTGGACCTGCACAGCCCCCTGACCGACGACGAGTTGCGCCGGCTGGACGCCTACTGGCGGGCCGCGAACTACCTGACCGTGGGGCAGATCTACCTGCTCGACAACCCGCTGCTCCGCGAGCCGCTCAGGCCCGAGCACGTCAAGCCCCGGCTGCTCGGCCACTGGGGCACCAGCCCCGGCCTCAACCTGCTCTACACGCACCTCAACCGCGTCATCGTCGACCGGGACCTCTCCGCCATCTTCGTCACCGGCCCCGGCCACGGCGGCCCCGCGCTGGTCGCCAACACCTGGCTGGAGGGCACCTACAGCGAGCTGTACCACCACATCCCGCGCGACGAGGCCGGCATGCAGCGGCTGTTCCGCCAGTTCTCCTTCCCCGGCGGCATCCCCAGCCACGTGGCGCCGGAGGTGCCCGGCTCGATCCACGAGGGCGGCGAGCTGGGGTACGCGCTGAGCCACGCGTACGGGGCCGCGTTCGACAACCCGGACCTGCTGGTCGCCTGCGTGATCGGCGACGGCGAGGCGGAGACCGGCCCGCTGGCCGGGAGCTGGCTGTCCAACGTGTTCCTGAACCCGGCGCGGGACGGGGCGGTGCTGCCGATCCTGCACCTCAACGGCTACAAGATCGCCAACCCGACGGTACTGGACCGGATCCCCGCCGACGACCTGCGCGACCTGATGCGCGGCTACGGCTACCAGCCGTACCTGGTCGAGGGCGACGACCCGGCGACGGTGCACCAACTGCTCGCCGCGACGCTGGACCGGGCGGTCGACGAGATCGCCGAGATCCAGCGCCGGGCCCGCTCCGGCGGCGACGTCGAGCGTCCCCGCTGGCCGATGATCGTGCTGCGGACGCCGAAGGGCTGGACCGGTCCGGCGGAGGTGGACGGCAAGCAGGTCGAGGGCACGTTCCGCGCCCACCAGGTGCCGGTCGCGGAGGTACGTGACAACCCGGCGCACCTGGCCGAGCTGGAGCGCTGGCTGCGCAGCTACCGGCCGGAGGAGCTGTTCGACGCCACCGGCGGCCCGGTCGCCGAGCTGGCCGCGCTGCCACCCACCGGCGACCGGCGGATGAGCGCCAACCCGGTGGCCAACGGCGGCAAGCTGCTGCGCGACCTGGAGCTGCCGGACTTCCGCGACTACGGCGTCGACGTCGAGGAGCCCGGCGGCACGGTGGCCGGGGCCACCGGCACGCTCGGCCCCTGGGTACGCGACGTGATCGCCCGCAACCCGCAGACGTTCCGCCTGTTCGGCCCGGACGAGGTCGCCTCGAACCGGCTCGGCGCGGCGTTCGAGGTCACCGACCGGGCGTTCGTCGGCCGCCGGCAACCCGGCGACGACCACCTCTCCCCCGACGGCCGGGTGATGGAGGTGCTCTCCGAGCATCTCTGCGAGGGCTGGTTGGAGGGCTACCTGCTGACCGGCCGGCACGGCATCTTCACCAGCTACGAGGCGTTCATCCACATCGTCGACTCGATGGTCAACCAGCACGCCAAGTGGCTCAAGGTGACCCGGCACATCCCCTGGCGGGAACCGATCGCCTCGCTGAACTACCTGCTCTCCAGCCACGTCTGGCGGCAGGACCACAACGGCTTCTCGCACCAGGACCCCGGCTTCATCGACCACGTGGTCAACAAGAAGGCCGAGGTGGTCCGCGTCTACCTGCCGCCGGACGCCAACACGCTGCTCTCCACCATGGACCACTGCCTGCGCAGCCGGCACTACATCAACGTGGTGGTGGCCGGGAAGCAGCCGGCGCCGAACTGGCTGACCATGGAGGAGGCGGTCCAGCACTGCCGCCGCGGCCTGGGCATCTGGGACTGGGCCAGCACCGACGACGGCGCCGAGCCGGACGTGGTGCTCGCCTGCGCCGGCGACGTGCCGACGCTGGAGACGCTCGCCGCCGCCGACCTGCTGCGCCGGCACCTGCCCGACCTGAGGGTGCGGGTGGTCAACGTGGTCGACCTGATGCGCCTGCAACCGCCCTCGGAGCACCCGCACGGCCTGCCGGACAACGAGTTCGACACCATCTTCACCCGCGACAAGCCGGTCATCTTCGCCTACCACGGCTATCCGTGGCTGATCCACCGGCTCACCTACCGCCGGGCCAACCACGAGAACCTGCACGTGCGCGGCTACAAGGAGGAGGGCACCACCACCACGCCGTTCGACATGGTGATGCTCAACGACCTGGACCGCTTCCACCTGGTCATCGACACCATCGACCGGGTGCCGGGGCTGCGCTCGCGCGCCGCGCACCTGCGCCAGGAGATGGTGGACGCGCGCCAGGCCTGCCGCGACCACACCCGCGAGTACGGCGAGGACGACCCCCGGGTCGTCGAGTGGCGCTGGATCCGCGAGACCGACCCGGCCGTAAAGGGTGACGCATGAGCAATGAGGAGATCGTGGTCGGCTACGACGGCTCGACCGACGCGTCGGTGGCCCTGAACTGGGCGCTGGACGAGGCGGGCCGGTCGGGCCGGCCGGTGCGGCTGGCGTACGTCTTCGAGTGGTTGACGGTGGCCGGCTGGATCGGCCCCGGCGTGGCCCCGGGCATCTGGCCGGACGAGAACGCCCGCCGGCAGGTCGAGGAACTGGTCCGCAAGGCGGCGGCGGACGCCGCCGCCGAGCGGCCCGGCATCACCGTGCACGGCGAGGTGTTCGACGGCCCGCCCGCGCTGGTGTTGCAGGAACGCTCCACCGGGGCCGGGATGCTGGTGCTCGGCAGCCGGGGGCACGGCGGCTTCGGCGGACTGCTCGCCGGCTCCACCGCGGTCTCGGTCAGCGCGCACGCCCACTGCCCGGTGGTGGTGGTCCGCGACGGCCAGGCCGCCACGTCCGGGCCGGTGGTGGTCGGCTCGGACGGCTCCCCCTCGGCGCTGCGGGCGCTCGGCTTCGCCGTGGAGCGGGCCGCCCAGCGGGACGTGCCGCTGCGGGTGCTGCGGGTCTGGGAGCCGCCGGGTGACCGGTGGGTGCCGCCGGACTTCGACCCGGAGGACGTCGCCGCCGGCGAGCGGACCGCCGCCGAGGCGGAGCTGGCGCCGTGGCGGGAGACCTTCCCGGACGTGCCGGTGGAGATCTCGGCGGTGCCCGGCAGCGCGGCGTCGCTGCTGGTGGAGGCGAGCCGGGCGGCGCAGCTCGTGGTGGTCGGCAGCCGGGGCCGGGGCGGGCTGCGCGGCATGCTGCTCGGCTCGGTCAGCCAGCAGCTCATCCAGCACGCCCACTGCCCCGTCGCCGTGGTCCGGGAGTGAAAGGCGGGGCCCCCTGTTAACGCCTTGGGCAGAGCAGGGGGCCCCGGTTAACGCCCGGCCGGCCCGTCGGACGGGTTGAGCGAGAAGTAGTCCTCCTCCTCCTGGGCCAGGTGCAGGCGCAGCACCGCGTCCAGGCCGTACAGCGCGGCGAGCAGGTCGGGCACCTCCTCGGCGGGCAGTCCGCCGTCCAGCGCCGCCAGGTGCCCGCCGATCCGCTCCACCAGCCGGACGATCTCCACGTGCGCCCGGCTCATCGTCGAGGTCGCCTCGTCGCTGCCGAGCGGGCCGGCCAGCGCCGGGTAGAGCTGCCGTTCCTCGGCCGCCTCGTGCGGCAGCACCTCGTCGACCAGGCGCCGGTGCACGTCCCGCACCGCCGGCACGCACCCCGGGTCGTCCGGGCGGGTCGCCACCAGGTCGGCGGTGTCCCGCAACCGGGCCAGCACGTCCCGGACGCCGCCGTGCTCGCGTTCGTACCGGTCGAGCAGCTCCCGGGTGTGCGCCGGCACCTCCCGTTGCCGCAGCCCGCCGCCGAGCGCCCGCAGCGCGTTGAGGATCACCAGCACGTCGATGCCCTCCTGGAGGAACGCGCCGGCGACCGGGGGCAGCCGGCCGGCGGCGGCCACCAGCATCGCCAACACCGCCAGGCCCATGCCGACGGTGGCGCTCTGCACCGCGATTCGGCGGGCGTACCGGGCGATCTCGACGGCGTCGGCGAGCCGGTCCAGCCGGTCCACGGTGAGCACCGCGTCGGCCACGTCGGCGGAGGCGGTCGCCCCGGTGGCGCCCATCGCCACCCCGACGTGCGCCTCGGCCAACGCCGGGGCGTCGTTGACGCCGTCGCCGACCATCACGGTCACCGCCCGCGCCGACTCCGCGCGTACCCGGTCGGCCTTCTCCGCCGGCGCGCAACGCGCGATCACGTCGTCCACGCCGACCACCTGGGCGACCTGCCGGGCCGTACGCGGACGGTCGCCGGTCACCATCACCAGCCGGGTCAGCCCCGCCTCGCGCAGCCGCCGCACGGTCCGCCGGGCGTCCGGGCGGACCGGGTCCTCCAGCAGGATCGCGCCCAACGGCCCGTGCTCGTCGCTGACCCAGACCGTGGACCGGCCGGCCCGCTCGGCCCGGTCCCGGACCCGGTCCGCCCACGCCGGCGGCTCGCCGTCGAGCTGGCCGACCCGCACCGTCCGGCCGTCGACCCGGCCGGTGACGCCGCGTCCCGGCTCCTCGGTCACGTCGGTCGGCCCGGCCAGCGGCAACCCCCGCTCGCGGGCCTGCCGGACCAGCGCGGCGGCCAGCACGTGCGGCGAGAGCTGCTCGACGGACGCCGCCAGCCGCAGCACCTCGTCCCGGTCGCCGCCCGGCGCGACCACCGTCTCCGCGGCCCGGGGCCGGCCGGCGGTGAGCGTGCCGGTCTTGTCCAGCAGCAGGGTACGGGCGCGGCCGAGCTGCTCCAGCGAACCGCCGTCGCGCACCAGCACGCCCCGGCGGGCCACCCGGGACAGCCCGGAGACCACCGCGATCGGGGTGGCCAGCAGCAGCGGGCACGGGGTGGCCACCACCAGCACCGCCACCGCCCGCACGAACTCGCCGGACAGCAGCCACGCCAGGCCGGCGAGCAGCAGCGTGAACGGCACGAACCCGGCCGCGTACCGGTCGGCCAGCCGCACCATCGGGGCCTTGCGCGCGGTGGCCTCCCCGGCCAGCCGGACGATGCCGGCGTACGTGCTCTCCGCCGCGTTGCGGTCGGCCCGCAGCCCGAAGCCGGCGCCGGCGTTGACCACGCCGCTGGCCACCTGCTCCCCCACGGCGCGGCCGACCAGCCGGGACTCGCCGGTCACCACCGACTCGTCGAGCGTGGCCGCCTCCTCGACCGTGCCGTCCACCGGCACCACGTCACCGGGGCCGACCACCAGCCGGTCACCGGCGACGACCCGGTCCAGCGGCACCACCTCGATCCCGCCGTCCGCGGTGCGCCGCCGCGCCCGCCGGGGCGCCCGTTCCAGCAGCGCCCGCAGGTCGCGGGTGGCCCGGCGCCGGGCGTACTCCTCCAGCGCCCGCCCGGTGGCCACCATCACCGCGATCACGGCGCCGGCCAGGTACTCCCGCACCAGCAACGCGCCGAGCAGCGCCAGCACCGCGATGACGTCCACCCCGAACTCCCGGCGCCACAGTTGGCGCAGCATGGTCCAGGCGGCCGGCGCGAGCGCCACCACGGTGACCGCGGCCCAGACCAGGTCGGCCGCGCCCCGCGCGCCCGCGAACCACGCCGCGGCGCCGCCCAGCACGGCGAGCGTGAGCAGCGCCAACGGGGCCCACTCGGCGGTCGCGGCCCGTCGAGGGCGGGCCGGCCGTTCGGGTACGCATTCGCGCGGTTCGGTCCCCACGTGCGGATCGTCTCAGTGCCGAAGCGGGGCAGGCAGGGCGAACGCGGGTAATCCGGGGGGCCGAAGGACCCCGTGCGACCCGATCCGACATGCCCGAGGATGGAGCGGCAACCCCACCCGGGCCTCCCGGGCGTGGGGCACGATGGGGAGAAACAGGAAAGGTCGTGACGATGAGCCACGAGACGCCGGCTACCGATCGCCCGCTGACCACCGCGCTCGCGGAGGCCGCCGGGACGGCCGGCCACGCCCCGTCGGTGCACAACACCCAGCCCTGGCACTGGACGGTGCTGCCGGACGCGCTGGAGCTGCGGGTGGTCCGGGAGCGGCACCTCAGCGCCATGGACCCGGAGGGCCGGCTGCTGGTGGTGAGCTGCGGCGCGGCGCTGCACCACGCCCGGGTGGCGCTGGCCGCCGAGGGCTGGACGCCGGTGGTGGAGCGCCTGCCCGACCCGCACCAGCCCGACCTGATGGCCCGGCTCACCGGGCTGCGGCACACCGGCGCCGACCCGGACGCGATGCGCCTGGTGCAGTGCATGCGGGTGCGGCACACCGACCGGCGTCCGGTCAGCGACGAGCCGATCCCCGCCGCCGTGCTGGGCGACATCGACCGGGCCGCCACCCGGGAGGGCGTCGACCTGCAGATCCTCGACGACATGCAGAAGATCGAGCTGGCCGGCGCCGCCCAGCAGGCCGCCGCCGTCGAGGCGGACAGCCTGGAGCTGCGCGAGGAGCTGGCGTACTGGACGAACCGGGCCGGCACCGGCACCGGCCTGCCGCCGGAGGTGCTGCCCGACCAGGCGGCGCAGACCACCGTGCCGGGCCGCGACTTCGGCACCCCCGGCTCGCTGCCGATCGGCCCCGGCCACGACAAGGCCGCCGTCTACGCCATCCTCTGGGGCGCCGAGGACGAGCCGCTGAGCTGGCTGCGCGCCGGTGAGGCGCTCTCCGCCGCCTGGCTCGAAGCCACCCGGCACGGGGTGTCGTTGGTGCCGCTCTCCGGCGTGGTCGAGGTTGACGGCACCCGCGAGGTGCTCCGGCAGACGCTGGCCGGCCTGGGCCACCCCTACCTGAGCATGCGGCTCGGGCTGGCCGACCCGGAGCACGCCGGGCCGCCGCACACCCCGCGGCTGGACGCCGCGCAGACCGTCGACACGTCGGCGGTCCGCGACCAGCAGTCCTGACGGTCTCGTCGGCGGCGGCCACCGGGCGATAGCATCGGCCGGTGGCCGCCGCACCGAACCCCCGGCACGAGCCCGTCACGCCGTCGCTCGGGTTGTCCCCGCTGTCCCGGGTCCGCCTCGATGAGCTGCTTCAGGAGATGCTCGACCGGGTCGGGGAGGTCGTCACCAGCCGGGAACGGCTGCGTGCGCTGCTCGACGCGGTGGTCGGCATCGGCTCCGACCTGGACCTGCGCAGCACGTTGCAGCGGATCGTGCGGTCGGCGTGCGAGCTGGCCGGCGCCCGCTACGGCGCGCTCGGGGTGATCGGCCCGGACCGCATGCTGCACGACTTCATCGTTTACGGCATCGACGCCGAACTGCACGCGCGCATCGGCGAGCTGCCGCACGGGCGGGGCGTGCTCGGCCTGCTCATCGACGAGCCGAAGCCGCTGCGCATGCCGGACATCACCCGGCACCCCCGGTCGTACGGCTTCCCGCCGCACCACCCGCCGATGCACAGCTTCCTGGGCGTGCCGGTGCGCATCCGCGACCAGGTGTGGGGCAACCTCTACCTGGCCGAGAAGCAGGGCGCCGCCGAGTTCACCGAGGACGACGAGGAGATCGTGTCCGCGCTCGCCGCCGCGGCCGGCGTGGCGATCGAGAACGCCCGTCTCTACGCGCTGGCGCACCGGCGGGAACGCTGGCTGGCCGCCGCCGCGGAGATCACCTCGGTGCTGCTGGGCGAGGTGCGCCGCACCGACGCGCTGTCGCTCGTGGCGCGTCGCGCCCGCGAGGTCGCCGAGGCGGAGCTGGCGCTGGTGCTGCTCTACGACGAGGACGAGGCGCAGTTCACCGTCGAGGTGGTCGACGGCGCGGACCCGATCGCCCAGGAGCTGGTCGGCGCGGTGCTGCCGGCCGGCGAGACCAGCTTCGCCGGCTCGGCCACCGAGCGCCGGCACGAGCAGGTCGACGACCTGGCCGCGGCGGCGCCCTGGCCCCAGCCGGTGGTCGCCGGCCCGGCGGTGGTGTCCCCGCTCGCCGCCGCCGACACGCTGCACGGCGTGCTGGTGATCGCGCACCGGCCCGACCACGGCCCGGCCGGCGACGACGACCTCGCGTTGCTGACCAGCTTCGCCGGGCAGGCCGCGCTGGCCATGGAGCGGGCGCGCGGCCAGGAGGAACGGGAACTGCTGGTGGTGCTGGAGGATCGCGAACGGATCGCCCGCGACCTGCACGACGTGGTGATCCAGCGGCTCTTCGCCACCGGCCTGCAACTCCAGAGCGGGGCGATGAACGCCCGACCCGACGTGGCCAAGCGCATCAACCAGGCGGTCGACGACCTGGACGCCACCATCCGCGACATCCGCCGCACCATCTTCGAGCTGCGCACCCCGATGAGCGCGGCGCTGCGCACCGAGATCCGCGAGGCGATCGAGGTGGCCGCCGAGACGCTCGGGCACCGGCCCGACCTGGACCTGGTCGGCCCGATCGACAGCGCCGTCCCGGACGAGCTGCGTCCCGAACTGGTGGCCGTGCTGCGCGAGGCGCTGTCCAACGCGGTCCGCCACGCGCACGCCGACCGGGTGTCGGTGCGGGTCGCGGTGGACGCCGGCCGGGTCGAGATCACCGTCACCGACGACGGGATCGGCTGCGACCCGACAGCGGCCCGCAGCGGCCTGGTCAACCTGCGGGAGCGGGCCGAACGGCTCGGCGGGGAGTTCACGCTGCGCCGGGTCGAGCCGCACGGCACCGAGCTGCGCTGGGGCGTCCCGCTCGACTGACCCGGCCGGGGTCAGTGGTTCTTGCCGAGCAGCCGGGTGGCCAGCACCGCCGCCTGGGTGCGCCGCTCCAGACCCAGCTTCGCCAGCACGCTGGAGACGTAGTTCTTCACCGTCTTCTCGGCCAGGAACATCTTGCCGGCGATCTCGCGGTTGGTGAGCCCCTCGGCGACGTACTCCAGGATCCGCCGTTCCTGCTCGGTGAGCGACTTCAGCTCCCGCGGCTGCTCCACGCCGCTGCGGATGCGCTCCAGCACCCGGGTGGTGATCGCCGGGTCGAGCAGGGACTGCCCGGCCGCCACCCGGCGGACCGCGTCCACCAGGTCGGTGCCGCGGATCTGCTTCAGCACGTAGCCGGCCGCACCGGCCATGATCGCCGCGAACAGCGCCTCGTCGTCCTCGTACGAGGTGAGGATCAGGCCCTTGATGGACGAGTCCACGGCGCGCACGTCCCGGCACACGTCGATGCCGTTACCGTCGGGCAGCCGGGCGTCGAGAATCGCCACGTCGGGGCGGAGCGCGGGAATCCGCCGCGCCGCCTCCTGGGCCAGGCCGGACTCGCCGACGACCTCGATGTCGCCGCTGCTGGTCAGCAGATCGGCCAGGCCACGACGGACGACCTCGTGGTCGTCGAGCAGGAACACCCGGATCATCAGTCCTTTCTACCCGCTGCCCGCCACCCCCGCACGGGCCGAAGGTCCCGTCGTCGACGCGCCGCCCCGGGCCGGTCGGACCCGCCAGGTGGGACCTCCGGCCCTGCTCAGGGCCGCTTCCGGTGACGCACCGTAGGAACCGGAAGCCCGACGCCGTACGAAGGGAGCACGACCATGACGACCGAATACACCGTCGGGCAACTGCGGGCCGCGGTCACCGACGCGGTACGCGCGCCGTCGCTGCACAACACCCAGCCGTGGCGGTTCCGACTGCACGACGGCGGCATCGAGGTCGCCGTCGACCCGCTGCGCGGCCTGCCGGCCACCGACCCGACCGGCTGGGGCGCGCGGATCGCGTGCGGGGCGGCGCTGTTCAACCTGCGGCTGGCGCTGGCCGTGGCGGGCACCCCGGCGACGGTCCGGCTGCGCCCGTACCCCGCCGAACCGGACGTGGTGGCCCGGCTGACGCCGGACGTGCCGCGCCGGCCCACCCCGACCGAGCAGAGCCTGTACGGGGCGGTCGGCCGCCGGTTCAGCAACCGGGCGCCGTTCTGGCCGGACCCGGTGCCGGCCGAGGCCCGCTGGCGGCTCGGCGAGGCGGCCCGCGCCGAGCAGTGCTGGCTGGAACTGGTCATCGGCACCAGCGCGGTCAACGCGTTCGCCGAGGTCGCCCGCAGCGCCCATCGGGTGCTGGAACGCGACCCCGCGTACGTGGCCGAACGGGTGGCGTGGATCCGCTCCGAGCCGGCCCCGGACGGCGTGCCGGCCGCCGCCGGCGGCCCGCAGACCGAACCGCAGGACCTGCTGCCGCAGCGTGGCTTCGGCGGACGCAACCGGGCGCCCGGCCGGGACTTCGAACCGGAGCCGCTGGTCGCCGTGCTCGGCACCCCCGGCAACACCGGCACCGACCAGGTCGTCGCCGGGCAGGCCCTGCAACGGGTGCTGCTCACCGCCACCGACGCCGGGCTCGCCGTGTCGATGCTCTCCCAGCCGATCGAGGTGCCGGCCGCGCGGGAGGCGCTGCGGCTGTCCCTCGGCCGGTTCGGCACGCCGCAGATGGTGATGCGGGTCGGGTACGGCCAACCGGGCCGTGCCACCCCGCGCCGCCCGGTCGACGAGGTGCTCGACCTGCCGGTCGCACGGGCCTGACCCCGCCACCGCGACCGGAGCGACAGCGGTCGTCGGCCTCGGCGCGGCGCACCGGGTGGCCGGGCGCACCGACGCGGCGGAGGCCGCCTTCCGGGCGGCGCTGGCGCTGTTCCGGCAGCTCGACGACCGGTTCGGCGAGGCGTACACCTCGACCAGCCTGGCCCTGGTGCTGGGGCGCGACGGCGCGGAGGCGGACGCCGGCCGGTTGCTGCGCCGCGCGTTGGCGCTCTGCGAGGAGCTGGGCTACCGACGGGGCGCCGCCATCAGCCGGGGTCACCTCGGCGACCTGCACCTGCGCACCGGCGAGTACGAGCGGGCGGTGGCGGAGCTGACCGAGGCGGTCGCCGGCAGCCGGGAGGTCGGCGACGGCATCGGTGAGCTGATCGCGTTGCGTCGTCTCGGCGCCGCCCATCTCGCCCTGGGTCGGCTCCCGGCGGCCCGGTCCGCGTTGCGCGGCTGCCTGGCGCTGTGCCGCGTGCACGGTGAGGAGCAGGAACGTGAGCGGGCGCTGCGACTGCTCGGCGAGGCGCGGGCGCGCGCCGCGAGCGAGGTGAGAGCGAGCTGAGAGGACGGGACGGCCGGCGGGCGGCACGGTGGGCACCGAACCCATCGGACCAGGGGAGGCTCCCGATGACCGACCGCACCACCGTCCCGCCGACGACCGGCGGACCCGGCCTGTCCCGACGCCGTTTCCTCGGCGGCGTCGGCGCGTCCGCCGCCGTGCTGGGCGCGGGCGGCGTGCTCGGCGTTCCCGCGCCGGCGTCCGCCGCGTACTACATGAAGTGGGGCGCGGTGGTCTCGCCCGGCAGCGCCACCAACAACATCGACTTCGCCCGCAAGGTGGACCTGCTGCGCCGGATGCGTCCGCAGACCGCCCGCATCTCGATGTTCTGGGGCGACCCGAACCGGCGGCAGTTCAGCGACGGGCAGCTCGACGAGCTGCGCGGCACCGGACTCACCGAGATGATCATTCAGTCCTCGGAGGACCCGGACCCGGCCCTGGCCCGCCGACAACTCGACCAACTGCTGCCGTACGTCGACGCGCACCCGAACACGCTCTTCGTCTGGGAGATCGGCAACGAACCCGACTGGCACCAGCCGAACAACCCGTGGCTGGCCCGGTGGAACCGGCTGGCCACCATCCGCGACAACAAACCGGCCCAGGACCGGGGCAACCTGCTCTGGGCGATCAACATGCCGGCCGGCCGCTGGAACGGCGACGGCTCCGGGTTCACGTTCGGCAACTCCGGGCAGTGGTTCGACGCGTTCGTCCGGGACACCGGCGACGGGCTGGGCGCGATGCTCACCGGCCCGTACCGGCCGGACGTCGCCACCGTGCACTGCTACAGCTCCAGCTACCTGACGCGCGGCGCGGACGGCGGCGGCGAGCACAACCCGTACAAGATGATCGACTACGTGCGGGGCTGGAACCCGGGCCTCAGCATGAAGGTCACCGAGGCCGGGATCGACGGCGCGAGGTCCGACCGCGGCTACCGCTACGTCAGCTTCGGCTCGTCTGTGGCGAACGAGACGGCCGGGCAGGTCGACAGCGTCTGCTTCTACGGGCTCCCCCCGGCCGAGCGGCAGTACGGCATCTGGGAGACCGAGGCCAGCCAGGTCGGCACCCACCCCTGAGTGCCGGACCGGGCGCGCCGCCGGGTGCGACGGCGGCGCGCGGGGAAGCGGCGGGGCCGCCGGGACCCGGCCCCGCCGCACCGCCCCCGTTGTTCGTCCGCACCGCCCCCGTTGTCGCCGGCCCGCGCCGGCACCGGCCCGCCCCCGTTGTCTGTCGGGCCGATGCCGGCGCGGGCGGCGGGTCGGCCGGCCGTGCGACGCGGCCGGAGGACCGGCCGCGTCGTGGGTCAGGCCGGCAGGGTGGCCAGCAGCGCCGCCTCCCGCTCCGGAGCCAGGCCCACCGGGACGCGCGCCGGTCGACCGGCCCGCGCCGGCACCCGACCCACCTCCCGCAGCCACCGCCAGGTGTCCGCGACCGTCTCGGCGACCGGCCGGCAGACCAGACCCGCCGCGTACGCGCGCTCGACGTCGCGCTCCTGCAACCAGCGGTACTCGTGCCCGCGCGGGATCCAGATCGGCAGGTCGTTCCACGGCTCCACCCCGGCGGCGAGGATCGGCGCCGGCGGCGTCCACCGCAGTGTCGCGTCCGACCCGGTCGCCGCCACCACCGCGTCGAGCAGCTCACCCATCGTCGTGTGCCCGCTCCGACTCACCACGTTGTACGCCCCGCCCACGCCCTCGGCGCCCCGGTCCAGCACCCAACCCGCCAGGTCGCGGACGTCCACGTACTGCACCGGGAGATCCGGTGGCCCGGGGGCCAGCACGTCCCCGCCCCGGGCGACCCGGTGCAACCACCACGGCAGCCGCCCGATGTCCTCCCCCGGCCCGAGGATCAGGCCGGCCCGCACCAGCAACGCCCGTTCGCCGAACACCTCCACGGCGGCCCGCTCCCCGCCGGCCTTGTTGCGCGGATAGTCGCCGTCGTCCGCGTCCGGCTCGGCCGCGACGGTCGGCGCCTCCTCCCCGGTGCCCGGCCCGGCCGTCGGCGCGTACACCGAGCCGCTGGAGACGTAGACGTAGTGCGGCACCGCACCGGTCAGGGCCCGTGCCGCGTCCCGCACGGCTCGGGGCGCGCCGTCCCAGGTGTCCACCACCAGGTCCCACTCGCCACCGGCGAGCGCCGCCAACCCGCCCGGCTCGTCGCGGTCACCCCGCAACCGGTGTACGCCGGCCGGCACCTCGCCGTGCACACCCCGGTTGAAGACGGTCACCGCCCAGCCACGGCGGACCGCCTCGGCCACCACCGCCCCACCGACGAAACCTGTGCCACCCAGCATCAACAGTCGCATCGTCCCACCCTGCCCCCGGAACCCCGGGCCGGGCGGACCTGTTCACGGTGAGCGGATCTGCCAACGGCAGAACCCACCCACTCCCTGCGTTAAGCATGAGGTTGGCGGTACTCGATGTCCGTTTCGTCACCGCCAACCTCATCGTCAACGGGGTGAACGGTCGAGCGTCGGGCGGGGCGCGGAGTGGGCGGTCGCGCCGCGCAGCAAGGACGCCACCCCACCCCCGACCTTCCCTGCGCCGATCTTGCACTTGGTGCCCCTGGAACGTCGGTTTCGCCCCGAATAGGCGGTCCGCAACTGCAAGATCGGCGGTCCGGGATGTCGGGGGCGTTCCCGCGTGGGGTGGGGTGTCCGGTTTCGGGGTGGTGGGCGGCACGCTGACGGTGGAATGGGTCGGGGGGTCGCGGCGTTGTATCCCGGTGCACGGCCGAGGAAGGCAAGCGCCCCCGCGCCGCCCCGCCCGGGAATGACGGTGGACCCCCGGTCGTTACACACAGTTCCGGCCGCCGCGTCGAGGCCCCCGCCCCGCGAGCAGCCAAGACTTTCTTGTGCGCCTGACGGTGCCCGCACCCCCGGTGCGTTGACCCCCGAATGGAGCCCTCGCCATGAACACGATGCTGCGTAAGAGTGTGCTGGGTATTGCTGGTCTGGCTTTCACCGGTGGTGTGTTCGCCGGTCCGATCGCCGGTCACGTCGAGTCCGCGCACGCCGCCACCGCCAGCAAGCCGATCGCGGTCGCGGGTGTGCAGGGTGAGCAGTCCACGATCACCCTGAACGACGAGCAGACGGCCAACGTCAAGGCGATCATCGCCGCGACGAAGAAGGCCGGGCTGCCGGAGCGGGCGGCGGTGGTCTCGATCGCTACGGCGTTGCAGGAGTCGAAGCTGGAGAACCTGGGCCACCTCGGCGACCGCAACGACCACGACTCGCTGGGTCTGTTCCAGCAGCGTCCGTCCTCGGGTTGGGGCACGCCGGAGCAGATCACCGACCCGGAGTACTCGACGCTTGCGTTCCTGAAGGGGTTGAAGCAGGTCGACGGCTGGCAGGACATGCCGGTGACCCAGGCCGCGCAGACGGTGCAGGTGTCGGCCTACCCGGACGCGTACGCGCAGTGGGAGAAGCAGGCCACCGACCTGGTCAACAAGCACTGGAACAGCTAAGACGCCACGAAGGCCGGCACCCCGGACAGGGGTGCCGGCCTTCGACGCGTACCCGGAAAAGGGGTCAGGCCGGCGGGAGGACGAACGTCCAGGTGGTGGTGGTCGTGCTCGCCGCCGCGGCCGTCGCGGCCAGCCCGCCGTAGCTGCCGACCGGGACGCTGCTCGCCGAGTCCGCCAGCAGGCCGGTCACCCGGCCACCTCCGGTCTGCGAGCTGTTGCTGCGGACCGCGACGCCGGCCGGCGGGGTGAGCGCGGTGGAGGTGGCGTCGCCGTGCAGCCAGTACGACACGGCCCAGCTCTGCGCGGCGGTCACCGGCGCGAACGGGGTGGTCCGCGTGGCGGTGCTGGCCGGGTCGGCGGCCCGGGCGAAGACCGGCGCGCCCGGCGCGACCCCCCGGTACGCGGCCACCACCAGGTTGCCCTTCGCCTGGCTGTCCAGCGCGACCCGCACCGCCGTGCCCGCGTCCCCGGCGGTCGCGGTCTTCCACCAGGCGGTGGTGGTGGCGTAGCCGCCGTCGAACCGGTCGAGGCGCGTCCAGCCGGTCACCCCGGTCGGCTCGCCGGTGCCGGTGTGGGTGTTCTGGCCGAGCAGGAGCAGCAGCGTGTCACCGGGCTGCACGCCGGACGGGACGGTCACCGTGTGGCTGGACCAGTTGGCGTTCGCGGTGGCCTGGCCGACGAACGAGATCCGTTCCGGCACCGGCGCGACGGTGACGTCGACGGTCGTGGTGCCGGTGGCGCCCCGGTCGTCGGTGACCGTCAGCGTGACCGGGTAGGTGCCGGCCGCGGCGTACGTGTGCGACGTGGTCGGCACGGAGACGGTGTCGACGTCGGACCCGTCGCCGAAGAACCACCGGTGGTCCTGGATCGCGCCGTCCACGTCGGTGGAACCGACGCCGGAGAACGTGCACACCAGCCCGGCGCAGGACGGCGTCACGGCGGCCACCGGGGCCTGGTTGGCCGGCCCGCCGGAACCCTTCAGGATCTTCACGTAGTCGATGTCACCGGCGAAGTAGTCGCAGGTCACCTTCGTGCCGTCGCACTGGCTCTTGCCGCCGACGGAGAGCTGCCACGAGTTCGCGATGGTGCCGGTCGGCCCGGACAGCCGGCTGGTGCGGACGCCGTCGACGTACATCTCCACGTACGCGGCGGTGCGGTTGCAGGTGACGGTGTGCCACTGACCGTCGGCGATCGGCACGTCGGTGTACCCGGTGCGCGAGGCGCCGTCGCCGCCACGGAACAGGCACTTCGGCTTGCCGCCCGGCGCCTCGAACTTCCAGTAGCCGCCGGCGGTGTTCCCCTGTCCCTTCTGGAGGATGTTGCCGAACGAGTACGTCGTGCGGTAGCGGATGGTCACCGAGAAGTCCCCGGTGTCCGGGTTGAGGTCGGTGCTGTGCGGCACCAGGTCCACGTGGCCGGGCACGTACTCCTGGTCGGTGGGCAGATGGGTGGCGAACCGGTGGCCGGTGGCCCCGGCGTAGATCGCGCCGGTGACCACCTCGTCGCCGACCGCGCCGTGCCGGCCGCTGCCGCTGCTGTCCGTCAGCACGGTCGACGCCGTCGGCTCGTCCATGCTCCAGAACGCCACGGTCCGGGTCGCGGTGGCCTGCGCGGGCGCGCCGCCCACCGTCACCCCGGCCGCCGCGACGACCACCGCCACGCCTGCCCGGGCGGCCGTACGCCGCCATCGTCCCTGCCCGATCGTCCGCATGTGACCGCCTCCCTGCGTATCGGCCCCACCCTGACACGCGTCGAGCCGGCGGCCCATAACCCGCACGGTTGATCTTCACCCGGCCCTCGGGGCGAACGGGTGACCGATGTGGCCGGTGCCGGCCGCCGGGGGGAGATGCCCGCCGGTCGACCGGCGGCGGAGAGGTGATTCTTCGGTGGGCGATACTGGGTTTGAACCAGTGACCTCTTCCGTGTCAAGGAAGCGCGCTCCCACTGCGCCAATCGCCCGGGGCAGTTCGCGAGCGGACGACGGGATTCGAACCCGCGACCCTCACCTTGGCAAGGTGATGCGCTACCAGCTGCGCTACGTCCGCACCGTCGCCGACTCGCGTCGGCGACGAGGGAAACTCTACCCGATGCCAAGATCGCCGCGCGGCGACCCCCCGCGGGCCGTGGTTGCGCTGCTCGTCGCCGGGGTACAGAGCCGGGCGACAGCACAATCATCCCCCTGAAGGAGGCTGTCGTGGGTATCGGTACGAGCATCTTCCTGATCGCGGTCGGCGCGATCCTCACGTTCGCGCTGAACGCCAACGTCGGCGGTGTCGACCTCGACGTCGTCGGCTGGATCCTGATGGCGGCCGGCGTGCTCGGCCTGATCATGACCACGCTGGTCTGGGGCCGTCGCCGTCAGGTGGTCACCACCGTCGACCAGCCGGTGGAGTACCGCCGCGTCGAGGAGCGCCGGGACGTCGCCCCGCCGATGTGATCCGACCGCACACACCCGGGGGCCGACGGAGCTGATCGGTCCCCGGTCGGCCGGGACGGGGGCGCCGCTGGGCGCCCCCGTCCGCGTCCCCGGGTCAGTCCCGCATCAGCGCGTTGAGCGTGTCGTGGTCGAGCCCGCCGGCCAGCGTGTCGTACGTCCCGGCGTCGAGCGCCTCGGTCGCCGCCCGCCGGGCCACCGCGTACGCCGCCCCGAAGACGGTCGAACCGAGGCTGATCCGGGCCACCCCGAGCCGGGCCAGCTCGGCAACCGCCGGGGCACCCGGCCCGACCAGCACGTTCAGCGGGGCGGGGAGCGCCGCCACCAGCGCCGCGATGGTCTCCGGGTCGACCGTCCCCGGCACGAAGACGCCGTCCGCGCCGGCGGCCAGGTACGCCTCGGCCCGCGCCACCGTCTCCGGCACACCGCCGAGGCCGCACAGGAACGTGTCGACGCGCGCGTTGACGTACAGCGGGATGTCGGCGCGGTCGGCGGCGGCGCGGACCGCGGCCAGGCGGGCGCACTGCTCGTCGACCGGGCGCAGGGGCGGGCCCGCGTCGTACCGGGCGTCCTCGATGTTCACGCCCACCGCGCCGGCCGCGAGCACCGCGGTCACCGTGCCCGCCACCTCGTCGGGGGTGTCGCCGTACCCGGATTCGATGTCGGCGGTGACCGGCAGGGGCACCGCGGCGGCGACCCGCTGGATCACGTCGACGGCGGTCTCGCGGGTGAGCGCGTCGCCGTCCGGCGCGCCCCGGCTCCACGCCACGCCGGCGCTGGTGGTGGCGACCGCGCGGGCGCCGGCCGCGGCCACGATCCGGGCGCTTACCGCGTCCCAGGCGTTGACCAGGACCAACGGCTCACCGGGCACGTGCAGGCTGCGGAATTGCTGGGCTCGGGTCTGTTGTTCGTTCACCGGGCCAGTCTCGGCCACGCGGGGCGTTCCCGGTGCCCCGCACCCGACGAGAAAGGCCGTGTCGAGTGATCGACACGGCCTTTCCGATGGTGGGCGATACTGGGTTTGAACCAGTGACCTCTTCCGTGTCAAGGAAGCGCGCTCCCACTGCGCCAATCGCCCTCGTCAACTGCCGAGGTGGAGACGGGATTTGAACCCGTGTACACGGCTTTGCAGGCCGTTGCCTCGCCTCTCGGCCACTCCACCGAGGTTGCCCCCGAACTGCGTGGCGGCATTCTCCGAGCGGACGACGGGATTCGAACCCGCGACCCTCACCTTGGCAAGGTGATGCGCTACCAGCTGCGCTACGTCCGCACGCCCCCGGCGTTTCCCGGTGACGGATGAGAACTTTAGCCGAGCGAGGGAACGTTGCCAAATCGGATCCCCGTGCCCGGCGCGTCCGGGATGAGCAATGCGCCATCTCCGGCAGGCGTCCTAGGAGCCTGGGCGGGATTGGACGGGCCGATCATAGGCACGCCGACCTGCGGATCCTGGCCACCGACGGAGTGTCTACCTTCCGACTGTCCCATCGCCGACCGGCCGCTCCGGTAACTCCTCGTGGTCATCCGGATGGGCTACCGTAACGGCGTGACGAGACGAGCCGCCGAGATCCGCCTGGACGCGCTGCTGCGCACGGCCTGCGAGGTGATCGCGGAACGAGGGCTCGCCAACACGCGTACCGCCGACGTGGCGGAGGCGGCCGGGGTCAGCCAGGCGCTGGTCTTCTACCACTTCGCCACCAAGGACCGGCTGCTCGCGCAGGCGTTCGCGTACGCGGTCGAGCAGGATCTGGCCCGCCTGGACGCGGTGCTCCGCTCCGCCGCGCCGCCGCTGGCGAAGCTGCGCCGGATGCTGCGCCTCTACGCGCCGACCGGCCGCGCCGCCTCCTGGTCGATCTGGATCGACGGCTGGTCCGAGTCGCTGCGGACGCCGGAGTTGGAGAAGCTCTCCCGCCGCCTCGACCTGCGCTGGCGGCAGGACCTGGCGACGGTGATCGCCGACGGGGTCGCCGACGGCACCTTCACCTGCCCCGACCCGGCCGGCGCCGCCTGGCGGATCAGTGCCGTGATGGACGGCCTGGCGGTGCAGCTCTCGGTGCACGAACGGGTGATCACCCGCCGGCAGATCGCCGAGTGGATCCGCCTGGTCGCCGCCCGCGAGCTGAGCCTGGAACCCGGCCAACTGGACTGAGCCGGCACCAGCCCCGGCAACAGGCCCAACCGGCTGGACGGGAGCCGCCGGCCGGGCCCGGCCGCCCACCAGGGGGTGAGGGACGGCCGGGCCCGGAGTTCAGCCGGCGGACGGCTCCGCGGCGCCGGCCCGGGCCAGGCGGGCCCGCACCCGGTCCCGGGCCGGCGGGTGGACGTTCGCGGCGGACAGGTCGCCCCGGTAGTGGGCCAGCACGCGGTGGTCCATCACCCGCCGCCAGACCGGCGGCAGCAGCGCGGCGATCACCATGGTGGCGTAGCCGGCCGGCAGTTGGGGCGAGGCGTCGAAGCTGCGCAGCGCCTGGTAGCGGCGCAGCGGATTGGCGTGGTGGTCGCTGTGCCGCTGGAGCTGGAACAGGAAGACGTTGGTGACGACCCGGTCGCTGTTCCAACTGTGCCGGGGGTCGACCTTCTCGTAGCGGCCGGCGGCGGTGCGCTGCCGGGCCAGGCCGTAGTGCTCCAGGTAGTTGACGGCCTCCAGCAGGGAGAAGCCGACCACCGCCTGGAGCACGAGGAAGACCAGCACGCCGGGCCCGAACACCGCCGCCAGCACGGCGAAGAGCAGCACGGTCAGGGCCCAGGCGTTGAGCACCTCGTTGCGCCAGGTCCACGGGCTGCGCCCGCGCAGCCGGAAGCGGCCGGCCTCCAACCGCCAGGCCGAGCGCAGGCTGCCGGCGACGGTACGCGGCCAGAACGCCCAGAACGACTCGCCGAGGCGCGAGCTGGCCGGGTCCTCGGGCGTGGCGACGCGGGTGTGGTGGCCCCGGTTGTGCTCGACGTGGAAGTGCCCGTACCCGGTCGGGGCCAGCGCGATCTTCGACAGCCGGCGTTCCGCCCGCTCCCGCTTGTGCCCCAGCTCGTGGGCGGTGTTGATGGCGATGCCGTCGACCACCCCGACGGTGGCGACCAGGCCGGCGGCGGCCGGCCAGGAGAGCCGGCCGCCGGCCCACACCGCGCAGCACAGCACCAGGGCCGCGTACTGGGCGGGCAGCCAGAGGTAGGTGAGCCAGCGGTAGTAGCCGTCGGCCTGCAACGCCGGCACCGCCGCCTCGGGCGGGTTCGCCCGGTCGTCGCCGATCATCAGGTCGACGAGCGGGATGGCGCCGAAGACCACCGCCGGGGTGAGCCACCAGGCCCAGCCGGAACCGGTGGCGTGCCAGAGCGACCAGGCCAGGAACGGCAGCGTCGGCACGAGCAGCGCGAGCGGCCAGAGCGGCCGGCGGGGGTCCCGCCACGGAACGGTGTCGGTACGCATCGTCGGACTCCGATCGGTTGCTCCTGATCCGACTGTGTCAGCCAGCAGGGGTTTTTACAAGGGAAAAGTTTTTGTAAACCGAGTCACCCCTATCGACCCCTACCTTCAGTGACTGACACCTATGCGTACGGTTATCGTGAATCATCCTCGTCAAATTGTCTTCCGGCCCCACCCCCGGCCGGCCCTCTCTCGCACGCCCGCGCGTCGGCGGTCCCGCAACGAACCCGCCGCGCCGATGGCCCCGGCGGCGCCGTCCGTCGTGGACCGACGAACGGAGACCCCACGCATGTCGTTGCCGACTTCCGGCACCCCCGAACTGACCGTGGTGATGCCGACCTACCAGGACCCGCACTGCCTGGAACTGACCCTGCGGGCGCTGGCCCGCCAGACGCTGTCACCGGACCGCTTCGAGGTCGTCGTGGTGCGCGACGGCGGATCGTCCGACGGCTACCCGGAGGCGCTGGCCGCCGGCGCCGGCCTGCGCCTGCGGCTGATCGAGCTGGCCGAGCGCCGGGGCCGCTCCGGCGTGCGCAACGAGGGCGTACGGCACGCCGCCGCGGACCTGATCGTCTTCCTCGACGCCGACTCCTGGTCGATGCCCGACCTGCTGGAGCGGCACCTGACCCACCACCGCACGCCGGGCGCGGCCCCGGTGCTGATCGGCCGCCGCGACGACATCGGACTGGCCCACCTGCCCGCCGTGCTGCGCGACGAACCGGCGGCGATCCCCCGCGTCTCGCCGTACGCCGGCGACATGCGCTTTCCCCCCGACGGCGTGCCGGACGAGCGCCGGGACTGGCTGGCGGTCGGCTGGACCGTCGCCTACACGCACAACATCTCGTTGCCCCGCGAGCTGTTCGACCGGGTCGGCGGCTTCCGCGAGGAGTTCGCGCTCAGCTACGGCATGGAGGACATCGAGCTGTTCTACCGGGTCGACCAGGCCGGGGCGACGTTCGGGTACGACGACGACGCCCGCGTGGTCCACCTGCCGCACCACCGCAACATGGGCCGCAACTGGGCCGAGACGATGGCGAACACCCGGTCGGTCATGGCGCTCTACCCCTGCCTGGAGTGGGAGTTCCTCAGCGTCATCGTGGGCCCGGAGGCGGTCAAGCGGATCCTGTTCTACCGCTCCCTGGTCCGCGCGTCCGTCACGGCCGCGACGTGCGCCATCGGCCCCGCCGTGACAGGGCTCGCCGACCGGTTGCCCGGCCCGCGGGTGCTCTGGGTGGGCACCGGCAGCGCCGACGCCGGGCTGCCCCCGGAGGCGTTGACGTTCGACCACGGCGCGCCGGTCGGTCCGACCAATTTCCACCTGATCGGACTCGCCCCGCCGCTGGCGCCGGGCAGCCTGGACGCGGTGGTCAGCGTGGACTTCTGGCGCTACCTGCTCTGGCCGGAGCTGTGCCAGTTCGTCAACGCGTCGCTGCTGCTGGCCGGCGAGGTGCACCTGGTCGCCACCGACGAGAGCGCGCCGGAGATGTGCACCGTCGACCCGGAGTCGCTGGCGTACCTGCACCGGTCACTGGCGGCCGAGTTCACCGTCGACCGGCAGGAGGTGCCGGGCCTCGGCGCGGTGCTGTCGCTGCGCCCCCGGTCCGCCGGCGCCGCGCCCGCGTACGCGCAGGCCGCAGCCGCCGGCTGAGGCCGGTCACCGCCACCGTCGCGGGGTCCGTCGCCGTTCGAACGACGGCGCCGGGCCCCCGGCCGGACCATCGGCGGGCTCGCCGGCGGGGCGGAGCAGGCGTCGCATCCGCAGCAACAGCCCGGCCCCGAGGAAGAGCAGCAGACCACCGAGCCCGAAGGCGGCCTGCACCACTCCGAAGCCGCCGGTCTCGGCGACCGGCCGCCCGGCCGCGCCCGGCAGCGGCGGCTCGACCACCGTCGCGTCGGTCGGCTCGTCCGCCGTCGGCTCCTCGGTGGGCGGCTCCTCGCGGGGCGGGTCGGTCGGCGCGGCGCTGGTCGGCGTCGGCTCCGGCGTCGGCTCGACCGCCTCGCCCACCACCTGGCGCGAGGCGGTCCGCCGGGCCAGCAGCCGCAACTGCGGGTCGTACGCCTCGGCGGCGATGCTCACCCGGCCGCGTCCCACGTCCTCGGCGAACGCCACCCGGTAGCGCGCGGTCACCGTGCGCCCCGGGCAGAGCACCCCGGGGTCCAGCTCCCGGTCGGTCAGTCGCGCGGTGTCCCCCTCGGTGCGGATCTCCAGCGGAAACGAGCCGGTCTCCTCCACCCGGTCCACCTTCACCTGGTCCAGCCGCAGGCCCTGCACCTGGAGCAGCATCGACCAGCGCACCTTGACGCAGTCGGAGCGCGCGCCCCGGTCGGACCGGGACACCACCGCCGAGAGCGTCTCCACCCGGTTGCCGCCGGTGAACTCGTCCGGCAGGCCGCTCAGCTCCGTGGAGAAGGCCGCCGCCGCCCGGGCCGGCGCGGCCCCGGCGAACCCGGAACCCGCCAGGCAGGTCAGCACCAGCCCGATCCGCAGCGCGTGCCGCCACCCGCTCACCCGGCCTCCTCACCTCGGTCGGTCGTGTCCACCCGCAACGCTAGGAGCGGTCCCGGCCGGCCGGTAGACGGGCGTGTTCGCACCCAACGTCAACATCGGGGGGTCGTTTCACCGACAGTGGTGAACCGGTCACGACCGCCCGCCGACACGCCCGGGATCGGCCGTGCGACACAATCTCCGGGTGTCCGAGCTGTCCGCCGCCTTCGTCCGGCTGCACGCGCGTCTCGCCCCGGTCGCCTTCGTCCCCGAGGTGCGGCTGCACCAGGCCGACGAGCCGATCGGCCTCTGGGAGCTGACCGAGGGTGAGTTCCGCAGCAGCCAGCCGCCGCCGTTCTGGGCCTTCGCCTGGGCCGGCGGGCAGGCGCTCGCCCGGTACGTGACCGACCACCCGGAGCTGGTCGCCGGCCGCCGGGTGCTCGACCTCGCCGCCGGCTCCGGCCTGGTCGCCATCGCCGCCGCCCGGGCCGGCGCCGCCGCCGTCCGGGCGGTCGAGGTGGACGAGCGGGCCGTCGCGGCCGTCGCGCTCAACGCCGAGGCCAACGGGGTACGCGTCGACGCCGAGTTGGCCGACGTGCTCGACTCCGACGCCGGGGACGCCGAGGTGGTGCTGGCCGGCGACGTGTTCTACAGCGAGGCGATGGCCCGGCGGATGCTGCGCTTCCTGCTCCGGGCCGCCCGGTCCGGCGCGCGGGTGCTGGTGGGCGACCCGGACCGGGCGTTCCTGCCCCGCGAGCGCTTCCACCGGCTGGCCGGGTACGACGTGCCGGTGTCCGAGGCGCTGGAGAGCGTCCGGGTCAAGCACACCACCGTGTGGGAGCTGGACCCGAACCCACCCGGCGCCCGCCGCAGCCAGCCGGGGCGTTAAGCGGGGGCCCCGCCTCTACCGCAGGCGTTAAGCGGGGGCCCCGCCTTACCAAAGTGGGGGTGGGTGGGTGCCGTTCGGCGGCGGTGGGGGGTGCCTGCCGGCGCCTAGCGTCGGCGCATGATCACACTTCGTGGATTGACGAAACGGTTCGGCGGGGTGACCGCCGTCGACGACCTGACCGTCGAGATCCGCCCCGGCCAGGTGACCGGGTTCCTCGGCCCGAACGGCGCCGGCAAGTCCACCACCATGCGGATGGTGCTCGGCCTGGACCGGCCCACCGCCGGAGCGGCCCTGGTCAACGGGCGCGCGTACCGCACCCTGCGGCACCCGCTGTACGAGGTCGGCGCGCTGCTCGACGCCACCGGCGTGCACCCGGCCCGCTCCGGCGTGGCGCACCTGCGGGCGATGGCGCGCAGCAACGGCGTACCGGCCCGGCGGGTCGCCGAGGTGCTCGACCTGGTCGGTCTGGACAGCCGGGCCGCCGGCAAGCCGGGCCGGGCGTTGTCGCTGGGGATGGGGCAGCGGCTCGGCATCGCCGGCGCGCTGCTCGGTGACCCGCCGGTGCTGCTGCTCGACGAGCCGGTCAACGGCCTCGACCCGGACGGGGTGCGGTGGATCCGCGGGTTCACCCGCCGACTCGCCGACGAGGGACGCACCGTGCTGATCTCCAGCCACCTGATGAGCGAGATGCAGCAGACCGCCGACCGGGTGGTGGTGCTCGGCCGCGGCCGGCTGGTCGCCGACGCGCCGCTGGCCGAGCTGATCGCCACCCGGCCCGCCGCCTCGATCCGGGTACGCGGGCCGGAACCGGCCGCGCTCGCCGCGCTCGGCGACCGGCTGGCCGCCGAGGGCGCGACCGTCACCGCCGGGCACGGCGGCCTCTCCGTCGCCGGCAGCACCGCCGACCGGGTCGGTGACCTGGCGTACGAGCTGGGGGTGCGGCTGCACGAGCTGACCGCCGTCGCGCCCTCCCTGGAAGAGGCGTTCCTGGAACTGACCGCCGCCAGCGTCGAGTACGTCGCCGGCCCGACCGGAGGCGAAACCCGATGACCGCACTGCCCACGCTCGACGAGACCCGGCCGACGTCCCGGCCCACCCCGGCCGGCCATCCGCTCGTCGGCGCGGTGGCCGCCGAGTGGACCAAGCTCTGGTCGGTCCGCTCCACCTGGTGGACGCTGGTCGCGGCGCTCGTCACCATGGCGGCCACCGCCGCCCAGCTCGCCATCTACGCGGTGAACGCGAACACCGACGACGACCCGACCGTGGACCCGGGCGTGCTGCCGGTCGGGGAGGTGGTGGCCGGCTCGCTGGAGCTGACCCAGTTCGTCGTGCTGGCGCTCGGCCTGTTCGCGATCACCAGCGAGTTCGCCACCGGCACCATCCGCACCACGCTGCGCTGCACCCCGTCCCGGGGTCGGGTGCTGGCGGCCAAGGCGCTCGTGGTCGGCGCGGTGACGTTCGGCGTCGGGCTGCTGCTCGGCGGCGTCGGCGCGGCGGTGGCCCGGCCGGTGCTGGGCGAGTGGGGGCGGGCGCCGCTGGGCGGCACGGTGGCCGACATCGTCGCCTGCGCCGGATACCTGGCGCTGGTGAGCGTGCTGGCGCTCGGGCTCGCCGCGGCGCTGCGCGGCCCGGTGCTGACGCTGACCGTGCTCCTGGCGCTGCTCTACATCGTGCCGCTGTCGTTGCAGGAGCCGGACATCACGGTGCTCACCCGGATCGCCGACGCGTTCCCCGGCGTCGCCGGGGGCCACTTCCTGGCCGGCGACACCGAGCCGTACCCGGCGGCCGTCGGGCTGCTGCTGCTCGCCGGCTGGGCCGCCGCCGCGCTGGCGGGCGGCCGGTGGGCGCTGGCCCGGCGCGACGCCTGACCGCGCCGGCACGGGCGGGGCTGGTCAGCCGGCGGGCGGGACCAGCCCCGCCTCGTACGCGAGGATCGCCGCCTGCACCCGGTTACGCACGTCCAGTCGGGTGAAGACGCTGGTCAGGTAGCTCTTCACGGTGCCCTCGACCAGGTGCAGCCGACGGGCGATCTCGGCGTTGGACAGCCCCGCCCCGACCAGCGCGAGCACCTCCCGCTCCCGGTCGGTCAGCCCGGCCAGCCGATCCCGCGCGGACGGGCCACGGGCGAGCCGTCCCCCACTCAGCTCGATCACCCGGCGGGCCACCCGGGGCGACAGGTACGCCCCGCCGTCGGCCACCGCGCGCACCCCGGCCAGCAGTTCCCTCGGGTCGCCGGACTTCAGCAGGAAGCCGGCCGCGCCGAGGCCGAGCGCGCGGGCGATCAGGTCGTCGTCGCCGAACGTGGTGAGCATGACCGGCGCGGTCTCCGGCACCAGGCGGCGGATCTGCGCCGCCGCGTCGAGCCCGTCGCAGCGGGGCATCCGGATGTCGAGCAGCGCCACCCGGGGCCGGTGCGCACGCACCAGCTCCACCGCCGCGTGGCCGTCGCCCGCCTCGCCGACCACCTCGACGCCCGGGTCGGCGGCGAGGATCGCCCGCACCCCGGCGCGCACCATCGCCTCGTCGTCGGCGAGCACCACCCGCAGCGGCCGCCCGTGGTCGTCGGTCATGACGCGATCCCCTCCTTGCTGATCAGCTTCCCGTCGCTGAAGCAGAGCCGCCAGGTCGGCTCCGCGAACGGGAAGTTGCCGTCGGTGTAGAACTCGCAGCCGGATGCCGCGCCGGTGGCGGGCGGCTCCGCCTGCCGCCGGGGCAGCCCGAGCGCGTCCCGCTGCTCGCCCAGCCTCAGCCGGTCGAAGCCGGGCCGGTCGAGCACCGCCCCGGCGGTGGCGAGCGGGTAGTAGACCAGCGCGAGCACCAGCGCCAGCCCGGCCGGCGCACCGAACGCGACGAGCAGGCTCCGGCGGACCCGCCGGCGGGCCTCGCGCAGCCGCCGGGCCTCCACGCCGGACCGCCCGCCGCCGTACGGATCGCCGCCGTACGGATCGCCGCCGTACGGATCGCCGCCGTACGGATCGCCGCCGTACGGATCGCCGCCGTCGTGCGAGTCACCGCCGCACGGCCCGCCGCCGGGCCGCCGACCGGCCCGCGGGGGGCCGAGGCTGGCGACGGGCACCGGGTCGCCGCCGGGTCGCACGTCCGGCCGACGGCCGTCTGTCGGGGCGGACAGCGCGCCCCTGGACAACGGAAGGCGAGCGGTGACCGCCCAACCGCCGTCGCACCGGCCGGCGTCCAGGGTGCCGCCGGCGAGGCGTACCCGCTCGCGCAGCGCCAGCAGGCCGGAGCCGTGCGACGCCGGCCCGGCCAGCGGACCGGCCGGGGCCGGCGGGTTGACCACCGCGACCGTGACCGCGTCGACGGCGCGCGCCACGGTGACCGTGACCGGGGCGTCCGGCGCGTACCGGGCGGCGTTGGTCAGCGCCTCCCGGACCACCCGGTGCACGGCGTGCGCGACCAGCGGCGGCAGGCCCACGTCGGCGGCCGCCTCGCCGGGCAGGTGCACGGTCATGCCGGCGTCGCGGGCACCGTCGACCAGGTCGGCGACCGACTCGCCGGGCGGGCGCCGGGGGCGCTCCTCGCGCAGCACCCCGATGACCTCGTGCAGCCGCTCGGTGGCGGCGGCGACGCTGGCCCGCAGCTCCCCCGCCGCCGCACGGTGCGCCGGCGACAGTCCGGTCGCCAGCTCCAGCGCGCCCGCTCGCAACGCGATGAGGCTCAGGTCGTGGCCGAGCGAGTCGTGCATGTCCTGGGCGATGCGGGCCCGCTCGCGCAGGCGCACCCGTTCCGCCTCGCTCCGCCGCTCCTGCGCGGCGTGCCGTCGCCCGGCCGTGGCAAGCGCCCGGTGCTGGCGCCGCAGCCGGCCCAGCAGCCAGGGGAACACGCCGGCGAAGAGCAGCACCGAGGCGAGCTGGAACCAGGCGGCCGGCTCGGTGCCGAGCAGGCCGAGGTTGAGCACGGTGCCGGTCACCGCGATGGCGGCGAACACCGCCGCCGCCGGGGCGGCGCGGGCGCTGCGCAGCCCGGCCAGGTAGCCGAGGACCGGGATGGCGAACACCACGTTGCCGTCGACGAGCGAGCCTGCCACCACCGCCGACACCGCCACGAGCGGCCACCGGCGGCTCACCGCCACCGCCACGCCGAGCAGCGCCAACGCGCCGACCAGCAGGGGCACCTCGTGCGACCGCCACGGCGGGGTGAGCCGGGCGTACGTCACCGGCGTCGCGAGCACGGCCCAGAGCAGCAGATCACCGGCCCGGCGACAGGCCGTCGGGGACAGCGGGCGCAGTTCCACGGCGGTCACGCTACCCACGCCGGCCGGGGCCGGACACCGACGAAGGTCAGGTACTCAGCCCGCCGTAGCGGGCAGGGGTAAACACGCCCCGGCACCCGACGCGGTGAGCCAGGGGTGGCGTTAAAAGGGGCCCCCGCCTATACCGAATGCGTTAAGAAGGGGCCCCGCCTTACTGCTCAGCCGCTCTCCTCGGCCCAGGCCCGCCAGTCGTCGAGGACCCCGTAGAGCGCCGGGGTGAGCCAACCCGGCGCGGACCGGCGGAACACGCCCGGGTCCATCCCGCCGGCGCCGGCGGGCACCGCGCCGAGCAGGTTCGGCACCAGCTCGGACAGGTTCAGCCAGTGCACCAGCTCCGGCTCGGTCGGCCAGGCGCCGATCACCACGCCGGCCGGCACGGCCCGCCGCTCCAGCGCCTCCAGCGTCAGCGCGGTGTGGTTGAGCGTGCCGAGCCCGGCCCGCGCCACCACCACGGCCGGCGCGCCCAGCGACACCGCCAGGTCGGCCATCGTCCAGGGCTCGCCGGACGGCCGCAACCCCATCGGCACGAGCAGCCCGCCGGCTCCCTCGATCAGCACCAGGTCGTGCTTGTCGACCTCCTCGCGGACCGCGTCGACCGCGTTGTACAGCTCCAGCGGCGGCAGCTCGGCGACCCGGGCCGCGGCCAGCGGGGCGAGCGGGTCCGGGTAGCTGGCCAGCGTCCGGCCGGTGAGCGGGGCGGCCAGCCGGGTCACCGAGTCGACGTCGCCGGGCTCGCCGGTGGCGGTGCCGGTCTGACCGGGCTTGACCACCGCCACCCGCAGCCCGGCCGCCTGGGCGGCGGCGGTGACGGCCGCGGTCACCACGGTCTTGCCGATCCCGGTGTCGGTGCCGGTCACCAGCACCGCGCCGGTCCAGCCGTCGCTCATGAGTCCTCCGTTCGGGACTGCGGGGCGCACGCCACGATCACGTCCAGGGCCCGTTCGAAGTCCGCCCGGTCCACCCCGGCGCCGATGGTCAGGCGCAGCCGGGAGCGGCGGTCCGGCGTGGACGGCGGACGGAAGCAGCCGACCGCCACACCCCGGTCGCGGCAGGCCGCCGCCCAGGCGGTCGCCGCCTCCGGGCCGGGCGCGGTCACCGAGACCACCGCCGCGTCGGGGGCGGACACGGGCAGCCCCGCCGCGCCCAGCCGGCGCACCGCCAGCGCGACCCGGTCGGTCAGCTCGGCGCGGAGCGCGTCGCCGTCCCGGGCCAGCCGCACCGCGGCCCGCACCCCGGCCACCACCGCCGGTGGCGGCGCGGTGTCGAAGATGAACGGGCGGCCGGTCTCCACCAGGTGGCGGACGAACTCCGCCGGCCCGGCGAC
Source organism: Micromonospora sp. NPDC049201 (assembly GCF_055586805.1). Taxonomy (NCBI): domain Bacteria; kingdom Bacillati; phylum Actinomycetota; class Actinomycetes; order Micromonosporales; family Micromonosporaceae; genus Micromonospora; species Micromonospora sp. NPDC049201. Next base: position 184,006 of record NZ_JBVJHM010000006.1, on the reverse strand, counting down.
CACGCCGCCGGCCCCACCGAGCGCCTTGGACAGGGTCGCGGTGACCACCACGTCGGGCGCGCCGGCCAGCCCGGCCGCGGCCACCCCGCCGGCACCGGCCGGGCCGGTGACGCCGAGCGCGTGCGCGTCGTCGACGAGCAGCAACGCGCCGTGCCGGCGGGCCACCGCGTGCAGCTCCGCGAGCGGGGCCACGTCGCCGTCCACGGAGAAGACCGACTCGGTCACCACCACGGCCGGCCGGCCCGGCGCGGCGGCCAGCGCGGCGGCCACCGCGGCCACGTCCCGGTGCGGCGTCACCAACGTCTCGGCGCGGGAGATCCGGCAGCCGTCGATCAGCGAGGCGTGGTTGTGCGCGTCGGAGACGAGCAGCGTCCGCGGCTGGGTCAGGCCCCGGACGGCGGCGAGGTTGGCCAGGTAGCCGGAGGAGAAGACCAGCGCCCGGTCGACGCCGAGCCAGGCGGCCAGGTCGTCCTCGAGCGCGTGGTGCAGGTCGGTGGAGCCGCGCACCAGTCGTGACCCGGTGGCGCCCAGCCCGTACCGGGAGAGGGCCGACGCGGCGGCGGCGGTGACCTCCGGGTGGGTGGCCAGGCCGAGGTAGTCGTTGCCGGCCAGGTCGACGACGTCGTCGTCGGCCGCGCGGGGACGCAGCGTGCGGGTCAGGCCCGCCTCGGCCCGCTGTTCGGCGCCGCGGTCGAGAGCCGCCAGCCAGTCCGCCACCGCACCGTCCCCTCCCGCCGACCGCCCGCCCCGCCGGGCGCTTCCGCCGGGCGAAGTTACCACCCGGGCGGGTGACCCCGGCGTGGCGTGGTCCCGGCTCGCCGGGCCGCTCACGACGGTTTCCCGCGCTTCCGGCGGCCTGTTAGGTTACGAGCCATGCCAGAGATCCTCGACCAGGCCCGGACCCGGGTGCTGGAGAACGGCGTCGGCCTCGACGAGGCCGGCATCCTCGCCGTGCTGAACCTGCCCGACGAGCACCTGCCGGCCGCGCTCCAACTCGCCCACGAGGTCCGGATGCGGTGGTGCGGCCCGGAGGTCGAGGTCGAGGGCATCGTCTCGCTGAAGACCGGCGGCTGCCCGGAGGACTGCCACTTCTGCTCCCAGTCGGGCCTGTTCACCTCGCCGGTCCGGTCGGTCTGGCTGGACATCCCGGCGCTGGTCGAGGCCGCGAAGCAGACCGCCGCGACCGGGGCCACCGAGTTCTGCATCGTGGCCGCCGTCCGTGGCCCGGACGCCCGGCTGATGGCGCAGATGCGCGCGGGCGTGGCCGCCATCCGCGAGGCGGTCGACATCCAGGTCGCCGCGTCGCTCGGCATGCTCACCCAGGAGCAGGTCGACGAGCTGGCCGCGATGGGCGTGCACCGGTACAACCACAACCTGGAGACCTGTCGCTCCTACTTCCCGAACGTGGTCACCACGCACTCCTGGGAGGAGCGCTGGGAGACGCTGCGGATGGTCCGCGAGTCCGGCATGGAGGTCTGCTGCGGCGGCATCCTCGGGCTCGGCGAGACGGTGGAGCAGCGGGCCGAGTTCGCCGCCCAGCTCGCCGAGCTGGACCCGCACGAGGTGCCGCTGAACTTCCTCAACCCGCGTCCCGGCACGCCGCTGGGTGACCGGCCGGTGGTCGAGGGCAAGGACGCGCTGCGGGCCATCGCCGCGTTCCGGCTGGCCATGCCGCGCACCATCCTCCGGTACGCGGGCGGTCGCGAGCTCACCCTGGGGGACCTCGGCACCCGCGACGGCCTGCTCGGCGGCATCAACGCGGTCATCGTCGGCAACTACCTGACCACGCTGGGTCGGCCGGCCACCGACGACCTGCAACTCCTGACCGACCTGAAGATGCCGGTGAAGGCGCTCTCGGCGACCCTGTGAGGCGACGGTGACGAAGCTGGTCCGACCCGACGCGCCGGCCGGTGACGCCGACGCGCCCAACCGCGCCGACGCGCCCAACCGCGCCGGCACGGCCAACCGCGCCGACGCGGCCGACGACGCCGGCGCGGTGACGCGCTGGTGCGACAGGTGCGGCGAGTCGGTGGCCGCCGGCCCGCACCCGGCGTGTGCGGCGGCACGGGCGTGGGAGCCGCCGCGCTGGTGCGCGTCCTGCCGCCGGCGGATGAAGGTGCAGGTCGTGCCGGCCGGGTGGTCGGCGGTCTGTGTCGAGCACGGTGAGCGGCGGGGCTGACGCGATGCTGCGCGGGCGGACGGTGACGCTGCGGCCGGCGACGGACGCCGATGTGGTCGCGCTGGCCGCGATCCGCGCCACCCCGGAGGTGCGCCGCTGGTGGCGGGGCGGCGACGACCTGGCCGGGGCGGTCCGCGCCGACCTGGCCGACGACGCGCTGACCGTCTACGTGATCGAGCACGAGGGCCGGCTGGTCGGCGCGATCCAGTGGTACGCGGAGACCGACCCCGACTACCGGCACGCCAGCCTGGACGTCTTCCTCGACCCGGAGGCACGCGGCGCCGGGCTGGGCGGGGACGCGATCCGCACGCTGGCCCGACACCTGGCCGACGAGTACGGCCACCACCGCTTCACCATCGACCCGGCGGCGGCGAACACGGCCGCGATCCGGGCGTACGCGAAGGTGGGCTTCCGTCCGGTGGGCATCATGCGGCGCTACGAGCGGGGCGCCGACGGGCGCTGGCACGACGCCCTGCTGATGGACCTGCTCGCCGACGACCTGGCCGACTGAGCCGGCGGCGCCACACACCGACGGGCGTGCCCGGCACCGTACGGTGCCGGGCACGCCCCGGTGGTCAGCGATCCGTCAGCGTTGCAGGGTCAACACACCCGGCCGCCACGGCAGCAGGTTGTAGTCACCGCTCGCGCTGGGGTTCTTGCCCTGGTACAGCAACTGGAGGTTGCAGGCGTCGACGGTCTTGGTCTGGTCGGGATTGTTGCGGACCAGGTCACCGTGGCTGATGTCGTTGGTCCACGTCGCGCCGCTGTTGGCCTTGCCCGCGAACGGGTTGCTCTCGGTGGCCGCGTTCGGGGTCCAGGTGCCGCCCAGGCTGGTGGCGGTGAAGGAGCGGAAGTACCGCCCCTGGCTCCCGATCGCCTCGACGAGCATCAGGTACTGGTTCTGGCCCTGCACCTTGTAGACCTCGACGCCCTCGAACAGGTTGTTCGTCGAGTCGGTCATGATCGTCGTGTAGCTCGAGCCGAAGCTGCCCGGGAAGTTCCCGAGCGGCATGCTCGACCGGTAGATCTTGCCGTTGTCCCCGGCGAAGAAGAGGTACATGTTCTGGTCGTCGCCGATGAGCGTCTGGTCGATGACGCCGTACGGGGCGTCGGGGAGGGTCGCGGTGGAGAGCGTCTGCGCCGCGGACCAGCCGTTGGCGTTGGTCGGGTCACTTGACGTCTTGTAGCTGAACGACGTCGGCCCCCACTGGTACGCCAGCACCCAGATGTTCTTCGGGGCGAAGTACAGCAGCGTGGGCGCCACGGTGCCCTGGCTCATCCCGGTCTGGCTGGCCGAGGCCATGTCGGACCAGTTGGTGAACAGGCCGAAGTTCATCGAGCCGTACTGCCCGCTGCCGTTCACGTTCGACGCGTAGACCAGGTGCTTGCCGTTGTAGACCACGTTGGTGAAGTCCTTGACCGAGACCCAGCCGTTCGCCGGGTTCGCCAGCGCGCCGGTCGACGACCAGCGGTAGGTCGACGGCAGCGCGCAGCCGCTCGGCGGCGGCGTGGTCGTGGGCGGCGGCGTGGTGGGCGGCGGCGTGGTGGTGCCGAAGTCGGTCCGCCACTGCTGGTTGGTCTGGCCGTGGCAGTCGTAGAGCTGGATCTGCTGGCCGTTCCCGGTGCCCCAGACGTCGAGGCAGCGGCCGGACTGCACGCCGCTGATGGTGCCGTTGGAGTTGACGTTCCACTGCTGGTTCGACTGACCGTTGCAGTCGTAGATGATGACGCCGGTGCCGTTGGCGGTGCCCCCGCCGTTCGCGTCGAGGCACTTGCTGCCGTACACCATCAGCTGCTTGCTGCTGGTGTACGTCCACTGCTGGTTCGACTGGCCGTTGCAGTCCCAGAGCTGGACCCGGGTGCCGTTGGTCTGCGTGGAGTTGGGCACGTCGACGCACCGGCCCGACTGCACGCCGACGATCCGGCCGGCGCCGCCGGACGGCGGCGGTGTGGTCGGCCCGGAGGTCGGCGTCGCGGTCGGCGAGGTGGTCGGGGCCGCCGCGTTGAGCGCGTTGAGGACCGAGGTGTACGCGGCCTTCTTGTTGCCGCCGCCGTCGAACAGCAGCGGGCTCTCGCCGGAGCGCCAGGAGTCGCTGTCGCGCACGCCCCACACGGTGATGCCGATGCAGCGCGGCACGTTCATGCAGGCCTGGGTCAGGCCGGCGTACTGGCTGGTGGAGGCGTTGGTGACGTCGGCCTCGGTGAGCGCCACGTCGACGCCGAGCGCGGCGAAGCTGGACAGCGTGGTCTGGAAGTTGCTCGGCAGCGAGCTGCCGCCGGTGAAGTGGGTCTGGAGACCGACGCAGTCGATCGGCACGCCCCGGGACTTGAAGTCCTGGATCATCCGGTAGACACCCTGCGTCTTGCCGTACGACCAGTTCTCGATGTTGTAGTCGTTGTAGCAGAGCTTCACCGACGGGTCGGCCGCCCGCGCGGTGCGGAACGCCACCTCGATCCAGTCGTTGCCGGTGCCCTGGAGGTTCGAGTTACGGCGGCTGCCGTCCTCGTTGAACGCCTCGTTCACCACGTCCCACGCGGCGAGCTTGCCCTTGTAGTGGGCCATCACACCGTTGATGTGGTTGATCATCGCGTTGCGCAGCGTGCTGCCCTGCATGTTCTGCATCCAGCCGGGCTGCTGGGCGTGCCAGGCCAGCGTGTGACCGCGCACCTTCAGGCCACGCTGGGTCGCCCAGTTGTAGATCTGGTCACCGGAGTTGAAGTTGAACTGGTTCTGGTTCGGCTCGGTGGCGTCCGGCTTCATCTCGTTCTCGGCCGTGATCATGTTGAACTCACGCGCCGCGATCGTGCTGTACGTCGAGTCACCGAGCCGGCCGGCCGCGATGGCCGTGCCGAAGTACCGGCCCGACTGCGCGGCGGCCGCGCCGAGCGTGCTCGCCGCGGCGTTCGCCGACGGCATCATCACCGCGACCGCGGCCACCGTCACGACGCTGACCGCACCGGCGAGCAGCGCTCGGACGGCGGGCGATCGCCGCCGTCGGGTCCCGCCGCGAGCAGCGGATGGGCTCATTGCCACCGTGGCCTCCTTACTGGCCAACACCCGAGCCGTCTGGGCGGGGACGACTGGACGTCAAGGTTGAGGTATCTAATTTCTTCGATATTTCCATCGACCGCGCGGGTGGACAATATGTTTCGGAAAAGTTTCGGTAGATTTCCGGACCGCGTGCGCGGTCGGTCACCCGGTGTGATGACCGACCGCGCCCGCCGGATCGGTGGTCAGGAGACGGTGCAGACGCTCCCGTTGAGCGTGAAGCCGGTCGGCCTCGGGTTCGTGCCGGTGTGGGTGCCGTTGAAGCCGAAGCTCGTCGACGCCCCCGCCGCCAGCGTCCCGTTGTAGGCGAGGTTCGAGGCGGTCACCGCCGTGCCGGTCTGGGTGACGTTCGCCGACCAACCCTGCCCGACCTTCTGCCCGGTGCTCGGGAACGTGAAGGCGAGCGTCCAACCGTTGATCGCGCTGGTGCCGGTGTTGGTGACCGTGACGTTCGCGGTGAACCCGGTGTCCCAGGTGTTCGCCGTCCAGGTCACCGCGCAGCCGCCGCCGGTCGGCGCGGCCGTGGTGGTGACCGTGACGCCGGGCGAGGCCGGCGAGACGTTGCCGGCCGCGTCCACCGCGACCACAGTGAACGTGTACGCGGTGGAGGCGGTCAGCCCGGTCACCGCCAGCGTGGTGCCGGTGGTGGAGCCGACCAGCACGGTCCCGCCCCGGTAGACGCGGTACCCGGTGACCCCGACCGCGTCGGTGGCCGGACCCCAGGTCAGGGTGAGCCCGGTCGGGCCGACCGCCGACGCGGTGGGCGTGCCGGGCGCGGTCGGCGGCGTGGTGTCCGGCGCCGGGGCGGCCGGCGTGGTGACGGCCAGCGCCGCCGAGGCCACCGACCGGTTGCCGGCGCCGTCGACCGCGCGCACGGTGAACTGGTACGTCCGCTCCGGCGTCAACCCGGTCACCGCGAGCGTGTTCGTGGTGGCCGGGCGCAGCACCAGCGCGTCGCTGCCGGTCTGCGCCTGGGTCACCTCGTAGCCGGCCAGGCCGCTGCCGCCGGTGTCGGTGGCGGCGGCCCAGGTCAGCGTCAGGCCGGTGGCCGTGACGCCGGAGGCGACCGGGGTGCCGGGGGCGGTCGGCGCGGTGGTGTCCGGAGTGGTCGGGCCGGGCTCGTCGCCCCACACCCGCACGCCGCCGGAGTAGAGCGGCACCTTACGGTTCGGCCCGGCGGTGGCCTGGTACGACGGGTCGTTCGTCGGGTCCCAGGTGCCGCCCTCCGGCACGCCGATCTTGAACTGCACCTCCATCCGGTGCTGCGACTGCCCGGCCGGCGCGATGGTGTAGCCGGTGCAGTCGACCTCGACGTACCAGATGTCGCCGGAGAACTGCTTCGCCGTCGACGGCGACGGGCAGCCCTGGGTGTAGCCGGGCGTGACGGTCACCGGGCCGGTGCCGTCCGGCCGGAAGTAGTACCGGAACTTTCCGGTGGTCAGCGCCCGGGCCGGGAACGCCGACTTGTTGTAGATGATCGCCTTGAGCCCGGTGGCCCGCGGTTCGGCCTGCATCACCGTGGTCTCCACGGTCAGCTCGTCCATGTCCGGCGTCTCGGCGGTCGGGAAGCCGGCGCGCGGGCTGCCGCCGTACTCGTTGGTCAGCCGGGCCAGCGCGGAGGTGAAGCCGGCGTTGTAGTCGGTGGCCACCTCGTTCATCACGTAGTCCGACCGGCTGTCGGTGTACGCGTCGTTGGCCGCCGACGGGCCGCCGACCAGCGCGCCGTAGAGCACGTGCCGGGTCTCGACCGGCACGGTCTGGCTGTCCCACCAGGAACCGTGCGCGGTGCGGTGGTGCGGGTTCTTCGGGGAGTTGGTCCCGAACCCGATCAGGTAGCTGGAGTTGCGGGGGTTGTCGCCGAGCGCGTAGTTGACCTGCCGGACCGCGAAGTCGTGGTAGCGCGCCTTACGCGTCGCGTCGGTGGTCTTGTCGCTGTAGACCAGCGCGGCGAACGACGTGTTGGCGGCGTAGCGCAGCGCGCCCCACGAGTCGAGCACCGCCATCCCGCCCGGCGAGTAGGGCACCTTCTGCCCGTTGACGCCCACGGTCCAGTAGTCCAACCAGCGGTTCGCGTCGTCGACGTACTTCTGCTTGCCGGTCAGGTTGGCCAGCAGCACGTACGCGCCGAACTGCTTGTTGTCCCAGGCCAGCGTCCACTTGTACGAGCGGGTGGTGGACTGCGGCTCGGTGCCGAGCTTGTCGTACTCGCTCTCCGCCTTGGCCAGGTAGGTCGCGTCGCCGGTGGCCCGGTACAGCCACGTCGCGCCCCAGACCAGCTCGTCCTGGTAGCCGCTCCAGGACTTGTAGAACGACGCCGCGTCGGTGATGCACTCGCTGTACGACTTCCGCACCGTGTCGGCGAACGTGTAGAGCTGCTTGGCGTGGCCCAGCAGCTTGTCCGCGTAGGCGGCGTCGGTGGGACGGAACACCATCGACGACGCGGCCATCGCCGCCGCCGTCTCGCCGGCCAGGTCCGCGCCGCCACAGCTCGCGTCGATCTTGTACGCGGGCCGCGCCATCGGCAGCACCTCGGCCGGCCCCCACCACTTGTGGTCGTCGTCGCCCTTGCCGACCTGGCCGTAGAGGACGTTCGGGGCCGGGTGCGCCTTGATGAAATAGTCGTTGACGAAGCGCAGGTTGTTGAGCAGATAGCTGAGTTGGCCGGAGGCGACGTAGCCGTCCCGGTACTCGACCGCGCCCCAGGCCAGCATGGTGGTGCTGAACGCCATCGGGAAGCCGAACTTCACGTGGTCGCCGGCGTCGTACCAGCCGCCGGTCAGGTCGACGCCGACGTCGGCGCCGTCGGTCAACGCCGAGTCGCCCCGCCAGGAGACCCGGTTCCAGGACGGCTTGCGGCCGGACTGCTGGGCCTCGTAGAAGAACAGCGACTTCTGCAACGCCTCGGCGTAGTTGTACGTGGCCGCGGCCTGCGCGGCCGGGGCGGACGCGGTGGCCGGCGCGGCGGCGGCCGGCAGCGGCACGGTGGTGGCCAACGCGGCCACCAGCGCGGCGCCGGCGGCGAGCAGCCGGCGGGACGGGCGACCGCGCGACGGCGGGGTCGGTCGGGGCATGGCGAGCTCCTGTGGGCGATGGGCTGCCGCACGGCGGCACGACGCGGCGAAAGAACGCTGCCGGTCGGCCGCCGTGCGGCGGTGGTGGTGGGGTGGACCGCGGAGGCGCGGGAGCGCTCCCATGGATGGTTGACAATGTAATCTCGCCGCCGCCGGTTTGGGAAGACGGCCGGGGGCGAGGCGGGTCGGTCAGAAGGTCAGCCGCGAGGCTCGGCCCAGGCGGTGAAGCGGTCTTCGAGGTCCGCCGGGCACCGGCCGCCGTCCAGCTCGGCCAGTTCCTCGGCCGCGGTCCCCCGCAGGGTCAGGAGGTACGCCCGCAGCTCGGCCTTCCGCTCGCGGTAGCGCGCGAGGAGGTTGAGTTTCGCCGTCGAGCACGGCCAGGCCACCCCGCAGGCGCGGCAGCGCCAGGTGGGCCGCGACGGGACGTGGTCGGCGGGGCCGGGGCGGCGGGCCATCACACGAGAGCGCCGACGCGCGGGCGGCGCTGCGACACCGGCGGCGGTGGGGTCAGCACGCGCACCCCGCTCCGCCGCAGGAACAGGGACCGGCGGGCGGTCGCGTTGCCGTCCGGGCCGAGCTGGTAGACATCGGCCCACAACCAACCGTCGTACGTCGTCCAGTCCAGCACACGGATCAGCCGGACCCTGATCGGCCGGGTGAACTGCGGCGACGCCTCCCCGGTCAGGTGCAGGACGTCGCCAGCGCGCAGCGTGGGCACCTCCGGCCGGCGACGCGGCGCGGTCACCGGCCGGCGCCCGGTCGCGGGAAGAGCGTCGTCGCGGCCGGCGACGACAGCCAGCGCGACGGCGGAACGCGGTTCGGCCGGACCGGCGGCGGGGTCGACTGCGGGTTGGGGGTCGGCTTCTCCTCGGGCACGGACACGCCCTCCTCTCGGGTGGAAATGGAAGAGGACCGCCCCGCGCTGACGCCTGCCGGACGAGGCGGTCCCCTGACTGACACGGTCGCCGGGTCTCGGGGGTCCCTGCCGGCCGCGCCGTACTGGCGACACTCTGGTGCGTGACCGCCTAGTGTCGGAAGGTGTCTGGCCACGTTGGAGAGAGTGCGGCGACCAGCGTTTGCCATGGTGGGGGGCCATGGAGGCGCATCGGGCTGAAGGTGGGGGAGGCTTGGGGAACATGACCATGACAGCCGCCGAAGTCCTGCTCGACGAGCTACGACACGCGCGTGCGTCTCGCGGCCTCAGTCAGGACGATTTCGGCAAGCTCATCAGCTACTCGGGCACGCACGTCAGCGCCGTTGAGACCGGCTCGCGCCCGCCGACCGGCGATTACGCCGCCTCGATCGATCGCGCGCTGAAGACCGGGGGCATGTTCGCGCGTCTACTCGATCGGCTCTCCGAACTCGACGCCGCGCCGCTCTGGCTACGCGAGTGGATTACCTTCGAGCAGCAGGCCCGCACGTTGCGGTGGTATGAGGTGGCATGGGTACCCGGACTCCTACAAACCGAGGCGTACGCACGCGCCGTGTTCGGTAGCGATGGCAGGATCAGCGCCGAGGAGGTGGAGACGCGAGTAGCCAAAAGGCTTGCACGGCAACAGATCCTCGCCAGCGACGACCCGCCGCACCTCGTTGCCGTTCTAGACGACGCAGTCCTTCGGCGTCCCGTCGGCGGCCCCGCAGTGATGCGCGAGCAACTGTTCCACCTGGCGCAGCTCAGCCAGCACCGGCGGCGCGTCAGAATCCACGTCGTACCGCGTGGGGTCGGCGCGTACGCTGGCCTCGACGGGCCGTTTGTCGTCGCGACCCTGGCGGACTTGGTTGACGTGGGCTACCTCGACAACCGGCTGCGGGGTCAGGTGGTCGAGCGGACCCCCGAGGTGGCGGCCCTACGCGAGCAATGGGAAGCCATCCTCGCCGAGGCGCTGACACTGCAACAGTCCTCCGAGCTGATAACGGAAGTGGCAAAGTCATGGACCTGACTGGCGCGCACTGGCGCAAGAGCACCCGCAGCGGCAGTAACCAAGGGGCCTGCGTCGAGGTCGCCGACAATGTTCCCGGCGTCGTCGGCGTACGGGACTCGAAGGACTCGACCGGCCCGACGCTCGCCTTCGAGCCGGCGTCCTGGCGGGCGTTCGTCGCCCAGATCGCCGAGCGCGGCTGACCGAACCGGCCCCGAGAGCGCCCCGGACCCGTGCGGCCCGGGGCGCTCTGCCGACGGGCCTGCGGTGGTCTGGCGTGATGGCCGAGCAGGTCGAACACCTGATGACCTGCGCGGAGCAGCCCCATATTCAGTTGCGTTCGTGCCGCTGTCCGCCAGCCCTCACTCCGGACTGCCCGAAGCATTCACCCTGACTGACCCCCGACATACGTCAGGAAGCGGCGAACCTCCGCCGATCTTGGACTTGTGGCACCTCCGATTTCACGCCGAATCGGACATTTACTGGCACCACAAGTCCATGATCGACGAAACCCTCACCGCAAGCCCGCCGCACTTCCGAGTCGAGCGGGTGATCATGGGGTTGACGGCGGTGTTGATCTCCGTTGCTGCCGTCAACTTCATGATCACCTCTCTGTCCCGCCGCTTGTTCGCCCATCGGAGCCCTCGCTGGCCCGATCCAGGAAGACATGGACACCGTGACGGGTGCTCAACCCAGGTTGCCGAGCGCGGCTGACCGAACCGGCTCCGAGAGCGCCCCGGACCCGTACGGCGCGGGCGCTCTGCCGTGTCGGGCGTCGGCGGGCGTCGGCGGGCGTCGGGGCTGGCGACGCGTGGTTGGCATCTTGCCGGCGGGCAGGTCGCGGCGGACGAACCGTCAGCTACCTGCCGGCCAGGGACACGAACGGGGCCCCCGCACCGGAGGCCCCGTTCGTGTCACCGTCCCCCGCATCGGAGGTCGGTCAGGGTGGCGCCGCATCGGCGCCGGTGTCGGCTCCCCGCCGGGCCCCGTCGACGTGCCGCGCCGTTGCGGCTCGCCGAGTGGACCCGGCCGGGCTGCCGTCAGCTCTAACCCGGCCGCTGCGCCGGCAGGCCCGCCGCGGTGTCCCGGCCGGGCCACGCCGGTCGGACGGCCCCCGGCCCTCGGCCGGCCGGCACGCTCACCCGGCCGGCGGGGGTCAGCGGCACCGTCGCGGTCAGCACGCCGCCGTCGCGGTCCAGCGTCACCGGCCGGTCCAGCCGGCGCAGCGTCCGCAACATCGGCGTGTTCTCGGCCTGCACGTGCAGCAGCACCGCGGCGCAACCGGCCCGGCCGGCGTGCCCGAGCAGCCGACGCAGCAGCGCCGAGCCGAGGCCCCGCCGCTGCCAGTCGTCCCGGACCAGCAGCGCCGCCTCGGCCTCGTCGCCCTCGCCGAGCAGGTTGGCCATCGCCACGACCGGCTCCGCCGCCCCGCCGGAGCCCGCCGTGGCGAGCAAGGTCACCCCCCGCGCCGGTTCGAGCAGCCGACGCAGCCGGGCCGGCGACGGGTACGCGCCGCTCAGGTAGCGCCGCTGCCGGCTCCGCTCCGAGCAGCCGACGTGCAGTTCGCGTACGGCCGGCACGTCGTCGGCGGTGGCCGGCCGCACCGACACCTCCCCGCCGTCAGGCAGCACCAGCGTGACCCGGTGGGTGTCCCGGCGGTCCAGCGTCGCCGCCAACTCGACCAGCGCCTGCGCCCGGGCGTACTCGGCCGGGGTGAAGCTCGGCTCCCGACGGCGCAGCTCGTAGGCGCCGCCCGCCGGGTCGGCGAGCAGCATCGTGGTGCCGCCCACGCCGCCCGGCGCGGCGGTGGACGTCGGACGCCAGGTCACCGCGTCGGCGTTCAGCAGCGTCCGCAGCGCCGCGCCGGCACCCTCCGGCTCGCGGAGCAGCCGACCGGCCAGGCCGAGCACCCGGGTCGGCTCGTCGGCCAGCCCACGCGCCTCGCTGCGCGCCACCCAGCAGTCCCGCCCCCGGCCCCGCTCAACCGCGGCCCGCAGGTCGACCTCGGTGATCTGCTCGGGCGCGTCGACCAGGAAGTCGTCGACGGCGCCGACCTCGGTGGTGTGCACCTGCACGGTGAGGATGTTGACCCCGCGCAACGCGAGGCTCGCCGTGAGCACCGACAGGTAACCCGGCCGGTCGTCCACGGTGGCTCGGATCCGCCACAGCGCCATGGTTGTCTCCCTTCCTCACCACCGACCATGCCGGTCGCCTGTTGCGCGCCCGTTGCCCCGGCGTGACGCCCCGCCACCGGGTCAGGTGACGGTGGTCACCGGCGGCGCGCCCACCAGGTCCAGCCGGTCACCGAGGATCACCGCGCTGGCGCGGACGAGTTGGGCGAGCCGGTCCACCTCGGTGGCGTGGAACGCGGCCGCCGAGAGCGGCTCGCCGTGGTCGCGGGAGACCACCAGCACCAGCCCGGCCCGGCCGAACGGCGCCACCGCGTAGTGGTGCCCCTCCGGGCTGGTCAGCGCGCGGGCGCGCAGCGGGGTCACCTCGGGCAACCGGGGCGGCGTCGGGGCCCGCCAGCTCGCGTGCCCGACCGTGGCCGAGCCGGCCCCACCGGGACGCGCGGCCCAGTCCAGCGGCACCACCGCGGCCACCGCCCAGTCCGCGGCGAGCAGGCCGGGCACGGCGTCGACGAGCGTGGCCACGCCGTCGGTCGGGTTCGCCGCCACCTGGGCGAGCAGCTCGGCGTCCTGACCGGTGGTGGTCGGCGTGCCGATCGCCCGCCACACGCCGTCCACCCGGACGCCGGGGATCGCGGCCAGCCCGGCGAGCAGCCGTTCCACCCGCGCCGCGCCCGGCCAGACCACGGTGAAGTCGTCCACCGCCCGCCCACCGAGCCGCTCCAGGACCACCACCTGGACGATGTCCGCCCCGGAGACACCGAGTGTCCGGGCCACCTGGCCGAGCGTGCCCGGTCGGTCGGGCAGGGTCACCCGAACTCTCAGCAGCATGTCTGATCCCCTCCGCTCGGCGGGCCGGCGCGTGGCCGGCAGGCTGTTCCCAGCCTGCCGGCCGGCCGTTTCGTCCCCGTTGCCGCGGCATGTCCCGCCGGGAAAATCCGACCTTGACAACAAAGCTGAGCTGCCGTCGACTATCCGGATGACCGATCCGGCCGTCGACGCCACCCGGCCACCGACCGGTCCGGCCCCGCGCGGGCTCGACCTCGACCGACTCGCCGCCCACCTGGCCACCCACCGGCCCGAGCTGGCCGGGCCGCTCTCCGCGCGGCTGATCGCCGGCGGCAAGTCCAACCTGACCTACCTGCTGCGCGCCGGTGACCGCGAGGTGGTGCTGCGCCGGCCCCCGCTCGGGCACGTGCTGGCCACCGCACACGACATGGCCCGGGAACACCGGGTGATCTCGGCGCTGGCCCCGACCGGCGTGCCGGTCCCCGAGGCGCTGCTGCTCTGCGCCGACGAGAGCGTCATCGGCGCGCCGTTCTACCTGATGGCCCACGTCGACGGCGAGGTCTACCGGCGGCGCGAGCAGACCGACGCGCTCACCGCCGGCCAGCGGCGTGACCTCGCCATGGCGATGATGGACACGCTCGCCACGCTGCACCGGGTGGAGCCGGCCGAGGTCGGGCTGGCCGACTTCGGCCGCCCCGACGGTTACCTGGCCCGGCAGGTCCGGCGCTGGGCCGGGCAGCTCGACCGGTCCCGCAGCCGCCCGCTGCCCGGCATCGACGAGCTGCACGGCGCGTTGGCCGGCAGCGTGCCGGAGGGCGCGAACGCGGGCCGGATCGTGCACGGCGACTACCGGCTGGACAATCTGCTCGCCGCCGTCGACCCGGTGACGGTGCGGGCGGTGCTCGACTGGGAGATGGCCACGCTGGGCGACCCGCTGGCCGACCTCGGCCTGCTGCTGACCTACTGGGACGTGCTGGGCGACAGCGACCTCGCCGAGGGCAACCCGGTGGCCGACGGGATCGGCCCCCGGGCCGGCTTCCCCACCGGCGCCGAGCTGATCGACCGCTACGCCGGCCGCAGCGACGTCGACGTCGGCCCGTTGCACTGGCACGTGGCGCTCGGCTGTTTCAAGCTGGCGGTGATCTGCGAGGGCATCCACTACCGGCACACCCTCGGGCAGACGCTGGGCGAGGGGTTCGACCGGATCGGCGAGATGGTGGCGCCGCTGGTCGCGCACGGTCTGCACGCGGTGAGGGAGAAGTGATGGAGTTCGCGTACGACGACCGCACGGTCGAGCTGCGGCAGCGGTTGGAGGCGTTCCTCACCGAGTGCGTCCTGCCGGCCGAGCCGGTGCACCACGAGCAGGTGCTCGCCGCCGGCGACCCGTGGGCCCGGCCGCCGGTGATGGCCGAGCTGAAGGCCGAGGCCCGGGCCCGGGGCCTGTGGAACCTGTTCCTGCCGGACGCGCGCTACGGCGCCGGCCTGACCAACCTCCAGTACGCGCCGCTGGCCGAGCTGACCGGCCGCAGCCCGCACCTGGCCCCGGAGGCGCTGAACTGCGCCGCGCCGGACACCGGCAACATGGAACTGCTGGCCGAGTTCGGCTCCGACGCGCAGCGGGAACGCTGGCTCGCGCCGCTGCTGGACGGCACGATCCGCTCCGCGTTCTGCATGACCGAGCCGGAGGTCGCCTCCTCCGACGCGACGAACATCGCCACCCGGATCACCCGCGACGGCGACCACTACGTGGTCGACGGCCGCAAGTGGTGGTCGTCCGGGGCGATGGACCCGCGCTGCGAGATCTTCATCGTGATGGGCAAGACCGACCCGGACGCCGACCGGCACCGCCAGCAGAGCATGATCCTGGTCCCCCGGGACACCCCGGGCGTGACGGTACGCCGCGGGATGACCGTCTTCGGCTACTCCGACGCCCCGCACGGCGGGCACGCCGAGATCGACTTCACGGGTGTCCGGGTGCCGGTGGAGAACCTGGTCGGCGCCGAGGGCACCGGCTTCGCCATCGCCCAGGCGCGGCTCGGTCCGGGGCGGATCCACCACTGCATGCGGCTGGTCGGCATGGCCGAACGGGCGCTGGAGCTGCTCTGCCGCCGCGCGCTGGACCGGGTGGCGTTCGGCCGCCCGCTCGCCGAGCAGGGCGTGGTGCGGGAGTGGATCGCCGAGTCCCGGGTCCGGATCGAGCAGGCCCGGCTGCTGGTGCTCAAGACCGCCTGGCTGATGGACACCGTGGGCAACAAGGGCGCGCACACCGAGATCCAGGCCATCAAGATCGCTACTCCGGCGATGGCCGAGTGGGTGATCGACAAGGCGATCCAGGCGTACGGCGGGGCCGGCGTCAGCCAGGACACCCCGCTCGCCGCGCTCTGGGCCCAGGCCCGCACGCTGCGCCTGGCCGACGGCCCCGACGAGGTCCACCGCGCATCCCTCGCCCGCCGAGAACTCCGCCGCTGGTCCTGACCCACCCCACCCGCACCCCTACCCCCGCACCACCCACCCCCACCCCCCACGCCCGCTGATTCACGGAAAGCGTGGTCATCGCGCGCCGAATGACCACTCTTTCCGTGAATCAGCGCGAATCGCGCGGGGGTGGGGTGGGGGGTGGTGGGGGTGCGTCAGGCGGAGGTGCGGTGGATCAGCTCGGTGTTCAGGAGGACGTGCGGGGAGGGGACGTCGTCGCCGCGGATGCGGGAGACCAGGAGGCGGGCCATCTGCCGGCCCATCTCCTCCACCGGCTGGAACACCGTGGTCAGCGGCGGCTCGGCCTGGCGGGCGATCGGGGCGTCGTCGAAGCCGATCACCGCCACGTCCTCGGGCACCCGGCGACCCGCCTCCCGCAGCGCGCGCAACGCGCCGAAGGCCATCAGGTCGGAGGCGACGAAGACGGCGTCCAGATCCGGGCAGGAGTCCAGCAGCCGACGCATGGCGGCGGTGCCGCTGCCCTCGCTGAAGTCCCCGTACGCGATCAGGCCGTTCTCGACCATGCCCCCGGCGGCGCGCACCGCCTCCCGGTAGCCGGAGAGCCGGGCCAGGCCGGCGCCCATGTCCTGCGGGCCGGCGATGGTGGCGACGCGCCGCCGCCCCCGGGCGAACAGGTGCTCCACCGCCTGCCGGGCGCCGCCGACGTTGTCCACGTCGACGAACCACGCCGGCTGGGCGTTCGGGTGCAGCATCCGGGCCGGCCGGCCGCCGAGCACCGCCGGCAGGCCGCGCTCCTCCAGCAGCGTGGGCAGCGGGTCCGAGTCGTGCAGGGACAGCAGCAGTACGCCGTCCACGTGCTGGTTGGTCAGGTGGTGCTCGACCCGCTCCCGCTCGATCGGCGACTGCACCATCGCCAGCCAGAGCTGCATCGGCGTCTCCACCAGCCCGGAGCTGACGCCCCGGACGATCGCGGCGAAGAACGGCTCGGTGAAGACCCGCTCCCCCGACTCGGAGACCACCAGGGCCACCGAGTCGGTCCGCTGGGTGACCAGCGCCCGGGCGGCCCGGTTCGGCACGTAGCCCAGCTCGGCGATGGCCTGCTGGACGGCCGCCCGGGCCTCCGGACTGACCTGCGGCGAGCCGTTGACCACGCGGGAGACCGTGCCGCGCCCGACGCCGGCGCGGGCCGCGACCGCGTCGAGGGTCGGGCGCCCGAGCGAGCGGGTGCGCTGCGTTGTCATCGTCTTGTGCTCCTCCGACGGTCGGGTGGGCCCGGCACCGGTTGAGGCTCCGGCGCCGGGCCACCCGTTACTGGCTGGCCCAGCTTATTGTGCGGCCAGGCCGTTACGTCGGATCACGTCGGCGTACCACCTGGCGCTGGACTTCGCGATCCGGGCCTGGCTGTCGTAGTCGACATAGACCATGCCGAACCGCTTCGTGTAGCCCCAGGCCCACTCGAAGTTGTCCATGAGCGACCAGGCGAAGTAGCCCTTCAGCGGCACCCCGGCCTCGATCGCGGCGTGCGACGCGCGCAGGTGCGCGGCGAAGTAGGCCAGCCGGTCCGGGTCGTCGACCCGCCCGTCGGCCAGCGTGTCGACGAACGCCGAGCCGTTCTCGGTGACGTAGAGCGGCAGGTCGGTGTACTCCCGGTGGACCCGCTCCAGCGTCTCGGTCAGGCCCGGGGCGTCGATCTCCCAGTCCATGTCGGTCACCGGCACACCCCGGGTGACGAACCGGACGTCCTCGCTGCCCGGCCAGCAGGACGGCGCCCGCCAGTAGGGCTCCGGCTCCCCGCCCTCGACCGGCGCGGCGACCACGTGCCGGCTGTAGTAGTTGACCCCGACCATGTCCAGCGGCGTGGAGATGGTGGCCAGGTCGCCGTCGCGGACGTGCCCGAGGTCGGTGACGTTGCGCAGGTCGGCGATCAGATCGGCCGGGTACGCGCCGCGCAGCACCGGGTCCAGGAAGAAGCGGTTGGCCAGCGCGTCGATGCGGCGGGCCGCGTCGGCGTCCGCCGCCGACCCGGTGGCCGGGGTGACCGGGTAGAGGTTCACCGTGATGCCGAGCTCCGCCTGCGGGCGGGACGCCCGCACCGCCTGCACGGCCAGGCCGTGCCCGAGCATCAGGTGGTGCCCGGCCCGGACCGCGTCCGCGCCGTTCGACCGGCCCGGCGCGTGCACGCCGGAGCCGTAGCCGAGGAACGCCGAGCACCACGGCTCGTTCAGCGTGGTGAAGTACTTCACCCGGTCGCCGAGCGCGTCGGCGACCAGCGCCGAGTATTCCGCGAACCGGCCGGCGGTGTCCCGGGCCGGCCAGCCGCCGGCGTCCTCCAGCGGCTGGGGCAGGTCCCAGTGGTAGAGCGTCACCCAGGGCTCGATGCCGTGCCCGAGCAGCTCGTCGACCAGGCGGTGGTAGAAGTCCATCCCCTCCTGGTTGATTCCGCCGGCGCCACCCGGCTGTACCCGGGGCCAGGAGACGGAGAAGCGGTAGGACCGCAGCCCCAGGTCGGCCATCAGCCGCACGTCGTCCGACATCCGGTGGTAGTGGTCACAGGCCACGTCGCCGGTGTGCCCGGCCACCGTCCGACCCTCGGTGTGGCTGAAGGTGTCCCAGATCGACGGCGTACGGCCACCCTCCGCCGCGGCGCCCTCGATCTGGTACGCGGCGGTCGCCGCGCCCCAGAGGAAGCCGGGCGGGAACGTGACGGCCGGGCCCTCGTCGAGAACGCCGACGGCGGGCGGGCTGGCTGGGTTGCTCACGACTTGACGGCGCCTTCCATGATGCCGCCGATGATCTGGCGGCCGAACAGAACGAACACGATGAACAGGGGCAGGGTCGCGATCAACGTACCGGCGAAGATCTGCGAGTTGTCGGCGAAGTACGCGGTGTTGAGGCTACGGAGCGAGATCTGGACGGTCGGGTTGGACGGGTCGGCCAGCACCACGAACGGCCAGAAGAACTGGTTCCACTGCTCCATGAAGGTGAGCAGGCCGAGCACCGCGGCGGCGGGCCGCAGCGCGGGCATCACCACGTGCCAGTACACCCGCCAGGTCGAACAGCCGTCCACCCGGGCGGCCTCGATCAGCTCGTTCGGGACCGCCTGTTCGGCGTACTGGCGCATCATGAAGATCCCGAAGCCGCCGATGAGGAACGGCACGGTGACCGACGGCATGGTGTTCAGCCAGTCGAGCTTCGCCATCAGGATGTAGAGCGGGAGCACACCGAGCTGGATCGGCACCATCATCGAGGCGAGGATGATCAGCAGCAGCGCGTTCTTGCCCCGGAAGCGGAGCTTGGCGAACGCGAAGCCGGCCAGCGAGCCGAAGAACACCGTGGCGATGGTGATCGTCCCGGAGACCAGGAACGAGTTCATCAGGCCCTTGACGACGTTGGCGTCGCCGTTGGCCAGCACCCGCTCGATGTTCTCGCCGAGCTTGCCGCCGGGCAGGAACGGCGGCGGCCAGGAGTTGGCCGCGTCGTTGGTCCGCGAGGCGATGACGATCATCCAGTAGAACGGGAACAGCGACAGGAACACGCCGAGGACCAGCCCGAACCAGGTGAGCGGGCTGGCCTTGAAGAGCCGCTCGGCCTGGTGGGTGGCCTTGACCTTGGCGGGCGCGGGCGGCCGGGTGGGCGGACGGAGTGTGGTGGTCGTCATCTCGTCACCTTCACTTGTCGGAGCTGATGCGACGGGCCAGCAGGTAGTTGATCGTCGACATCAGTGCGATGAGCACGAAGAGCACGAGCGCGACCGCCCCGGCGTAACCCCACCGGAAGCGCTGGTTCATCACGTCGAGCAGGTACATCGTGATGGTCTGGAACTGGCCCTCGGAGCCGCCGGAGAGGCCGCCCGACCCGCTGGTGAACAGCAGCGGCTCGGTGAAGAGCTGGAGCCCGCCGATGGTCGAGATGATCAGCGTGAAGATGATCGTGGGGCGTAGCTGCGGGACCGTGATCGACCAGAACTGGCGACGCCGGGACGCCCCGTCGAGCGCGGCGGCCTCGTACATGTCCTTGCTGATCGACTGCATGGCGGCCAGGTAGATCAGCGCGTTGTAGCCGACCCACCGCCAGTCGACCATGGTGGAGATGGCGAACCAGGAGGCGAAGCGGTTCGCCCGCCAGTCGATCGGGTCCAGGCCGACGGCGTCGAGCAGCCAGTTGATCAGGCCGAAGTCCTTGGCGTAGATCATCGAGAAGATCAGCGCGACCACCGCGGTCGAGGTGATGATCGGCATCGCGATGGCCATCCGGAAGAAGGTCTGCGCGCGCAGCTTCCGGTTCAGCGCGTTGGCCAGCATCAGCGCCAGCATCAGCTGGGGCACGGTGGAGAGCACGAACATGCCGAACGTGTTCACCACCGCGTTCCAGAACTGCGGGTCGTCGGTGAGCAGTTCGACGAAGTTGTCCAGCCCGACGAAGGAGATCGTCGCGTTGAGCGGGGACCGGTCGGTCAACGCGATCCAGACCGTGTACACGATCGGGTACGCGCTGAACACGGCGAAGAGCAGGAAGAACGGCAGGACGTACAGGTAGGGCGAGTACTTCAGGTCCAGCTTGGTGGCCGAGCTGGCGCGGCGGTGCGAGGTGCGGGCGCGCGGCGGGCGGGGCTCGGGCGGCGCCGTGGCGTGCAGGTCGAGGCTCATCAGGAGTCCTTCTCCTCGGCCGGCGTCGCCCGCCTCACGGGCGGCGCCGGGCTCTGCGGGCACCGCGGGTGGCGCCGGCAGCACAGGGCTGCCGACGCCACCCGCGAGCGGCTCAGCCGGATCACTTACCGGCGGCCGCACCGTTCTTCAAAGCCGCCTGCCACTGCTCGTCGGCGGACTTGCCCTGCTCCACGGCGCGCAGCGTGTTCTCCACGGCGGTGCGGACCGCGTTGTTCTTCGGGCCGAGGTAGACCGGCTTCAGGTCGGTGGCGCCGGCGGCGAAGATCTTGCCGACCGGGGCCTTGCTGAAGTAGTCGTTGGTCGAGTCGGCCACGGCCGGGTCGGTGAGCGCCTGCGGGTTCGACGGCAGGTTGCCGACCGCCTTGTACGCGCCGATCTGACCCTTGGCGCTGGTCAGGAACTTGGCCAGCTCCGCGGCCTCCTTCTGGTGCTTGCTCGACTTCGGCACGCCGAGGAAGGAGCCGCCCCAGTTGCCGCCCGCGCCGGGGGCCTTGGCGATGTCCCACTTGCCGGCCGCCGCGTCACCGGCCTGGCCCTTGATCACACCGGTCATCCACGCCGGGCAGGCGATGGTGGCGAAGGTGCCGTTCTTGAAACCGGCGTTCCACTCGTTGGAGAAGGACTGCAGGTTGTTCGACAGCCCGGCGGAGATCATCTTGGTGGTGAGCTGGTACGCGGCCTGCACGTCCGGGTTCTGGTCGATGACCAGCTTGTTGCTCTTGTCGTAGTACGTGTAGCCGGTGCCCTGGCCCGCGACCTGCATCAGCACCACGTTGTAGAAGTTGGTCGCCGAGTCGACGAACTTGTGCTTCTTGTCGGCGCCGGCGAACTTCTGGCCGGCCTCGATGAACTTGTCCCAGGTCGGCCAGAGCGCGCCGACCTGCTCGCGGTCGGTGGGCAGGCCGGCGGCCTTGAACAGGTCGGTGCGGTAGCACAGCGCCATCGAGCCGACGTCGGTGCCGAGGCCCAGCACCTTGCCGTCGGGGGTGGTGCCCTGCTCCCACTTCCACGGCAGGAAGTTGCCCTTGAGGTCGTTCGCGCCGTGGTCGGCCAGGTTCACGAACTTGTCGGCCTGCGCGTAGAACTGGACGATCGTGCCCTCTTCGAGGGCCACCACGTCACCGGCGCCGGAGCCGGCGGTGATCTGCTGGGTCAGGCGGGTGTTGTAGTCGCCGAGACCGAGGCCCTTGCCGCGCTCCTGGATCTTGACGTTGGTGTGCTCGGCTTCGTACTGCTTGTACAGGTCTTCGTAGCCGAAGCCCTGGTCGCCGAAGACGTCGACGACCAGGGTGACCGGGCCGCCGCTGTCCCCGCCGCCTGACGAGTCGTCGTCATTGCCGCAGGCCGTGGCGCCGGCAAGCACCATGGCGGACGCGAGTGCGATGGCCGCAAAGCGCCGACGGTGAATCGGGACGCTCATCTTCAGACCCCTCTTTTCGGTGGTGAGGCGAGATATCTGTGGTGGGGGGTGCGTTTGGCGCCGGGCCGGAGCGGGCAGAAAGGAGATTCACACCACTGCCGGGAGCGCTCCCATGAGATTGCCGGCAGGTAACAGGGGTGTCAATAGGCCGCTGGGAGCGTTCCCATTTCGTTACCGCGTACGCTCCGCCGTCCCGGCGCGGCATAGGCTGCCAGCATGATCTGCCGAGCCTGCCGGGAGCGGCGGCACCGCGACTGCCGAGGCCGGACGTGGTGCGACTGCCAACACCGCGCACCCGGGCCCACGCCGCCGGTCACCGGGCCGGCCGGCGAATGAGCGGCGACACCCCGATCGAACGGGTCTGGCCCGCACCCGGCACCGGTCCGCTCACCGACCCGCAGCTCACCGCGCTCTACGACCGGGCGGCGCAGCCGCACCTGCGGGTCAACTTCGTCGCCAGCGCGGACGGCGCGGTCACCCTGGACGACTATTCCGCCGGGCTCTCCGGCGAGCCGGACAAGCGCGTCTTCGGGTTGCTGCGGATGCTCTGCGACGGCCTGCTGGTGGCCGCCGGCACGCTGCGGCACGAGGGCTACGGCGCGGTCCGGCTGAGCGCCGACCGCCGCGCCTGGCGCCGCGAGCGGGGTCTGGCCGAGTTCCCGACGCTGGTGGTGGTCTCCGGCTCGCTCGACCTCGACCCGGCGCAGGGCTGCTTCGCCGACGCCCCGGTCCGGCCGCTGGTACTCACCCGCTCCGACGCCACACCACCGGCCGGGCTCACCGAGGTCGCCGACCTGATCCGCTGCGGCACCGACCACGTCGACCTGGCCGCCGGGCTGGCCGAGCTGCGCCGCCGCGGGCTGGGCCAGGTGCTCTGCGAGGGCGGCCCGCACCTGTTCGGCGCGCTCACCGCCGCCGACCTGGTCGACGAGCTGTGCCTGACCGTGGCGCCGCTGCTCGCCGGCGCCGGCCCCGGCCGGATCACCGCCGGGCCCGGCAGCCCCGCACGCCACCTGCCACTGCGGCACGTACTGGCCGCCGCCGACGGCGTGCTGATGCTGCGCTACGCCCGCGACCCGGGCAACCCGCCGCCCCCCATCCCCTGACCACCCCACCCCACCCCACCCCCGCCGATTGCGCGCAGATTCTCGGAAAGAGTCGTCATTTCGCCCCGGACAGGCCCGCTTTCCGTGAATCAGCGCGCAGTCGTACGGCTCGGCGGGCCGGCTCTCCGTCCTGTTGCGGGATCGCCTGCCGAAGGGCACGTCGGGAGCGGGAATCACACGTAGCGTGTTCGCCCGGATCCGCCCGGCGAGCGGCCGGCGTGGCGTCCGACGCGTCGCGTGGCAACCTGTCGCATCCCTCGGGCAGGATGCAGGACGTGCGCCGCCAATCCGACGACCAGCCGACCGGAGACCGCCGATGACCGACGACCAGCTCGACGGCCCCGGCGAGGGGGTCGGCCGGGTGCTCGGCACCGCCGACGCCACTCCGCTCACCTTCTGGACGGCCGTCGCCCCGGGGAGCTATCTGCAACTCGACGACGTGGTGGTGACCCGACGCGAGCTGCCCGACCGGGAGCCGGTGACCATCGCCGGCGTGGTGACCCAGGTGCGCGCCCGGCACGAGGGGGCGCAGTTCGACTCCGACGTCTTCGCCATCGCCGACGGCACGCTGCCGGCGCAGGTGCAGGAGGCCGCCGAGATCACCACCACCCGGGTCGATCCGGAGTTCTACGTCCCGCCCACGCCGGGCGCGGTGGTGCACCGGGCCGAGGGTGACGCCCGGGCCCGGGCGCTGCACTTCGACCGGATGGAGCGGCGGATCCCGATGGGGATGGGCCGCGACGGCGTGCCGGTCTACCTCAACGCCGACTTCCTCGACGGCACCCGGGGCGCGCACATCTCCATCTCCGGCATCTCCGGGGTGGCCACCAAGACCAGCTTCGCGACCTTCCTGCTCTACTCGGTGTTCCGCTCCGGCGTGCTCGGCGGCGACGCGGTCAACGCCAAGGCGCTGATCTTCAACGTCAAGGGCGAGGACCTGCTCTTCCTCGACCACCCGAACACCCGGCTCGACGACCCGACCCGCGCGGCGTACGCGAAGCTCGGTCTCGACGCCGGCGCGTTCCCCGACGTGCGGGTGTACGCCCCGCCCCGGGTCGGCGACTCCTCCGGCACGCCGGACGTGAGCAGCCGGCTCACCGGCGTGGACAGCTTCTACTGGACGCTGAGCGAGTTCTGCGCCGACCGGCTGCTGCCCTACGTGTTCGCCGACGCCGACGACGAGCGCCAGCAATACACCATGGTGGTCCACTCGGTCGCCGCCCACCTGGCCCGGTACGCCCAGCCCGCCGACGGCGGGGTGAGCATCGACGGGGTCCGCCTCGGCTCCTACGCCGACCTGGTCGACCACGTGGTCGAGCAGCTCAACGACGACGAGACCCGGGGCGACTGGGCCGGCAGCGCGGTCGGCCTGGGCACCGTCAACGCGTTCGCCCGCCGGCTCATCGGCAGCAAGAAGGACCTGGGCCGGCTCATCCGCGGTGACCTGGCCACCCGCCGCCCGCACTCGATCAACACCGCGGAGAGCGCCCAGGTCACCGTGGTCGACCTGCACAACCTGCCGGACCGCGCGCAGCGCTTCGTGGTCGGCGTGACGCTCAAGAGCGAGTTCGAGCGCAAGGAGAAGGCCGGCACCGCCAAGCCGTTGCTCTTCGTCGTGCTCGACGAGTTGAACAAGTACGCGCCCCGCGAGGGCTCCTCCCCGATCAAGGAGGTGCTGCTCGACATCGCCGAGCGGGGCCGCTCGCTGGGGGTGATCCTGGTCGGCGCGCAGCAGACCGCGAGCGAGGTGGAGCGGCGGATCGTCACCAACTCGGCGATCCGGGTGGTCGGCCGGCTCGACCCGGCCGAGGCGTCCCGCCCGGAGTACGGCTTCCTGCCGCCCGCCCAGCGCCAGCGGGCGCTGCTGGCCAAGCCCGGCACCATGTTCGTGAACCAGCCGGACATCCCGGTGCCGCTCTGTCTGGAGTTCCCGTTCCCGGCGTGGGCCACCCGGGTCTCCGAGGCGGGCCGCGCCCCGTCGGAGACGCTACGGTCGATCACGCAGGCCGCCGACCCGTTCGCGGTGGTCGGCTCCGGCACCTCCGACGACGACATCCCGTTCTAGGCGGCGACCCACCATGAAGATCCTGCACACCTCCGACTGGCACGTCGGCAAGGTCCTCAAGGGGCAGTCCCGGGCCGAGGAGCACACGCAGGTCCTCGCCCAGGTGATCGACATCGCCCGCGAGGAGCGGCCCGACCTGGTGATCGTCGCCGGTGACCTCTACGACACCGCCGCGCCGACGCCGGAGGCGACCCGGCTGGTCACCCGCGCGCTGACCGCGTTGCGCCGCACCGGCGCCGACGTGCTGGCGATCGGCGGCAACCACGACAACGGCGCGGCGCTCGACGCGCTGCGCCCGTGGGCCGACGCCGCCGGCATCACGCTGCGCGGCAGCGTGCGGGAGAATCCGGCCGAGCACGTCATCGACGGGGTGACCCGCGACGGCGAGCGGTGGCGGGTCGCCGCGCTGCCGTTCCTGTCCCAGCGCTACGCGGTCCGCGCGGTGGAGATGTACGCGCTCACCCCGGCCGAGGCCAACCAGACCTACGCCGACCATCTCGGCCGGGTGCTCGACAAGCTGGCCGAGGGCTTCACCGAGCCGGACCGGGTGCACCTGGTCACCGCACACCTCACCGTGGTCGGGGCGAGCACCGGCGGCGGCGAGCGGGACGCGCACACCGTGCTCGGCTACGCGGTGCCGGCGACCGTCTTCCCGGGCAACGCGCACTACGTGGCGCTGGGCCACCTGCACCGCTCCCAGCGGGTGATCGGCCCCTGCCCGATCCGCTACAGCGGCAGCCCGCTCGCGGTCGACTTCGGCGAGCAGGAGAACGTCGGCTCGGTGACGATCGTGGAGGTCACCGCCACCACCGCCGCCCGGGTCCGGGAGGTGCCGGTGCCCGGCGCGGTGCCGCTGCGCACGGTGCGGGGCACCCTCGCGCAGCTCGCCGAGATCGAGCCGCCGGACGGCTGGCTGCGGGTCTTCGTCCGGGAGCAACCCCGGGCCGGGCTGCGCGAGGAGGTCCAGGAGCTGCTCCCCCGCGCGCTGGAGATCCGGATCGACCCGGAGCTGATGCCGGCGCCGGGCAGCGGCACCCGCACCGCCCAGCGGGCCGGCCGCTCGCCGCGCGAGCTGTTCGCCGACTACCTGGGCAGCCGCGGGCACGCCGACGACGGCGTCCGGGAACTCTTCGACGAGCTGCTCGAGGAGGTGGAGCACTGATGCGGCCGATGCGGCTGGACATGGCCGGCTTCACCGTGTTCCGCGAGGAGACCACCGTCGACTTCACCGACGCCGACTTCTTCGCGCTGGTCGGGCCGACCGGTTCGGGCAAGTCGACGGTGCTCGACGCGATCTGCTTCGCGCTCTACGGCACGGTGCCACGCTGGGGCGGCACGCGCGGGCTGGCCAACGCGCTGGCCCCGTCGGCCGCCGAGGCCCGGGTCCGGCTGGTCTTCGAGTCCGCCGGCGACCGGTACGTCGCCACCCGGGTGGTCCGCCGCGACGGCCGGGGGACGGTGAAGACGGCCAACGCCGGGCTCCAGCTCATGCCGCCCGGCTTCGACGTGACCAAGCTGGACACCGGTCTCAGCCCGGAGGATCTGGGCGACGTGGTGGCCGGCACGCCGGCCGAGATGGAGCAGGCCGTGCTGGACGCGGTCGGCCTGCCGTACGAGCAGTTCACCTCGTGCGTGGTGCTGCCGCAGGGGCAGTTCGCCGACTTCCTGCACGCGAAGCCGGCCACCCGGCAGCAGATCCTGGTGAACCTGCTCGGGCTGGGCGTCTACGAGGGCGTGCAGAAGAAGGCGGTCGAGCGCGCCGGGCAGGCCGAGGCGAAGCTGGAGACGGTCGACAAGGTGCTCGGCGGTCTGGCCGACGTGGACGACGCGCGGCTGGCCGACGCCCGGGGCCGGGTCGAGGCGGTGCGGGAGCTGGCCGGGGCGGTCGCCGCGGCCGTACCGGAACTGGAACGGGCCCGGGCCACGGCCGGTGAGCGGGCCGCGGCGCTGGCCGCGCTCGACGCCGAGCTGGGCGTGCTGTCCGGGGTCCGGCCGCCGGACGGCACCGCCGAGCTGGCCCGCGCGGTGGCCGCGGCCCGGGTGGCCGTCGACGAGGCGACCGCGGCGGTCGGGCTGGCCGAGGAGCGCGAGGAGAAGCTGCGCGGCGAGCTGGCCGCGGCCGGCGACGAGAGCGCGGCGCGCCTGCTGCTGCGGGCGTACGCCGACCGGGAGCGGTTGACCGGCGAGGCGGCGACGGTCCGCGCGGCGGTCGACGCGGCGCGGGCCGAGCACGACACGGCGGTCGCGGCGTTGGACGCGGCGCGGGCCGCCGCCGAGCGGGCCGAGGTCGAGCTGGAGGCGGCGTTCCGGGCGCACGACGAGGCGAAGGCCGCCGACCAGGCGGTGGCGCTGCGGGCGCACCTGGTCGACGGCGCGCCGTGCCCGGTGTGCGAGCAGGTGGTGGTCGCCGTGCCGGCGGTGCCGAAGGGCTCGGCGGTGAGCCGGGCGCTCGCGGCCGGCAAGGCGGCGCGGGCGGCCAGCGAGGCCGCCAAGCGGGTGGTGGCCGAGCGCGACGCCGCCGCCCGTGACCTGGACCGGGTGCTGCTGCGGGTCCGGGCCGAGCAGGACGGGCTCGCCGCGCGGCTGGCCGAGCTGGACGGGCAGCTCGCGGACGCCGCCGCGCCGGAGGCGCTGCGCCGGTCGCTGGCCGAGCACGCCCGGCTCCGGACGGCGTTGGACGAGGCGGGTGGCGCGGTGCGGGCCGGTCGGGAGGCCGCCCGGCGGGCGCGGGGCACGCTCGACGGCGCGCAGGACCGGCTGCGCCGGGCGTGGCGCGACTTCGACGCGGTGCGGGACGGGCTGGCCCGGTTCGGCCCGCCGGCCGCCGACCGGGACGACGTGGCGTCGGCCTGGACGGCGCTGGCCGGGTGGGCGGGCGAGCAGGCCGACCGGCGGCGGGCCGACCGGGGCGGGTTGGCCGGGTCGGTGGACGCGGCCCGGCGGGCGGCGGCCGAGGTGTCCGACCGGATCGGCGCGTTGTTCACCGCCGCCGGGCTGGACGCGCCGGACGATCCGCTGCGCGACGCCGCGGTGGCGGTGGAGCGGGCCGAGGCGGAGTTGCGTCGGCTGACCGAGCGTCGCGAGCAGGCGACCGAGCTGCGGGAGCAGCGGGCCGGCCACGAGCGGCAGGCGCGGGTGGCCCGCGCGCTCGCGAGCCACCTGCGGGCCAACAACTTCGAGCGCTGGCTGCTCACCGAGGCGCTGGACCTGCTTGTCGACGGCGCGTCGCGGATCCTGCGGGAGCTGTCCGGCGGGCAGTACGACCTGGTGCACGACAAGGGTGAGTTCTTCGTGGTCGACCACCACGACGCCGGGCTGCGGCGCGGGGTGCGGACGCTGTCCGGCGGGGAGACGTTCCAGGCGTCGCTGGCGCTGGCGTTGGCGTTGTCGGAGCAGTTGGCCGGCATGTCGACGAGCGCGGCGAGCCTGGAGTCGATCGTGCTGGACGAGGGTTTCGGCACGCTGGACGCGGCCACGCTGGACACCGTCGCCGCCACGCTGGAGAGCCTGGCCGCCCGGGGCGACCGGATGGTCGGGGTGGTCACCCACGTGCCGGCGCTGGCCGAGCGGATCCCGGTCCGCTTCGAGGTCCGCAAGGACGCCCGCACCGCCCGCATCGAGCGGACCGGCCTGTGAGCGCGAGGAGTGCAGCGCAGCGGAGCCCCGCAGTCGCGAACGAAGGCCGGCACGGTGAGCGCGAGGAGTGCAGCGCAGCGGAGCCCCGCGGTCGCGAACGAAGGCCGGCACGGTGAGCGCGAGGAGTGCAGCGCAGCGGAGCCCTCGCAGTCGCGAGCGGAAGGCCGGCACGGTGGGGGCGCGCGACGGCGCGCGGCGGGGCGCCGCGTGACCGGGCCGTCCCGGGCCGGCGCCCGGTTCTTCGTCGACTCGTGGGACCCGGCGTACGGGGCGTCGTTCGAGGCGGCCGGCGGGACCGGGCCGGCGACGCCGAGCAGCGCCCAGGTGGAGGCCGACGTCGAACTGCCGGTCACCGACTGGCGGGCGATCGATCCCCGTCCCGGGGTGCGGTCGCCGGACGTGGTGCTGCTCGTCGACGGCGTCCGCCGGATCGACGCCAGCGTCTGGACGGCCGAGGAGGACGGCGGCTCGTTCCCCGGCATCGCCGCCTCGTACGCGGCCGGGGTGGTCCGCTGCGACCTGGACCGGGGCGCCGCCGAGCTGGCCGGTGCCCGGGTGGGCCGGGGGTTGTTCACCGCCAGCCCGTCGGCGCAGGAGGTGGTGGCCGGCTCGGTCCGCTATCCGGTGCACCGGGTCGGCGGCACCGGCGAGCTGAGCAAGCTGCCGGCCGCGGTGCAGGGCCCGCTGACCGCGCTGGAGGTGGCCGTCTCGGACGCGGTCCGCGCCGACGGCGACCTGCTGGTGGTGGACGGTCCGCTGCGCAGCCGCCGGAACCTGCCGCGCACCCTGGGTTACATCAAGACCCAGCACAGCCAGTATCTCGACGCCCGGCTGACCGCGGTGGTGACCGGGCTGGCGCCGGGCCAGCGCTGCCCGGTGTTCCGGCTGGGCACGGCGTGGGGCGGCTGGTCGTGGTATCTGCGTCTGCCGGTGGCCGCCGGGGCGCCCTGGGCGGGCATCGTCCGGATGGAGTGCTCGGCCGAGCTGACCGTGCCGGAGGCGGTCGCGCTGGCCGACCTGTCCCTGGTCACGCTGCCCCGGTTCGCGTCCACCCCGTACAAGGACCCGCGGGCCCCGCAGAACCTGGTGCCGATCGCCGGGTTGGAGCGCAGGCTGCGCGGGATGCTCGGCGACGCGCGGCTGCTGCACCGGGTGCTCACCTCGGCGGCGCGTGGAATGCGGCGCTGATGGGCCGGCGACGGGACGCCGACCGGGTGGTGGCGGACGTCGACACCGGGCAGGCCGAGCTGGTGCCGGACCGGGACCGTCCCGGCTCGTGGACGCTGCTGCTGGACGGCGCACCGCAGTCGCATGTGGACCTGACCGATCCGACGCACCTGGAGTTCGAGTACGTCCGGCGGCTGGCCGCCGCGATCGACCTGGTCGCGCCCGCCGGCGCGCCGTTGCGGGTGCTGCACCTGGGCGGCGGCGCGCTGACGCTGCCCCGGTACGTGCGGGCCACCCGGCCCGGTTCCACGCAGCGGGTGTCGGAGGTGGACGGCGCGCTTGTGGAGCTGGTCCGGCGGGAGCTGCCCTGGCCGGCCGATCCCCGGCTGCGGGTGCGGGTGGGCGACGCCCGCGCCACGCTGTCGTCCAGCCGGGACGGCGGGTACGACGTGATCGTCGCGGACGTCTTCGCCGGCGCCCGCACCCCGGCGCACCTGACCTCGGTGGAGTTCGCCGCCGAGGTGGCCCGGGTGCTGGCGCCGGACGGCTGCTACCTGGCGAACGTCGCCGACGGCCCGCCGCTGCGGCACGCCCGTGGGCAGGTCGCCACCGTGCGGACCGTGCTGCCCCGGGCCTGCCTGGTGGGCGACGCGGCGGTGCTGCGCGGCCGGCGGTACGGCAACCTGGTGCTGGTGGCGTCCCGGGTGGAGCCGCCGGTGCCGGAGCTGTCCCGGCGCGCGGCCGGCGACTGGTTCCCGGGCCGGGTGGTGGCCGGCGACGAGCTGGACCGGTTCGCCGGCGGTGTCCCGGTGGTCTCCGACGCGGACGCGGTGGACTCCACCCCGCCGCCACCGGGAATTTTTTCCGTCAAACGTTGATCCGATCGGCGGGGCGCTGCGTACCACCGGGCGGCCATGCCCGTGGGGGGCCGGCTGATGTCATTGGACACCGGAGGTCTGCATGCATGCGGTGGCGGCCGGCTGGCACGGCGAGGTGGCGCGGCCCGAGTGGATGTTCGCCCGGGCGCAGCCACACTCCCGCGCGTCGCGTTCGGGTCGGGGGGTCGACGCACGTCCCGCCGATCGCCAGAATGACCCGGTGCCGCCTCGACCCGCCCCCGGACGCCACCAGGCGACCTCCGCCGAGGCCAGCCACTCCGACCAGTTGATCCGTCTGCTCTACGCGGAGCACGCCGGCCCGCTGCTGATGTTCGTGATGCGACTGACCGGCGGGGACCGGCAGCGCGCCGAGGACATCGTGCAGGAGACGCTGCTGCGGGCCTGGCGCAACGCGCACCGCCTCGGCGTGCAGGGTGGTCAGGGGGGCTCGCTGCGCCCCTGGCTGGTCACGGTGGCCCGGCGGATCGCCATCGACGAGCACCGCAGCGAACAGGCCCGCCCGGCGGAGACGTACGACCGGGACCTGACCGCGTTCGCCGAGTCGGACAGCACCGACCGGGTGCTGCGCACGATGACCGTGGCGGACGCGCTGCGTACGCTCAGCCAGTCGCACCGGGAGATCCTGGTGGCGACGTACTTCCGGGGTCGGACGGTGCCGGAGGCGGCGGAGGAGCTGGGCCTGCCGCTGGGCACCGCGAAGTCCCGGGTCTACTACGCGCTGCGCGCGCTGCGCACGGCTCTTCAGGAGAGGGGGGTGACGGAATGAGCCGGGCCGACCACATGGACGTCGCCGCGTACGCGCTCGGCGTACTGGATCCGCAGGACATGGAGCGGTTCGAGGAGCACCTGGCCACCTGCTGGGCGTGCGCGGCCGAGCTGGAGACGATGGTCCCGGTGGTGGGGATGCTCTCCGGCATCGACGGCGAGGCGATGGCCGCGTTGGAGCAGACCCACACCGATCCGGCGCTGCTGGACCGGACGCTGGTGGCGGTACGACGGGACCGGCGGCGTACCCGGGTCCGGCAGTTGCTGGCCACCGCGGCGGCCGTGGTGGTGTTCGGCGGCCTGAGCGGCGTCGCGGCCGGGTTCCTCGGCGACGAGCCGCCGTCGACGCCGCAGGCCGGGCCGACGCAGAGCGTGCCGACCGCGGCGCCGAGCAGCGAGCCGGCCGATCCGAACCGGCCGGGTGTCGGCGGCGAGAAGGACATCGAGGGCGACGAGCACAACGCCACCGATCCGGGCACCGGCGTGACGACCACGATGTGGCTGGCGCAGAAGGAGTACGGCACGCAGATCGCCGTGCAGCTCAGCCGGCTGCCCGGGCCGCGCACCTGCCGGCTGGTGGTGGTGCGCAAGAACGCCACGAGCGAGGTGGTGGGCACCTGGTCGGTGCCGGGCGGCGGCTACGGCACCAATCAGAACCCGCTCGCGCTGGAGCTGAGCGCGTCGACCTCGGCGCCGCTGG
Source organism: Micromonospora sp. NPDC049201 (assembly GCF_055586805.1). Taxonomy (NCBI): domain Bacteria; kingdom Bacillati; phylum Actinomycetota; class Actinomycetes; order Micromonosporales; family Micromonosporaceae; genus Micromonospora; species Micromonospora sp. NPDC049201. The sequence continues at coordinate 152,009 of NZ_JBVJHM010000006.1, read as the reverse complement.
CCGACATCGAGAAGGTTCAGGTGCAGTCCGTGGACGTCAACGGCGTGGCGAGCCCGTTGGTGACCGTCTCCGACCTCTGAACCCACCGCGCCGACGGCGCCGGGCGGCCACGGCCGTCCGGCGCCGTCGTGTCGTTTCCGGACCGTTCCGTCCCGTCGTGGTGGCGCACGGGCCACGGACCGGATCGGTTCAATCCGTCCACTGTGAAATGGCCCACCCTTTTGACTTCAACCTTGACAGCACCGTCGCCCGTACTACCCGGCGAACTGCCAAGAACGAGGAGGGCACGTGGCACACCACATGCGGACGACCGTCATCGTCGCGAGCGCGATGGTCGCACTTACGGCCTGCGCCCCCGCAGGCTACGACGGGGCGAACTCGAGCGCGGCGGAGCCGGTCGCCGTCGCCGCGGCCGAACCCACCGCGGCGGCCGAGCCGGAGGCGTCGGCCCCCCCGGAGACGCCCGCCGCCGACCAGGCGCCCCCGTCGGACGTGAAACTCACCGACGAGTTGGTCGGCAAGAAGCTGCCCCGGATGGGCAAGGTCGTCACCGACCAGGACGGCTGGGTGCTGTACCGGTTCGACAAGGACTCGTCGAACCCGGCGCAGTCCAACTGCGTGGACAAGTGCGCCGAGGTCTGGCCGCCGGCGCTGACCGACGGCAACCCGCAGCTCCAGGGCGTCTCCGACGACAAGGTCGGCACCGTCACCCGCCAGGACGGCACCCGGCAGATCACCATCGGGGACTGGCCGGTCTACCGCTACATCGGGGACAAGAAGCCGGGCCAGTGGAAGGGCCAGGGCGTCGGCGGCACCTGGTTCGTCGTGGACCCGAACGGCAAGAAGAACCTGACCTGCCTGCCGACCGGCACCCCGAAGCCGGTCGCCCCGCCGGCGTCGGGTGGCTCCGGCGACTCGGGCGGCGGCTCGGACTACTCGTACTGACCGCACCGGACACGGTGACCGGCCGCCGCCGGGGAGGGCGCGGCCGGTCACCGTGGTGGACCCGGGAGGTGGGGCGTACCGGCATCGCCCCGCCTCCCGGCACCGACCCACCGCCGCGCGCCCGAGGGTGCGCGGCGGTGTCCGTCGTCACCGCGGAGCCGCGTGGCAGAGTGGCGGGGTGACCTCGCCCGCCGCCCGCCGTACGCTGCGCCCCCCGGCCGGCTACCGGCTGGCCGCCTCGGTGCGGGCGTTGACCTTCAGCCCGTACGACCCGTGCGCGCGGATCGCCGCCGGCAGCTTCTGGTGGGCCACCCGCACCCCGGACGGTCCGGCCACGCTGGCGCTGCGCCCCGAGGCGGGCGAGCTGATCGCCGAGGGGTACGGCCCGGGCGCGGCGTGGGTGGTCGACCGCGCCGACCGGGTGGCCGGGCTGGCCGACGACCTGACCGGCTTCGCCGCGCTGGCCGCCACGCACCCGCTGGTGGCCCGGCTGGCCCACCAGCACCACGGGGTGCGGATGCCGGCCACCGGCCAGGTGTTCCCCCGGCTGCTGCGGGCCGTCTTCGAGCAGAAGGTCACCGGCAAGGAGGCCTACCGGGCGTACGCGGCGACCGTGCGGCACTTCCGCGAGCCGGCGCCGGGGCCGCTGCAACCGCTGCTGCTGCCGCCGACGCCGGAGGCGGTGGCCGCCACGCCGTACTGGGTGTTCCACCCGTTCGGGGTGGAGCAGCGGCGGGCCGACACGCTGCGCCGCGCCGCCGCCGTCGCGGACCGGCTGGAACGCTGCGCGGACGCCGCCGAGGCGACCCGCCGGCTCACCGCGATCCCCGGCATCGGGCCGTGGACCGCCGCCGAGGTGGTCCGGATCGCGTACGGGGACCCGGACGCGGTCAGCGTCGGCGACTATCACGTGCCGAACACGGTGGCCTGGGCGCTGGCCGGGGAACCGCGCGGCGACGACGCCCGGATGCTGGCGCTGCTGGAGCCGTTCCGGGGCCACCGGGGGCGGGTGTGCGTGCTGCTGGAGGCCGCCGGCGTGCAGGCGCCGAAGTACGGCCCGCGCGCACCGATCCGCTCGTTCGCCCGTTACTGAGCGGTCACCGGCCGGCGCAGAGCCGACGCAGCGTCCGCCCCAGCCACCACGCGTACCCGAGCTGAAAGCCCCGGGTGACCGGCCCGGCGGCACGCACGTACCAGTGGGCCGGCCGGCTGAACGCGGTCACCTCGAACCAGGTCCCGTCCGCGCCGCGGGTGACCAGGAACGCCTCCTCACCGATCTCCGGATGCCCGGGCAGCGTGCCGTAGCCGAAGCCGGCCCGGTCCGGCTCGTCCACGGCCCAGACCACCTCGGTCGGCCCCCAGATCCGCGCCGGCCCGACGCCCAGCCCCGGCGTGACCCGCACCCCGGGCGCGGCGCGCGGCGCGTCGGCGCGCATCACCACGCCGGCGGCGCGGTGCAGCCGCCAGCCGAGCACCGCGTCCGCCGCGACCGGAAACGCGCCGTCCGGCAGCCGGACCCGGTGGCGCAGGTGGTGGTAGCCGGCCGGTCGACCACCGTCGCGGGTCGCGCCCACCTCGGGGTACGTCAACTCGGGCACGTCGGCCACCTCCTCGCGCGGGGACACCCGCCAGGGTACGTCCGCCCGGGGCGGATGTGGTGAGCTGACCCGGTGACCGACGACGTGACCATCGCCCCCGCCGTCGTCGCGGACGCCGGTGAGATCCTCACCGTGCAGCGTGCCGCGTACCTGGTGGAGGCGCAGCGGTACCGGGACGTGTTCCTGCCCCCGCTGACCGAGACGCTGGACGAGGTCCGGGCGGCGCTGGCCGGCCCGGTCGTGGTGCTCGCCGCCCGGCGCGGGACCCGCCTGGTCGGCTCGGTGCGGGCCCGCCTCGACGGCGACACCGCCCACGTCGGCCGCCTCGCGGTCGCCCCGGACCAGCAGGGACGCGGCATCGGCGGGCGGCTGCTCGCCGCGGTGGAGCACGCCTGCGCCGGCCGGGTGGCGCGGTTCGCGTTGTTCACCGGCGCGCGGAGCGCGGACAACCTGGGCCTGTACGCCCGGCGCGGCTACCGGGTGGTGGCGCACCGGCCGGACGAGAACGGCAACCGGCTGGCGGTCCTGGAGAAGGTCAACGCTCCTCGCAGCGACGCCTGAGCCCGTCCGGCCGGGCTGGGGTCAGGCGGCCTCGCGGAGGTCGGCCAGGCCGACCGGCGCGTACCGCCGGAGCAGACACTCCAGCTCGGCCACGGAGCCCACCTCGCCGACGACGTTCGCGCCGCCGCCGTGCGCCGCCGGGTAGCGGTGCACGAGGCGGTAGCGGTACCGCCCTCGGACCAGTTCCACGCTGACCCGCCAGCGACCGCAGCATCCGCAGCTCCACTCCGACACGCCGCGACGGTAGCTCTGACCTGCGGTTTCACCATCCGGTCCCGGGTGACGAAAGGCTCGCGACGGGACACGCCGCACCCGGGGCGGCGGTGAGATGGCTCACGGGTGTCGGCGGGGTCTGGTTGACTGGTCGCCGTGGACCTGCCGATCAACCCGCCGGTCGAGCCGATGCTCGCCAAGAGCCTGGCCGAACTGCCCACCGATCCCGGCCTGACCTACGAGCCGAAGTGGGACGGCTTCCGCTGCATCGTCTTCCGCGACGGCGACGAGGTCGAGCTGGCCAGTCGCGGCGGCAAGTCGATGACCCGCTACTTCCCCGAGGTGGTCGAGCAGGCACGCCGCCAGCTCCCCCGCCGGTGCGCGATCGACGGCGAGCTGATCGTGATCCGCCGGGACGGTCCCGACGGGCAGCCGCGGCTCGACTTCGAGCTGCTGGCCCAACGGATCCATCCGGCCAAGTCCCGGGTGACCATGCTGGCCGAGACCACGCCCGCCGACTTCGTCGCGTTCGACCTGCTGGCGCTCGACGACGAGCTGCTCACCGACCAGCCCTACCCGCAGCGCCGGGAACGACTGGAGCAGGCCCTGGCCGGGGTCCGGCCGCCGGTGCACGTGACGCAGGTGACCACCGACCCGGCGACGGCCCGGCGCTGGTTCGAGGTGTTCGAGGGCGCCGGCCTGGACGGGCTCATCGTCAAACCGGCCGACCTGCCGTACGAGCCGGGCAAGCGGTTGATGTTCAAGGTCAAGCACGCCCGCACGGCGGACGCGGTGGTGGCCGGTTTCCGCTGGCACAAGTCCGGCCCGGTGGTCGGCTCGCTGCTGCTGGGGCTCTACGACGACGACGGGGTGCTGCACCACATCGGCGTCAGCTCCTCGTTCACCATGGCCCGGCGCAAGGAGCTGCTCGACGAGTTGGAGCCCTACCGCGAGGTCGGCGACGAGCATCCGTGGGCGCACGGCGACCACGAGCGGGGTCAGCGCATCCCGGGTGGGGCGAGCCGGTGGACCGGCGGCAAGAACCTGGAGTGGGAGCCGTTGCGCCCCGAGCTGGTGGTCGAGGTCGCCTACGACGCGATGGAGGGCGACCGGCTGCGGCACACCGCCCGGTTCCTCCGCTGGCGTCCCGACCGGGATCCCCGCTCGTGCGGGTACGGCCAGCTCGACCGCCCGATCCGCTACGACGTCGACGAGGTGCTGCGCGGCGATCCGGCGGCGACGGTGAGCGACACCCGCGGCGGGGCGTAGCCTGGCGGTCGACCCGATCATGGAAGGCGTCCACGTGACCCGTCTGACCGACCGGCCCCGCCGGGTCCGGCCCGCGCTGGCCGCGTTCGTCGCGGCGCTGGTGCTCACCGCCGGTTGCACGCTGCCGGCGTTCGCGCCGCGCGCCGAGAGCGGGGGCGCGGTCGAGGCGGCCCCTCCCGGCAGCGCGCCCACCTGGCGGGCCTGCCCCGAGGTGCCGGGCGAGCTGGTCGGCCGGGGCGCGCCCGACATGCGCTACGAGTGCACCCGGATCGCGGTGCCCCGCAACTGGGGCGCCGGGGCCGCCACCGGCGCGACGGCCGGGCCGGGCACCGGCGAGACGTTCGAGATCGCGCTGATCCGGGCCCGTTCCACCAAGCAGCGCGACCGGATCGGGTCGCTGGTGGTCAATCCGGGCGGCCCGGGGGCGTCCGGCGTGGACACCGCCGTCTACCTCTCCTTCGGCCCGGCGTTCGGCGGGCTGCCGACGGCGGTCACCGACCGCTTCGACATCGTCGGCTTCGACCCGCGCGGGGTGGCCCGGTCCAGCCCGGTCAAGTGCATTCCGGACGCCGACCTGGACGCCAGTTTCGGCTACGACCCCGACCCGGAGAGCCAGGCGTCGTTCGACGGCTTCGTCGACCTCAACCGGCGTATCGGCCAGCGGTGCGGCGCGAAGTACGGCGACCAGCTCCCGCTCTACGGCACCGAGCAGGCCGCGCGGGACATGGACGCGGTGCGCGCGGCGGTCGGCGACGAGAAGTTGAGCTACCTCGGCTACTCCTACGGCACGCTGCTCGGCGCGACCTACGCCCAGCTCTACCCGCAGCGGGTGCGCGCGCTGGTGCTCGACGGCGCGGTCGACCCCCGGCAGCAGCTCGTCGCCGGCTCGGAGAGCCAGGCCAAGGGCTTCGAGCGGGCGTTCGACAACTTCTCCGCGTGGTGCGCGGCGAACGCCGGCCGCTGCCCGATCGCGCCGGACGCCCGCGGCGCGGTCACCGCCGCGATCGCCAAGGCCAACGCCTCCCCGGTCCGCGGCGCGGGCGGCCGGGAGGCCACCGCCGGCTGGGTCTTCTACGCGGTGATCTCGTCGCTCTACACCGAGCAGGGCTGGCAGGAGCTGGCCCGCGCGATCGACGACCTCCAGGGCGGCGACCCGGCGGGCGTGTTCAAGCTCGCCGACGCGTACGCCGGTCGCGAGGACGACGGGCGCTACTCCAACCTGTTCGACGCCAACCTGGCGGTGAACTGCGCCGACGAGACCGAGAAGCCGACCCGGGAGCAGGTCCGGTCGTTGCAGTCGCAGTGGCGGCAGAAATATCCGCTGTTCGGCCCGGCGTTGGCAGTGGGGATGCTCGGCTGCGTGGAGTGGCCGGGCGCGCGGGACCCGTACCCGACCGGCCGGGCGGTCGGCGCGCCGCCGATCCTGGTGGTCGGCACCACCGGCGACCCGGCCACGCCGTACGAGCAGACCGGGGCGCTGGCCTCGATGCTGGGCGTCGGCCGGGTGCTCACCTGGGAGGGCGAGGGGCACACCGCGTACCCGCAGACCGCGTGCGTGAACGCAGCCGTCGACGCGTACCTGATCTCGCTCACCGTCCCCCGGGAGGGGCTGCGCTGCCCCGCCCGGTGACGGTGCGGCGGCCGGTCAGCCGGCGGCCGGGGGCGTCCAGTCGGCCGGCAGGTGCCCGATGCGGACCCGCTGCGGGTGGTCGCCGACTCCGACGCTGGCCACCTTCTGCCCGGTGGCGAAGTTGATGGCGGTGACCTGGTCGGCGCCGGATTCGGAGATCACGCAGTCCCGGCCGTCCCCGCTCACCGTGGCCCAGTACGGCTTGCTGGCCGGCACCAGCGTCCCCGGCAGCAGGGTGGCCCGGTCCACGACCGTCGCGTAGTCGTCCATGGTGCCGGCGACGCAGAGCCGCGAGCCGTCCGGGCTGACCGACAGCCCGTGGTGCCGGGAGTCGTTCACCCAGGTGGTGCGGTCCTCGCTGGTGGCCGGGTTCTTCGGCAGCGTGGCGACCCGGGTGATCCGGTCGGCGGCCACGTCGTACTCGACCAGGCCGTTGAAGAAGGACACCTGGAAGTAGAGCTTGCCGCCGTCCGGGGTGAACACCGCCGGGCGGACCGCGTCGGAGAGGTCGCGGCGGCCGGCGGCGTCCAGCCGTTCCCGCATGTCGATCACCTTGACCACCTGGTAGGTGGCGGCGTCGGCGACGGTGATCCGGCGGTCGCCCTTGGTCCAGTCGAGCCAGGGCGCGTCCAGGTCGGTGTTGACCTCGCCGATGGACATGTTCCACAGTCGATTGTCGCGGGTGAAGATGTTCTCGTGCGGCTTGTCGCCGGTGCCGAACGAGCCGAGTTGCGCTCCGGTGCGGATGTCCAGCACGTGCACCGTGTTCGAGGTGGAGGCGGAGACCGCGACCCGGGTGCCGTCCGGCGACACGGCCATGTGGTCGGCGCGGTAGCCGGAGACCGGGAACCGCCAGCGGGTCGCGCCGGTGGTCAGGTCGATCGAGACCACGTCGGCGAAGCTGGGCCGGGACGCGACGAGCGCGGTGCCGTCCGGCGTGGTGTACATGTCGTCGACGAACTGGTCGTGCCCCTCCCCCGGCCCCTGCCGGATGCCGAGGAAGTAGGCCAGCTTGATCGGGTTGAGGTAGATCTCGCGCAGCCGTGCCTCCCGGTCCGGGATCACGTTGATCCGGCCGAGCTTCGCGTAGTCGCCGCGGGAGCGGATGACGTCGGCGGTGCCGTCCCAGTTGTTGCCGACGAACATCACCTCCTGGAGCGCGACGGCCGCGGCGGCGGGCGTGGGCGTGGCGGCCAGCGGCGTCGGCAGGGCCAGCGCGAGCGCGGCCAGCGCGGCGAGGCCGGCGCGGCGGCGGGATCGGGACGGGCGGGGTGGCACGGGGGTCATGGACGCCTCCTGGCAGCCGGTGGGACATCGACGTTTCTCGGTGCCTCGATCGGTGTTACCTTGCGGTAACAACCAGGAGAGCAACCGGCCGGCCACGGCGGCTAGGAACCGGACGCCAACGCCCGACCGGCCCGGTTGTGCCGCGACGACAACGGGAAGCGGGCACCGATGACCCGGACCGGAGACGCCCCCACGTTCGGCACGCTGCTGCGCGACCTGGCCGGCGACGCCGCCGCCGTGGAGGAGGTGGCCCGAGCGGCCCGCGCGGACTCCCCGGAGGTGGCCCGCCTGCCGGCCGGCGAGGTCCGCCGGCAGGTGGTCCTGCTGCTGACCAGCGGGCTGGGCGCGCTGGAACGGCACGAGGACCCGGCCGGGCGGGACTTCACCGAGGCCCGCCGGTTGGGCGCCGACCGGGCGGCGCAGGGCATCTCCGTCGCCGGCCTGCTGCGCGGCGTCCAGGCCGGCCGGGACCGGGCGGTGGAGCTGGTGGTCCGGCACGGCCGGGCCGCCGGCATCCCGGACCAGGTGCTGCTGGAGGGGCTGCTCGTCATCGGCCGGTACGCCGCCGCGGTGGAGCGGGCGGTGGTGGACGGGCACCGCGCCGCCGAGCGGGAACTGGCCGGCACCGGCGCGACGGTCCGGGCGCGGCTGCTGCGCCGGCTGCTGCTCGACGGGCCGACCGGCGCGGCCCCGGCCGAGCTGGCCCGGTTCGGGTTACGGCCGGACGGGCGCTACCACTGCCTGGTCACCGCGCATCCCGACCCGGTGCGGTCGTACGCCCTGCACCGGCAACTCACCCGGCACGGCGGCCTGGTCGGCACCGTCGAGGACCGGCTGGCCGGCCTGCTCCCCCGGCTGCCCGACGCCGCCCCGGCCGGCCTGCTGGCGCTGGTGGCGCCCGCGCAACCGCTGGAGCGGGCCCCGACCATGTACGCGCTCTGCCTGGCGGCGCTGCGCACCGCGACGCGTCGCCGGCTGCGCGGCCTGCGTCGGGTGACGGACCTGGCCGGGGAGACCGCGCTGGCCGCCCAACCGGCGCTGGCCGAGCTGCTGCGGGACGCGTTGCTCGGCGCGCTCGACCCGGCCGACGAGTTCCACCGCGAGCTGGCCACCACGGCGCTCGCCTGGCTGGATCACGGCCAGCGGCTGGACCAGACCGCGGCGGCGTTGCACGTGCACCCGAACACGGTGCGGTACCGGCTGCGCCGGCTCCGGGAGGTGACCGGCGGGCCGCCGGTCGAGGAGGGCGCCCGGTGCACGGTGCCGCAGACCGTGCACTGGTGGTGGGCGCTGCGAAGCTGGCTGGACGGGTGCTGACCCACCGGCCTCACCGGCGGCGGCGCCGGACCCGGGGCCCGACGGGCCCGGTCTCGGGCGTCGGGCGGGGCGGTTCGGGCACCACGACGCCCTGCCGGGCGGCCATCTCCTCCACGAGCGCCCGCAGCCGCCGGACGTCGGCCTTCAGCTCCTCCTGCTCGGCGTGCTCGAACGCGTCGTCGTCGACGATCAGCCGGCTGGCGAAGTGCGCGGTGATCAGCGGGATCACCAGCAGCACCATGGTGGAGATGAGCAGCGCGGCGAGAAACCGGCCCGCGAGCGTGGTCGGGGAGATGTCGCCGTACCCGACCGTGGACGCGGTCACCACCGCCCACCAGACCGAGTCGGCGGCGCCCTTCTGCTCGGCCTGGCTGTAGAGCACGCCGGCCACCACGATCATCAGCAGGTACGAGGTGATAAGCGTCCGGGGCGAGTTGGCGAACCAGACCAGCCCTCGGTAGATCCAACGGAACGGCAGCAGCAGAAGGTCCATGGCGCCATGCTGCCCGGCCATCGCCACCCGCCGTTGTGCCAGGCTGGGCGGATGACCGAGGTGATCTTCCGGGAGGCGGTCCGCGCCGACCTGCCCGACGTGCTGGCCCTGCTCGCCGACGACGTGCTGGGCCGTACCCGCGACCGGCCCGAGGTCGACGCGGCGTACGAGCGGGCGTTCGCCGACCTGGCCGCCGACCCGCGCAACCACCTGATCGTCGCCGACGACGGTGGTGAGCTGGTCGGCTGCTTCCAGCTCACGTACATCCCGGGGTTGGGCCGGCACGGCGCGGAGCGTGCCCTGATCGAATCCGTGCGGGTCCGCGCCGACCGGCGCGGCCGGGGGTTGGGCCGGACGATGATGCGCTGGGCGATCGACCGGGCCCGCGAGCGGGGCTGCGCGCTGGTGCAGCTCACCACCGACAAGCGGCGCGCCGACGCCCACCGCTTCTACCGCGACCTGGGCTTCGTGGCCAGCCACGAGGGGATGAAACTGCCGCTGTAGGGGGTCCCGACTCCCGCCGGCGGGGGAGGCCGTGCGGCTGGCCGCCGACCAGGCTGGGGGCATCAACGCCGAGGAGGCCTGATGCCCGCCGACACGCTGTCCCCGCCTGCCGTCCACCCCCACGACGGCCGCCCGCCGCCACGGTGGGCGGTCCGCGCCGCCCACCTGATCCCGCTCGTCGTGCTCCCGTCCGGGTTGTGGCGGATCGCGCTGGTGGCCGGCCTGCCGATCGGCGCCGTGGTGGCCGGCGTCCCGATCCGGCCCGGGTTCGGCGAGAGCGTCTACATCGTCGCGCTCAGCCTCGTCTCGGAGGGGTTGGCGCTGCTCGCGCTGGGCCTGGTCCGCCCGTGGGGCGAGGTGTTCCCCCGCCGGCTCCCGTGGCTCGGCGGCCGGCGGGTGCCGCCGCCGTTCGCGGTCACCGCCGCCACCGCCGGCGCCGGCGCGCTCACCGCGATCTGGGGGTACGCGATGTGGGGCGCGCTGGTGCACGGCAACGACCTGGGGTTGCCGAACGGTGGCTTCGCGCTCCTGGTCGGCTGTTACGCCCGCTGGTGCTCTGGGGCCCCCTGCTGCTGGCCGTCACCTGGTCCTACCACCACCGCCGCACCCCCACCCCACCCCCCACCCCCCACACCCTCGCGCCCTGATTCACGGAAAGCGTGGTCATTCGGGCCCGAATGACCACGCTTTCCGTGAATCTGGCGCGACAGGGGGGCGAGGTGTCGGGAGTGGGGTCAGTCGGTGACCAGGTGGCCGTCGCGCAGGACCAGGGTTCGGTCGGCCAGCTCGATCAGCGCCGGATCGTGCGTGGCGACAAGCGCGGTCATGCCCCGGGCGTGCACCACGGCCCGGATCAGGTCCATGATCGAGCGGCCGGTCTCGGAGTCGAGCTGACCGGTCGGCTCGTCGGCGATGAGCAGGTCCGGCTCGTTCGCCAACGCCCGGGCCACCGCCACCCGTTGCTGCTGGCCGCCGGACAACTCGTACGGGCGCTGCGCCGCGTGCGCGCCCAGCCCGACCAGTTCCAGCAGCACCGCCACCCGCTGCTCCCGCTCCGCCGCCGGCACCTTGGCCAGCCGCAGCGGCACCCCGACGTTCTCCGCCGCGGACAGGATCGGCACCAGACCGAACGTCTGGAAGACGAAACCGACGGTGCCCCGGCGCAGCGCCAGCAGTTCCCGCTCCCCCGCCGACGTCACGTCGTGCCCGGCCACCTCGATCCGGCCGGCGTCCGGCCGGTCCAGACCACCGATCAGGTTCAGCAGCGTGGTCTTGCCGGCCCCGGACCGGCCGCGCACGGCGACCAGCTCCCCCCGGCCGGCGGTGAGCGAGACGTCCCGTACGGCGTGCACGGCGTGCTCCCCCCGTCCGAACGTGCGGCTCACCCCCTCGACCCGCACCACCTCGTCGACCGGCGTCGTCGGCAGCACCACAGCCCGGTCGGTCATCGCTCGTTCTCCTCGGCGTACGTCCGGTCGCCGGGGCGGACCTCGACGTGGTCGGGTTCCAGGTCCAGCCGGACCCGGTCGCGCAGGGCCAGCGCCTCCACGAACGGCGCCGGCAACTGCATCCGGCCGGTCCGGTCGAGCACCGCGTACTCCTCGCTGACCAGCTCGGTGCCGCCGTCGGCGGTGACCCGCGCGGTCCGGCGTACCTCGGAGGCGGTCCGGCCGTCGCGGATGGCGACGGTCCGGCGGACCTGGCCGGACACGGCGTGGTCGTGGGTGACCACGACGATGGTCACCCCCAGCTCGGCGTTGATGGTGCGCAGCGCGGCGAAGACCTCCGCGCCGGTCGCCTCGTCCAGCTCGCCGGTCGGCTCGTCGGCGAAGAGGATCTCCGGGTCGTTGGCCACCGCCACGGCCACCGCGCACCGCTGCTGCTCGCCGCCGCTCATCTGACCCGGCCGACGGTCCGCGCAGTAGCCGACCCCGACCAGGTCGAGCAGCCGGCGGGCCCGCTCCCGCCGGTCCCGCCGGCCGCCGGGCCGCCGGGCCAGCCGCATCGGCAACTCCACGTTCTCCACCGCGGTCAGGTACGGCAGCAGGTTGCGGCCGGTCTGCTGCCAGATGAAGCCGACCATCTCCCGCCGGTACGCCAGCCGCTTCCGGTTCGAGAGGGCGAGCAGGTCGTACTCGGCGACCCGGGCGATACCGGCGGTCGGGGTGTCCAACCCGGACAGGATGTTGAGCAGGGTGGACTTGCCGGAACCGGAGGCGCCCACGATCGCGACCAACTCGCCGCGGTCGATGACCAGGTCGAGGCCCTGGAGTGCGACCACCTCGACGCCCTCGGTCTTGAAGATGCGCACCAGCCCGTCGCAGACGATGTGCCCGCGCAGCCGGTCCCGTCCGCCGGCCCGTTCGGCGGCGCGCTCCGCGGCACGCTGTTGCAGGGCGGCCAGGTCCGGCACGGCCGTCGGCGGTCCGGGATCGTGGCGCGGCGCCGGACGCGCCGAGCCGGAGGCGGTCGCGGTCATCTCAGCTCTCCTCTCCGAGCCGCAGCACCTCGCCGAGGCGCATCCGGCGGTTGTTCACGGCCTCCACGGTGATCGCGAAGCCGAGGGCCAGCAGGGCCAGGGCGGACACCCCGGCCACCAGGCCGGGTTCGAACGCCGGACGCACGGTCACCCCACCGGTGAACGCGGGCAGTCCGAGCACCGGGGTGAGCAGCAGCGGCAGCAGCGCGCCGACCACCGCCCCGGTGAGCACCGACACCAGCACCAGCGGCGTCAGCTCGACCAGCAACAGGCCGCGCCACTGCCGTCGGGACAGGCCCATGGTGCGCAGCCGGGACAGCACCTGCCCCCGGGACCGGGCGCCGGCGAGCACCGCGAACGCGAGCCCGAGCAGGCCCAGCACCGCGCCGCCGCCGGCACCGAGCACGAACCCGAACACCAGCAGTCCGTTCACGCCGCTGCCGCCCAGCTCGGCGCGGACGGCGGCGCGGCTGGTCACCTGCGGCGGGCGGGCCCGGTCCCCGTTCTCCACCGTTCCGATCCGCAGGTAGCGGCGCTGCCCCTCGGTCGCCACCCGGTTCACCTCGGCCCGGTCCGCGCCGGGCCCGGCCAGCACGAAGCCGGTGGGGGCGAGCGGGTGCGGGGCGTCCGTCGGCAGGCTCGGCCAGGGCAGCACCACGAACCGGGTCGCCTCGCGGTCGACGAGCGCGAACCCGTCGACGGTGGCGGCGACGCGCAGCGGCAGCCGGTTGCCCTGCACGTCCAGCCAGGCGGGACGGCGTCCCTCGGCGTCCGCGAGCCCGGCGTCGGCCAGCTCCGCGGCGACCGTCGGGGACACCAGCGCCGGCAGCGGGGCGCTGCCGTCACCGCCGCCGAGCAGCGGGCCGGGCACGCGCACGGGTACGCCGGCACGTCGGGCCACCTCGGCGAACCGGTCACCGTCGACCATCAGCACCCGCAGCTCCCGGATCGGGGCCGGCCGGCCGGCCCGGTCGACGTACGGGCGCTGGGCCCGCACGGTCAGCAGCGGGGCCACCGCGCGGACGCCGGGCAGCGCGGCCAACTCACCGGCGGTGTCCGGCGCGAACCGCTCGCCGTCGACCAGCAGGTCGCCGGGGACGGCGCGGGCGGCGGCGGTGTCCCGGCCGGCCTCGATGCCGGTGGCCACCACCCCGCAGAACGCGGCGGTGGCGACCGCCAGCACCACCACGACCAGCGGTCCGGTGCTGGCGGCCCGACCGGCGCGGGCGGTGCCGAGGAACGCGACGCTGCCACGCGCCCGCGCCGTCACGCGGCTGAGCAGCCGCAACGGCCATGGGTACGCGCGCAGCGCCAGCAACGCCGCGGCCACCGCCAGCAGCACCGGCACGGAGACCAGCAGCGGATCCACCGAGCCCGGCGTGAGCCCCCGCCGACGCAGCAGGAACGCCCCGAGCACGGCGACCCCGAGCACCGCCACCTCGACGGTCAGCCGCAGCGCCGGCGACCGGCCACCGAGGTCGGCGCGGCCGGCGACCCGACGGCCCACCGCGAGCGCCGCCAGCGGCGGAAGCAGGGTGGCCAGCACCGCGGCGACCAGTACCCACCGTGCCGACGCGCCGGCGCCGGGCAGCAGGCCGGCGAGCAGCCAGCCGATCCCGGCCGCCGCTGGCAGCACCAGGACGGACTCGGCCAGGCCGCGACGCAGCACGTCGCCGGTCGCGCCGCCGCGCGCCCGGATCAGGTGGAACTCGGCGCGGCGGCGCCGCGCGGCGAGCCGGGCGGACAGCAGGGCGAGCCCGGCCAGCGTGGCGAGCAGGCCGGCGGCGATGACCGCCAGCAGCGTACGGGCGGCGGCGAGCGAGGCGGCGAAGCGGCGCAGCGGAACGTCCACGCCCTGGGTCAGGGTGACCGAGGCGGGCCGGGTCCGCTCCAGCCCGTCGATGCCGGCGATCAGCGCGTCGAGCCGGCCGGCGGCGAGCCGGTCCGGGGCGATCCGGTACCGCCAACCGAAGCTCACCGGCCATCCGACCGCGGCGGCGGCATCCACCCCGGCGTCGCCCGTGTAGGCGACCGCCACGAACGGGTCGCCGTCGCCCTCGGGCGGGGTGAGCCGCAGCATCGAGGGCAGCGCGTCCCAGACCCCGTTTCCCGGGTCGTTCGGCCGCCACACGCCGACCAGTTCGATCGGGCGGGACTCGAGCGGAGCGCCGCTCGGGTCGAGCAGCGACAGGCGGAACCGGTCGCCGGGCCTGACGCCCAGTCCGGTGGCCACCGCTTCCGCGAGTGCCACCTCGATCGCGCCGGCCTCGGTGACGCCGCGTTCCGGCCACCGCCCGCCGGTCAGCGTGGCCGCCTCGCGCAGCCCGGTGCCGCCGCGCAGGGCGAGGTCGATCAGCCCCTTGTCGGTGGAGAGCGTCGGGCCGCGCAGCCGACCCGGCACGGCCTGCGCGACGTACCAGCGTTGCCCGATGACGTCCCGGACCGTGTCCGGCATCCGGTCCTCGATCGCGGCGAGCTGGGCCGCCTGCGGGGCGACCTGGTCGCCGGTCGTGAACGTGGTCGGCGCGGTGGCGTAGGTGACGTCGCGCCGGGCCGGCGGCTGCCCGGCCACGTACTCGGTGAGCCCCTGGCCGGTGAGCCGGTCGGCGACCCGCGGCACGCCGGTGATCAGCAGCGCGGTCACCGCGGTCAGCACGGCGAGCAGCAGGAACTGCCCCCCGTACGCCCGGACCCGCCCGGCGGCGCCTGGCAGCCTCATCGGTACTCACCTTCATTCGCGACTGCGGGACTCCGCTGCGCTGCGTTCCTCGCGCTCATCGGTGCTCACCTTCATTCGCGACTGCGGGACTCCGCTGCGCTGCGTTCCTCGCGCTCATTGCTCCCCCCCGATCCGGAGCTGCACGGCGGCGATCCGCTGGCGGATGCCGGTGGTGACGACGGCGGCGAACGCGAGCGCGGCGAGCAGCAGCCCGGCGGCGGTCAGCCCGACCGGCGGCCAGGGCACCGTGAAGACCGCCTCGGGCACCGGCCGGCCGGCCGCCGGGGTGAGGATCACCAGCGGCACCATGGTCGCCGCCACCACGGCTCCGACCAGCAGCCCGACGCCGACCCCGATCGCGGCCAGGAACGTCTGCTCGGCCAGGTACGCGCGAGCCAGCAACCGGCTGGTCGCGCCGAGCGTGGTGAACACGGCGAACTCGGTGAGCCGGCGTCGGGTGGTGGCCCACCCGTCCACGGCCAGGCCGACCAGGGCCAGCAGCACCGACCCGAGCGCGGCGGCGAGCAGCCCGGTGCGGGCCCCCCGCCAGTACGGGTCCCGGGCGGCCTCCTCGGCCACCTGTCGCCGGTCGTGCAGGACGGTGCCGTCGGCCCCGGTGAGCGCCCGCGCGGCGGCGGTGTGCCCGCCCGGCCCGGTCCGCAGCCACCACTCGGCCACCGACCGTACGCCGCCGCGCTGCTGGAGCATCTGGCCGGCGGCGGCGGGCAGGTCGAGGAGCACCCCGTCGCCCTCGGTGCCGGGGACCGCGGCGACCTGACCGACCACTGTGACGTCCAGCGTCACCTCGGCCAGCGACAGTTTGAGCGAGTCACCGGTGCGCACGCTCAGCGCCGCCGCCACGCCCGGGGTGATCAGCACCGGCACCGGCGGGGCGTCGGACCGGGGCACCACCGCGAAACGGGACGGCGGTGTGCCCGCGTACTGGAGGAGCCCGTCGGGCACCCGGAAGCTCCGGGTGGCGTCCACGGTGGTCGGGGTGGTCTGCGCGCCGCCCTGCGGCCCGGTCGCCGGATCGACCACCTGCCAGGCGCCGGTGAGGGGCAGCGGCAGCGCGACGCCCCCGGCGTCGGTGAGCCGCAGCCCCGCCACCAGCAGCCGGTAGGAGCGGCCGACCACGTCGCCGCCGTCGGCCTCGAAGCCGGCCAGCCGCAGCGGCACACCACCGGTGTCGGGCAGCGCGACGGAGAAGCGCACCGGCCGGCCGTCGCCGTCGGCCTCGGCCAGCCGCACCCGCCAGGCGGCACCGGCGTCGGTGGTGAACAGCGCGGTCACGGCCACCGTGGGCGGCGTGTACCCGGTGTCGACCGGGGTGCTGACGGTCCCGGACAGCGTGCGCGCCGCCGCCGGCAGGAGGGTCCCGGCGGGCGTGCCCCGGCCGCCCGCCAGCCGATCCAGCAGCGCGGCGGTGGACGCCCCGCCGTCGGCGTCGTCGAGCCGGAGCATCCCGCGCGCGGCGACGGCGTCCAACGCGACCGCGGTGGCCGGGCGGGCCTCCCGACCGACCCGGATGTCGTCCCGCCAGGCCGGCAGCACCCGGTCCAGCCCGGGGGCGGCGGCCAGCGCGGCGGCCCGGCCGTCGGGGGCGGTGCCGTCGCGTTCGGTCAACCGCAGGTCGGTGCCGACCGTGTGCCAGGCCTGGTCCCGCTGCGACCGCTCCCAGGAGGCCACCAGCGACCAGGCCAGCGTGCTGCCGCCGACGGCGAGCGCGAGCAGCAGCACCGGCCCGGCGTGCGGGCGGCGGCCCGCCTGCCACATGCCGAACATGGTCGCGTTCCACGGTCGCCGGTCGACGAGCCGTTCGGCGAGCCGGGTGGCCGGCGGCAGCAGCCGCAGCGCGATCACGGCGCCGGCCAGCACACCGATGGTGGGCGCGGCGGCGAGCAGCGGGTCGATGCCGAGACTGCCGTTCGCGCCGGCCAGCGGCGACGAATACTGCCGCAGCTGGGTCCAGGCGAGCACGGCCAGCGCCACCAGGGCCACGTCGACGCTGGCGCGTTGCACGGCCGCACCCCGACTCGGCCGCGAGCGGGCGGCCATGTCGGCGACGTAGGTACCGGCCCGGCGCAGGGCCGGCACCACCATGGCGAGCAGGCAACCGACCGCGGCGGCGAGCGCCACCAGCCAGACCCGGGCCGCGCCGCCGTCGGCCAGCCCCAGGCCCGCGCCGAGGTGCCGGACCGCCTGCCCGGTCAGCACCGGGGCCAGCAGCACGGCCGGCGCCACCACGAGCGTCGCCTCGCGTACGGCGAGCCCGGCGAGCTGGCCACGCGCGGCCCCCCGGGCCCGCAGCAGCGCGGTCTGGGCCCGCCGGTCCTCGTTGAGCAGCGCGGCGACCAGCACCAGCGCGTACCCGCCGAGCACCACGATCAGCAGCAGCGGGGTGAGCAGGGCGGACCGGCCCACCAGGTCGGCCCGGCCGAGCCGGTCCACCAGCCGGTCCAGGTGGCTGACCTGCTGCGCGGAGGAACCCAGGCCGGTGGCCGCGGGCAGCCGCTCGGTGACGTCGGCCAGCGCGGCGGTGACGGCGGGCAGCCGGCCCGGCTCGACGCCGGTCAGGTCCGGGACGGCCAGCCAGGCCGCCGAGACCGAGCCCGGGAAGGTACGCGCGAAGTCCACCGGATCCAGCGCGAACGGCCCGTACGAGGTGCTCGCCGCGTCGCCCTGGCTGTCGCCGACGCCCGGGGCGAGCCGCCAGTACGCGTCGGCCGCGTCGCGGGGCCGCCACGTGCCGACGACGGTCACCGCGCCGGGCCGTTCCGCCGCCCGGTCGAACAGCGGCACCCGCTCCCCGACCACCAGGCCGAGCCGCGCGGCCACCTTCTCCGGCACGGTCACCTGCAACGGAGCGGCGCCGGGCGTGGGCCACGTCCCGGCGGTCAACTCGGCGCGCGCCGGCAGGTCGTCAAGGGTGGCGAGGTTGGCGAACATCGGGTCGTCGTCGGTGCGGGCGGCGCCCACGTCGCCGGTCAACTCCCGCCCGGTGCCGTAGCGGGCGGCGGCCACGGTGACCGGCACCCCGCCCAACCGGCCGGCGAACTGCGCCCGGACCGCGCGGTCCCGCCCCGCGAACGCCGCCGCGTCGGCGCCGCCGGAGCCGCTGACCAGCAGGCTGCGCTCCTCGGGCGGGGCGGCGTCGAGCACCGCCCGGGCGCCCGCCTCGACCGCCCGCCGGTTGTAGTCGGAGAGCCCGGTGACCAGCCCGACCGCGACGAGCGCCGCGACCGCGGCGGCGAGCAGCAGCCCACGGGCCTCGACCGCCCGCCTCCACACCAGCTTCATCCGACGTCCTCCCCTGGCCCGGGTGAGCCGATGACCAGGAAGACCCACCACCCCCACGAAAAGGTTCGCGCCCGTTACATGATCGTTACCCCCACCCCACCCCGCCCCCGCCCGCCCCCACCCGCCCCGCCTCGTCGATCTTGGAGTTGTGGTGCCATGGAATGCGCTTCATGTGGCTTTTGTGAGGTGCCACAACTCCTAGATCGACGAGGCGGGGGCGGGGTTGTCCACAGGGGCGGACGGGGGGACGGGAGGCGCGGGAGGGTGGCGGGGTGTGGCGGTACGAGGAGTTGCGGGGCGGCGGGGTGAGCCGCGGGGCGGTGCGACACCGCGTGGAGGCGGGGCGTCTGGGCCGGCTGTCGAGAGGTGTCTACGGACGCGCGGACGACGAGACGGGCCGGCTGCGGGCGCTCTTCCGCCGGTTGCCGCCCAACGCCGTGGCCGGGTTCCACACCGGTGCCCGGCTGCACCGCTTCGGTGCCGTGTCCGGCGACAAGGTGCACGTGGTCGTTGCGGCCGGAGGCCCGGTGCCGAGCATCCGGGGCGTGGCCGTTCATCAGACCGTCCTGCCGGTCAGGGACGTGGTGGAGGTCGCCGGGGTGCCGTGCGCGCCGGCCGCCCGCTGCGCCGTCGACCTGGCCCGGGTGCTCCGTCGGCCGGACGCGCTGCCGGTGCTGGACCTGTGCCTACGGGTGGGCGCGTGCCGCCGGGCGGACCTCTTGGCGGAGGTGACCCGGCACGCCGGGCTGCGCGGGGTACGCCAGGCCGGCCGGCTGGCCGAGCTGGCCGACCTGCGGGCGGAGTGCCGGCAGGAGAGCCAGCTACGCCTGCTGCTGATCGACGCCGGGTTACCCGCGCCGGAGCCGCAGCTCTGGGTGCCGGACGAGGAGGGCGTGCCGGTGTACCGGCTCGACCTGGGTTACCGCCGGCAGCGCGTCGGCGTGGAGTACGACGGCCGCTCCCACCTCGACCCCGACCGCCTGCACCACGACCGCTCCCGGCTGAACTGGCTGGCCGAGCACGGCTGGCGTATCCGGATCTACACCGCCACCGATCTCTACCGCCGCCCGAACCACATCCGGAGATCCGTCCGGGCGCTCCTCTGAATGCTCGGCGGGGACGGGGTGGTCAGGACGGTTTCGGGCGGTCGCGGTCCTTGGAGGGCTGGACCCGCTTCGGCTCGCCGGGCATCTTCGGGTATTCCGGCGGGTACGGCAGGTCACCGAGACCGTCGGCGGCGTCCCGCTCGGCCCACTCCAGCAGCGGCGTGATGTCCCACGGGGCGTCGTCGATGCCGGCGTGCGGGTCGCCCCGCTCGGCGAACCGGGCCGGCACCGTGCCCAGGTGGAAGTCGTCCGGGTCGACCTCGGGCAGCTCGTCCCAGTCGACCGGGGTGGAGACGGTGGCCCGCCCGTTGGCCCGCAGTGAGTACGCGCACGCGATGGTGCGGTCCCGCGCCATCTGGTTGAAGTCGACGAAGACCCGGCGGCCCCGCTCCTCCTTCCACCAGGCGGTGGTGACCAACTCGGGCCGACGCCGTTCCAGCTCCCGGGCCAGCGCGATGGTGGCCCGGCGCACCTCGACGAACGTCCAGCGGGGCTGGATGCGCAGGTAGACGTGCACGCCCCGGCCGCCGGAGGTCTTCGGCCAGCCCGGCACGCCCAGCTCGTCCAGCAGCCCGCGCAGCTCACCGGCGGCGGTCGCCGCGTCGGCGAAGTCGGTGCCGGGCTGCGGGTCGAGGTCGATGCGCAGTTCGTCGGGACGGTCGGTGTCGGCGGCGCGCACCGGCCAGGGATGGAAGACCACGGTGCCCATCTGCGCCGCCCAGGCCACGTGCGCCAGGTCGGCCGGGCACAGCTCCTGGGCCGTCCGGCCGCTGGGGAAGCTGATCTCCGCGGTGCGGATCCACGGGGGTACGCCACGGGCGGGCACCCGCTTCTGGAAGAACATCTCCCCCTCGATGCCCTCGGGGAAGCGTTGCAGGGTGGTGGGCCGGTCCCGCAGGGCCCGGGTGATCCCCTCCCCCACCGCCAGGTAGTAGTGGAAGACGTCCGCCTTGGTGAAGCCGTGCTGTGGGAAGATCACCCGATCCGGGCTGCTCAGCCGCACGGCCCGGCCGGCGACCTCGATCTCCTCGACCGCGCTTCTGCTGCCCGCCATCAGGCGACCATATGCGATGCCACCGACAGCCGACGTACCGTGGAGCGGTGAGTCTTTCCGACAGTGAACTGCCCCGCACCGAGGACGAGTGGCGGGTCCGGTTGAGCCCGGCGGAGTTCCGGGTGCTCCGTGAGGCCGGCACCGAGGCGCCCTGGACCGGTGAGTACGTCGACACCAAGACCCCCGGCGTCTACCACTGCCGGGCCTGCGGGGCCGAGTTGTTCCGCAGCGACGACAAGTTCGATTCGCACTGCGGCTGGCCCAGCTTCGACGACGCCATTCCCGGCGCGGTCAAGGAGATCCCGGACAACACGCTCGGCATGCGGCGGGTGGAGATCCGCTGCGCGCGCTGCGACAGCCACCTGGGGCACGTCTTCGAGGGCGAGGGCTTCACCCCGAAGGACACCCGGCACTGCGTCAACTCGATCTCGGTACGGCTGGAGCCGAGCGGCGGCTGACCACGCGGCCCTACAGGCGCAGCGGGCTGCCGGCCTCGTCGACCCGGTCGGCGCTCTCGTCGTCCAGCCACACGCCACCGGTGGCGAGGTAGCGGAAGCGGTACTCACCCGGGCCGAGCCGTACGGTCACGGTCCGGGTGCCGTCCCGGCGCGGCACCAGCTCGTGCCGGCCGGGCTCCCAGCCGTTGAAGCAGCCGACCACGCTCACCGTGCCGGCCGGCGCGTCGCGGGGCAGGGAGAACGTCACCCGGGTCTGGTTGCCGAAGAGCTTGTTGCGCTTGATCACGGTTCCTCCTGATTCTCGCCGTCCACCCGGGTCAACGCGCGACACGCCGGCTGCGACACGCCGTCGGGGCCGCCCCGGGTTTGCCGTTCCGGCCGCTCCGGCGCGTCCGTTGCCCGACCCTGGAATGACAAGTCCGTTTTCGGGGGGTTTCGTATGGCTGCCTGTGAGGTCTGCGGCAACGACTACTGGATGGCGTTCGAGGTGCGCACGGTCGACGGGGCCCGGCACACGTTCGACTGCTTCGAGTGCGCGGTGCACAAGATGGCACCGATCTGCGAACACTGTCAGATCAAGATCGTCGGACACGGCGTCGAGGTCTCCGGCCGGTTCTTCTGCTGCGCCCACTGCGCCCGCGCGGTCGAGGGCGACCAGGGCGCCGAGATCCGCGACGCGGTAGGCGCCCGCCCCGCCTGACCGGACGGCCCGATCCGGATGCCGGGCGTCCGCCACGCCGGCGGGCCGGCTCGCGCCGGAAACAGCCCACCGCGACCGGCCCGCACTGCCGGCTGTCCGGTGCAGCGGCCCGCGTTCATCGACGGCTAGCATCCTCCGGTGAACCGACGGATGATCGCCGCGACGGCGATCCTCGTGACGCTGGCCGGCTGCGCCCCGACTCCCGCTCCGAGCGGGCCGACCGGCGCCGCACCGGCTCTCGCCGCACCGGCGCCGACCGACGGCGGCGTCGCCCTCGCGCTGCGGGACCGGCATGCCGCCACCGGCAGCCTCGCCGGCCTGGCCGAGAAGCCCGACCACGCCAGCGAGCGGCTCGACTCGGACGGGATCGCCTGCGGCCGACCGCTGCCGCTGCTCGACCGGAGGCTGGTGGCCTCCACCCGGGTCTTCGGCACCCCGAAGGGCGCTCCGCCGGAGGAGTTCGTCGAGCTGGCCCAGGAGACCGTGGTCTACCCGGACGCGACGGTGGCCGCCGACGCCGTACGCCGGATCTTCGAGGTGCTGGCGGCGTGCGACCGGGACGAGGAGGACGGGCAGGTGACCGCCGGGCACTCCGCCGTCGACCTGCCCGCCGGGGTGGGCGTGTCGGGCCGCGCGGTCGCCGCCACCATGACGCTGCCCGACGGCACCCGGTTCCCGCACCGCTACGGCTGTCTGCACCGGGGGCGGGTGACCCAGTGCGTGGGGGTGTGGACCCGCTCGACCGCCGCCACCGCGACGTGGTTCGACCGGGCCGCCGTCGCCACCGGCGCCGGCCTGCGGGCGGCGGCGCGCTGACCGTCCGCCCGGCGGGTCGGACCGGCGTGGCTCACCCGCGGACCGCGGCCTAACCTGGCGGCATGTCCGTCGAGTTCCACCAGGCCGGCTTCGCCGAGCTGGACACCCGCACGTTCCACGACCTGCTCCGGCTGCGCATCGACGTGTTCGTGGTGGAGCAGTCCTGCGCGTACCCGGAGCTGGACGGTCGGGACGTCGAGCCCGGCACGCGCCATCTCTGGCTGGCCCGCGACGGCGCCGTCGCGGCGTACCTGCGAATCCTGGCCGACCCGGACGGCGTGGCACGGATCGGCCGGGTGGTGGTGGCGCCGGCGGCCCGGGGCGCGGGGCTGGCCGGCGCGCTGCTGACCGAGGCGCTGGCCGTGGTGGGTGACCGGCCGTGCGTGCTGGAGGCGCAGACGCACCTGGTGGGTCTCTACGCCGGCCACGGCTTCACGGTGAGCGGGCCCGGCTACGTCGAGGACGGCATCCCGCACACCCCGATGCGTCGGAATCCCAACTAATTGACGCGTGTCGTTTTCTGTGGCAGCGTGCGGGTCGAGCCGCCACGCGGGAGAGGGCAACTCCCCACAGTCCGGGCGTCGTGCACCGACACCCCACCCCCGGAGGCTTCCCATGTCCACTCCGTACCGTCGCCGCATACCGCTCGGCGCGGCGATCCTCGGCGTCTGCGCGGTCGTCGCGGCGCTGCTCACCACCGCGTTCTCCGGCCCGGCCTCGGCGCACGGGTCGGTGGTCGACCCGGCCTCGCGCAACTACGGCTGCTGGCAGCGCTGGGGCAGCGACTTCCAGAACCCGGCGATGGCCACCCAGGACCCGATGTGCTGGCAGGCCTGGCAGTCCGACCCGGCCGCCATGTGGAACTGGAACGGCCTGTTCCGTGAGGGCGTCGCCGGCAACCACCAGGGCGCGATCCCGGACGGCCAGCTGTGCAGCGGCGGGCGCACCTCCAACGGCCGCTACAACTCGCTCGACACGGTCGGCGCCTGGAAGACCACGCCGATCTCCAACAACTTCCGGATCAAGCTGTACGACCAGGCCAGCCACGGCGCCGACTACATCCGGGTGTACGTGACCAAGCAGGGCTTCAACGCGCTGAACTCGCCGCTGCGCTGGAGCGACCTGGAGCAGGTCGGCCAGATCGGCAACACCCCGGCCAGCCAGTGGACGCCCGAGACGTCGGGCGTGTCGATCCAGGTGCCGGCGAACGCGCCGGGCCGGACCGGCCGGCACATCGTCTACACCATCTGGCAGGCCAGCCACCTGGACCAGTCCTACTACCTGTGCAGCGACGTCGACTTCGGCGGCAGCGGCCCGTCGCCGACCGCGTCCCCCACCACCTCGCCGACCGCGTCGCCGACGGCCAGCCCGACCACGTCGCCGACCGCCACCCCCACCGGTGGACCGACGACGCCCAACCCGGCCGGCGCCTGCACCGCGACCTACCAGATCACCGGTCAGTGGGGCGGCGGCTTCCAGGCCGAGGTGAAGGTCACCAACGGCGGCGGTGCGATCCGCGGCTGGTCGGTGAGCTGGAACTACCAGAACGGCCAGCAGGTCACCTCGGCGTGGAACGCCACGGTCACCACGAGCGGAACGCTCGTCACCGCACGCAACGTGGCCTACAACGGCGCGCTCGCCCCGGGAGCCAGCACCTCGTTCGGCTTCACCGGCTCGTCGAGCGGGACCAACCCGGTGCCCGGGATCCTCTCCTGCACGACGGCCGCCTGACCGCCAGCCCGCCGGCCTGACCCCGGCCCGCCGGCAAGGAGGGGCCCCCTTTTAACACTCCGGTGTGAGAGGGGGCCCCTTCTCTACCGCAGGCGTTAGAAGGGGGCCCCTCCTTTCACACCAGGCAGGTGACGATGTCGGCGATGGGGCGGCGGCGGCCGGTGTAGAAGGGGATCTCCTCGCGGACGTGCCGCCGGGCCCGGGACGCCCGCAGGTCGCGCATCAGGTCGACGATGCGGTGCAGCTCGTCGGCCTCGAACGCGAGCATCCACTCGTAGTCGCCGAGCGCGAACGAGGCGACCGTGTTGGCCCGCACGTCCGGGTAGCCGCGGGCCATCTTCCCGTGCTCGGCCAGCAGTTCCCGCCGCTCCCCCTCGGGCAGCAGGTACCACTCGTACGAGCGGACGAACGGGTAGACGCAGAGGTAGGCGCGCGGCTGCTCGTCGGCCAGGAACGCCGGGATGTGGCTGCGGTTGAACTCCGCCGGCCGGTGCAGCGCCATCTGCGACCAGACCGGGGTGAGCGCCCGGCCCAGCGTGGTGCGGCGGAACCGCAGGTACGCGTCCTGTAGCGCGTCGCTCGACGACGAGTGCCACCAGATCATCAGGTCGGCGTCGGCGCGCAGCCCGGCCACGTCGTACGTGCCCCGGACCGTGACGTCCTTGCCGGCCAGCTCCGTGAAGAGCGACTCGACCTCGTCGACGACGTTCTCCCGCAGCGACGGCAACGGGCTCGACGCCCGGTACACCGACCACATGGTGTAGCGGATGGTCTCGTTCAGCTCCCGCAGCCGGGCCGCGTTGGTCTGCTCGGTCATGTCGCCGATCCTCCCAGTGCTGTGATGATCTCTTCGGCCGCCGTCTCGCCGGAGCGGACGCAGACCGGAATGCCGACCCCGTCGTAGCCGGCCCCGGCCAGCGTCAGCGTCGGGTGCGCGGCGCGCAACGCCGTCCGTGCCCCGGCCACCCGGCCGGTGTGCCCGGGCGGGTACTGCGGCAGCGCGCCGCCCCACCGCTGCACGTGCCGGGCCACCGGGTCGGGCAGCGACGTGCCCAGCGCCGCCGACAGCTCCCGGCGTACGGTGGCGGCCAGGTCGTCGTCGGTGAGCTGGAGCGAGGTCTCGTCGCCGTAGCGGCCGACCGAGGCGCGCACCAGCGCCAACCCGTCGGGCCGGCGCAGGTGCCCCCACTTGGTGGTGAAGAACGTGGCCGCCTTGATCAGCAGGCCCTCGCCGGCCGGCACCAGGAACCCGGACAGCTCCGGCAGCTCCGGCGCGGGCAGCGCGAGCGTGACCAGCGCGACGCTGGCGTAGTCGAGCGCGCCGACGGTCGCCGCCACCTCGGGCGCCTCGCCGGCCAGCAGCCGGGCCGCCGGCCGGGCCGGCACCGCCAGCACCACCGCGTCGGCGTCCACCAGCTCGGGGTCCCGGGTCGGTCCGACGGTGAGTCGCCAGCCGTCCGGGGTACGCCGCAGTTCCCGCACCGCCGCGTCCTGGCGGATCGTCGCCCCGCTGACCCGCGCCGCCGCCTCGACCAGCGTGCTCAGCCCGCCGGCCAGGGTGCCGAAGACCGGGGCGCCGGGGGCGCGCGGCGCGGCGGCCTGCGCGGCGCGTACCGCACCGACGAGCGTGTGCTCCCGACGGGCCGCACGGGCCAGCGCCGGCATGGTGGTGACCAGGGAGAGGTCGTCGGCCCGGCCGGCGTACACGCCGCCGAGCATCGGGTCGACCAGCCGGTCCACCACGGCGTCGCCGAGCCGCTCCCGGACCAGCCGGCCGACCGCGAGGTCCTCGCCGGGGGCCAGCAGCGGGCGGCCCGCGTCCCGGTCGGCGTCCGCCGCCGGCCGGGCCACCGCCGCCACCTTCGCCAGATCCCCGGGTACGCCGACGAGCGTGCCGCCCGGCACCGGGCGCAGCCCGCCGTCGACAAGCAGGGCGGCCTGCCCGACGGTCGGGTGCACGAGCTGCGCGGCCAGGTCGAGGCGGCGCGCGAGGGTCACCGCTGCCGACTCCCCGCCGGCCGGGTCGCGCATCAGGAACGACTCGGCCCCGAACTCGACCGGCCCGCCGGCCAGCTCACCGGTGCGCAGTTTGCCGCCGAGCCGGCCGGACTGCTCGTACACGGTGATCTCGGTGCCGGCGGGGGCGCGGTCGCGCAACCGGACGGCGGCGGCCAGCCCGGTGATCCCGCCACCGACGATCGCCACCCGCCACGGCCGCGCCACGGCTCCCCCTAGCGGGCCGGTCGCGCGGACAGCTCGTGCACCAGCGCGACCACCCGGGTCAGCACGTCGGGGTCGGTCTCCGGCAGGACGCCGTGGCCGAGGTTGAACACGTGGCCGGGCGCGGCGCGGCCCTGCTCGACGATGCGCCGCACCTCGGCCTCGACCACCGGCCAGGGTGCGAGCAGCACGGTCGGGTCGAGGTTGCCCTGCACCGCCTTGTCCGGCCCGATCCGGCCGGTGGCGACGTCAAGCGGCGTACGCCAGTCGACGCCGACCACGTCGGCGCCAGCCTCGCCCATCGCGGCGAGCAGCTCGCCGGTGCCCACCCCGAAGTGGATCCGCGGCACGCCGGCGTCTTCCAGGCCACCCAGCACGTACGACGAGTGGGGCAGCACGAAGCGGCGGTAGTCGGCCTCGGCGAGCGCGCCGGCCCACGAGTCGAAGAGCTGCACCGCGGAGACGCCCGCCTCGATCTGCACCCGCAGGAACGACAGCGTCACCTCGGCCAGCCGGGCGCAGAGCGTGTGCCACAGGTCGGGGTCGCCGTACATCAGCGCCTTGGTCTTCGCGTGGGTCCGCGACGGCCCGCCCTCGACCAGGTAGCTGGCCAGCGTGAACGGCGCGCCGGCGAAGCCGATCAGCGGGGTGTCGCCCAGCTCGGCGACGAGCAGCCGGACCGCCTCGTCCACGTAGGACACCTCGTCGCGGCCGATCGGGGTGATCCGCTCCACGTCGGCGGCGGTGCGCACCGGTTCGGCCACCACCGGCCCGGTTCCGGGCACGATGTCCAGGTCGATCCCGGCCGCCGCCACCGGCACCACGATGTCGCTGAACAGGATCGCCGCGTCCACTCCGTGCCGGCGGACCGGCTGGAGGGTGATCTCGGTGACCAGCTCGGGTCGGCGGCACGACTCCAGCATCGGCACGCTGGCCCGGATCTCGCGGTACTCCGGCAGGGACCGGCCGGCCTGGCGCATGAACCAGACCGGGGTGTGCGGGACCGGCTCACGCCGGCAGGCGCGCACGAACGGCGAGTCGGCCGGCCCGCCGCGGCGGGGTTCTCCGTCTCGGGCGGCAGTGCCCGTGGTGTCGGTGGTCATCGCCGCAATCGTGCCACGCCCCCCGCCCACCCCCACGCCCCCGCCCCCACATGTGACGTGAAAGGAGGGGCCCCCTGTTAACGCCTCCGGTAGAGGCGGGCGCCCCGCTCAACGCCGAGGCGCCCGCGACGCGCCCGGCGCGGCGTCACCCACCGCGCGGCGGAGGCGGCATAGGCTGCCGGCATGGCCCCCCCGATCGCGCTCCCGGAAACGTTCGCCCGCGCGGTCGCGGGACTGCGGTCGGCCACACCCCGGCCGGAGATCCTGCTGGAGGAGGTCGGCGCTCCGCAGCGGCTGGCCCCGTACGCGTTCGCCCTCTCCGCGGCGGTCATGCGCGACGACGACGAGATCGCCAGCGGCCGGCTGATCCTGCTGCACGACCCGGCCGGGCACGAGGCCTGGCAGGGCACGCTGCGCCTGGTCACGTACGTCACCGCCGAGCTGGAGGTCGACCTGGCCAGCGACCCGCTGCTGCCCGGCGTGGGCTGGGCCTGGCTGACCGACGCGCTGGACGCGCAGGGCGCCGGGCACCGGGCGATCGGCGGCACGGTCACCCAGACGCTCTCCACCCGGTTCGGGGAGCTGGCCGGGCCGCCCGCCGCCGGCGACATCGAGATCCGCGCCTCCTGGACGCCGCTCCGCGCCGACCTGGGGCCGCACCTGCTCGGCTGGTGCACGTTGCTGGCCTCGACGGCCGGCCTGCCCCCACCGGGGGTAACCGCGCTGCCCACCCGCCGCTCCGCCGGCGCCGCCTGACCCGGGCCGCTCGGCCAGCCCTGTCGATCATGACGTCGGCGGCCGCTGTGGAGATCCAGCCGGCCGCCAACGTCATGATCGATCAGGTGGGTGGGGGCTCAGAGGTAGTTCTCGGCCTCGTCGCAGATCTTGTCGAGACCCTTGTTGGCTGCCTCGAAGCCCGCCTTGTCGCCACGAGACGCCGCGGTGATGGCGGTGGTCAGCTTGTTCAGGCAGTTCGCGATGACCTTTTTCTGCCGGGCCTGCTCGTCCCGGTCGTTCTTGGTGCCGGTCAGGTCCTGCTCGGTGTCGGCCAGTCGCTCCTGAACCGCCTTGACCTCACCCTTGAGCTTCTCGATCTCCCGCTGGTTCGCCGAGATGGTGCCGTCACGCTGACTGACCTGCCGCTCGGCGCTGGTCAGCTTGCCGTTGGTGGTGACGTAGAGACCGGTCATCACACCGCCGAGGACGAGGAGCAGCCCGGCGACGAGGGCGAGGATCAGCGTGGTCCGGCCCCGGCCCCGGCCCCGGCCACCGCCGGCCGGTGTACCGGTCGGCGTGCCATAACCGGCCGGGCCGTACGGGGGCGCGGCGCCGGGCGGCCCGGACATCGGCTGGGGGCCGAACCCGGGCCCGGAGACCGGCGGCCCGGACATCGGCTGCGGGCCGAAGCCGGGCGCGGAGACGGGCGGCGCCGACATCGGCTGCGGGGGGTAGCCGGCGCCGGAGACCGGCGGCGCGGACATCGGCTGCGCCGGGACGGGGGCGGCACCCGGCGCGTAGGCACCGGGAGCGGGCCCGCCCGCGCCGTACCCGCCGGAACCGTACGCGCCCGAGCCGGGTGCGCCGGAGCCGTACGCGCCAGGGCCGGACACGGGCGGCTGGGGCCGGGTGGGGTCGGGGTGCGCCGGGCCGTACGGCGGGGGCGAGGGCTGGCTCCCGTACGGGTTGCCGTAGACCGTGCCGCCCGGCGGCTGGGGCGGGTGGCCCTCCGCTCCGGTGGGTGGCTGGGACATGTCGTTCCTCCAGTTGTGCTGGTCCCCGCGGGGTGGCCCGGTGGGCCGGGGTCGAGGGGGCGTGGTCGGGGCCACACCCGCACGGCGCGCGCCGCGCGCTGAGCCGCGAATCAGCAGAGCTTGAAGCGGTCGCAGGCGGTCTTGATCGGCACCGCCAGCCCGATGCCCTCGGCGTCACGGGCCTTGGCCGTGGCGATGCCGACGACCTCCTTCGAACCGTTGATCACCGGGCCGCCGGAGTTGCCGGGATTGATCGGCGCGTCGAACTGGATCACCGGGCCGGAGCCTCCCTCGTCCTTGCGGAACGCGCTCACCACCCCGGTGGTGACGCTGTCCTGCAGGCCGAGCGGGGCACCGACCACCACGATCTGCTGGCCCGACTTCACCGGCGTCCGGGCCGCGACCAGGCCGCCGAACGTCGCGGTGGTGCGCAACCGCGCCAGGTCCTTCTCCTTGTCGGTGTCGATGATGGTCGCCTCGAACCGCTGGTCGGTGCGCTCCAGGAACACCTTGCGCTCGCCGGCGGCGAAGACCGACTCCACCACGTGGAAGTTGGTGAGCAGCGTGGTGCCACCGCCGGCCGGCGCCTTGCCGACCGCGAACGCCGTGCCGGTGAACTGGCCGGCCCGGACCCGGAACACGCTGGGCAGCACCGCGCTCGCCACCGCTTCGGGATTGAACGCGGCGCCGGCCTGCTTCTCCAGGCTTCCGGCGCGCTGCTCCAGCCCGTCGAGCCGGCGGGCGTCCGCGCCCTGAGCCTCGGCCGTCCGCCGGTCGGCGGCGGCGAGTCGGTCGTCGAGCCGGTGGATCTGGTACGCCTGCACGCCGGTGACCACGGCCAGCACACCGGCCAGCACGAGCGCCACCACCGGCAGCCGGCCCCGGCGGCGGGACGGGTCGGGGCCACCGGCGAGCGGCGGCCCGCCGAATCCGGTCTGGCCGGACACCCCGGCCGGATACGCCGACCCCGGTGTGGGCTGACCCGGCCAGGCCGACCCGGAGCCCGACTGATTCGGCCAGGCCGGCCCGGACGTCGGCTGACCGGGGAACGCGGGAGCGGACGTCGGCTGACCGGGGAACCCTGGGCCGGACGTCGACTGACCGGGAGACGCCGGGCTCGGCGTCGGCTGGCCCGGATATCCCGGACCGGACGGCGGCTGACCCGGGCTCGACACCGGTCGACCCGGATACGCCGGACCGGAGACCGGTTGGCCCGGATACGCCGGACCGGAGACCGGTTGGCCCGGATACGCCGGACCGGAGACCGGTTGGCCCGGATACGCCGGACCGGACGGCGGCTGACCGGTCGACGGCGCGGCCGGAACTGGTCGGGACGGGTAGGCCGACCCCGCCGCCGGCTGGCCCGACCAGACCGAACCGGCATTCGGCTGGGTCGGCACGGGCGATGCCGCGGGCGCCCCGCCGAACGGCGGGTGACCGGCGTGGCCCGCCCCGCCGCCCCAGGCCGAATCCGGCGTGGGAGCGCCCCGACCCGGGTCGGGCGTGGCGGCGTCCCAGGTCGAGCCCGGCGCGGCAGCGTCCCAGGTCGAACCGGACGCGGCGGCACCCCGGGATGCTTCAGGCGCGGCCGCGGTGCCCCAGGCCGGACCGGACGCGGCGGCGCCCCGAGCTGCTCCGGGCGCGGCAGTGCCCCGGACCGGTTCCGGCGTGGCGACGCCCCGGGAGAAATCGGGACCGGTGGGCGCACCGGGGAACGGGGCCGCCCGGCCGGACGGAGCGATGCGTGGCGGCAGTGGCCCCGGCCGGTCGGCCGCTCCGTCGCCGCCCTGCCCCGGCACGCCGTCGCCGGTCTCGTACCCGCCTGCCATGATCGCCTGTCCTCCCCCGCCGGCTCCCGCCGGCGCGCCGACCGTTACCCGGCCGCCCCCGCGCCGCCCACGGCTCGATGGACCGTACCGGCGGGAACGGGGTTTGTCTTCCCCGATGTCCGACCCTCTCACCCCCGCGCAACCCGGCGCGTTCCGGACACCCGGCGGACATCTCGTCGACACGCAACGGACCGGCTGCGCGCACCGGATCGTCCGGCCTACTAGGGTTGTCAGGTGACCGACGAACCACCCCTGCGCCGTCGGGCCGCCGAAAGCCGTACGGGAGAGGTGTCTCCGCATCCGTCGACGGCCGTGCCGGAGCCGGCGGGCGCGGGGACCGAGACCGACGCGAGCGCAGCCGTTCCGCTGACCGCACCGCGCGACGGCACCCCCGCGCCGGTGGCCACCCCCAGTGAGCTGGATGCGGTCGTGGCCCGCTTCGCGGCCGGCAACGGCCCGGTGGCCCTGGACGCCGAACGCGCCTCCGGGTACCGCTACAGCCAGCGCGCCTACCTGGTGCAGCTGCGCCGGGCCGGCGCCGGCACCACGTTGATCGACCCGCTGCCGCTGCCCGACCTGTCCGCGCTCGACGCGGCCATCGCCGAGGCGGAGTGGGTGCTGCACGCCGCCAGCCAGGATCTCGCCTGCCTGGCCGAGTTGGGGCTGCGCCCGCGCCGGCTGTTCGACACCGAACTGGCCGCCCGGCTGGCTGGTTTCGAGCGGGTCGGCCTGGCCGCGCTGACCGAACAGCTGCTCGGCTTCAGCCTGGAGAAGCACCACTCCGCCGCCGACTGGTCCAGCCGGCCGCTGCCGGAGTCCTGGCTGACGTACGCGGCCCTGGACGTGGAACTGCTTGTCGACCTGCGCGACGCGCTCGACGCCGAACTCGACCAGCAGGGCAAGTCCGGCTGGGCGGCGGAGGAGTTCGCCGCGCTGGTGCGCAACGGCGCCCGCCCGCCCCGGGTCCGCGCCGAGCCGTGGCGGCGCACGTCCGGCATCCACCGGGTCCGCGGCGCCCGCGCCCAGGCCCGGGTGCGTTCCCTCTGGTACGCGCGGGACCAGATCGCCGCCCGTCGGGACGCCGCGCCGGGGCGGGTGCTGCCCGACTCGGCCATCGTGGCGGCGGCCGAGCTGGACCCGAAGGACGAGAAGACGCTGCTGACCCTGCCCGGGTTCGGTGGTCGCTCGGTGCGCCGGCTGGCGCGTACCTGGTTGGCGGCGTTGGACGACGCACGCCAACTGCCGGACGACGCGTTGCCGGTGAGTCCGACGGTGGAGGGCCCGCCGCCGCCGCACCGGTGGGCGGAGCGTGACCCGGTCGCGGCGGGCCGGTTGGCCCGCTGCCGGGAGGTGGTGGTCGGCACCGCGTCGGCGCACCGGCTGCCGGCGGAGAACCTGATCGCGCCGGACTCGATCCGCCGGTTGGCCTGGCAGCCGCCGGAGGAGGTCACCGACGACACGGTGGCGGAGACCCTGCGCACGCTGGGTGCCCGCGAGTGGCAGCTCGGCCTGCTCCTGCCGGCGCTCACCGAGGCGTTGCGCACCCCCGCGTCCTGAGCCGGCCCGACGCGGGTTGTGAGGTGGGCCACACGGGGGGTGGTGACGCCGCTGGTTACTGGCGAGTAGCATCCGGAGAAATGGCCAGTGCCGAGGGAGGCTCCAAGTGCCCCGTGAAGTCCGAGATGTCGTCTTCGTCGACGGCGTCCGAACGCCGTTCGGCAAGGCGGGTGGGATGTACGCCAACACCCGCGCCGACGACCTGGTGATCCGCTGCATCCGCGAGCTGATGCGCCGCAACCCGCAGCTGCCGCCGGAGAAGGTGGAGGAGGTGGCGATCGCCGCCACCACCCAGATCGGCGACCAGGGCCTGACCATCGGCCGCACCGCCGCCCTGCTGTCCGGCCTGCCCAAGACCGTGCCCGGCTTCGCCATCGACCGGATGTGCGCGGGCGCGATGACCGCCGTCACCACGGTGGCCGGCGGCATCGCCATGGGCGCGTACGACGTGGCCATCGCCGGCGGCGTGGAGCACATGGGCCGCCACCCGATGGGCGAGGGCGTCGACCCCAACCCGCGGATCGTCGCGGAGAAGCTGGTCGACCCGTCCGCCCTGGTGATGGGCGCCACCGCGGAGAACCTGCACGACCGGGTCCCGCACATCACCAAGGAGCGCACCGACGCGTTCGCGCTCGCCTCGCAGCAGAAGACCGCCAAGGCGTACGCCAACGGCAAGCTCCAGGGCGACCTGGTGCCGGTGGCCATCCGCGACGCCGACGGTGGCTGGGGCCTGGCGACCGTGGACGAGGCGCCGCGGGACACCTCGCTGGAGAAGCTGGCCGGCCTGAAGACCCCGTTCCGCCCGCACGGCAAGGTCACCGCGGGCAACGCGGCCGGCCTGAACGACGGCGCCACCGCCGCGCTGCTGGTCGCCGAGGAGACCGCCCGCGAGCTGGGCCTGCCGGTCGGCATGCGGCTGGTGTCGTACGGCTTCGTGGGCGTCGAGCCCGAGGTGATGGGCGTCGGCCCGATCCCCTCCACCGAGAAGGCGCTGCGCATCGCCGGCCTGACCATCGACGACATCGGCCTGTTCGAGCTGAACGAGGCGTTCGCGGTGCAGGTGATCGCGTTCCTCGACCACTTCGGCATCGCCGACGACGACCCCCGGGTCAACGCCTGGGGCGGCGCGATCGCCATCGGGCACCCGCTCGCGTCCTCCGGCGTGCGGCTGATGACCCAGCTCGCCCGGCAGTTCGCCGAGCACCCCGAGGTCCGCTACGGCGTCACCGCCATGTGCATCGGCATCGGCATGGGCGGCACGGTCATCTGGGAGAACCCGAACTGGAAGGGTGAGGACAAGTGAGCGCGCTCGCGGCACCGAACGAGGTCGTCACCAGGGCGCTGCTGCGTCAGGTGGCCGTACCGGGGCTGGACCGCCCGGCCGCCCTGATCACCCTCGACAACGGCTTCGACCACACCAAGCCGAACAGCTTCGGCCCGGGCGGCCTGACCAGCCTGGACGAGGCGATCACCGCCGCCCTGGCGGCGAACCCGGCGTTCGTCGCGGTCACCGGCAAGCCGTACATCTTCTGCGTGGGCGCGGACATCACCAGCCTGCCCCAGCTGGAGAACCGCGAGCAGGCGCTGGAGGTCGGCCGGCTCGGCCACCGGGTCTTCGCCCGACTCAAGGACAGCGACGTCCCGACGTTCGCGTTCGTCAACGGCGCGGCCATGGGCGGCGGCCTGGAGCTGGCGCTGCACTGCCACTACCGGACGCTGTCGGCCGGCGCGGCGGCGCTGGCGCTGCCCGAGGTCTCGCTCGGCCTGGTGCCCGGCTGGGGCGGCACCCAGCTCCTGCCGAAGCTGATCGGCATTCCCGCCGCCACCCAGGTGATCCTCCAGAACCCGCTGATGCAGAACCGGATGCTCAAGCCGAAGCAGGCGGCCGAGATGGGCATCGCGGACGTGCTGCTGGAGCCGGCCGACTTCCTGGAGCGGTCGCTGGAATGGGCCGCCGGCGTGGTCCGGGGCGAGGTCACCGTCACCCGCCCCGAGGTCGACAAGGACATGTGGGCGGGCGTGCTCTACTTCGCCCGGCAGACCCTCGACCAGCGGCTGCACGGCGCGGTCCCGGCCGCGTACAAGGCGTTGGACCTGCTGGAGACCGCGAAGGACGCGGACTTCGCGGCCGGCACCGCGGCGGAGGACGAGGCGCTCGCCGACCTGGTCTTCTCCGAGGAGCTGCGCAGCGGCCTGTACGCGTTCGACCTGGTGCAGCGGCGGGCCAAGCGCCCGGCCGGCGCGCCGGACAAGGGCCTGGCCCGGCCGGTGACCAAGGTGGGCATCGTCGGCGCCGGCCTGATGGCCAGCCAGCTCGCGCTGCTGTTCGCCCGCCGGCTCCAGGTGCCGGTGGTGCTGACCGACCTTGATCAGGCCCGGGTGGACCAGGGCGTGGCCTACGTGCACACCCAGATCGAGAAGGCCGTGAGCAAGGGCCGGATGGACAAGGGCACCGCCGCCAAGCTGTACGGCCTGGTGTCCGGCTCGGCAAAGGCTGACGCGTTCGCCGCCTCGACCCAGGGGCAGCGCACTTCGTTTGCTGACTGTGACTTCGTCATCGAGGCCGTGTTCGAGGATCTGGGCGTCAAGAAGCAGGTCTGGGCCGAGCTGGAGAAGATCGTCGCGCCGGAGGCGGTGCTCGCCACCAACACCAGCTCCCTGTCGATCACCGAGATGGCGGCCGACCTGGAGCACCCGGAGCGGGTCGTCGGCTTCCACTTCTTCAACCCGGTGGCGGTGCTGCCGCTGCTGGAGATCGTCCGCGGCGAGCGCACCGACGACGCCACGCTGGCCACCGCGTTCGCGGTCGGCAAGCAGCTCAAGAAGTCGTCGGTGCTGGTCAAGGACGCCCCGGCGTTCGTGGTGAACCGGCTGCTGACCCGCTTCCTCGGCACCGTCTTCGCCGCCGTCGACGCCGGCACCCCGCTGGACGTCGCGGACAGCGCGCTGGACCCGCTGGGCCTGCCGATGCGCCCGCTCGCGCTGCTCCAGCTCGTCGGGCCGGCGGTGGCGTACCACGTGGGCGGCACCCTGCACGAGGCGTTCCCGGAGCGGTTCACGGTCAGCGAGAACCTCAAGCGGATCGCCGACTCCGGCCAGCCGATCGTGGTCGACGACCAGGTCAACGAGGAGGTCGCCAAGCTGCTCGTGGTCGGCGACCAGCCGCTCACCGCCGAGCAGGTGCGGCAGAACGCGCTCGACGCGCTGGCGCAGGAGATCGGGCTGATGCTCGACGAGGGTGTCGTCGCCGAGGCACAGGACATCGACCTGTGCATGATCCTCGGTGCCGGCTGGCCGTTCCACCTGGGCGGCGTCACGCCGTACCTGGACCGGACCGGCACCTCCGAGCGGGTGACCGGCCGACGGTTCCTGCCGCGCGGTGTGGCCAGCCTGCGCTGACCGGTCCACGCATCGATCGCGGTGCCCGCGCCGTCCGTTTCGGACGGTGCGGGCACCGCGATCGGCGTTCCGGGCCCGGTCACGGGACGGTTCCGGTTTGATCACACCGGCCGTGGCCGGACGGCGGGGTGTCGGCGGCTCTGGCTACCATCACGCGTCCAGAATCTTCACAGGAGCTGCCTTCATGTCCCAGCCGCCGTCCAATCCCTACCCCGGCCACAACCCCTCCCCCTCCGCTCAGCCGGGTGGCTACCAGCCGCCGCAGCAGTACGGCGGTGAGCACCCGCCGGCGCCGCAGCAGCAGTACGGCGGTGACTACCCGCAGCAGCCGCAGTACGGCGGCGACCAGTTCGGCGCCCCGGTCCCGCCGAAGAAGAAGTTCGGGGTCGGCAAGATCCTGCTGATCGTCCTGGCCGTGGTGCTGGTGCTCTGCGTCGGCGGCGGCGTCGCCTTCTGGCTCGCCGCCGGTGACGACGTCAAGGACGTCGTCACCGCCACCAAGACCCGGGTCG
The DNA here is from genome assembly GCF_055586805.1 of Micromonospora sp. NPDC049201. Lineage (NCBI taxonomy): Bacteria > Bacillati > Actinomycetota > Actinomycetes > Micromonosporales > Micromonosporaceae > Micromonospora > Micromonospora sp. NPDC049201. Next base: position 115,458 of record NZ_JBVJHM010000006.1, on the reverse strand, counting down.
TCGAGCCGACGACGCTGGGCGGCCGGCCGAAGGCGACCGAGCCGCAGCTCCAGTCGACCGCGCTCCAGATGAAGTCGGAGCTCGGCAAGGACGTGCCGAACGCGACCAGCACGGCGGGCGCGTTCTACGGCGACCCGGCCAAGAAGGACCTGGTCATGATCGTCGCCGTCTCCGGCGTCATCGCCGACCCGAAGAAGGAGATGGCGGACGCCATCGCCGCGGTCACCCCGGACCTGGGCACCAAGGAGTTCAAGACGGTCGACGCCGGCCCGCTCGGTGGCGACGCCAAGTGCGGCGACGGCAAGGCCCAGGACATCCCGGTCGGTGTCTGCATCTGGTCCGACAAGGGCAGCCTCGGCATGGTGGTCGTCTACTTCAAGTCCGTGTCCGAGCTCCAGTCGGAGTTCGTCAACATGCGCGGTGAGATCGAGAAGCAGGACTGATCCCGCTCGGAGCGCCGGGCCCCCGCCGTCGGCGGGGGCCCGGCGCCGTTTCCGGGTCAGGCCGACGCGGCGCGTTCCGCCGTGGAGCGGCACACGCAGAACTCGTTGCCCTCCGGGTCGGCGAGCACCACCCAGCCGCTGCCGTCCGGCCGGCGCCGGTCGGCGACAAGCGTCGCGCCGAGTTCGCGCAGCCGGACGACCTCGGTGTCCCGGGTGCCCTCGGCCGGCTGGAGGTCGAGGTGGAACGCGCCCTTGCGGTGGCGCTCACCCACCTCGACGAAGAGCAGGTCGGGGCCGTGCCCGTCGGGCGAGACGAGGACGGCCTCCGGGTCACCCGGGTGGTCGTCGGCGTGCCGCTCGCGGTCGAGCACGCGGCCCCACCATCCGGCCAGGGCGTACGGGTCGTCAGACTCCACGGTCACACAGTGGATGTGTGCACTCACGATGTTTCCTCCGATGGGAATGCGCCCCGGCGGAGTGCGAGGGTCAGCGGGGAACGCGGGGCGCGGGATTGTTGCGAACGGACATCACCACACCCCCTTCCATCTCTCGGCTGACTCACCCGATCGTGCCAGCCCGACCGGCCGGCCCGCAAGGCGGGGGCCCCGCTTAACAGGTGGGTGTTAAGCGGGGCCCCCGCCTCTACCGAAAGCGTTAAGCGGGGCCCCCGCCTTACACACCCGTCACGGGCCGAGGAACACGGCCTTGGCGCGCCAGTCGACGCCGTCGACGGTCGGGCCGCTGCGCACGGTGAACGTCGCGGTCGGCGCGCCGTTGAGCCAGTCCGTCGCCGACAGGTCACCGGTGCTCCGGTTGACCTTGTAGAGCGTGCCGCCGGCCAGGAACACCGCGCCCGCGTCGGCGAGCCCGCCCGCGCCGGCCACCGTGAACCGGTCCGCGCCGACCGTGCCGCTGTCCGGGGTGAACCAGCGCCAGAACAGGCCGCTCTGCCCGGCGAGCGTGTAGTAGAGCCGACCGCCGGAGTGGAACATGCCGGTCACGTTGGGGATCTCGGCGTAGAAGCCGGTGGTCACCCCGACGTACGTCTGACCGGCCGGCCCGGAGTCGGTCTCCACGGTGTCCCAGTAGGCGTCGTGGTACGGGTCGACGAGCGACGGCGTGCCGAACGTGGTCCCGTCGAACGTGCGCCGCCACAGCGCGCCGTCCATGCCGTAAAACAGCGTGCCGCCGACCCAGAACGCACCCCGCGCGGTGGACCAGGCGGTGCCGTCCGGGTTCGCCACCGGGCTCGGCGCGCCGACAGTGGTCGTCCCGTCGTACGAGCGGGCCTGCACCTCGTCGCCGGTGCCGGCCGGCGGGGCGCCGGTCTTGACGATCTCGATGCCGTCGATCAGCGGGTTCTCCGTCACGTGCCGGAACTCCAGGTCGACGCTGCCGTCGCTGACCACGGTGAACTCGCGCATGGTGCCCACGTTGTGCCCGGCGGCGGCGGACAGGTCGAGGTCGTCGAGGACGGTGGCGCCCTCCAGCGCCACGTCGAAGACGCGGGCGCCGACGGCGGCGGTGCCGTCGTACCGGTTGGCCAGGTAGAGCCGGACCCGCACCTCGGTGCCGGTGGGCACCGGGAACTGCCAGGTCATCTCCGGCGCGCCGGCCGGGTCGTACCGTTCGTCGCTGTAGAGCGCGGCCGGCGTGCCGGCCGGCACGGTCGTGTCCAGCGCGCCCACCGCGGCGAAGCCGGCGGCGGAGCTGCCGCTGTTGTGGTACGGGCTGGGGTTGCCGCCGTCGTCGGCCGCCCAGTCCGGTCCGCCGTCGGTGGCAGCGACCAGCGGGCCGCCCGCGTTGACCCGGTACAGCACGTTGGTGGGCTTCGGCACGCCGGCCTGGTAGACCGTGCCGGGCAGGGTGGGCTCGGTGGTCGGGTGCGGGGCCGTGCCGCCGGCCAGCGGGAAGAACGCGATCCGCTCCCGGCGGTACTGGAAGTTGCCGATCCACGAGGTGTCGCCGCCGACCCACAGCCCGGCCGGGGTGACAAGCATCTCGGAGGCGCCGATGCCGCGCGGGTGACGGCCCGGGTTCCAGGACAGCGGCAGGCCGGTACGCGGGTCGAGCGCGGCGATGCTGGCCCGGCCGACCGCGCCGGCCCGGGCGTTGTCGCCGCCGGCGCTGTTGTTCAGCCAGCGGAAGTGGCCGCCCACGTAGACGGCCTGCTCGCTGGCCGCGACCGACAGGAACGTGTCGCCACCGGTGTAGTCGATCCAGGTGGGCTGCGCGTCGGTGGCGGTCGTGCCGCCCTCGAAGCGGGCCGCGGCGTCGCAGAGCGTGCCGCCGTACGGCGAGCCGGTGGTGACCACCACGAAGTAGCTGCTGTCCGGCGCGTACGCGATGTCCCGCATGTACGAGTCGAACGCCTGCCACTTGCAGCGGGGCGTGTAGCGGCTGGTGTTCCAGTCGGCCACGGTCGCGGCGGAGGCGCCCAGGTCGAGCTGGACGATCTGGTCGTGCAGCACCCCGTCGGCCTTCTTGAAGTTGCCGATCACCACGAGCCTGGTGCCGTCCGGGGCGAGCGCCATCCTCTCCACCCCGACGCCGGCGTTGGAGCCGCTGACCCCGTCGTAGTTGTGGTGCTCGGTGAGCGCGGTGGTCAGGTAGCTGTCCACCGCGCCGGTGGTGGCGTTGAGGGAGGCCAGCCCGCCGCGCGGGTTGGGGTTGCCGGCGGTGGTGAAGATGCCGCCGACAAGCAGCCGGGTGCCGGCCAGCGCGATGTCGTTGACCAGCCCGTTGAATGCCGGCGGCGTGAAGCTGGTGACCAGCGCGCCGGTGGCGACGTCGAGCAGGGCCACCTTGCGCCGGGTCACCCCGTTGACGGTGTTGAACTTGCCGGCGACGAAGACCGTGCCGGCGGTCGGGCCGGCGACGACCGCGTACACCTCGTTGTCGACCGACGGCGCGAACGCGGTGTCGACCGTGCCGGTGGCCTTGTCGAAGGCGAGCAGGTAGTTGCGGGTGATGTCGGTGTCGGAGTTGCGGTTCTGCACGGTGCTGAACGAGCCGGCAACGATGATCTTCGAGCCGGCGTCGTGGATCGCGTCGACGGTGCCGTCCATGATGTCCGGCGAGGTGGTGGCCGGGACGTCCTTGACCACGGTGGTGTGGTTGGGCGCGGCGCCGGCGGGCGCGGCCGGGGCCAGGCCGGCCGCGGTCAACGCGACGGCGGCGAGGGCCGCGAGGGCTCGGCGGCGCGGCGGCGAGGGGTGGGTCACGGGCAGCTCCGTAGGTCGGGCGGTGAGGCGTGTCGCACCGCTCACCCTGAGCCACGCCCGCGGCGGCGTCCAGCGCGCGGCAAGCTTTCTGACCGACCACCGCGCCGCCACGCCCGACCACCGTCGGGGGCGGGCGGGACAGCGCGCCCGGCCGCACGAACAGGTGAGGGCGGGTGCCCGGCCGGGCGGTCGCGGATCGGCGGTCAGGTGGCCGCCGGCGGGTCGGCCGACGGGAGCGTGACGGTCACCTCCAGACCGCCGCCGGGCTGCGGGACCGCCTTCACCGTGCCGCCGTGCGCGTCGCAGACCGCCCGGACGATGGACAGGCCGAGACCGGAGCCGCGCGCCCCGGTGCGTTCCTGCCCGCCGCGCCGGAACGGCTCGAACAGGCCGGGCACCTCGGCCGGGGCGACCTCGAAGCCGGTGTTGCCCACCACCAGCCAGGACCGCTGCCCGTCGGTGCCGGTGCGCACCCACATCCGGCCGTGCAGGTGGTTGTAGCGGACCGCGTTCTCCACCAGGTTGCCGGCCAGCCGGTCGAGCAGCCCCGGGTCGCCGACCACCGGCGCGGGACGCAGCGAGGTGTGCACCCGCAGGCCGATCCGCTCCACCTCGCGGGCCACCGCGGAGAGCGCGTTGGCGGTGCCGACGGCCAGGTCGCACTCGGCGCGGCGGGCCAACCGCCGGCCGGTCTGCGCCTCGCTGCGGGCCAACACCAGGAGCGCGTCCACCAGGCCGTTGGCCCGCTCGGACGCCTCCCGCACCACGCCGGCCATCCGCCGGTACTCGGCCAGGTCGGCGTCGTCGTCGCTGAGCGTCACGTCGATCTCGGTACGCATCACCGCCAGCGGGGTCCGCAGCTCGTGCGAGGCGTTCGCGACGAACCGCTTCTGCGCCTCGAACGCGGCGGTGATCCGGTCCAGCATCGCGTCGAACGTCTCGGCCAGCTCGGCCACCTCGTCGTCCGCGCCGGACCAGCCGATCCGTTCGTCGAGCGTGGTCTCGCCGAGCCGGCGGGCGGTGGCGGTGACCTGGTGCAGCGGGCGCAGCGCGCGGCCGGCCACCAGGTACGCCCCGGCCACCCCGACGACACTGATCGCCAGCAGCGCCAACAGGCCCTTGAACAGCAGCTCCCGGGACGCGGCGTCGACCAGTTGCCGCTGCCACTGCCCGGCGTCGAGGGTGCGGCCGTCGGTGAGCACCACTGTGGTGCCGGGCAGCAACTCGTCGGTGGGGCGCAGCGCGTCCCGGACCAGCAGCCAGGCCAGCAGCACCAGGATCGCGCCGGCGCCGACCAGGAGCACGCCGTTGAGCAGCGTCAGCCGCAGCCGCAGCGTCGGCCGTACCCGCGCGGAGGTCACTTGGCGCGCTCGATCCGGTAGCCCGCGCCGACCACGGTGTCGATCAGCGGGGGGTCGCCGAGTTTCTTGCGCAACGTCATCACGGTGACCCGGACGATGGTGGTGAACGGGTCGGTGTTGGCGTCCCAGACCCGTTCCAGCAGTTCCTCGCTGGACACCACCGCGCCGCGGGCCCGGAGCAGCTCGGCGAGCACGCCGAACTCCTTGTTGGTCAGGTCGAGCGGCACGCCGCCCCGGGTCACCACCCGCCGGGCCGGGTCGAGTTCCAGGTCGGCCACCGCCAGCACCGGCGGCGCGGCCGGGGTGGCCCGCCGGCCCAGCGCCTGCACCCGGGCCACCAGCTCGTCGAAGGCGAACGGCTTGGCCAGGTAGTCGTCGGCGCCGAGCTGCAAACCCTCGACCCGGTCGGCGACGGTCCCGCTCGCGGTCAGCATGAGCACCCGGGTCAGCGTGCCGGAGGCGGCCAGGTCGGCGCAGATCCGGTCGCCGTGCACGCCGGGCAGGTCCCGGTCCAGGACCACCACGTCGTAGCGGGTGACGAACGCCGCCTCGTGCCCGGCGTCGCCGTCGTAGGCGACATCCACCGCCATGCCGCGCTTGCGCAGCCCGCGCGCGATCGCGTCGGCGAGGTTGCGCTCGTCCTCGACCACCAGTACCCGCATTCCGGCCTCCCGCCTCGTGACCTCCCACAACCTAGTGCGCGGCGCCAACCGGGCGGCACGGCCCGCCGTTGCAGAAAACCTTCGGGTACGCGATGCTCGCCGGCAACGATCGCCCACCGCCCCGGCTGCCGGCCGGGCCGAGCCGAGCGGAGCCGCCGATGACCGCCGCCGCCCCCGGCCGGAACGTCGCGTACCGCCGTTTCCGCTTCCCGGCGGACCGGGACCTGGGTCACGCCGCCGGACTCTCCCCCGGCCCGGCCGGGCTGACGCTCGACGCGGACGGCCCCGGGCCCGCCACGAACGGGTCCACGGCCGATGCGCACGGGTCCACGGCCGACGCGCACGGACGCACGCTCGACGCCGACGGACCCACGCTGGACGCCGACGGGTCCACGCCCGACGCGGCGGCCGACCGGCCGGCGCGCCCCGAGCCGGTTCCCGGGGCCGCCGCCGGAACCTGGACCTCGCCGGTGACGGAGGTCGGCTTCGCCGCCGCCGAGCTGGTGCCGTCCTGGACCGCCGACACGCCGCCCGGCTGCTGGCTCCGGGTGGAGGTACGCGGCTGGGAAGGCGACACGGCCACCACCGGCTGGTACGAGCTGGGCCACTGGGCGGCCGACGACGGCACGGTACGCCGCGCCTCGGTGCCCGGCCAGTCCGACGACCGGGCCCGGGTCGACGCGGACACGCTCCGGGTGACCGGGGCCCGGGTGACCGGCTGGCAGGTCCGGGTGACGCTGCTGCGCCGGCCCGACGCGCCGGCCGGCCCGGTGCTGCGCACGGTCGGCGTGGTCGCCAGCGCCGGCAGTCACGTCCCGGCGTCCCCGCCGCCCGAGCACGTCGACAGCGGCCCGGCCGGCGGGGGCGCGCACGACGACGCCGGGGCAGCCGGCCGGGCGTGGGGGCGGGTGCTGGACGTGCCGCGGTACGCGCAGCGGCTGCACGCCGGCGGCGAGACCCGCTGGGGTGGCGGTGGCGACTCCTGGTGCAGCCCCACCTGCGTGTCGATGGTGCTGGACTTCTGGGGCGCCGGCCCCGCCCCGGACCGATACGCCTGGGTCGACCCGCCCGGCCCCCGCCCGGTGGTGGTGCACGCCGCGCGGCACTGCTACGACCACGCGTACGCCGGGGCCGGGAACTGGCCGTTCAACACCGCGTACGCGGCGACGCACGGGGTGGACGCGTTCGTCACCCGGCTGCGTTCGCTGGCGGAGGCGGAACGGTTCGTGGCCGCCGGTATCCCGCTCGTCGTCTCGGCGGCGTTCACCCGTGGGCAGGTTCCCGGGCTGGACTACGACACCCGGGGCCACCTGATCGTGCTGGCCGGCTTCACCACCGACGGCGACCCGGTGCTCAACGACCCATACGCGCCGGACGACGAACGGGTCCGCCGGACCGTGCCGCGCGCGCCGTTCGAGGCGGCCTGGCAGGCGGGCAGCGGTGGGATCGCGTACGTGCTGCGGCCGGAGACGGTGCCGCTGCCGACGCCGCCCGCCCAGGCCAACTGGTGATCACCGCGACGCCTGCCACACCGCCAGCCCGCCGGCCGGGCGCAGGCACACCAACACCGCCCCGGCGTCCGCGCACTCGGCCCAGGAGCCGGGCAGGACCGCCCGCGGTCGCGCCTCGCCGGCCGCCACGTCCAGGTCACCGACGAGCGTCCGGTCCCCGGCGAGGTGCCGCAGCCCGAGCAACCGGCCGGACCCGTCGTCCCGCCCACTGACCCGCCAGCGGCCCAGCCGACCGAGCACCCGGCCGGTCGCCGGTTCCAGCACCGACAACTCCAGCTCCGGCCCGTCCCCCGCCTCGGCGGCGATCAGCCGGTCGCCGAACGGGCCGAACCCCGCCCACCGCTCGTCCGTCCAGGCCGGGCGGCCGGTGGCGGGGTCGAGCGCCTGGGCGTCACCGACCTGGTCGCGGAGGCAGACCATGCCGGCGCAGTCGGTGAACCACGACCCGGCGCGCGGGTCCACCGGCACGCTCCAGCGCCGGTCCAGCCGGTCCACCCCGTACGCGGTGATCTCGCCGGAGACACCCTCGACCAGCAGCAGACCGGCGACGACCTGCGCGAACCGGTAGGCGACACCGTCCGGCGCGGACGACACCCGGCCGACGCGCACCCGGGCGCCCGAGTCCGCGTCGTGCACGGCGACCCGGCCGTCCGGCTCGATCAGCAGGAGCTGCGTCACTCCCCGGCCGTCCCGCCGGTACGCCACTCCCTGCGGGGGCACCGCCAACGACCAGCGCGTCGCGCCGGAGGCCGGGTCGACGGCGAGCACCCGGCCCGTTCCGCCCGGCCGGGGTTTCTCGAACAGCACCCCGCCGGACGCGGTCGGGACCGGGTAGCCGACCTGCTGCCAGCGCACCGCGCCGGTCGCCGGGTCGAGCAGCGTGGCGCGGGCGTCCCCGACCCCGGTCGGGCTGCTCGACACCAGCAGGCCGCCGGCCGCGCCGGTCAGCCCCAGCACGTGGTCCCCGGCGGGCAGCGCGAACCGCCACGCCGGCGCGCCCGCGGTGAGCCGGTAGCCGGTGACCACCCGACCGCCCTGGTGGAGCGCGCTCGGACCGTCCGCCACCATCAGCCGGCCCGCCAGCACCACGAAGAGGGCATCCGGCGCGGCGGGCACCCGGACCGGCGCCGGCGGCCGGGCCGGCGCCGCCGCGCCGGCCAGCGTGAGCAGCAGGCACCCGAGGGCCACCGCGCGGGCGGCCCGGCCCGGCGGTCGCCGCGGCGGCGCGGGCAGCGGCTCGTCGTCGTCCTCGGGGCGGCGCAGCTCGCCCAACTCGATGACCGGGCTCACGGCAGCCGCCGTACGGTGAAGTCGCCGCCCCGCTCCCGGCAGACCAACAGCACCCGGCCGACGGTGCAGTCGGCGCCGGTCAGCACGTCCCGCACCACGGGTGGGCCGCCGGACAGGTCCGGCTCGGCGAGAAGCCTCCGGTCGCCGCCCAGCGGCCGGGTCAGGAACAGCCGGTCACCGCTCTCGCCCTGCGGGAGCACGTCCCAGTCGCCGACCTCGGCGATCAACCGCCCGTCCGACTCCGCCAGCACCGACAGGCCCTCGCCGCCCTCCCGGCCGGCGGCGACCAGCAGGCGTCCGCCCTCGGCCCGGAGCACGCTCGACCACAGGTCGCTGGCCCAGCGCACCGCGCCGGTGGCCGGGTCCAGCGCCCACATCCCGCCGGTCTGCCGGCCGGCGCAGAGCAGCGCCCCGCACGGCTCCAGGTAGCCGACCAACGGCAGCTCGGCGGTCCAGCGTGGCCGGAGCGTGTCCATCTCCAAGGCGGTGACGACGTCGCCGGCCAACCGGGTCTCCAGGAACAGCCGGCCCGCGCCCTGCATGGCACGCGCGCCGGGCACCTCCCCCGGATGCAGGTCGCGGGCGGCCAGCCGGTCGCCGGTCGCCGCGTCCAGCACCACCGTCTCGCCGGCGGCCGGCAGCAGCAGGATCCGGTCCACCCCGGATCGGCCGTGGCTGAACTGCACGTCCCGACCGGTGGTGGGCACGGTCCAGAGCGTGCGCCCGTCGGCCACCGCCAACCGGCGGACCGACTGGGGGCCCGACCCGCCGGACGGGCGCAGCAGCAGCGCGTCGCCGGCCGGGAACACCACGCCGTCCTGCCGCCAGCCCGGCGCTCCGGTGCCCGCGTCGAACACCGTCGTCTCCCAGCGGCCGCCGTTTCCGGCCGGCCCGACGGCCAGCACCCGCCCGCCCTGCTCCCACACCGCCACCACGTCGTCGACACCGTCCACCCGGGCCCGCCACCGCTCCCGCCCCACCCGGTACGCGACGAGGTCCCAGCCCGGTGCCGACGTGGCGCGCCGCACCACGTACATCCGGTCGTCGGAGAGGAACGCGGAGGCCCCGGTGCCGCCGGGAATCGTGACCGGCCCGGACCGGGCCGGTGGCGCGGCGGCGGCGAGCGTGACAAGCGCCACCAGCAGCGCCACCACGACGCGGAACGGGCGGCCGACCGACCGCGGCGGGCGGGGCACGGTGTCGGGCGGCGTGTCGTCGCCGCGCAGGTCGCCCAGATCGATGACGGTCACGACCACCCCTCTTCCGCGCCGCCGGACCGCCGCCCGACCGTGACCGGACCGACGCCGGACCGCCTGTACGATGGCCCGTCGTGGCCGTGCCGGTGGTGGACCCCTCGCTGAACTCCTCATCCGTCGAGGTGGACGCCGTCACGGCGGATCCGCCGCGACGACCCCGTCGCCGGCCGGCTCGCGCCGACCTGCTGGCCCTCGGAGCCTATGCGTTGCTCGGCGTTCTCGTCTGCCTCAACTACTGGGGCGACGTGCAGCACCGGGTGTCCTCGCACCTGCCGACCGACCACAGCTGGTTCGAGTGGCTGTTCGCGCACGGCGCGTACTCGGTGCGGCACCTGGAGAACCCGCTGTTCACCGCCCGGCAGAACGCGCCGGACGGGGTCAACATGATGGCGAACACCTCGCTGCTCGGGGTGACGCTGCCGCTCGCGCCGTTGACCATGCTGCTCGGCCCACAGGTGATGTACGCGCTCTACCTCGGCGCGGCGTTGTCGGCGACCGCCGCGACGGCGTACTGGACGCTGTCGCGGCACCTGGTCCGCTCCCGGGGGGCGGCGTTCGTCGGCGGCGCGTTCCTCGGGTTCGCCCCGGGCATCGTGCACCACGCCAACGGGCAGCCGAACTTCGTGTCGAACTTCCTGCTCCCGCTGATCGTGGCCCGGGTGCTCCGGCTCGGCGAGCCGGGCCGCTGGCGACGTAACGGGGTGGCGCTCGGGCTGCTGGTGGCGTACCAGATCTTCATCAACGAGGAGATGCTGCTGCTCACGGCGCTGGCCTGCCTGGTCGTCGTGCTGGCGTACGCGGTGCAACGACCGCGCGAGACGCGGGCGCGGGCCGGGTCCTTCCTGGCCGCGATCTCCGTCGGCGGCGGGGTGACGCTGCTGCTCACCGCGTACCCGATCTGGTTCCAGTTCAACGGCCCGCAGTCCTACCGGGGGTTGCAGGGCGGCGTCTTCCACAACTGGGGCGAGGACCTGATGGCCTTCGTCACGTTCGCCCGGGACACCGTGGCCGGGGACGAGGCGGTGGAGAAGACCATCGGCCTGACCGAGCAGAACACCTGGTTCGGCTGGCCGCTGGTGCTGGTCGCGCTGGCCGCGCTGGCGCTGCTGGTCCGCCGGTCGGTGCCGGCCCGGATCCTGGCCGTGCTGGTGGCGCTCTTCACGATCGCCTCGATCGGGCCCGTGGTGCGGTTCGACGGCGCGGAGACGAGTGTGGCCGGCCCGTGGGCGTACGTGCCGGACGACCTGCCGCTCGTCGAGATGATGATGCCGACCCGGTTGAGCCTGGTGGTGGTGGCCGCCGTCGGCGTGCTGCTCGCGCTGGCCTGGGACGCGTTGTCCCGGGCCGGCCGGCCCGGGACCGTCCCGGTGCCCGCACCCCGCCCCGGCGACCACGACAACGACCCGACCGACAACGACCCGACCGACGACGGGCGGACCGACGACGGGCGGGCCGACGACGCCGGCGACGCGGGCCGGGCCGCATCCGGCCGGCGGCGGGCGCTGCGCCTGGTCGGGTACGCCGCGATCGTGGCCGCCCTGCTGCCGCTGGTCCCGCGCCCCCTGCCGGCGCAGCGGATGGACCCGCCGCCGCACTTCATCACCGCCGGTGGCTGGCGGCCGTTCGTGCCGGCCGGCCGGACGCTGGTGCCGGTGCCGATCCCGAGCAACGTGCACGGGCTGCCGACACTGCGCTGGAGCGCGCTGTCCGGGCAGGAGTTCCCCATCCCGGGCGGCTACTTCATCGGCCCGAACGAGCTGGGCGAGGGCGTGTTCGGCGCCCCGAACCGCCCGACCAGCACGCTGATCTACGCCACCATGGACCGCAACGAGCTGCCCGAGATCACCGCGGAGAACCGCCGGCAGGCCGTCGAGGACCTGCGCTTCTGGCGGGCGTCGGTGGTGGTGCTCGGCGCCGGGCCGCGCGAGGCGGTGCTGCGTGACCTGATGACCGCGCTGCTCGGCCCCCCGCAGCGGATCGACGACGTCTGGCTCTGGGACGTGCGCGACCGCGTATAAGGAGGGGCCCCTTCTTAACGTTTCCGGTAGAGAAGGGGCCCCCTCTTACCACCAACGTGTTAACAGGGGGCCCCTCCTTCAGCTGCGGAGGGGGCGGTCAGCCGAGCAGGGGGCGGACGTCCCACAGGTGCCCGCCGGGGACGTCCCGCCCGGGCCCGACCAGGGCGTCCACGGTCGCGCGTACCGGATCGCCGGGTGACGAGTCGGCCTGCACCAACGCCGCCGCCCGCCAGTGCCGCAGGTCCTCGACCGCCTGCCGGCGTTCCGCGTCGCCCACCGGCGGCACCTGGCCGGTCTCGGCGGCCCGGCGCAGCAGCACCGAGGTGGGGCGGTCCGGCGCGCCCCACCGGGCGGTCGGGTCGACGGCCGAGCGCGGCCCGATGAAGTAGCCGCCCGGCGCGTCGAAGGCCAGCCCGGCGCGCGCCGACCAGAACATGGCCGGGCTGACCGCCGCGCCGGTGACCGGTGGCACCGGCACCAGCGTCCGGCCCGGCGGGACGTACGCCCGCCAGCCGCCGCCGGTGACCACGGCCGGCACCGGCGGGACCGGCACGGTGCGGATCGGGGTCGGGACGAGCGGCAGCAGCGCGGCGGCGACCGCGCCGGCCCACAGCGCCCGCCCGCGTGCGGTGCCGCCCGGGACGCGGTCCACCGACAGCGCCAGCAGCACCCCCAGCACCGGTACGCAGACCAGCGCGAACCGCGCCGGCACCACCAGGTCCAGCAGCGGCACGCCGGCGAGCAGCCGGTACGGGCCGGGCAGCCCGGTGTCGTGCCGCCCCACGACCACCGTGCTGCCGAGCGACAGCAGCGCGAACAGCAGGCCGCACGCGGCGAGCGCGCGCACCAGCGGTCGCCGCCACAGCCGCACCGCCACCAGCAGCGCCAGCAACGGCAGGAACGGGCCGAAGAACGAGTTCTGTTCGGTCGGGTTCGGCGACAGCAGCCCGGCCCGGTGGCCGTCCCCGCCCACGGTCTGCCGGGCGGTGGCGGTGAACGAGACCAGGTCGAGCCGGTAGCCGCGGGTGTGGAACGGCATCCCGGTGTAGTGGCCGGGGCCGAGGAACTGGACCCACAGCGGGTACGCCAGCAGCACACCGGCGACCAGCGCGCCGAGGCCCAGCCGGCGTGCCACCACGGGCGCCAGCCGGCGTGCGGTGTCCCGGTCGGCCAGCGCGTACGCCCCGGCCAGCACGCCGGCGGCCAGCGCCAGGAAGACCAGCACCTCCTCGCCGAGGAAGACCTGGTACGCGACCGCGAGCCCGAGCAGCACGCCGTCGCGCCGGACCCGGTCGGTGGCCGGCCGGAACACCAGCGCGAGGATCACCGGGACCAGGAACTGGGCGGCCATGTGCAGGTGCGCCCCGGCCTGCGCCACCATGCCGGGGGCGAACCCGCAGACCAGGCCGCCGACCGCGGCGGCGGCCCGGGAGCGGACCAGCCGGCGGGCGAGCAGCGCGTACCAGGCGGTGGCGGTGCCGGCGAGGCTGAGCGCCACCGCGACCAGGAACGCGGCCTGGCTGCCGAACGCCACGGTGACCGGGGTGAGCGGCACGCCCAGCCCGAGCACCGAGGTGTTGGCCATCAGGTTCACCCCGTGCGGGGCGTTGAGCGCGGCGCTGCGCAGCGGGTTCTCGCCGTCGGTCACCGCGCGGGCGGCCCGGGCCAGCATCCATTCGAACAGCATCTGGTCGCCGGCCTGGTGGAACAGCCGCTCCGGGCGGCGCCACTGGTCGGCGGTGAGCAGCACGGCCAGGGCGAGGTAGCCGGCCACCACGAGCGTGTCGACCGGCCGGGGCCACCACCGCCGCCGGGGCGTGGGCCCGGGGCGGGCCGCCGGGCTCAGGCGGACCGGTCGGTCAGTGTCCGGACGTCCCACACCCACACGTCCAGCTCCTGCCGGGCCGGCCCGACCAGTTGCTCCACGGTGCGCCGCAGCGGCTCGGCGTTCTGCTCGTCCAGCGGCAGCACCACCACCGCCGCGTTCCAGTGCCGCAGCTCGTCCAGGAAGCGACGGCGCTGCCGGTCGTCGAGTTTCGGCGTACGCCCGGTGGACGCCACGTCGGCGAGCAGCTCGCCGATGCCGCTGCGCCGGCCGCCGAAGCGGCCCGGGTCGCCGGTGACGCCGTTGCGCGGCGCGAGGAAGTAGCCGCCGGGGATCTTGAACGCCAGGTCGGTGCTGGCCGCCCAGCGCATCGGGTCGGTGTTGCCCATCGCCGGCACCGGCACGGAGACCAGCGTCTGGTCCGGCCCGACGTACTGCCGCCAGCGGTCGGCGGTGATGAACTCCGGCACCGGTGGGCGGGTGGTGACCCGCAGCGGCATCGGCGCGATCGGCAGCAGCGCGAAGACCAGGCCGGCGGCGGTCAGCGTCCGCGCGGTCCGCCGCTCCACGCCGCGCAGCACCCAGGCGCTGCGCACGGCGTACGCCAGCAGGATCGCCACCGTCACGGTGGTGATCAGGCCGAACCGGGTCGGCACCACGGCATCCAGCAGCGGCAGCCGCACCAGCAGATCCCACGGGCCGGTCACCAGTTCCCGGTCCCACCAGGAGATCCGCTCACCGAGCGAGAGCACCGCGAAGAACAGCCCGGTCGCGGCCAGCGCCCGGACCATCACGTCCCGGCGCAGCCAGACCACGATGCCGACGGCCAGCAGCGACAGGCTCCAGCCGAAGAACGCGTTCTCCTCCGAGTAGTTCGGGGCGAGGTTGACGTTGGCCCGCTCGTTGCCGCCGAACGTGGGCGAGCCGGGGGCGACGAACGCGGCGATGTCGTTGCCGTAGTCGCGGACCGCGTCGCTGAGCCCGTGGTACGCCATCGGGCCGGCGAACTGCACCCAGAGCGGGTACGCCAGCAGCGCGCCGGCCAGCACCGCGCAGACCGCCAGGCCGGTGCCGAGCGGTCGCCACGCGGTGGCCCACCGGTCCCGCTGCTGCACCAGCACGGCGATCAGGAACACCCCGAGCGCCAGCGCGGTGAAGAGCAGGATCTCCTCGTTGATGAACGCCTGCACGACGACCAGCAGGGCGAGCAGCGCGCCGTCGCGGACCGGTCGGACCGACCGGGTCAGCACCAGCACCCGCCAGACGATGAACGGCAGCAGGAACTGGCTGATGATGTTCGGGTGCCAGTTGGCGTGCGACAGCATCGCCGGCGAGAACCCGCAGAACCAGGCGCCGACCGCGGCGGCCGGCCGGTGCCGGACCAGGTGCCGGGAGAGCACCTGGTACCAGGCGGCGGCGGTGCCGCACAGGCCGAGCGTGACAAGCGTGACGAAGGAGACCGCCGGTCCGAACAGGAGCGTCACCGGCACCATCGGGATGCCGAGCGCCAGGATGGCGGTGTTCGCCATCAGGTTGACCCCGTCGGGGTAGTTGAACTGTTCGGTGAAGAACGGGAACTCGCCGTGCAGCACCACCCGCACCGAGTGGGCGAGGAAGAACTGCACCTGGGCGGGGTCGCTGCTGTAGAGCGCGGCCACCCGGCCGGCCGGGTCGGCCCAGATGCCGCTGGTCACCCAGATCGCGGCGAGCAGGAAGGCGGCGTACACCGCCAGGTCGATGCGGCGGCGCGTCCACCGCCACCGGCGGCGGGCGGCCGGCGCGGCGTCCTCGGTGGTGGGTGCGGCCGGCGGTTCGGTCCGGGTGACCGGCGGCGGGGGGTCGAGGGTGACGGATCGGGAGCCCGTCGGGGCGGCGGCGGCCGGCGTCGAGGCGCCGCGGGTCTCGGCAGGCGTCACAGTCGGCGGAGTCTACCGGAGCCGGATATTGAGTCACGAATCGCACGTCACTTTCCGCGACGAACGGGTGAGCCGGGCTCCGCCCGGTGACCACACGTCTCGTACCATGTGGGCTTCCGACCGACGACCGGCGAGGGGATCAGTGTGGTTTCAGCCCGCCGAAACGCGGTGACGGGCACCGCGCTGGCAGCGTTGGCGCTGGCCACAGCCGGTTGCGGGCCGGTGACCGAGCGGCAGTCGGCGGCCCTGCGGGTCGGCTACGACAGCCTGGACGGCTCGCTCCCGGTCTGGCCGCCGCGCGGTAGCCTCGCCGGTGACGCCGCCGCCACCGCCGCGATCACCGCTGCGGTGCGTGACTGGCGCTCGCCGGTCGACGACCGGGTCCACCTGCCCTCCTCCGGCATCCTCTTCTCCGGCGAGGTGGCCGGCGCACCGCTGGCGCTGGTCGCCGCCGACGTGCCCGGCGAGGCCGCCTCCTGGCTGCTCCAACTGGACCGGGACGGGCAGCGGTGGCGGGTGTCGCACGCCACCGAGTACACCGAGGCCGGCTACCTGGTCTACGCCGACGTGCTGCCGGTCCGGCAACCCACCGGGCGCCGCTACCTCACCTCCGCCCGCGTCGAACGCCTGCTCGGCCCGGACGGCCGCACGGTGCCCGGCGCCGACGGCATCACCGAGCCGGTCGCGGTGCCGGACTGCCGGGCCGTCGAGCTGACCGCGACGCTGCGGCCCACGCCGTCGCTGCCGCGCGGCCGGGCCGCGGACCGCGTCCTCGACCTGGGTACGGCCACCGAAGCGCCCCGGTACCCGCTGGTGCGCGACGAGACCGGTGCCGGCAAACGCGCCCTGACCGGCCTGGACACCTGCGCGCTGGCCGCCGCACGGGGCCCGTTCGGCAGCGTCCCGCGCCGTCTCGGCGACCGGGAGGCACCCCGTTCCGTGCCCGAGTCCTGGCCGATGGCGAAGATCGCCACGCGCTCGCTGGGCGAGGTGGCGCTCGGCGGCGGGGAGCCGGGCGATCTGGAGCAGTTGAGTTGGGACAGTCCCACCGGGACGATGACCGCCGTGCTCTACCGCCCGGCCGGCGGCGGTGCGCCCGTCGTCTCCCCGGCCGACCGGTCCACCACGCTCCAGGCGTACCCCCTGCCGGTGCCGGGCCAGCCGCTCGCGGTGCTCACCTGGCGCACCCGGGACGCCTCGTTTGCCGCGCCGCCCGGCACCACCCGTCTGGTCGACCGTCCGGGCCTGGTGGTGGTCGAGCAGACCGACGCCAAGCAGACGTTCAGCCTGGCCGGCACCGAAAAAACCTGGTACCGCTCCCTCTCCTCCCCCCGCTGACCCCCGCACGCGGGTGATCAAGGAGTTCGCGTCGCCGCGAAGATCGATTCCGACGCAAACTCCTTGATCACGCCGAAGGAGGGAGCGCGGGGGTGGGGGGTGGGGACGCCGGTGGGGTCGGGGATCGGCAGCACCCCCGACCCCGGCGTCCCGAGCCTGTCCCGGCTTTCCGGGCAGGCTCCGACCACCTGAGCGCGCGGGGGATCCCCGCAACAGCGTCCGGGCGGCCCCGCGACAGCGGGACCGCCCGGACGCCGTGACCGGGATCAGTTCTGCGCGGTGGCCCCGTCGGTGGCCGGGTCGACCGGGGCGGCGTCCAGGCCGGAGATCCAGCCGGTGACGTCGCGCGCCACGTCCTGCGCGGTCAGCCCCAGGTCGGCGAGGATCTGCGCGCGGGTGCCGTGCGGGTGCCAGTCGGCGGGTACGCCGAGGTCGCGGACCGGCACGCGGACGTCGGCGTCGCGCATCGCCTGGGCCAGCGCGGAGCCGACGCCGCCGACCCGGACGCCGTCCTCGACGGTGACCACGAGCCGGTGTCCGGCGGCCAGCTCGACCAGCTCGGCCGGGACCGGCCGGACCCAGCGCGGGTCGACCACGGTGACACCGTAGCCCTGCTCGGCGACCCGGGACGCGACCTCCATG
This sequence comes from Micromonospora sp. NPDC049201, assembly GCF_055586805.1. Lineage (NCBI taxonomy): Bacteria > Bacillati > Actinomycetota > Actinomycetes > Micromonosporales > Micromonosporaceae > Micromonospora > Micromonospora sp. NPDC049201. The sequence goes on along the minus strand of NZ_JBVJHM010000006.1, from coordinate 97,972 downwards.
CCGAGGCCGGCGAACGAGCCGACCGCGACCAGCAGCACGTCGGTACGCGCCGACTCGGTCAGCACGTCGACCGGGCCGACCCGGCGCACGGCCGGCAGGTCGGCGGCGACGGTGCCGGTCGGGAAGCGCAGGATGGTCGGGCCGTCGTCGACGGCGATCGCCTCGCGCAGTTCCTCGCGCAGCGTCACGGAGTCGCGGGGCGCGGCGATCCGCAGGCCGGGCACCACGCCGAAGACCGACATGTCCCAGATGCCGTAGTGGCTGGGCCCGTCCGGGCCGGTGATGCCGGCCCGGTCCAGCACGAACGTGACCGGCAGCTTGTGCATCGCCACGTCCAGCAGGACCTGGTCGAACGCCCGGTTGAGGAACGTGGCGTAGACCGCGACCACCGGGTGCAGGCCGCCCATGGCCAGGCCGGCGGCGGACGTGGCGGCGTGCTGCTCGGCGATGCCGACGTCGTAGACCCGCTTCGGGTACTTGCGGGCCAGCGCGGCGATGCCGGTGGGCTCCGCCATGGCGGCGGTGATGCCGACCACGTCGGGGCGCTCGTCGGCGATCGCCACCAGCTCGTTGGCGAACACGTGGGTCCACTTCACCGACGGCGCGGCGACGAGCTGGCCGGTCTCCACGTCGAAGGCGCCGCCGGGGCCGTGCAGGCAGTCGGCCTCGTCGTCCTCGGCGGGACGGTAGCCGTAGCCCTTGCGGGTGACCGCGTGCACGATCACCGGGCCGCCGAAGTTCTTCGCCGCGCGCAGCGCCGCCTCGACCGCCGGCACGTCGTGGCCGTCGACCGGGCCGACGTACTTGATGCCGAGGTCCTCGAACATGGCCTGCGGGGCGACCGCGTCCTTGATGCCCTTCTTGACCGCGTGCAGCACCTCGTACATCGGCTTGCCGACGAACGGCGTGTTGCCCAGCGCGTCCTTGACGGTGTCGAGCACCTTCTCGTAGCCGGGGTTGAGCCGCAGCGACGACAGGTGGTCGGCGAGGCCGCCGATGGTCGGCGAGTAGGACCGGCCGTTGTCGTTGACCACGATGATCAGCGGGTTGCCGGCGGTCGCGATGTTGTTGAGCGCCTCCCAGCACATGCCGCCGGTGAGCGCGCCGTCGCCGACCACGGCCACCACGGAGCGCTTCTCGCCGCGCAGCGCGTACGCCTTGGCCAGGCCGTCGGCGTACGACAGGGCGGTGGAGGCGTGCGAGTTCTCGATCAGGTCGTGCTCGCTCTCCGCCTGGCTGGGGTAGCCGGAGAGGCCACCGCGCTGGCGGAGCTTGTCGAAGCCCTCCTGCCGACCGGTGAGGATCTTGTGCACGTAGGCCTGGTGGCCGGTGTCGAACAGGAGCCGGTCGCGCGGGGAGTCGAACACCCGGTGCATGGCCAGCGTCAGCTCGACGACGCCGAGGTTGGGGCCGATGTGCCCACCGGTGCGGGAGACCTTGGCGATCAGAAAGTCACGGATCTCGGCACCGAGGATGTCCAGCTGCTCGGCGGTCATCCGCTTCACGTCCTGCGGGCCACGGACGGTGCCCAGCAGCCGACCGTGGTTGGCCGTGCCCTCTTCAACACTCATGACCGGAGAGTCTATCGGCCGTGGCACAGTCCGCAGCCGAGCCGTGGCTCAGGACGCCACCGTCAGCCGACGCGGTGGCGTCGGGGTCGGCGCCCCGAACGGCGGGCCGGCCGGGGTCCAGGAGCCGAGCACCGCGGCCCGGGACGCGCCGGTCACCGACGGCACCGCGCCGGGCAGCCCGTGCCAGCTCAGCCAGCCCAGCAGCGCGAACGCGTACGCCTCCTTGGCCTGCGCCGGGACGCCCAGCTCGTCGGTGGTCCGCAGCCGCCAGCGGCCGGTGCCGAGCGCGGCCAGGCGGGCCCGGAGTGTGGGATTACGCACTCCCCCACCGGCGGCCACCACCTCGGTGACGCGGTGCCTGTCGCACGCGTCGGCGACCGTGCGGGCGGTCAGCTCGGTGAGCGTGGCCAGCACGTCGTCGGCGGCCACCGGCTCGCCGAGCGCGGCCAGCGCGGCGTCCAGGTAGCCGCCGTGGAACAGCTCCTTCCCCGTCGACCTGGGCGGCGGCGCGGCGTAGTACGGCTCGGCGAGCAGCCGATCCAACAGTGCGCCGTGCACCCGGCCGGCGGCGGCGCGCGCCCCGTCGACGTCGCAGGGGCGGCCCAGGAGGCGCCGGGCGGCGGCGTCCAGCAGCGCGTTGGCCGGGCCCACGTCGTACCCGAGGACCGGCGCCCCGGGGGCGACCACGGTGAGGTTCGCGATCCCGCCGAGATTCAACGCCGCCCGCGGGCCGGCGGCGGCGTCGAGCAGCAGCGCGTCGAACGCCGGGACCAGCGGCGCGCCCTGCCCGCCGGCCGCCACGTCCGCCGAGCGCAGGTCGTGCAGCACCGGTACGCCGACGCGCGCGGCGACCCGGGCCGGCGCGCCGAGCTGGAGCGTGCCGCGCGCCCGGCCGGCCTCGACCCAGTGGAAGACGGTCTGACCGTGGGACACGACCGCGTCGACGGCGCCGCCGGCCAGCTCGACACCGACGGCAGCCGCCTCGGCGAACACGTCGCCGAGCCGGTTGTCGAGCCGGCAGACCGCCTCGATCGTGGTGGCCGCCGGCGGCAGCAGCGCCTCGATCTGCGCCCGCAGGTCGTCCGGGTACGCCAACTCACGGTGCCCGAGCGGCCGGAGCCGCAACGTGTCCCCGTCGAGCGTGAACTCGCCGGCGGCCACGTCCACCCCGTCGTACGACGTCCCCGACATCAACCCGACGATCTTCATCGGGCCAGGCTAGTCACTGTGCCGGGGGCAGGAACAGGCCGACCAGCTCGACGTGCTGGGTCATCGGGAACAGGTCGAACCCGCGCAGCGCGGCCAGCCGCCAGCCCGCCTCGGCGAACGTGCGCACGTCCCGGGCGAAGGCGGCCGGGTCGCAGGCCACGTACGCCACCGCCCGCGGGTCGGCGGCCACCACGCCGCGGACCACCGCCGCGCCCGCGCCGGAGCGCGGCGGGTCGAGCACCACCAGGTCGACCGGGCCGGTGACCCGGCGGCGGGCCAGCGCGGTCTCCACCCGGGCCGAGACCACCTCCACGGCGGCCAGGTCGGCCAGGTTCGTCCGGGCCGCGGCCACCCCGTCCGGGGCGGACTCGACGACCGTCACCCGGGCCCCGTCGACCCGGCCGGCAAGCGCGGCGGCGAACAGCCCGGCCCCGCCGTACAGGTCCCAGGCGGTCTCGCCGGGACGCGGGTCGAGCAGGTCCAGCACGGCGCCGACCAGGGCGTCCGCCGCGGCCGGGTGCACCTGCCAGAAGCCGGACGCGGGCAGCGTGAACGACCGCCCGGCCGCCGTCTCCCGGACCCGCTCCGGCCCGCTCACCGCGGTGGCGACCCCGTCGGCGTACGCGACCACGGCGACATCCCCGCCGGTGCTGGCGACCGCCTCCACCGCGTCGGCGTCCGGCCAGCGCGCCCCGGTGGGCGGCAGCACCGGCAGCTCCCGGATCGCCGGATGGGCGATCAGGCAGCGGTCGATCGGCACCACCTCGTGCGAGCGGTGCTTGAGCAGCCCGGCCCGGTCGGCGGCGTCGACCGCGTAGCGGACCCGGGAGCGCCAGCCCAGCGGCCCGCCGGGCAGCGCCTCGACCCGGACGCCGAGCGCGTCCACCTGCGCGTCGGTGAGCCGGCCCAGCCGGGTGAGCTGCTCGCGCACCACGGCGAGCTTCCAGTCGAGCTGGGCGGCCGGGGCGACGTGCTGGAGGTCGCAGCCGCCGCACCCGCCCGGCCGGGCGTACGGGCAGGGCGGGGTGACCCGGTCCGGTGAGGCGTCGAGGATCTGCACCGCGTCGGCGCGGGCGAAGCCCCGGTGCAGCTCGGTCACCTCGGCCACCACCCGCTCGCCGGGCAGCGCGTGCCGGACGAAGACCACCTGGCCGCCGACCCGGGCCACGCAGTGCCCGCCGGGGGCGACCGCGTCGACGGTCAGTTCGACCCGCTCGGCCTCCACCAGCCCGGGGCGTTCCGGCGCGCTCACGGCACCACCCTTCGTTCGCGACTGCGGGGCTCGCAGGACCGGCTCACTCCTCGCGCTCACGGCACCACCCTTCGTTCGCGACTGCGGGGCTCGCAGGACCGGCTCACTCCTCGCGCTCACGGCGCCACCTCTGTTCGCGACTGCGGGGCTCGCAGGACCGGCTCACTCCTCGCGCTCACGGCCGCTCCCCCTGTTCGCCGGAGGGCGTGGCGTCGACCGGCGGCGGCAGGGTGCTGTGCGGCGCGACCCGGGGGCCGCGCGCCGGCCCGCGGCTGAGCGTGGCGTCCAGGCGGTCCAGGTTCTTGCTGGCGGTGGACGCGAGCTGCCAGGGCACGCTGGTCACCATCACGCCCGGTTCGAACAGCAGCCGGCCCTTGAGCCGCAGCGCGCTCTGGTTGTGCAGCAGGTTCTCCCACCAGCGGCCCACCACGTACTCCGGGATGAAGACGGTGACCACGTCGCGCGGCGACTCCCGGCGGACCGAGGCGACGAAGTTGAGGATCGGCCGGGTGATCTCCCGGTACGGGGAGTCGATCACGGTCAGCGGCACCGGCAGCTCCCGCCGTTCCCAGTCGGCCTGGAGGTCCCGGGTGTCCTTCTCGTCCACGTTGACGGTCACCGCGGTGAGCGTGTCCGGCCGGGTGGCCCGGGCGTACGCGACGGCCCGCAGCGTGGGCTGGTGCAGCTTGCTGACCAGCACGATGGCGTGGTTGCGGGCCGGCAGCACGGCCCGCTGCTCGGTCGGCTCCAGCTCCGCGGCGATCCGGTCGTAGTGGCGGCGGATGCCGAGCATGACCACGTACATCACGGCCATCGCGACGATCGCGATCCACGCGCCGAGCAGGAACTTGGTGACCAGCACGATGACCAGCACCACGCCGGTCATGGCCATGCCGAACGCGTTGATGGCCCGGGAGCGGATCATCCGCCGGCGGGCCTCCGGGTCGCGCTCGGTGCGCAGGTGCCGGTTCCAGTGCCGGATCATGCCGAGCTGGGACAGCGTGAACGAGACGAACACGCCGACGATGTAGAGCTGGATGAGCCGGGTCACCTCGGCCTGGAAGCCGACGATCAGCACCACCGCGGAGACGGCCAGGAAGACGATGCCGTTGGAGAACGCCAGCCGGTCGCCCCGGGTGTGCAGCTGGCGCGGCAGGTAGCGGTCCTGCGCGAGGATCGAGCCGAGCACCGGGAAGCCGTTGAACGCGGTGTTCGCGGCCAGGAACAGGATCAGCGCGGTCATCCCGGCGACCACGTAGAGCAGCACCGACCCGCCGCCGAACACGGTCTCGCCGAGCTGGGTGGTGACCGTCTTCTGCACGTACCCGTCGGGGCCGGAGACGATCTGGCTCGGGCTCTCGACGTACTGGAGGCCGGTCCGGCGGGCCAGCGCGATGATGCCGACCAGCATGGCGACCGCGATGCTGCCGAGCAGCAGCAGCGTGGTCGCCGCGTTCTTCGACTTGGGCGACTTGAACGCCGGTACGCCGTTGGAGATCGCCTCCACGCCGGTGAGCGCCGCGCAGCCGGAGGAGAACGTCCGCAGCAGCAGGAAGATCAGCGCGAACCCGGTGACGCTGTGTTCGGCGCGGATCTCCAGGCCGGCGCTGGGCGCGCGCAGGTCGTCGCCGAGCACGAAGATCCGCACGAACCCGGTCAGCAGCATGCCGACGATGACGATCACGAAGCCGTAGGTGGGGATGGCGAACGCGGTGCCCGACTCGCGCAGGCCGCGCAGGTTGATCGCGGTGAGCAGGACCACCGCGCTGACCGCGATGAGCACCTTGTGGGTGGCCACGAACGGCACCACCGAGCCGAGGTTGGCCACTCCGGAGGAGACCGACACGGCGACCGTCAGCACGTAGTCGACGAGCAGCGCGCTGGCCACCGCGAGCCCGGCCCGCGGGCCCAGGTTGACGGTGGCGACCTCGTAGTCGCCACCGCCGGACGGGTAGGCGTGCACGTTCTGCCGGTAGCTCGCCACCACGGTGAGCATCACCACGACCACGGCGAGCGCGATCCACGGCGAGAAGAAGAACGCGGACGCGCCCGCGATGGAGAGCGTCAGCAGGATCTCGTCCGGCGCGTACGCCACGGACGAGAGCGCGTCGGACGCGAAGACCGGCAGCGCGATGCGCTTCGGCAGCAGGGTGTGCTGGAGGCGGTCGGACCGGAACGGTCGACCGAGGAGGAGTCGCTTCAGCAGCGAGGTGGGGCTGGCCACAACCGACAAGCGTACGGCCACCCGGCGCGGGACGGTGGGGTGGCTGATCACCGCCGCGCGCACCCGCGCGGTACCGTCGGTGCCCCGCCGGGCGCGGGGACGTGGCAGGCTCGCAGACGACGGGTCGGCGGGCGGCACCGTGGGAGGAGCGGACACCGTGCATGTCGTGATCATGGGTTGCGGCCGGGTCGGGTCGACCCTGGCGCACAGCCTGGAGTCCCGGGGGCACTCGGTGGCGGTGATCGACCAGGACGCGGACGCGTTCCGCCGACTCGGGCCCGACTTCGCCGGCATCACGGTCACCGGCGCCGGCTTCGACGGCGAGGTGCTGCGCGAGGCCGGCATCGAGCGGGCCGACGCGTTCGCCGCGGTCTCCAGCGGCGACAACTCCAACATCATCTCGGCCCGGCTGGCCCGTGAGACGTTCGGCGTCTCCCGGGTGGCGGCCCGGATCTACGACCAGCGCCGCGCCCAGGTCTACGAGCGCCTCGGCATCCCGACCGTGGCGACCGTCCGGTGGACCGCCGACCGGATGCTGCGCCACCTGGTCCCCGAGGGGAACGTGGAGATCTTCCGCGACCTGACCAGCACCGTGTCGATCGTCGAGGTGCCGGTGCACAAGGACTGGATCGGCCGGCCGTTGCGGCAGCTCGAGGAGTCCGCCGGCGCCCGGGTCGCCTACCTGACCCGCTTCGGGATCGGCACGCTGCCCACCGCCTCCACCGTGGTGCAGGAGGGCGACCAGGTCTTCATGCTGGTGACCGACGACATCGTCGCCTCGGTCACCTCGGTGGCGGCGGCGCCGCCGGAAGGGGGGCACTGAGTCATGCGGATCGCCATCGCCGGCGCCGGCAACGTGGGCCGCTCGATCGCCCAGGAGCTGATCGACAACGGCCATCAGGTGATGCTGATCGAGCGGCAGCCGAAGATGCTGCGGCCCGACCGGGTGCCCACCGCCGACTGGGTGCTGGCCGACGCGTGCGAGCTGGCCAGCCTGGAGGAGGCCAACGTGGCCGGCTGCGACGTGGTGGTCGCGGCCACCGGCGACGACAAGGTCAACCTGGTGGTCTCGCTGCTGGCCAAGACCGAGTTCGCGGTGCCCCGGGTGGTGGCCCGGGTCAACCGGGCGGAGAACGAGTGGCTGTTCACCGAGCAGTGGGGCGTGGACGTCGCGGTCAGCAAGCCGCGGGTGATGGCCGCGCTGGTCGAGGAGGCGGTGACCGTCGGGGACCTGGTCCGGCTGATGACGTTCCGGCAGGGCGAGGCGAACCTGGTGGAGATCACCCTGCCGCCGACCGCGCCCTACGTGGGGCAGCCGATCCACGCGGTGCCGATCCCCCGGGACGCGGCGCTGGTGGCGATCCTGCGCGGCAAGCGGGTGCTGGTGCCCACCCCGGACGACCCGATCGAGGCCGGCGACGAGCTGGTGTTCGTGTGCACCGCCGAGGTGGAGGACGAGGTGCGCGCCGTGATCCTCGGGCCGGAGAGCACCGATCGGTTGCGCGGGCGCTCCTGAGCGGGCTCAGGCGCCGGGCAACGGGGTGGCGGCGGCGCCCTCCCGGGTGACCCGGCGCACCACCCAGACGGTGATCAGCAGCAGCAGCGCGTACGGCGGGTAGCCCAGGGCGAGCCGGGCCACGCCGAGCGCGGTGTCCTGGTGGGCCAGGTAGAGCCCGGCCTGCACGCCGACCTTGGCCAGCCACACCACGCCCCAGAGCACGGTGAGCTGGGTGAACGTGCGCACCAGCTTGGGGTCGTCGCGCCACTCGGAGCGGCCCTTGGCGACCAGCACCGACCAGATCCAGCCGACCAGCGGCTGCCGGATCGCGGCGGAGAGCAGCAGCGCCAGGCCGAACCCGATGCCGTAGAGGATGCCGGGCAGGTAGAAGTCCCGCTCGTTGCCGGTCCGCAGCGCCAGCAGCGCGCCGAAACCGATGCCGAACAGCCCGTTGATCGCGTGCCGCACCGGCCGGCGCTGGACCAGCCGCAGCCCGGCGATCAGCAGCGCCACCGCGACCGAGGCGAACACCGCGGGGCGCAGTTCGCCCACCACGTTGGCGATCACGAAGACCACCACCGGGATGCTCGACTCGACCAGGCCGCGCCAGCCGCCCATCTGGTCGGCCATCTGCTCGGCGATGCTGGGCAGCCGCTCCTCGTCCTGCGGGTCGAGGCCCGACGGGGTGTGCTGCTGTCCGGTCGTCACTTCGGCGGCTCCAGCTCGTAGTACGGGTTGTAGATCACCTTGCGGTCGTCCCGCACGGCCACCCGGCCGTGGGCGGTGAGGTGCCGGCCCGGCTCGATCCCGGCGATGTGCCGCCGGCCCAGCCAGACCAGGGTGACCACGTCGTTGCCGTCGTAGAGGTCGGCCTCCAGCGTGGGCAGGTTGGTGCGCGGCGTGTAGACCACGGTGCGCAGCCGCCCGGCCACCGAGACCACCTGGCCACGGTTGCACTGGTGGGTGGGGGTGCCACCGGATTCGGCGCTCTCCCGGCGCAGCTCCTGCGCCTCGATCTCGGCCTCGCTCGCGGTGAACCGTTGCAGCAGCCGCCGCAGCGACACCCGGCCCTGGTCGGTCGTCATGACCTCCGCGTCACCTCTCCGCACCGGGGTCCCGCGGATGGCGGAACCGTCCCGCCAGCGTACGCCGGTCCGGCCGGCGTGCGGGACCGGCGGCACGCCGGGCGGACACGCCGCGGGCCCGGTCCCGCCGGCTCGGAGCCGACGGGACCGGGCCCGGCGCGTGCCTCAGACCTCCTGCGGACCGGCCGCCTGCTGCTCGGCGGCCTGCTGCTCGGCCACCTCGCGCGGCAGCCGCAGCGGCAGCGGCTCACGGACCGGCTTGGCCTCCTGGCCGCGGTCCACCACCAGGCCGTCCAGGCAGGCCGCGAGCGGGCCGCCGGCGACCGGGTCGACGGCCGCCTGGCCCTGGAAGACGCCCCGCACCATCCAGCGCGGCCCGTCGATGCCGATGAACCGCAGGTCGGTCACGCCGTCCGGGGTGCGGACCTGGGCCCGCAGCTCGGTGCCACGCTCCCCCTCGACCTCCTGGGCGGCGGCGCCGTCGTTCAGCAGCGAGGTGCGGATCTCCTCGCGCACCTCGTCCCAGATGCCCTCCGAACGGGGCGCGGCGAACACGCCGAGCTGCAACGCGTTCTGCCCGTGCACCAGCACCACCTGCTGGATCACGCCCTGCGGGTCGGCCTGCACCCGCACCTCCACGTCCGGCACCGCCGGGATCTGGAGGCTGCCCAGGTCGAGCCGGGGCGCGTCGGGCGCCTCGCTGACGTCGTAGGGGCCGCGAGCCGGCGCCGCCGGGGTCTCCCCGGCGTCGAGGACCCCGTTGTCACGCGCGTGCCGCGCCTCGCCGGCCCGCTTCCGGGAGAAGATCACTGCGCCCACCCTCCGCTGTTCGCACTCACCCTGCCACCTCTTCGCTCTGCCCGCCGCCCGGAGCCGGAACCAGCCCGGCGTGCCCGCCGGTGGACCCGTGCCCGCCGGTCCCGCGCCGGGACCCGGGCAGCTCGGCCACCGGCCGGAACTCGGCACGGGCGACCCGCTGGACCACCAACTGCGCGATCCGGTCGCCCCGGCTGATCCGGGCCGGCGTGTCCCGATCATGGTTGATCAGGTTGACCAGGATCTCACCCCGGTAGCCGGCGTCGACCGTACCGGGCGCGTTGAGCACCGTCACGCCGAGCCTGGCGGCCAGCCCCGACCGGGGGTGGACCAGCCCGACGTACCCCTCCGGCAGCGCCACCGCCACGCCGGTGGGCACCAACGCGCGCCCGCCGGGCGGCAGCTCCACGTCCGCGGCGGCCACCAGGTCCGCGCCGGCGTCGCCGGGATGGGCGTACGCCGGCAGCGGCAGCTCCGGGTCGAGCCGCCGTACGGGCACGGGTACGACATCTGTCACGGTCATCCTCTTCCGTCCGGTCCTCGGGGTGCCCTGCCATCCTGCCGGTTGGCCGGCCCGCCACGCGCCGTACCCTCGCAGTGTGCGTCAGTCGTCATCCCCGGCCGCCCCGACGGCCACCCCCGCGCCGTACGCGGAGCGCCTGGGGCTGCCCTGGTGGGCCTGGCCCGCCGGGCTGGCCGTGGCCGGGCTGCTCGCCGCCGAGCTGTGGCTGGGCGCGACCGGCTTCCGGGCCTGGCTGCCGTTCGTGCTGCTGGTCCCCGGCACGGTGGCCGCCCTGTGGTGGCTGGGCCGGATCCGGGTCGAGGTACGCGACGGCGAGCTGCGGGTCGACGACGCCCACCTCCCGGTGCGCCACGTGGCGGACGCGGTGCCGCTGGACGCGGCCGGCCGGCGCGAGGTGCTCGGCGTCGGCGCCGATCCGCTCGCGTTCGTGGTGCAGCGCCCCTGGATCGGCGGAGCCGTGCAGGTGGTGCTGGACGACCCGGCGGACCCCACCCCGTTCTGGGTGGTCAGCACCCGGCACCCGGTGGAGCTGGCGACCGCGCTGCTGACCGCCCGCGACACGGCCTGACCGCTCCCCGGCCCGGCCGTCAGTCCCGCTTGTGGGGCAGGCCGCGGGACGTGTGCCGGAGGTCCTTGCGGAGCTGCTCGCCGAGCGTGCGGGTGGCCCGCCGGTTGAGGTAGCCGGCCACCGCGGCGCCGGTCAGGAACGGCCCGAGCGTGGTGAGATTGCGGCCGAAGCGACGCAGCATGCTGTCCCGCAGCTCGCGGCGGGCGGCGGTGCCCAGCACGGCGCTCACCCCGACGCCGGGCATCATCGGGTTGATCCCCCGCTGGCCGGCCCAGGACTGCACCAGCGCCACGGCACGCGCGGTGCCGCCGGTGGGCAGCGGCATCCGGTGGAGTTCGTGCAGTTCCCCGATGAGCTTCAACTCGATCGCCACCACGGCGACCGTCTCGGCGGCCAGCAGGACCGGGGCGGAGAGCAGGGTGGGCGTGACCGCCCACTCGACCGCGGCGACCCCGCCACCGGCCGCGCCGACCCCGGCGGTGGCCCGGGACGCGTTGCGGACCAGCCGGTCGGCGAGCGCGTCGTCGTCCAGGCCGGGGAAGTGCCGCCGCAGCGTGGCGAGGTCACGGATCGGCACGTGCGGCGCGACCTCGGCGACGGTCTCGGTCATCCAGCGCAGCGCGGCCTTGGGCTTGAACAGGTCGGTGAGACCGCGCGCCCGGGCCTGGCCGACCAGCCGCATCAGCAGTTGCCGGCGGCGGGCCGGGGCGATGTCGTCGGCGGTCAGGGCCGCGACCGTGGCGCCCAGCTCCTCGCCGGTCGGCGTCGCGGCCGGGTCGGCGGTCTCCGCCGCCTGCGGCGGAGCGGTGGTTGGGTCCGGGACGGACGGTGTCGGTCCCGTCTCCGGGACTCGCGTCCGGTCATCCCGATCGCTGCGCTCGCTCACCCGTCCGCCCTCCTGCTCCGTGCGGCCGGCAGCCGCCCGTACGAGTCAAGCAGCTTCCGGCCACCGGCGCACGGCGGCTCGAACAGCGGCGGCCCCGACGAGGAGGCCGCCGCCGGTGTCCCGGCTCGGGATCAGACGCACTCTCGGCAGATCAGGTCGCCGTTGCGCTCGACCGCGAGCTGGCTGCGGTGGTGGACCAGGAAGCAGCGCGCGCACCGGAACTCGTCCTGCTGCATCGGGAGCACCTTGACCGTCAGCTCCTCGTCGGCCAGGTCGGCGCCGGGCAGCTCGAAGCTCTCGGCCACTTCGGCCTCGTCGACGTCCACGGCGCCCGACTGTGAGTCGACCCGCCGGGCCTTGAGTTCCTCGAGGCTGTCCTCGCCGAGGTCGACCTCGTCTCGACGCGGGGCGTCGTAGTCGGTGGCCATCGGTTTCACTCTCCAATATCGATATGGTCGCTGCCGGTTGTAACGCCGGACGACGCCGTTTCGGTTCCCCTGGCCGGCCACCAACTGTGTCGGGCACCCGACCCGACGACCGGTGGGCCGGGTTCGCCGGAGCGGAACCCTCCGGCGAGCGCGGAACCTTACCCCCCCTTTGGGCGAGGCATGTATACCGCCCTCGCGGGAGAGATGTACGCCCCTGCGCCCGAAGTTGTTCCCAATGTGACTCAGGCGACACGAAGATAGGGGTAGTCCTACCCGTTCCCCCCGTGGCGCGCCGGCATGTCGGACTGTTTCCACGCGGGAGCCGGACAAGGGTTAACCTCAGCGGCGTACTCCGACGGTCGACAGACGCGGCCCGACCGCGCCGGCCGCCGCCACCCAATCACTGTCCGGGGAGCGCCCAGGATGAGTTTTGCGCGAGTGCGGGCACTCGTTGTCGTCGGACTGCTGGCGGTCATCGCCCTGGTCTTCGTGGTCGTCGCCGTGGTCCGCGACAGTCAGGGCAAGGCCGGCACCGCCGCCGACTGCCCCGCCGGCTGGCCGCTTGTCGACCTGCGACTGCGCGAGCAGAAGGACGTGAAGATCAACGTCTACAACGCCACCGACGAGTCCGGCCGGGCCGGCGGCGTGGCGGAAGACTTCCGCAACCGCAAGTTCCAGGTCAAGAAGGTCGGCAACGAGTCGAAGGAGGTCGACGGCGTGGCGGTGCTGCGCTTCGGCCCCAAGGGCGTCGGCTCGGCCCACCTGCTCCGGGCCTACTTCCTCAACAACGCCGAGCGGGTGTTCCTGCCGGACCGCAAGGACGACACCGTCGACGTGGTCCTCGGCAACGGGTTCCAGCAGTTGGCCACCACCACCGAGGTGAACCAGTCGCTGGGTGACCTGGGCGCTCCCGAGGCGCCGCCCGAGACGTGCCCGATGCCGGTCGAGAAGTGACCCGTGGGCCGGTCCGCCGGCCCGGCGACGCAGGGCGGTCTCCGCGGTTCGGGAGGCCGCCCTCGTCGCGTACCCGTGGGGTGGGTGACCTGTCGTCACGGCCCGCCGGCGGCGTCCAGGTCGGCGAGCCGGGCGTGCAGCGGGCCGTGCAGCGCGGGCGGCGCGGCGAGCGCCAGGTCCGGTCCGGCCGGCCGGCCGGACAAGCCGGTCACCAGCAGCCCGGCCTCCCGGGCGACCAGCCCGCCCGCGGCGAGGTCCCAGTCGGCCAGCCCCTTCTCGAAGTACGCGTCCACCCGTCCCTCGGCGGCCAGGCAGAGGTCGAGCGCGGCGGCGCCCATCCGGCGGATGTCGCGCACGTGCGGGATCAGTTCGGCGACCACCCGCGCCTGGTGCGCGCGGCGGCCCGCGGCGTACCCGAAGCCGGTGGCGACCAGCGCCTGCCCGAGGTCGGCCTCGGCGGAGCAGCGCAGCCGCCGACCGTCCCGCCAGGCGCCGCCGCCCGCGGTCGCGGTCCACTCCTCGCCGGTGAACACGTTGCGCACCACGCCGGCGACGACCTCGCCGGCCACCTCGGCGGCGATCGAGACCGCGCAGTAGGGCAGCCCGTAGAGGTAGTTGACGGTGCCGTCGATCGGATCGACGATCCAGCGCACCCCGTCCCCCGCGACCGGGCCGGCCCCGGCCGCGCCGTACTCCTCGCCCAGCACCGCGTCGGCGGGCCGCCGGTCCCGCAACGCGGCCAGCACCTGCCGCTCCACCGCCCGGTCGGCGGCGGTGACCACGTCGGTCGCGGTGCTCTTGGTAGCGGCCACCGAGACGCCCTCGGCGCGCATCCGGTGGGCGGTGGCCGCGGCGTCCCGGGCCACCTCGACGGCGATGGTGAGCAATTCCCGCGGCGTGGGCGCCGAGGCGATCATGTTCGTCCCCTTCCCGCGCGGCCCGGACCGGCCTGGCCGTGCGTGGGTATCATCCTTACAAAGTCCACATCTGCGTCGAATCGGCGGTCCCGGACCGCCGGTACGCCGTGCTGCGCAGGATGATCGCGGCAGACGGCGTTACAATTCACCCTGCCCACGCGCCACGGACCGCCAACGACCGGACGGACCGGGACACGGGGGTCCCTCAACGACTCGCCCGGCACGGCCCCGTGCTGCGCCGGACGACCCGGCCGTGCTCGCTCTTCGCCTCCGGAAGGTCATTCGTGACAGAACCCCGCCAGACCGGCGCCGACGTTCGCTCGCTCACCGACACCCTGATCGCCCACGCCCAGAGCGCCGGCGGTCAGCTCACGTCGGCCCAGCTCGCGCGCACCGTCGAGTCCGCTGAGGTGACCCCGGCCCAGGCCAAGAAGATCCTCCGCGCGCTCTCCGAGGCGGGCGTGACGGTCGTGGTGGACGGCTCCGCGAGCACCCGCCGCCGGGTCGCCGCGGCCCGGTCCGCCACCCCGGCCTCCCGGGCCACCACCGCCAAGACCACCAAGAAGGCGGCCGCGCCCGCCCCCAAGCAGGCGCCCGCCGCCGACGAGTCCCCCGCGCCGGCGCCCCGGAAGGCGACGGCCCGCAAGGTCGTCGGCACCACCGCCGAGGTGGCCGGCAAGGCCGCCGTCCCGGCCAAGGCCACCAAGGCGACCCGGGCCACCAAGGCCACCGTGGCCGCCAAGACGGCCGCGGCGAAGCCGGCGAAGGCCGGCGAGGGCGCCGAGGGTGAGGTCGACCCGGAGGAGCTGGCCGCCGAGATCGAGGACGTGGTGGTCGAGGAGCCGGCCGAGCTGGCCCAGGCCGCCGAGACCGACGCCGCGAACTCCGCCACCGACAACGACTTCGAGTGGGACGACGAGGAGTCCGAGGCGCTCAAGCAGGCGCGTCGGGACGCCGAGCTGACCGCCTCCGCCGACTCGGTCCGGGCCTACCTCAAGCAGATCGGCAAGGTGCCGCTGCTCAACGCCGAGCAGGAGGTCGAGCTCGCCAAGCGGATCGAGGCCGGCCTCTACGCCGCCGAGCGGCTGCGTGCCGCCGACGAGGGCGAGGAGAAGCTGGTCCGCGATCTGCAGCGCGACCTGATGTGGATCTCCCGGGACGGCGAGCGGGCCAAGAACCACCTGCTGGAGGCGAACCTCCGACTCGTGGTCTCGCTGGCCAAGCGCTACACCGGGCGCGGGATGGCCTTCCTCGACCTGATCCAGGAGGGCAACCTCGGCCTCATCCGCGCGGTCGAGAAGTTCGACTACACCAAGGGCTACAAGTTCTCCACGTACGCCACCTGGTGGATCCGCCAGGCCATCACCCGCGCGATGGCCGACCAGGCCCGCACCATCCGCATCCCGGTGCACATGGTCGAGGTGATCAACAAGCTCGGCCGGATACAGCGCGAGCTGCTCCAGGATCTGGGCCGCGAGCCCACTCCGGAGGAGCTGGCCAAGGAGATGGACATCACACCGGAGAAGGTGCTGGAAATCCAGCAGTACGCCCGGGAGCCCATCTCGCTCGACCAGACCATCGGTGACGAGGGGGACAGCCAGCTCGGCGACTTCATCGAGGACTCCGAGGCCGTCGTGGCGGTCGACGCGGTGTCGTTCTCGCTGCTCCAGGACCAACTCCAGCAGGTCCTCCAGACGTTGTCCGAGCGTGAGGCGGGCGTGGTGCGCCTGCGCTTCGGCCTCACCGACGGCCAGCCGCGCACCCTGGACGAGATCGGCCAGGTGTACGGCGTGACCCGGGAGCGCATCCGGCAGATCGAGTCCAAGACCATGTCCAAGTTGCGGCACCCCTCGCGTTCCCAGGTGCTCCGCGACTACCTGGACTGACCGCACACGTCAACCAGACGTGTCGGTTTGATCACCACCCGTAGAACACCGATCCTTGATCGGTCGGTTGCCTGTTTGTGATCGTTGACGTGGCACCCTTGGTGCACGGCACACTGTCTTCCACGCCAGGTGTGACCTCGGTCCCCCGCGGGCACACAGGGAAGGCAGGGCCCGAGATGGGTGTTGCAGGATAGGTGAGCAACGACCGACGAGTGTGTTCATCGGTGACGACCAGAGGAGGAAGGCGATGACCCCGACCCTCACGCCGCCGCCCGAGACGGTGAGCCCCCCGGCCGCCGATGAACGGTGCGACCGCTGTAATGCTGCCGGCAAGCTCCGGATCACCCTCTCGGGTGGGAGTGAGCTGGTGTTCTGTGGGCACCACGCGAACAAGTACGCGGAGGATCTCGTGAAGATCACCGTGCGGTACGCGACGGACCCGGAGTTCAGTTGGCGCGGCACCGATCTCATGGCGAACTGAGTCCGACAGACAACGAGTAACTCGACATAACCGGCCGGAGGCACCGCACGAGGTGCCTCCGGCCGGTTTCTGTCACAACGTCTGCACGGTGGCGATGCGCTCCTCGAGCTGCTCGATCGTCGCCTGGGCGCTGGGCGGGCCGCCGCAGAGCCGGCGCAGCTCGGCGTGGATCTTGCCGTGCGGCTGGCCGGTGCGATGGTGCCGAGCGGCCACCAGGGCGTTCAGTTGCCGCCGTAGCGCCACCCGACGCTGGGCCGCGCTCATCGGTGGGGGCGCCGCCGCCGGGGCCGCAGCGGCTGGCTCAGCGGCCCGCTGGGCCGCCCGGCGCTTCTGCGCGGCGAGCTGGTCGGCCTGCCGCTTGGTCAGCAGCAGCGAGACCTGGTCGGCGGTGAGCAGGCCGGGGAGGCCGAGGTATTCCTCCTCCTCCGGCGTGCCGGCCTGGGCGGCGGTGCCGAACGACGCGCCGTCGAAGATCACCTGGTCCAGTTCGGCGGTGGCGGAGAGCGCCGCGAACCGCTTCTCCAGCTCGCCGCTGGCCCCGTCGTCGCGTTGGGCGCGCTCCAGTAGGTCGTCGTCGAAGCCGTCGGAGTCCTTGGGCTTGCCGAGCACGTGGTCCCGCTCGATCTCCATCTCGCTGGCCAGCCCGAGCAGGTGCGGCACGCTGGGCAGGAAGACCGAGGCGGTCTCGCCCGGTCGGCGGGCCCGGACGAAACGGCCGATCGCCTGCGCGAAGTAGAGCGCGGTGCTGGCGCTCGTCGCGTACACGCCGACGGCCAGTCGGGGGATGTCCACGCCCTCGGACACCATCCGCACCGCGACCAGCCAGCGCTGCTCGGAGGCCGCGAACGTCGCGATCCGCGCGGACGCGCCCTGGTCGTCGGAGAGCACCACGGCGGCCTTCTCACCGGTCACCTGCTCCAGCAGCTTGGCGTACGCGCGGGCGACCTGCTGGTCGGTGGCGATGACCAGGCCGCCAGCGTCGGGCATGCCGTTGGCGCGCAGCGTGCTCAGTCGGGCGTCGGCGGCGCGCAGCACCTGCGGCATCCAGTCGCCGGCCGGGTCCAGCGCGGTACGCCACGCCTGCGCGATCAGGTCCTGCGTCATCGGCTCGCCCAGCCGGGCGGCCAGCTCGTCGCCGGCGTTGGTGCGCCACCGGGTCTCCCCGGAGTAGGCCAGGAACAGCACCGGCCGGACCACGCCGTCGCGCAGCGCGTCGGCGTAGCCGTAGACCGAGTCGGCGCGGGAGCGCAGCAGCCCGTCCCCGCCGCGCTCGTAGCTGATGAACGGGATCGGGTTGTCGTCGGAGCGGAACGGTGTGCCGGTGAGCATCAGCCGGCGTACCGCGGGTTCGAACGCCGCCTTGACGCCGTCGCCCCAGGTGCGGGCGTCGCCGGCGTGGTGGATCTCGTCGAGGATGACCAGCGTCCGCCGGGTCATGGTGCGTCGCCGGTGCACCTGCGGCGCCATGCCGACCTGGGCGTACGTGACCACCGCGCCGTGGAAGTCGGCGGCGGAGTGCAGGTCGGCGTTGCGGAACGCGGCGTCGAGCTGGATGCCGACCCGGGCCGCGGCCTCCGCCCACTGGGTCTTCAGGTGCTCCGTCGGCGCGACCACGGTGACCGCCTCGACGGTGCCGTCGGCGAGCAGCTCGGCGGCGATCCGCAGGGCGAAGGTGGTCTTTCCGGCGCCGGGGGTGGCGACCGCGGTGAAGTCCTCGGCCCGGCGGCGCAGGTATTCCACCATCGCCTTGCGTTGCCAGGAACGCAGTGGTGGGAACGTGTCGAGCGCCGGCAACCGCGGTGGCACGGGTAGCTCCTCTCCGCCGCGGACGGCGACGGGCCCGACCGGGGCCACGGGGGCCGCCGCCCATGAAAACGCCCTCGCGCGTCCGTGCCGCGAAGGCCGACTCAGCATAACCAGCGGGCCCGGGCCGCCCCACCCGACGCCACGCTGGCCACATCCGCCCACCCGGGCGGGACGGCTCAGGGCAGGGGTCCCCGGGCGCCGGTGCGGGGCGGGCGCGTCATCGGCACCGGGGCGGACCAGCGCCGGCGCAGCGAGATCAGCCGCAGCCCGAAGACGAAGACCGCGGCACCGGTCAGCGGCCCGGTGGTGGCCTGCCCGTACGTCGACAGCACCGTCACCGCGATCGAGCCGGCGAGCGCGGCCACCGCGTAGATCTCCCGGCGCAGCACCACCGGGATCTCGCCGGTGAGCAGGTCCCGGCCCAGCCCGCCGCCGATCGCGGTGAGCATGCCGATCATGCAGGCGCCGACGGCCGGCACATGCGCGTCGAGCGCCTTGAGCGTGCCGGTGACGGTGAACAGGGCCAGCCCGGCGGCGTCCAGCACCAGCACGGTGGTGCGCAGCCGGGCGAGCTGCGGGTGCAGCCGGAACACGGCGGCGGCGGTGACGGCCGCGGTGACCGCGTACCGCCAGTCGGCGAACGCCAGCGGGGGCACCTCGTCGATGACCAGGTCACGGAAGATGCCGCCGCCGAGGGCGGCGACCACACCGACGAAGACCACCCCGAACAGGTCGAGCCGTTTGGCCACCGCCGCGGAGGCGCCGGAGGCGGCGAAGACCGCCACGCCGGTGAGGTCGGCGAGGAGCAGGGCGGTGGAGGTGGTCACCGGCGCAGGTTACGTGGGCGGGCGGCGGAGCCGCCCGCGATCACTCGCCCCAGGACTCGTAGATCTCCTTGCACTTCGGGCAGACAGGTGAACCGGGCTTGGCGGCCTTGGTCACCGGGAAGGTCTCCCCGCACAACGCGATGACGTACGTGCCCATGACCGCGCTCTCGGCGATCTTGTCTTTGCGCACGTAGTGGAACATCTCGGGGCCGGTGTCGGCCTCCTTCTGCTCCGGGCGCTCCAGAATCTCAGTGCTCACGTCCCCACCTCCGGCTTCCCAGTTTTGCAGGCCGGCCGGGTCGGGTCCACCACGGCCCTCCGGCGGGCGGCCCGTACCGTAACGGAAGTGACCAACTTTCGCATCAGTCTCGGCGGTGAGGTGGCCGACGCCCTGCGCGCCGGGCGGCCGGTCGTGGCGCTGGAGAGCACCATCGTGTCGCACGGTCTCCCCCGGCCGGACAACCTGCGCGTGGCGCGGCAGATCGAGCAGGCGGTCCGGGACGCGGGCGCGGTCCCGGCCACCATCGGCATGGTCGGCGGCGAGCTGCGGGTCGGGCTCGACGACGCCCAACTCACCAGGCTCGCCACGGTCGACGGCGTGAGCAAGCTCTCGGTCCGCGACCTGGCGCCGGCGGCGGCGACCGGCGCGGACGGCGCCACCACGGTGGCGGCCACCAGCGCGGTGGCGGCGGCGGCCGGGATCGGTGTGTTCGCCACCGGCGGGCTGGGCGGGGTGCACCGGGAGGCGGCACACACGTTCGACGAGTCGGCGGACCTGGTCACGTTGGCCCGCACGCCGATCGCGGTGGTCTGCGCCGGCGTGAAGTCGATCCTGGACGTGGGCGCCACGCTGGAGCGGCTGGAGACGCTGGGGGTGGGCGTGGTGGGCTATCGCACCCGCCGGTTCCCCGGCTTCTACCTCACCGACGCCGGCTTCGACCTGGACTGGTCGGTGGACTCGCCGGAGCGGGTGGCCGACGTGCTGGCCGCCCGCGCCGAACAGGGTGTGCACACCGGCGGGCTGATCGTGGCCAACCCGCTGCCGGCCGACGAGCAGCTCGACCCGGCGCTGCACGACCGCACGCTCGCCGACGGGTTGGCGGCGCTGGCCCGGGAGGGGATCACCGGCAAGGCGGTGACCCCGTTCCTGCTGGCCCACTTCCACGCCGCCACCGAGGGCGCCAGCCTGGCGGTGAACGTCCGGATCATCCTGCGCAACGCCGACCTGGCGGCGCGCATCGCGGTCGCCGCGGCGACCCGACCCGCCGCCGGCCCGGCATGAGCGAACGCACCGAGCGCAGCGAGGGCCATGAGCACATGCCCAACCAGCACCGCATGAGCGAACGCACCGAGCGCAGCGAGGGCCATGAGCACATGCCCAACCAGCACCGCATGAGCGAACGCACCGAGCGCAGCGAGGGCCATGAGCACATGCCCAACCAGCACCGCATGAGCGAACGCACCGAGCGCAGCGAGGGCCGTGCGGGCATGCCTGGTCGGCCCGGTACGAGCGGGGGACCCGGCATCGCCGTCGTCGGCGACGTGATCACGGACGTGGTCGCGATGCTGTCCGGGCCGCTCGCGACCGGCTCGGACACCGCGGCCGGGATCCGGTTCAGCGGCGGTGGGCAGGCGGCCAACACCGCGGCCTGGCTCGCCGGCCAGGGCGCGGCCGTGACGCTGGTGGCCGCCGTGGGCGACGACGAGACCGGCCGGGACCGGGTCGCCGAGCTGACCCGGATCGGGGTGGACTGCGCGGTCGAGCGGCACGAGGGCTACCCGACCGGCACGGTGATCGTGCTCACCCACGGCGGGGAGCGCACCATGGTCAGTCAGCGCGGCGCGAACCTGCGGCTGACCGCGCGGCACGTCGAGGCCGCCCTGGCGGCGGCGCCCGACGTCGGGCATCTGCACCTGTCCGCGTACACCCTGTTGGACGTCGGGTCGCGCGGCGCCGGGCTGCGCGCGTTGGCCGTCGCCCGCGAGCGCGGGCTGACGGTCAGCGTCGACGCGGCCTCCGCGGCGCCGCTGCGGCGCGTCGGCGGGGCGTTCCTGACCTGGGTACGCGACGTCGACCTGCTGCTTGTCAACACGGACGAGGCGACCGTGCTGGCCGGTGGCCTGGATCCGGCGGCGCAGGGCCGGGCGCTGACCTCGGTGGCGCACCGGGTGGTGGTGAAGCGCGGCGCGGCCGGGGCGGTCTGGGTGGAGCGCGGCGGCCGGGTGGAGACGGCCCCGGCGCCCGGGGTGGCCGTGGTGGACGTCACCGGCGCCGGGGACGCGTTCGCGGCCGGCCTGCTCACCGCCTGGCTGGCCGGGGCCGACCCCCGGGCGGCGCTGGCCCGGGCCGGCGACCTCGGCGCCCTGGCCGTGACCACGGTCGGCGCCCGGCCGGGCGCGTGACGGGCGGCCGGACGCACAACGGGCGGCTGCTTGGGCGGCCGGCGGGCGGCGGCCGGGCCGGCGCGCGGTGATCGGTTTCCGGGCCCGGCGTGCCGGGCCGGGTGTGCCTGACGCCGATATGCCTTCTGGTCATATTTATGCCTGAGAGGCATATCGGTTTGTCGGCGAACTCTCCGGTCCGGCGTCACGGAGCGTGGTCGCGACCGGTCAGGGCTCGGCGTCGATGACCTTGTGCGGGCGTTCCTCGGCGGCGAGCGCCATCGGCGGGGTCTCGTCGCGGCCCCGGGGCTGGAACCGGTTGGCCAGCCGGTGCTCCTCCTTGGGCGGGCGGTCGTTCGCCAGCAGCACCGCGAGCCACGGGATGAGCACCATGCCGAGCGCGCACAGCGGCAGCCACAGCCAGAGCAGCGGGGCCTTGACGCCGACCAGGACGGCACCCACGACGATGCAGGCGACCCGGATGCCCATCATCAGCACATAGCGTTTCTGCCGGCTGCTGAGCTGGTCGTCCTGGCTGCGCCGGGCGTCGGTGATCAGGATCGGCTGGTAGGCCTGACGCTTCACCACGGACCTCCTACGAGGGGATACCGCCCATCCTGTCACTCGGGACAGGTGATCGGCGACAATCCGGTGACGTGTTACGTGCGTGGTACGCTCCGCTCGTGGCCAACCGGTTCAGCTTCACCGACGAGGCGCTGGCGAACCTGCGGGTCTACGACGTCACACCCGGGGAAGTCTGGGAGGCCCTGCACAGCAACCGCCGGGTCATCCGGCACCTGGGCGACGACGTGATGGTGGTCTACGCCACCGACCACCGCGGCCGGCGCCTCGCCGTGCTGCTGGCCGAGGCAGACGGCACCGACAACGACTGGGACATCCTCTCCGCCCGCGAGCTGAGCGACGTCGAGGCCAAGCGCTACGACGAGGCGGTGCGGAGGGCACGCCGACGAGGAGGCGGTCACCATGCACCGTGACGAGGCGACCAAGCGGTTCCACGCCGGCGGCGACGCGTTCGCCGACCTGATCGACGAGACGTCGCCGGCGCAACTGCCCACCCCCGACACCGACGTGCCGATGGTCAGCCGGTCGGTACGCCTGCCGCTGGAGACGTACGAACGGGTCCGGGCCGCCGCCGACGCGCGTGGCATCGGGGTGACCACGCTGATGCGGCAGTGGATCGAGGCGGGCCTGGCCGACCTGGACGACTCGGCCACGGTCTCGCTGGCCGACGTCCGCCGCGCGCTGGCCTCGCTGTCCCGCCCGACCGCCGCCTGAGCCCGCACGCGTCACCTCGGCTCGCGACCGCGGGCTCGCGGGCCCGGTTCACGCCTCGGGGCCGGCCCTGCCGAGCGCCTCCCGCCCGACCGGCGATGCCGACGACTCCGGCGGCCCACCCCGGGCGTGCCACACGTCGGCGAGCGCGACAAGCACCAGCATGCCGGCCACCACGGCGAGCGCCAGCAGGACCGGGCCGGCCGTCAGCACCGGCGCGAGCAGCAGCAGGCCCGCCAGCCCGACCAGCCGGGAGCGGGACACCCGGCCGAAGATCTCGTACTCGAAGCGGGACCGGGCGGCCAGGAACAGCGCCGGGCCGCCCACCACGAAGACCAGCCAGCGGGCATCCGCCGCGTCGTACGGGTGGGCGATGACCAGTTCGTAGCCGACCGCCGAGACGAGCACCCCGAGCACCATGAACAGGTGGGTCTGGGCGGCCGACTCAGCCAGCCGCCCGGGCGTGCCGGCCAGCCGCAACGCCTCCGCGAGCAGGTGCCCGGCCCGGTGGAAGTAGATCCGCCAGAGCAACGCGGTGACCAGGAACGCCAGCGCGAACGCGGCGGCCGACCGCCCGGAGAACTGCTCCCCGCTGTAGGACACGCCGATCACCAGGATCGACTCGCCGAGCGCGATGAGGAAGATCTGCTGGTAGCGCTCGGCCAGGTGCTCCCCGGCGACCAGCCAGCTCCGGATGCGGGACGAACCGAGCCGGGGCAGCGGCCACCCCAGGAACGTGCCCAGGTAGTCCACCGCCAGCGCGACCACCCACAGCGGCAGGCGCAGGTCGGGCACCAGCGCGCCGGCCAGCCAGAGCGGGGTGGTCGCCACGGCCCAGCCGACCAGCCGCACCGGCACCATTCGCCGCGGATGCCCGCGCAGCGCCACCAACAGCACCAGCGGACGCGCGACCATCATCACCACGTACGCGAGCGCGAACGTCCACGCCCGCTCCTCCAGCGCGCGGGGGAGCGTCACCCCGAGCACCAGGCTGCCGAACATCACACCGACCACGACCGCCTGGATGACCACCCGCTCCGGCTCGTACCGGCTGGTCACCCAGGTGGTGATGGTCCAGACGTGCCACAGCACCAGGAAGAGCAGCAGCGTCCGGCCGACGCCGGCCGCCAGGTGCCCGCTGTCGACGTCGGCCACCAGGCGCTGCGACACCCGGGTCAGCGCGAACACGAACACCAGGTCGAAGAAGAGTTCCAGGAAGGTCGCCCGTCCAGGGCTGGACCTGGTGCGCAGCAGCCCCCCGCCCCGCTGCTCGCTCACGCGTCAGCCCTTCGCGGCCTTCGCCTCCGCCTTCATCCGCTGCTTGAACTCGCGCACCCGGCCCAGCGACTCCGGATCGGTCACGTCGGCGACCGACCGGTACGCCTCCGCCTCGCCGTAGGCGCCGGCCGCCTCGCGCCAGCCCGCCGGGGCGATCCCGAACCGCTTGCCGAGCAGCGCCACGAAGATCTGCGCCTTCTGCCGGCCGAAGCCGGGCAGCTCGCCGACCCGGCGCAGCAGCTCCGCGCCGTCGGCCGCCTCCGACCAGAGCCGCGCCGGGTCGCCGTCGTAGCGCTCGACGAGCGCCCGGCAGACCTCCTGCACCCGGGCCGCCATCGCCTTCGGGAACCGGTGCAGCGCCGGCGGCCCGGCGAACAGCGCCACCAGCGCGTCCGGGTCGTACCCGGCCAGCTCCCGGGCGTCCGGCTCGTGGCCGAGCCGCTGCGCCAGCACGTACGGCGAGGAGAACGCCTTCTCCATCGGCACCTGCTGGTCCAGCACCATCCCGAGCAGCAGGGCCAGCGGGTCGCGCCGCAGCAGTTCGTTGGCCTGCGGGTCGATGGGTAGGGAGAGCGTCATGCCCCCATCCTGCCGCCCCGGCCGCCGCGCCCGCCGCCGACTCTCCGACACACGGCACGACGCGGCCCGGTGGACTCCACTCGAATCCACCGGGCCGCGGTCAGCCGACGGGTGTCAGTTGACGACGAAGAGCAGCCGGTTCGGCGAGCCCGTGCCCGGGCTGGTCACCTTGCCGGTGGTGGCGTTGCTGGTCAGGTAGCTGGCCACCTGCGCCGGGGTGTAGGACGGGTTCGCCGACAGCACCAGCGCCGCCGCGCCTGCCACGTGCGGCGACGCCATCGAGGTGCCGCTGATGGTGTTGGTCGAGGTGTCGCTGGTGCGCCACGCCGACGTGATCGACGAGCCCGGCGCGAAGATGTCCACGCAGGTGCCGTAGTTGGAGAAGGACGACCGCGCGTCGCTGCTGGTGGTGGAGCCCACCGTGATCGCCGAGGCGACCCGGGCCGGCGAGGAGTTGCAGGCGTTGGCGCTGGAGTTGCCGGCGGCGAGCGCGTACGTGATGCCGGAGCTGATCGAGTTGGCCACCGCGTTGTCCAGCGTGGTGCTGACGCCGCCGCCGAGGCTCATGTTCGCCACGGCCGGCTTGACCGCGTTCGAGGTGACCCAGTTGACGCCGTTGACCACGCCGGCGGTGCTGCCGCTGCCGGAGCAGTTGAGCACCTTGACCGCGATCAGGCGGACGCCCTTGGCCACGCCGTAGGTGCTGCCGCCGACCGTGCCGGCGACGTGCGTACCGTGGCCGTTGCAGTCGGTGTTGTTGCTGTCCACCGTGTTGGTGCCCCAGGTGGCCCGGCCGCCGAACTGGCTGTGCGTGGTCCGGATGCCGGTGTCGATGATGTACGCGCGCACGTTGGTGGCGGTGTTCGGGTAGGTGTAGGTGCTGTTGAGCGGCAGGCTGCGCTGGTCGATGCGGTCCAGCCCCCAGGTGGCGCCGGTCTGGGTGCCCTGGACGGTCACCCGGCGGTCCTGCTCGACGTACGCGACGGCCGGGTCGGCGGCCAGCCGGCGCGCCTGTCCGATGCTCATCTTCGCGTTGTAGCCGGTGAGCGCGGCGCTCCACACCGTGGCGACACTGCCGCCGTAGCGCTTCGCCAGGCCGGCGGCCCGCTCCGGCACGGCGGTACGCGCGGTGCGGCTGTTCGCGGCGCCGACCGCGTCGCCCTTGAGCACGACCAGGTAGCTGCCGCTGACGGCGTCGGCGGCGCCGGCGAACCGGACCTGACCGGTCGGCGCGGCGAGGGCCGGGGTGGAGGCGGCGGCGGTGAGGGCCGCGGCGGCGGCCGTGACGGCGAGCGCGTGCAGCACGCGACGCCGGGGAACGGACACGTCGGGCATCGTCTGGCTCCCTACCGGGCGGGCCGGTTCGTGGCCGGCGGGCCGCCCATCGACGGATGTTGACGGGAATGCTAACCACACATCGATGCTCATAAAAGAGATAGTTGCCGGGTAATACCGTCTGCCGGCCGGATCCGGCGGGTGCGCGCCGCGCCGGGCGGCGGTCGGGGCAGGATGGCCACGTGGACCGTCACGACATGCTGCTCTCCCCCGCCGGGGTCGACGCGCTGCGCACCGCGCTGACGCTTGCCGACTTCACCGCCAACGGCATCGCCGGGCGGCTCGGCTCGCAGGCCACCGGCGGCGTCGCCCGCAACGACTACCGGGCCGCGCTGCGCGCCACCGAGGACCGCGACCGGCTGGGCACGCTGATCCGGGTGTTCATCTGCGACCGCACCGAGCCGGAGCCGGTGGTGGCCGCCGCGTTGGCGCCACTGACCGTGGACGAGGCGCTCGCCGGCGGCATCGTCGAGCGGCACGGCGACGGCCTGCGCGCCGGCGTCGACCTGGAGCCGTACGCCGACGACTGGTGGGTGCTCGCCGACGTGCCGGCCAGCGCCCGACCCGGCCGGCCGCTGCACGCCGAGCACGTGCTGGGCATCGGCGGGGCCACCCAGACGCTGATCGGCGCCGCCGTACGCCGCCCGGTGGAGACCGCGCTGGACCTCGGCACCGGCTCCGGCGTCCAGGCGCTGCACCTGGGCACCCACGCCCGCCGGGTCACCGCCACCGACGTCTCGGAGCGGGCGCTGCGCTTCGCCGCCACCACCGCCGCGCTCAACGGGCAGGACTGGGAGCTGCTCCGCGGCGACCTGGTCGCCCCGGTCGCCGGACGCCGCTTCGACCTGGTGGTCAGCAACCCGCCGTTCGTGGTCGGCCCCGGCACCACCACCCACGTCTACCGCGACTCCGGGCGGGTCGGCGACGCGATCGGCGCCGAACTGGCCGCCGCCGCGCCGCACCTGCTCACCGACGGCGGCACCATGCAGTACCTGGCGAACTGGGTGCACGTCACCGGCGAGGACTGGGCCGACCGGGTCACCGGCTGGTTCGCCGGCACCGGGCTGGACGCCTGGGTCATCCAGCGCGAGGTGGCCGACCCGATGGCGTACGTCAACCTCTGGCTCACCGACGTCGGGGAGAGCGCCGACCCGCAGCGGATGGAAGCCTGGCTGGACTGGTTCGACGCGCACAAGGTGGAGGCGATCGGCTTCGGCCTCGTGTCGCTGCGCCGGGCCGGCCACGACCAGCCGATCGTCCGGGTCGAGGACCTGCGCCAGCGGGTCGAACCGCCGCTCGGCGACCGGATCGCCGAATGGTTCGACAGGCAGGACTGGCTGCGCGCCCGGGACACCGACGGGGTGCTGGCCGCCCGCTACCGCGCCGCCGACGGGCTCCAGCTCCGCCAGGAGGCCACCATGGGCGACGACGGCTGGGCGGTGGACCGGCAGATCCTCGCCGCGCCGCGCGGACTGCGCTGGTCCGAGGAGATCGACCCGCTGGTGCTCGCCCTGGTCGGCGGCGCGGACGGCCGGCTGCCGCTGCGCGACCAGCTCGCCCTGCTCGCCGCCGCGCACGACGTGGCTCCGGACGAGCTGGCCGAGGCGGCCGGGCCGATCGTGGCGCACCTGGTCGAGCGCGGTCTCGTCGAGCCGGTGACGGACTGATGCGGGCGCTGGTGCAGACCGTCGCCCGGGCCTCCGTCACGGTCGACGGCGCGGTGGTCGGCGAGATCACCGACGGGCTGCTGGTGCTGGTCGGCGTCACCCACGCCGACACCCGGCAGGTGGCCGCCACCATGGCCCGCAAGCTGCACGAGCTGCGCATCCTGGACGACGAGCGCAGCGCCGCGGACACCGGGGCGCCGCTGCTCGTGGTCAGTCAGTTCACGCTCTACGGCGACGCCCGCAAGGGCCGGCGGCCGAGCTGGACCGCCGCTGCCCCGGCGGACGTCGCCGAGCCGCTCGTCGACGCCGTGGTCGAGGAGCTGCGCGCCCGCGGCGCGACGGTGGCGACCGGTCGGTTCCGCACCCACATGCTGGTGGAGAGCGTGAACGTCGGCCCCCGCTCGCTCCTGCTGGACCTGTGAGCGCCCGCGTCGCCGCCTAGAAGAACAGGCCCCGCCGGGACAACGACTGGCGGAGCCAGCCGTCGAGCTGGGCGGCCCAGTCGGTGCGGTCCGCCGTGGCGTGATCGACGGTGAACCGGCCGAACGCGTCCCGGCCCTCGGTGAACAGGCCGCCCCGCTTGTCCATCTCCAGCACCACCTGCACCTGCTGCGGGTCGGTGACGAAGGTGACCTCGAGCTGGTTCATCGCGCCAGCGTACTGCGGCGCCGGATAGAACTCGATCTCCTGGTAGAACGGCAACTGCTGGCGTACGCCGTAGATGTGGCCCCGCTCGACGTCGGCGCGGGCGAACCGGAAGCCCAACCGCAGCAGCGCCTCCAGCAGCCGCTCCTGGGCCGGCAGCGGGTGCACCGCGACCGCGTCCAGGTCACCGGAGTCCACCGCCCGGGCCACCTCCAGCTCGGTCCGCAGCCCCATGGTCATGCCGTGCAGGTGCTGGCCGTACAGGTCGGTCAGCGGCGTCTCCCAGGGCACCTGGAAGCGGAACGGCACGTCGTGGCGCTGCCCCGGCGCCAATTGGAACGCGCCGGTGAGCTGGAGCCGGCCGAACTCCTGGTTGGTGTTGTACTCCGAGTCGCCGCTCTCCACCTCCACCCGGGTGAGCAGGCCGAGCGAGATCCAGCTCACGTCCACCGGGTGGTCGCCGCCGACCACCTGGACCCGGCCCTCCAGCTGACCGCCGGGACGGCAGTTCGGGTTGGCCAGCACCGTCTGCACCGACGGCCCGCCCACCCCCATCGCCTGCATGAGCCGCTTGAAGACCACCTGAGTTCTCCGATCGCCGGTTCCTCCCCGGCCCTGCCGGCCGGTTCGCTGGCACGGTAGCCGGACGGGACAAGCGACACCCACGTTCCCCCCGGATTCGTGTCGGGTCCCCGATCGCCTCACTCCCGTCTCACGCCCCGGTTGCGAAGCTGTTTGTCACCGGCCCCCACCGCGCCGGCGGCACGGGCCGGTACGGCACGTAGGACACGGGGAGAGACAGAGATGACCCAGCAGATGATCGAGCACCAGGACATGGACGTCACCCTCACGGACCTGGACGCCACCGACGACCGCGGCGTCTCCACCGACCTGGTCCGGGCCTACCTGAACGGCATCGGCCGCACCAAGCTGCTCACCGCGGCGCAGGAGGTCGAGCTGAGCAGGCGGATCGAGGCCGGCCTCTTCGCCGAGGAGAAGCTCGCCACCTGCACGCCGGTCTCCGCCGAGCTGCGCGCGGACCTGGCGCTGGTCGCGGCCGAGGGACGCGCCGCCAAGGACCACCTGCTGGAGGCGAACCTCCGCCTGGTGGTGAGCATCGCCAAGCGCTACACCGGGCGCGGGATGGCCTTCCTCGACCTGATCCAGGAGGGCAACCTCGGCCTCATCCGCGCGGTCGAGAAGTTCGACTACACCAAGGGCTTCAAGTTCTCCACGTACGCCACCTGGTGGATCCGCCAGGCCATCACCCGCGCGATGGCCGACCAGGCCCGCACCATCCGCATCCCGGTGCACATGGTCGAGCAGGTCAACCGGATGGTCCGGGTGCGCCGCGAGCTGTCCGTGACGCTGGGTCGCGAGCCCACCGTCGCCGAGGTCGCCACCGCGCTGGAGGTCCCCGAGTACCAGGTGATCGAGCTGATCTCGTTCGACCGGGAGCCGGTGAGCCTGGACCAGGCGGTCGGCGAGGACGGCGAGAGCGCGCTCGGGGACTTCGTCGCCGCCGTCGACCCGCGTACCGAGCCGGGCGACGCCGCCGCCAACGGCGAGCTGCGCAACGAGGTGCGGATCGTGCTGGCCACCCTCTCCCAGCGGGAGCAGGCCGTGATCCGGCTGCGCTTCGGCCTGGACGACGGCCGGCAGCGCACCCTGGACGAGGTGGGCCGCGAGTTCGGGCTGTCCCGGGAGCGGATCCGGCAGATCGAGAAGGTGACGCTGCTCAAGCTGCGCGACCCGGAGCGGGCGAACCGGCTGGAGGCGTACGCCTGCTGACCGAGCACCAAGCCCCGACAGGCCCCGGCGGTTCGCCGGGGCCTGTCGCGCGTGATCCCCGGTGAGAAGGGGCCCCTTCTCTACCGGAGGCGTTAACAGGGGGCCCGTCCTTACAGGCGGCGGGGGCCGGTGTCGGGGCGCGGTGAATCTGGGCCGGTGCGGATGGTGGCGTGCAGCACGGAGATGCCGTCCGGACGGGCGAGCACCGGGTTGAGCCGCAGCGCGCGTACCCGGGGCTGCTCGTCGGCCAGCCGCCCGACCCGCAGCAGCAGGTCGACGAGCGCCGCCCGGTCCACCGGGGCGGCACCCCGGTGCCCGTGCAGCAGCGGCGCGGCGCGCGGCTCGTCGACCAGCTCGGCGGCGTCCCGGTCGGTCAGCGGCACCGCCCGCCAGGCCCGGTCGCCGAGCAGTTCGGTCGCCACCCCGCCCAACCCGAACCCGACCACCGGGCCGAACGCCGGATCCTCCACCAACTCCACCACGCACGCCACACCCGGCGGCACCATCGGCTGCACCAGCACCTCCGCGCCGAACCCCGAAGCCATCTCGGCGTACGCGCGGCGCACCGCCCCGGCGTCGGCCAGGTCGAGCCGGACCGCGCCCAGGTCCAGGCGGTGGCGCAGCCCCGGGGCGGCCGCCTTGAGCGCCACCGGCCAGCCGAGCCGCTCCCCCGCCGCCACCGCCTCCTCGGCCGAACCGGCCGGCACGGACGCCACCACGTCGATCCCGTACGCGGCGAGCAGCGTCGCCGGATCCGCACCGTCCGGGCCCCACGCCGCCTGCCCGGCCGCCCGGTCGACCCGGGCCAGCTCGGGCAGCACGCCCGGCGGCCGACGCAGCCAGTCCGCGTACCGGGCGACCCGGGCCAGCGCCCGCACCGCCTCCTCCACGCTCGGGTACGTCGGCACCCCGGTCGGCGCCCGCCCGGCGAGGAACGTCGCCACCACCGGCTTGCCGGTGGCCCGCGCGTCCGGCAGCGCCGCCGCGAAGTCCGCCTCCGGATCGGTGAGCTGACCGGGCAGCGGCGGCGCGAACACCGCCACCACGGCGTCCACCCGGTCGTCCGCCGCCGCAGCGGCGAGCGCGGCGGCGTACGCGGCCGCGCCGCCGGTCGGCCCGACGTCGTGCGGGTACCCGTCGACGACGGTCAGCCCCTGCCCGGCGCCGGCGGTCGCGGCCAGCCCGGTCAACGCCGACGAGTTGCCGACCACGGCGACCCGCCGTCCGGCCGGCAGCGGCTGGTGGGCCAGCAGCACACCCACGTCGAGCAGCTCCGCGACCGTGTCCACCCGGAGCACGCCGGACTGCGCGAACAGCGCGCTCACCGCGGCGGCGTCCAGCGCCGGCGCCTCGCCCACCCCGGGCGACCGGGCCAGCGACGCCAGCGCCACCACCGGCTTGCTCCGGCCGATGTGCCGGGCCAACCGGGCGAACTTGCGCGGATTGCCGAACGTCTCCAGGTAGAGCGTGATCACGTCGGTGCCCGGGTCGTCCTGCCAGTACTGCAACAGGTCGTTGCCGGACACGTCGGCCCGGTTGCCGGCCGAGACGAAACTCGACACGCCGAGCCCGCGCCGGGACGCCTCGGCCAGCAACGCCACCCCGAACGCGCCGGACTGGCTGAACACGCCCACCCGCCCGGGCGCCGGCAACGCCGGCGCGAGCGTGGCGTTCATGCGTACCGCCGGGTCGGTGTTGGCGACGCCGAGGCAGTTCGGGCCGACCACCCGCATGCCGGCCAGGTGCGCGGCCCGGACCAGGGCCCGCTGCGCCGCCGCCCCGGCCGGGCCGGCCTCGGCGAACCCGGCCGAGATCACCACCAGCCCGTGCGCGCCCGCGTGGGCGGCGTCCCGCACCACGTCGTGCACCGCGTCCGGCGCGACCACCACCACGGCCAGGTCGACGTCGAGACCGGCGTCGGCCGCCGACCGGTACGCCGGCAGCCCGGCCACCGTCGCCGCGCTCGGGTGCACCGGGACGAGCGCGCCGGTGAACCCACCGTCCCGCAGGTGCCCGAGCAGCGCCGCGCCGACGCCCTGGCCGGTGGTACTGGCGCCGTAGACGGCGATGCCGCGCGGGGCGAGCAGCCGGGCGATGGACCGCGCCTCGGTGCGGTGCTCCCGGCCACGCTGCACCGCGAGCGTCGCCTCGGTGGCCGCGATCGGGAAGCTCAGGTGCACCACGCCGTCGGCGTACTGGCGCTGCACCTGGTAACCGAAGTCGGCGAAGACCCGCAGCATCGTCCCGTTCGCCGGCAGCACCTCGGCGACGAAGTGCCCGATGCCGTGCCGGCCGGCCGCGTCCGCGAGGTGCTCCAGCAGCACCGAGCCGATGCCCCGCCCCTGGTAGGCGTCCTCCACCACGAACGCCACCTCGGCCTCCGGCGAGGCGGGACCGAGCCGCTCGTACCGGCCGACGGCCACGATCCGCTCGCCGGCCAGCACCACGAACGCCTCCCGGTCGCGGTGGTCCACCGTGACGAACCGCTTCAGGTCCCGCTCCGGGATGCGCGGATACGGCGAGAAGTAGCGCAGGTAGCGGGTGCGCTCGGAGAACCGGGCGTGCATCGCCACGATCGCCGCCGCGTCGTCCGGGCGGATCTGCCGCAGCTGGACGGTCGTGCCGTCGCTGAGCAGCACGTCCACCGGTTGTTCGACTGTGGTCACCGGTCGGTCCTCCCCACCGCCGCTCAGTCGCGCGGATCGTACGGGTCGAGGCCGAGCAGCGGGAAGACGGCCTTGCGGGTGGCCGCGACCGCCCGGTCCACCGCGTTCGGCTCGCCGCTGGGCTGCCAGGGCTGGAACTCCGGATCGACGTCGTCGGTCATCCGCAGCGGGATGTCGTGCCCGGGCCGCCGGCGCGCGGCCAGCTCCCGCCAGCCCGGCGGGGTGAGCGTGGCCGGGTCCAGCGGCTCACCGGTGGCCACCGCGAGCAGGTGCGTCCAGGCCCGGGGCACCACCTCGACCAACGCGTACCCGCCGCCGCCGGTGGCCACCCAGCGGCCCTCGCACAGCTCGTCGGCGAGCGCCCGCAACGCCCGGTAGGTGGCCCGCTGCCCGTCCACGGACAGGTGCAGGTCGGCCAGCGGGTCGGCTCGGTGCCCATCCGCCCCGCACTGGGTGACGAGCACCTGCGGCCGGAACGCGCGCAGCACCGACGGCACCACCGCGTGGAACGCGCGCTGCCAGCCGGCGTCGCCGACCCCCGGCGGCAACGGCACGTTGACCGCGCTGCCCTCCGCGCCGGGCCCGCCGGTCTCGTCCGGGAAACCGGTGCCGGGGAAGAGCGCCAGCGGGGTCTCGTGCAGGCTGACCGTGAGCACCCGCGGGTCCCGGTAGAACATCTCCTGCACCCCGTCGCCGTGGTGCACGTCCACGTCGACGTACGCGATCCGTTCCGCGCCCAGGTCGAGCAGGCGGGCGATGGCCACCGCCGGATCGTTGTAGACGCAGAAGCCGGCCGCCCGGGCCGGCATGGCGTGGTGCAGGCCGCCGGCCACGTTCACCGCGCGCCGCGCCTCGCCCCGCCAGACCGCCTCGGCGGCGGCCACGGTGGCGCCGGCGATCAGCGCGCTGGACTCGTGCATCCCGTCGAAGACCGGATTGTCCGAGGTGCCGAGCCCGAAGCCGGCGAAGAGCGGGTCACGCGGCGCGGCCCGGACCGCGTCCAGATAGGCCGGATCGTGCACCCGGGTGAGGAGCGCGTCGTCGGCCGGCTCCGGCCTGACCAGGCGCACGCCCGGTCGGTCGAGCACGCCCAGCTCGCGGGCGAGCGCCATGGTCAGCTCGACGCGGACCGGGTCGAGGGGGTGGTCCCCCATGTCGTAGGCGAGGAGGGCGGAGTCCCACACCACCACCGTGTCGTCGGCCATGCGGCCATCGTCGCACGTGCGCGCGGACGCGCCCACCAACTGCGCACTCACTGACCGGTGGCGCCACCGGTCGCCACCGGACGGTCCGGGTCGGCCACCCAGCCGCTCCACGAGCCCACGTACAGCGCCGCGTCCGGCCGGCCGGCCAGGTGCAGCGCCAGCACCGTCTGCGCGGCGGTCACCCCGGAGCCGCAGTACGCCCCGACCGGCGCGTCCCCGCGCACCCCCGCCTCGGCGAACCGCGCGCGCAGCGCCTCCGCGGCCGGGAACCGGCCCTGGGTCACGTACTCCGGGGCGGGCAGGTTCACCGCGCCGGGAACGTGCCCGGCGACCGGATCCACCGGCTCGTTCTCGCCCCGGTAGCGCGGCGCGGCCCGCACGTCGAGCAGCACCGCGTCCTCGGCGGCGGCGAGCCGGGCGGCCTGCCCGGCGTCGAGCACCGGCAACGCGCCCGGGGTGACGGTCACGTCGCCGGGCGTGGGCTCGGGCGTCGCGGTGTCCACCGGCAGGCCGGCGGCGGCCCAGGCCGGGAAGCCGCCGTGCAGCACCCGCACCGGCCGGTGCCCCGCCCAGCGCAGCGTCCACCAGGCCCGGGCGGCGGACATCCCGTCGCCGCCGTCGTACACCACCACGGGGTGACCGGCGCGGACGCCGGCCGCCCGCAGCGCGGCCTGCAACGCGGCGGGGTCGGGCAGCGGGTGCCGCCCGGCGGCGCCCGGACGCCCGCACAGCTCGGTGTCCAGGTCGACGAAGACGGCGCCGGGCAGGTGGCCGGCGGCGTAGTCGGCGCGGCCGGGCGGTCCGGTCAGCCGCCAGCGGACGTCGAGCAGGACGGGCGGGTCGGCGCGGTCGAGTTCGGCGGCGAGCCGGTCCGGCTCGACCAGCAACTCTGCGGTTCCGGACATGCGGCCCAGTCAACACCATCCGGCGCCGATCCGACCCGCACCGCCCGCTCCGGGCCGGGGCCGGTCGTGGTGTTGGCAGCTCAGGGGCGGCTCGTGAGACACTGGAGATTCCGGTTCGTTCCTCGCTTACGGGTGATAAAGATAAACGCTCACTCACTGGTCGATACGACCGAAATGTACCTGCGCACCATCCTCGAGCTGGAGGAAGAGGGTGTGCCGCCGCTGCGCGCCCGCATCGCCGAGCGGCTGCGGCAGAGCGGCCCGACCGTCAGCCAGACCGTCGCCCGGATGGAGCGCGACGGCCTGCTCACCGTCGAGGGCGACCGGCACCTGGCCCTCACCGCGCTGGGCCGCGGCACCGCGGTCTCGGTGATGCGCAAGCACCGGCTGGCCGAGCTGCTGCTGGTCAACGTGATCGGGATGCCCTACGAGGAGGCCCACGAGGAGGCCTGCCGCTGGGAGCACGTGATGAGCGACGCGGTGGAGAAGCGGGTCTACGACCTGCTCAACCGCCCGACCCGGTCGCCGTACGGCAACCCGATCCCGGGGCTGGAGGAGCTGGGCGACCCCGGCCAGCCGCCGGCCGAGACGATCGAGAGCGAGCGGAACCTGGCCTTCCCGGGCCTGTCCGGCTCGGTGGTGGTGCGGCGGATCTGCGAGAGCGTGCAGACCGACGCGGACGTGCTCCGGCAGTTGCACGCGGCGGGCGTCGACCCGGGCGCGACCGTCACCGTGGCGCAGGAGCGCGACGGCGTCTCCATCGACCGTTCCGGCGACCGGGTGCGGCTGCCCCGCGAGGTGGCCTCCCGCGTCTTCGTCGCGGCCCGCTGACCGGCCGGATCACGGCCCACCGACCGGCCGCTGGGCTCACACCGCTGGGCTCACAACTGCCGGGTGTCGATCACCTTGGCCAGCGCGACCAGCTTTCCGGTCGCCTGCGCCGCCTCCGCCGCGGCGGTCCCCTCGGGGCTGGTCCAGCGCAGGCTGGCGAGCCGGTCCTCGGCGGCCAGCCAGCCCACCTCCGCGGCCGGGCCGCTGTGCGCGGTCCTCGGCAGCGTCCGCCGGTAAGCGATCTTGCCGAGCTTGGTGACCTTCGTCGCCCCGCTGGGCTGCACGTCGGCGGTGAACGTCGCCACGTCGATCGACGTGTCCGTCACCGCGAGCGTCAGCTCCGGCAGCACCGCGCCCTGGGCACGGACCACGCAGGTGTGGGTGTCGCCCTGGTCGGTGGCGGCGGCCACGTCGAACGTGCCGCCGGTGTGCTCGGCGATCACCGCGAAGTCGAGCAGCCGGCACGCCCCGCCGGAGGAGGCGGCGGCGACCTCGGCCACCGGCGGCGGGGCCGCCGGCACGGCCACCGGGGACCTGTCGTCGGCGCAGCCGGCGGCGAGCAGGGCGGCCGAGACGGCCAGCCAGGTACTACGGGCACGCACGGGAAGACCTCCGCGGTCGGCGGCGGGGCCGGCCCGCCGGAGTTCCGTCGGACACCGTACGGCCCGCCCAGCGGGCAGGGAAGCCCGGTCACGTGCCCTTGCGCAGGATCCGCGTCACGACCTCCCCGTCGCCGGGCGTGAAGCGCCCGTCGACCGGATGCCCCAGGGCGACCGCCAGCGCCGACGCGTGCAGGTCGACGGTGGCCTCGACGAGCTGCGCGAGATTTCCCATCGACGCCCGACCGCGCCACCAGCCCACCACCCACGCCCCTGCGCCCACCACCGCCGCCGGCCACCACCACAGGCCGAGAAGAAGATAGAGACCGCCCCAACCGGCCAGCCGGCCGGCGGCGGCGAACTCGGCCTGTGCCCGGGCGAGGGCGCCGCGGACCTCGTCCGGCACGGTCAGCCAGAGCCGGGGCCACGCGGAGGCGAGATCCAGGTCGTACGCGATCCGCACCCGCTCGTCCACCGCGTGCATCCGGTCACCCATCCAGGTGGGCAGGCGCGGTTCGACAAGCGAGATCCGGTCGCGGGCGGCGGCCAGCGCCGCCGTGTCCGGCACCGCCGGCGGGGGATCCGAGGGGCGCACGCCACGCCGCCGGCGTGCCTTCTCGGTCAGCGCGTCCTCGTACCGGGTGACCGCGTCCCGCCACCGGCGTCGGCGGCGGCGCACCACGGGCCGCCCGATCGGGCCCCAGGTGGCGGTCCAGCCGTAGGTCACCACCCGCCCCAGCCCCTGCGCGAGCGCGGCGGCGGCCACCGCGCCGGCCACCACCGCGACGGCGAGGAGCGCGACCGCGCCGTTGCCGCGTCCCGTGACCGCGTCACCGAGATGGTCCACGGCGGCGGCCAGCGCGTCGACGTCCGACCACCGGTCGTGCCCGAGCCGGCCGGCCACCGCCACCGCGCAGACGAAGACCACCCCGGGCAGCAGGAGGGCCTGCAACCACCGTTCGGCGAGTTTGCCCCCGAGCGAGGTGACGAACGCGGTCATCGGTCCTGCCGATCCAACCGGAGCGGACGCGCCCAGACCGCGCACGACGGCGCGGCCGGGATCCCGAGACGCCGGATCTCCGCCCGGTCACACAGGTTGCCCGGGCAGACGTACACCTCTTCGAGGGGTCGACCGCGGCCGATCACGGGCAGCCCGGTGAAGACGTCCGGCAACGGCTCGGCGCCGCGGGCGGCACCGAGCACACCGGTCAGTCCGTGCCGACCCAGGAGATCCACCAACTCGTCCAGCGCCTCGCGGACCGCGTCCTCGGTGACGCGGTCGGCGCGCAACCGGCTGAGGAGCGGTTCCGCCTCCGGCCCGGCGGGGTCGACGAGGTCGGCGACGTCGACCAGGTCCGCGCAGACGCGGGCCACGTCCGCGGCGGTCGAGTCGCTGATCCGGTGGCCTGGTGGCCGCTGCGCGTGGCTCATCGGCATCTGCTCCCGTCCCGCCGCTGGCAAATTGACCGCCCGCGATCACCGCGGGGCGGGCGACAGGGCCGACAGTAGTGGCCGGGGCCAACGGCTGCGAGGATTGACGTCGTTGAGTCGGACGCTGTCGACCGGGGGTGACATGACATCTGCCGACGACCTGGTCGCCAGCCGCCTGTGGGAGGGGGTCCGCCTGCTCCAGGCGTACCCCGACGACCGTGATCCGAGCCGCCTGGACCGCGCCGAGGAGCTGCTGCGCTGGGTCCTGCGACACGGTTCCCGCGAGGCCCGGCCGGGCGTCGCGCAGAACCTCTCGATCGTCGCCGTGCTGCGGTGGGAGAGCGATCCGCGACGACACCACCTGGACGAGGCGATCACCCTGCTGCGGTTCGCGCTCGACACCACCGACGACCCGGGCCTCGAATCGCTCTGCCGTCATCAACTCGCCACCGCCCTGCGCCGGCACGCCGGTCCGGACGAGGTGGACGAGGCGGTCGAACTCTTCCGCCGCCTCGTCCGGCCCGCCACCGGTGGGCAGCCAGACCTCGACCATCTCGTCGGCGCGGCGGAGACGCTCCAGGCCCGGTACCGGTCCGACCGGCGGCGCTCCACGGACCTGGCCGAGGCCATCGACCTGTACGGGCGGGTGCTCGCGGTGGCCGCGCCGGACGACCCGCGCCGGAACGGCTGGCTACGCACCTGGGCGGACGGACTGGTGATCCGGTGGGAGACGCAGAGTTCCGAGGCGCTTGTCGACGAGACGGTGGATGCCTCGCGGGCCATGCTCGACCTGCACCCCGCCGGCGTTCCGGGCCACGCCTACTGCCAGTTCGGCCTGGGCGAGGCCCTGCTCCGCCGGTACCGGCTGGGCCACGACCCGGTGGACCTGGAGGAGTCCGTGGTCCTGCTCCGCCAGGCCGCCCACGCGACCGCGCCGGACGACGACGACGCCGTGCCGATCGCCGTGGTGCTGTCCGAGGCGCTCATGGCCAGGGCCGGCCGGGCCGGCGACACCGCGCCCCTCGACGTCGCGTCGGCCGTGCTGGCGGCCACCGGCGCGATCGACGACGCCGACCACCCCCACCACACCGCGGTGCTGCTCCAGTCGGCCGGGGCGCGGCTGATGGCCTACCAGCTCGGCGGGGCCCTTCCGGCGCTGGACGAGGCGATCGGGTACGCCCGGCGGGCCCTCGCGGCAGCCGGGGACGACGGCACCATGAACCTGACAGCCGCCGGTGGGCGACTCGCCGAGGCGTTGCGGCACCGGCACCAGGTGACCGGTGAACCCGCCGACCTGGACGAGGCGATCGACGCGCTGCGGGCGGTGCTGACCCGGCCCTCGAACGCCAACCGCACGGCTGCGACCGTCCAGCTCGCCCTCTGCCTGCTCACCCGGGCCGAGACCACCCGGCACACCGCCGACCCCGAACACGCGGTCGACATCCTGGGCGCCGAGCTGGCCCGACTGGAGCGGGACGGCGCGCCGGACCACCACCGGCGGCTGACCCTGCGTCATCTCGGGGCCGCCCTGATGCAGCTCTACCGCCGTCGGCCCGAGCCGGAGACCCTGGCGCGGGCCGCCGACGCGTACCTCGCCATCCCCGAGGGCGTCGACGAGGGGCATCCCGACTCGATCGCGGCCATCGTCGACGCGGCCGACCTGGCCCAGATCATCCACCGGGAGACCGGAGACGAGGCGTCGCTGGACCTGGCGGTCGGCCTCTCCCGGCGCGTGCTCCACCTCGCCGGGCCGACCGACCCGCAGCGCCGCGTTCTCGTCGACAAGCTCGGCTACGCGCTGCGCAAGCGCTACGACGCCCGGGGCGAACCCGCCGACCTGCGCGAGTGCATCGAGCTGATGCGGGAGGCGACCGCCCTGTTCCCCGCGTCGCACCCCGGTCAGATGGCGACCCGGTTCTCCCTCGTCCAGGCGCTGCGCGCCGAGCACCTGCGCACCGGCGAGCCGGACACGTTGCGGGAGGCGGAGCGGGTGGCCACCGTCGCCACCGAGGTGCCGGCGGCCCCGGTCTCCCGACGCGTCGAGGCGTGGGCGGCGCTCGGCCACGTACACGCCTCACTCGGCCGGTGGGAGGCGGCGACCGACGCGCTGGCCACGGCGGTCGCGTTGCTGCCGAGACTCGCCTCCCGCGACCGCCTGCGGGTCGACCAGCACCACGACCTGGCCGGTACCGCCGGGCTCGGCGGCGCCGCCGCCGCGTCCGCGCTGACCGCCGGGCGACCGGACCGCGCCCTCGAACTGCTGGAGCAGGGGCGCGGGGTGCTGTTGAGCCGCCGTCTCACCGCCCGGGGCGGCCTGGCGGAGCTGTGGCTCGCCGATGCTGGACTGGCCCGGGAGTACGTGCGGCTGCGTCGGGAGATGGACGCCCCGGAGCCGGACCCGCGCGGCGCGTACGAGGATGGTCGGCGTCGGGAGTCCGAGTGGACCGCGCTGCTGCGGCGGGTCCGTGCCCTACCCGGCCTGGCGGACTTCCTGCGTCCGGCCACCGCCGCCGAGTTGCTGGCCGGTGTCGGCGACGAGCCCGTGGTGGTGGTCACCCTGAGCCTGTACCGCTGCGACGCACTCGTTCTGCGACGGGGCCGCCTGACGGTACTGCCGCTGCCGGAGCTGAGCATCGAGACGGCCGCCGCCAACGTCGACCGGCTGCGCACGGCGACCGGGCAGGCCCACGACCCCGGCGCCCGGGCCCGCGACCGGTTGGCGGCGCAACAGGTCGTCCGAGAGATCCTCGACTGGCTGTGGCGGGTCGCCGTGCGGCCGGTCCTCGATCATCTGGGCTTCGACGCCGTCGCCGACGGGTCCGGTGTCCGGCCCCGGCTGTGGTGGTGCCCCACCGGCCCGACGGCGTTCTTCCCGCTGCACGCCGCCGAGCCCGCCGCCGCGGTCCGCGACGGCGCACTGGATCGGGTGGTCTCCTCCTACACCTCGACGGTCGAGGCGCTCCGCAGGCTGCGGTCGACCCCTCCGACGGGTCGGGGCGGGACCCGCACCTATGTGGTGGCCATGCCCGAGACCCCCGGGGGGTTCACGGCGTTGCCCGCCGCCTCACGGGAGGCGGCGACCGTCGCCGCCAACCGGCCCGACGTCGAGATCGACACGGGTGTGGCGGCGACCCGCGAGCGGGTGCT
The DNA here is from genome assembly GCF_055586805.1 of Micromonospora sp. NPDC049201. Classification (NCBI taxonomy): domain Bacteria; kingdom Bacillati; phylum Actinomycetota; class Actinomycetes; order Micromonosporales; family Micromonosporaceae; genus Micromonospora; species Micromonospora sp. NPDC049201. The sequence continues at coordinate 57,287 of NZ_JBVJHM010000006.1, read as the reverse complement.
CCGCGGCCTGTCGTCCGCCACCCACGTCCATCTCGCCTGCCACGCGCTCGGCGACCCGCACGATCCCGCGATGGGCCGGCTGCTCGGTCACGACCACGCCGAGCATCCGCTGACCGTCGACGACATCGCCAACCTCGGGCTGGAACACAGCCAGCTCGCGTTCCTGGCCGCCTGCTCCACCACCCGGTCCACCCTGGAACTCGCCGACGAGGCGGTGCACATCACCGGCGCGTTCCAGATCGCCGGCTTCCGGCACGTGATCGGCACGCTGTGGGAGACCGACGACGCCGCCTCACTGGAGATCGTCCGGCGTTTCTACTCGGTGCCGGCGGGCCGGTCGCCGGCGTACGCGCTGCACGAGGCGGCACGCGCGCTCCGCGACCGGTATCGGCTCGCCCCCACGCTGTGGGCCACGCACGTCCACCTGGGCCCGTGACCGCCCCCGGGCCGACCACGCGCAGGGGGTCGTGCCCGGGAGCGTCGTCACCGGCCGCCGGCGACCGCCGCGACCAGTTCCCGCGCCTGCCCGGTCTGCGGGTGCCCGGGTCCGAGCGCCCGCTCGCAGGCGGCGAGGCACTCGCGGGCCTCCTGTCGGGCCCGCGCCCGCGGTCCTTCGTGCACGAGCAGCTCCACCAGCCCGATCCGGGCGGCGAGGGTCAGCGGATGCTCGGCGCCGAACGTCCGGACGAAGTCGGGTACCGCCGCGTCCAGCGTCCGTACCGCCTCCGCGGTCCGGCCGTTCCGGCTCAGCGCGTTGGCCAGCCCGTGCCGGGCGTGCAGGGTCGCCGGGTCGCGCGGACCGAGCGCCTGCTCGGCGTCCGCCGCCACCTCCGTGACGACGCGGAGCGCGTCGCGGACCCGGTCGAGGCTCAGCAGCAACGTGGCCTGGTTGCTGCGGGCCTGGAGGGTGACCCGGGCCCGCCGTCCCTCGGTGCGGCGCAGCCCGGCCACCACTTCGGCGCAGAGCCGTTCGGCCTCCGCCAGCTCGCCCAGCGAGTGCAACGCGCTCATCAGGCTCATCTTGCTGAGCAGGGTGCGGGAGGCGGTCGGCCCTTCGGACCGGACCAGGCTCTCGGCTACCGCGCGGTGGGTCCGCTCCGCCTCGCCCGGCCGGCCGAGCCGGTGCAGCATCTCCCCCAGGTTGGTGCCGCTGGCGAGCGTGTCGGGATGGTCCGGGCCGAGGACCTCGCGTCGGCGGTCGTACACCTCCCGCTGCACCTTCGCCGCCTCGGCGTCCCGACCGAGCGTCTGCAGGGCGAACCCGAGGCTGTGCTGGGTGGCGAGGGTGTCGGGGTGCTTCGGCCCGAGAGCGGCCCGCTGCACGCCGAGGACGGACCGGTACGCCGACACCGCCTCCGCCACCTCGCCCTGTGCCATCAGGGTCTGTGCGTAGGCGCGGCCGGCCGCGATGGTGCGCGGGTCGTCGTCGCCGTACTCCTCGGCGGCGTGGTCACGTCTCAGCGCCGAGCTGATCGTCGGCCCGAGCGTGATCTCGATGACGGGATGTCCGTCCGGCGCCGTCCTGGAGGTGACCGTGAACGGCTTGTCCGGGCCGTCGCGGCGCGGTGGTTGCCGGTCGTCCGCCCGGGCGGACGACCACAGCCGCCTCCAGAACCCACTCATGTGACGTCCCTCCGACAGCCCGGATCGGCCGGGTCTCGACGTCTCTCGATGTTCGCACGCGGGCGCAACCCCTGGTGTTCAGTCCGGCACGCTGCGGATCCACACCGTCCACGCGCCGGAACGGCGGCCCTAGTCGGCCACGTACGGGCAGTGCCGGCATCCTCGCCCGCAGCACGTGCCCCGGCGGGCCAGGAAGCCGGCGCTGAGCACGAAGAGGCCGGTCTCCGGGTCCGGGTAGCCGGCCTCCCCGGCGGCCAGCGCGGCGGCGTGCGCCGCCAGGATCCGCGCCCGCCCCGGGTGCGCGGGCGGCAGCCGCGACGGGTGCGGCTCGGTCAACGGACGGTCCGCCAGCTCGTCACTCACCGCTGGAGTGTAAGGAGGGGCCCCCGGTTAACGTCTCCCGCATAGGCGGGGCCCCTTGTTAACGGCAGGTGTTAAGAAGGGGCCCGGCCTTACACCTCAGCCGTGCCGCGCGAACGCCTCGGCGACGGCGCCGGAGTCCGCGCCGGCGGCGAGCAGCAGCCGCAGCAGCACCTTCGCCTTGTACGGGTGGAGCAGCCCGCCGTCGACCAGCCCGCGCCGCCGCAGGTCCCGCTCCGAGCCGACCGCGCCGTAGGTGTCCCGCAACACCGACCCGGCCCCGGTGCGCGAGGTCAGCACCACCGGCATCCGTCCGGCCAGTGCGCCCAGCGCCGGGGCGAACGCCGGCGGCACGTGCCCGACCCCGAACCCGGCCACCACCAGCCCGTCCCGACCGGCGGCGAGCGCGTCGAGCAGCGCCACGTCGTCGTCGAGCGTGACCGTGTGCAGCGCCACCCGGACGGCGGCCAGCCGGTCACGGCCCACCGCCGGCAGCGGCGCGTGCCGGGGCGGCCGGGTGAGCACGCGTACCCGCCCCTCGATCACGTGCCCGAGCGGCCCGGCGTCCGGCGAGGCGAACGTGGCCGTACCGGTGCTGTGGGTCTTGCGGACGAACCGCGCGGCGTGGATCTCGTCGTTCATCGCGACCAGCACGCCGAGGTCCCGCGCGGCCGGCGCGGCGGCGACCCGGGCCGCCGCGAGCAGGTTCGCCGGCCCGTCCGGGCCGGCCAGCGTCGGGTTGCGCATCGCGCCGGTGAACACCAGCGGCGCGGCGCGCGCCCAGACCAGGTCGGCCAGGAACGCGGTCTCCTCCAGCGTGTCGGTGCCCTGGGTGACCACCACGCCGGTCGCCCCGCCGTCGACCGCGGCGGCCGCCGCGTCCACCAGATCGAGGATCTGCCGGTACGCGAGCGCGGCGCTGGGCACCGCCTCGACGTCGCGCACGTCGAGCGGGATGTCGGCGAGCCCGGGTACGGCGGCGGTGAGGTCGGCGCCGGTGAGCCGGGTGACCACTCCCCCGGCGCCGGTGCCGGCCATCGCGATGGTCCCGCCGAGGGTGAACAGCGCGACGGTCATCCGTCGGCCCGCCGCGCGAGCAGGAATGCCTGGGGCTGGCGCTCCGCGCCGACCGGCGCCCGGAGCAGCGTGGCGGTCACCGCGAGCCCCGCGGCGGTGAGCTGCGCGGCCAGGCGTTCCGGCGGCAGCCAGTGCACGTCGTACGCGACCGCGTGCCCGTAGGCCTGTGCCCGCCGGTCGACCCGGTCGCCGACCTTCACCGCGAGCAGCAGGTGGCCGCCCGGGACGAGCGCCCGGTGGAAGCCGGCGAAGACCTCGGGCAGCAGCTCCGGCGGGAGGTGGATGATCGAGTACCAGGCGACGAGCCCGGCCAGGGACGCGTCGGCCGCGACCGGTTCCGTCATCGAGCCGATTTCGAAGCGCAGCTCCGGGTGGGTCCGGCGGGCCACCGCCACCATGCCGGGCGACAGGTCGACGCCGGCCACGTCGAGGCCGAGGCGGCGCAGGTGGGCGGTGACCCGGCCGGTGCCGCAGCCGACCTCCAGCACCGGTCGACCCGGGCCCACCGTCTCGGCGAACGCGGTCAGCACGGCCCGGTCCAGCGGCGGCTCCACCACGTCGGGCAGCAGCCGCGCGTAGTCCTCGGCGACGGTGTCGTAGGCGTCCCGGTTCTCCACCAGCCAGCGCGGTTCGACCACCCCGCGACCCTACCGGCCCCGCTCCGCCCCACCCCGTCCCTCCACCCCCACGCTCGCCTTCCCGGAAAGCGTGGCCATTCGGGCCCCGGATGACCACCCTTTCCGCGAAACAGGGCGGACGGGTGGTGGGGTGGTGGAGGTGGTGGTGGGTCGGGATGTGGACGGGGGCGGACCGCGAGATCCGGGGTGGCGTGGCGCTGTTACCGTCGCCGCGACCGTCCAAGGAGGACAGATGACGAGATCGGCCGCGGCGATCGTGGTTACCGGCGCGCTGCTGGCCGTCGCCGGCTGCGGCACCGACGAGACGGCGACGCCTGACGAACTGCGCGACCCCTGCGCGCTGCTCCCGGCCGACCTGCTGACCCGGCTCGCGCCGGGCGCGTCGCCCAGTGCCTCGGCGAACCTCGGTGACCGCAGCGGCTCCCGGGAGTGCGCGGTCGACCTGACCAGCGGCACCACCATGCGCGGCGACCTGGTCGTCACCGTGGCCGTCGACGCCGAGGGCATGTACGACGACCGGTGGCGACGGGACCGGTGCGCGCGGATCGGGAGCGACCTGACCGGCGACGGGCCGGGCGACAACTCCTGCGTGGCGGTGCGCCCGTGGGACGGCGGGGAGACCCGGTTCGACGGCTGGGCCTGGCGCGGTGACAGGTACGAGGTGCGCGTCGCGTACCAGGTGGTCGAGCCGAAGACGCTGCCGGCCGGCGCGGAGGCCGACCTGCGCGGGGTGCTCGCCGCCGCGGTCGACTCGCTGCCCACGGGCTGACCGTCGGGCCGGCCGCGGCGGCCGTCAGCCGAACCAGGTGGCCGCCTGCCCGTGGCCCCGCGTCCAGGCCAGCGGTCGGCCGTCGAGCGCGAGCAGGTTGTGGAAGCCGCCGTCCGGCGGGTCGGGGACGCCCGCCGGCGGCAGCACGGTCGGGTCCTCGTTGGCGAGCCAGTGCCCGGGCAGCGTCCGGACCAGCTCGGTGAAGGCCGTCCGGCGGACCGGCGGCACCTGGTAGAGCACCGAACTGTGGAAGATCACCAGCGTCGCGCCGGCCGGGGCGCGGGCCGCCAGCGCCGGCAGGTCGTCGACCAGGTCACCGCGGACCAGCAGCGGTGGGTCGGCCCCGGCGACTGCCGCCGCCGCGCGCAGCCGTTGGCGCCGGTGCGTGTGTTCGGGCCAGATCAACGCGTCCAGCCAGGCCAGGTCCGACGGGTCGGTGACGTCGAGCGGGTTCATGTCGAGCCCGGCCCGCCACACCACCTCCGGCCGCCGGTCGGGCGGGGCGACGCCGGTGAGCGTGCAGTCGAGCGCCGGCTCGCCGTCGCCGATCCGTCGGTCGCCGTAGCGGTAGGCGTACCGGTCCGGGTAGAGGCACAGGCCGGCGGAGGCGCCCACCTCCAGCAGCGCCAGCGGCTGCGGCAACGCGGCGAGCGCCGGCAGCAGCACCGCGCAGCGGCCGGCCTCGTTGGTCTGCGTGGCCCGGACCCGCATCTGCGCCGCGATCTCCGGCCAGTGCGCCAGCACGTGCGCGCGGAACGCCGCCGGGTCGTCCACCGGGCCGCCGCGCAACCGGACCACACCGAAGAGCAGGTTCGGCTGACGCTTCGCCGGCGGCAGCGTGTCGAGCATCGCGAGCAGTTCCGGGTCGCGCGCCACGGCCCGCGACAACCGTTCGTACGCCGGAGACACGCCGCGTGCCTCGCGGTCGGCGAACATCCGGTAGGTGTCGGCGGTACTCATCCCCCGAGCATCGCAGTTCGCCGCGCGCCCGGGGTCTGTGACGGTGCCCACTGCCGGGTGGGATCGGGCCGGGCGCCGGTGAGTCGTTTCCGCTCTCAGCTCGACAGGCGTCCCCGGCCAGGTGCTCCCCGACCGCGCGGGCGGGGCACGAACGCCGCGAGCGCGGCAGGGAAACCCCTGCCGCGCTCGCCGGACGTGCGGTGGAACTCTCAGCTACAACCGCTGGTGGAGCCGCAGCCCTCGCAGACGTAGCAGCTACCGGCCGGACGCATCTTGGTGCCGCAGGTGAAGCAGAGCGGCGCGTCCGCGGCCTTGCCGATCACGGCCTCCAGCAGTTCGGTGCTGGAACCCACCGCCGGCGCCGGCTTGGCGGCGGCGACACTCGCCGTCTCCTGTGCCGGCTGGGCCACCGGGCCGGTCTTCGGCTCGGGCGCCTCGACCGGGGCGGAGGCGGCCATCGCGGTGAGGTCCGCACCGCTCGCCTCCGCCTCCGCCTCGGCCCGGAGCTGGGCGGCCCGCTCCTTGGCGGTGAAGATGCCCAGCTCCGCGCGGCGCTCGTACGGCAGGAAGTCCAGCGCCAGGCGACGGAAGATGTAGTCCATCACCGAGGCGGCCATCCGCACGTCCGGGTCGTCGGTCATGCCGGCCGGCTCGAAGCGCATGTTGGTGAACTTGCTGACGTACGTCTCCAGCGGGACGCCGTACTGGAGACCGATGGAGATGGCCACCGAGAAGGCGTCCATCACGCCGGCCAGGGTCGAGCCCTGCTTCGACATCTTGAGGAAGACCTCGCCGAGGCCGTCGTCCGGGTAGGACGAGGCGGTGAGGTAGCCCTCGGCGCCGCCGACCGAGAACGAGACCGTCTGCGACGGGCGCTTCTTCGGCAGCCGCTTGCGCACCGGGCGGTACTCGACGACCTTCTCCACGACCTTCTCGGCCTCGGCCACCCGGGCCGGGGTCTCGGCGGCGCCCTTGTTCGGCTTGGCGACCGACAGCGGCTGGCCCACCTTGCAGTTGTCCCGGTAGATCGCCAGCGCCTTGAGGCCGAGCTTCCAGCCCTCGTAGTAGATCTTCTCGACGTCCGCGACGGTCGCCTGCTCCGGCATGTTGACCGTCTTGGAGATGGCGCCGGAGATGAACGGCTGGACCGCCGCCATCATCCGCACGTGCCCCATCGGCGCGATGGACCGCTCACCCATGGCACAGTCGAAGACCGGGTAGTGCTCCGGCTTCAGGCCGGGGGCGTCCACCACGTGCCCGTGGTCGGCGATGTGCTCGACGATCGCCTCGACCTGCTCCTCGGGGTAACCGAGGCTGCGCAGGGCGCGCGGCACGGTCTGGTTGACGATCTGCATCGAGCCGCCGCCGACCAGCTTCTTGAACTTGACAAGCGCCAGGTCCGGCTCGACGCCGGTGGTGTCGCAGTCCATCATCAGGCCGATGGTGCCGGTCGGGGCGAGCACGCTGGCCTGCGAGTTGCGCCAGCCGTTCCGGTCGCCGAGCTTGTTGCCGAGCGTCCACTGCTTCGTCGCCTCGCGCTGCACGGCGGTGCCCACGGTGCCGGTCGGCTTGATGCTGTCGTTGGCGGCGGCGTGCTTGCGCATGACGCGCTTGTGCGGCTCGGCGTTGCGGGCGTAGCCGTCGTACGGGCCGACAATGCCGGCCAGCTCGGCGGAGCGGCGGTAGGCGGTGCCGGTCATCAACGAGGTGATCGCCGCGGACACCTCCCGTCCCTGCTCCGAGTCGTACGGCAGGCCGGAGGCCATCAGCAGGGCGCCCAGGTTGGCGTACCCGATGCCGAGCTGCCGGTAGGCGCGGGTGGTCTCCCCGATCTTCTCCGTCGGGAAGTCGGCGAAGCAGATCGAGATGTCCATCGCGGTGATGACGAACTCGACCGACCGGACGAACTTCTCCACCTCGAAGCCGCCGTCGGCGCGGAGGAACTTCATCAGGTTCAGCGAGGCCAGGTTGCACGAGGAGTTGTCCAGGTGCAGGTACTCCGAGCACGGGTTCGACGCGGTGATCCGCCCGGTCTCCGGGCAGGTGTGCCAGTCGTTGATGGTGTCGTCGTACTGGAGGCCGGGGTCGGCGCACTCCCAGGCGGCCTGGGAGATGGTGTGGAACAGCTTCTTGGCGTCGATCGTCTCGATGGTCTGCCCGTCGAGCCGGCCGCGCAGGTCGAAGCCGCCGCCGTTCTCCACCGCGGTCATGAACTCGTCGGAGACGCGGACCGAGTTGTTGGCGTTCTGGTACTGCACGCTGACGATGTCGGCGCCGCCCAGGTCCATGTCGAACCCGGCGTCCCGCAGCGCGCGGATCTTGTCCTCCTCGCGCGCCTTGGTCGCCACGAACTCCTCGATGTCCGGGTGGTCCACGTCGAGGATGACCATCTTGGCCGCGCGCCGGGTGGCGCCACCGGACTTGATGGTGCCGGCGGACGCGTCCGCGCCGCGCATGAAGCTGACCGGACCGGAGGCGGTGCCGCCGGAGGAGAGCAGCTCCTTCGAGGACCGGATGCGGGAGAGGTTCACCCCGGCGCCCGAGCCGCCCTGGAAGATCCGCCCCTCCTCCTTGTACCAGTCGAGGATCGAGTCCATCGAGTCGTCGACGGCCAGGATGAAGCAGGCGCTGACCTGCTGCGGCGACGGCGTGCCGACGTTGAACCAGACCGGCGAGTTGAAGCTGAACACCTGGTGCAGCAGCATCCAGGTCAGCTCGTGCGCGAACACCTCCGCGTCGGCCGGGGAGGCGAAGTAGCCGTACTCCTCACCGGCGGTGCGGTAGGTGTCGACCACCCGGTCGATCAGCTGCTTGAGCGACCACTCCCGCTCCGGGGTCCCCACCGCGCCCCGGAAGTACTTCGTGGTCACGATGTTGGCCGCGTTGACCGACCAGGACTCGGGGAACTCCACCCCGCGCTGCTCGAAGTTGATCGAGCCGTCCCGCCAGTTCGTCATGACGACGTCGCGGCGCTCCCAGGCGACCTCGTCGTAGGGATGCACCCCCTCGGTCGTCCAGACGCGCTCGGTCTTCAGCCCCGCCCCGGCCTTGTTCCGTGACTTGCTGGTCGTCACGCCCTCGCCCCCTCGTCGGCACGGTCACCCACCGCGCCTGGTCGAACCTGTCAGAATCAGAGATGTCAGTTGATCGCGCCGGCGGTGTCGCCCGCCGGCATGTCCGCGCCCCCCCGGGCGCGCGCGGCGGCCCGCAGCGTCTCGATCTCCCGCTCGAAGTCGGCGAGCGAGTCGAACGACCGGTAGACGCTGGCGAACCGCAGGTAGGCCACCTCGTCGAGGTCACGCAGCGGGCCGAGGATGGCCAGCCCCACGTCGTGGCTGGGAATCTCCGCCGCCCCCTTGGCGCGTACGGTCTCCTCGACCTTCTGTGCCAGCAGCGCGATCGAGTCGTCGTCGACCGGCCGGCCCTGGCACGCCTTGCGCACCCCACCGATGATCTTGGTGCGACTGAACGGTTCGGTCACCCCGCTGCGCTTGACCACCGCGAGCACCGCCTCCTCGACGGTGGTGAACCGCTTGCCGCACTCCGGGCAGGACCGCCGCCGCCGGATGAGCTGGCCGTCGTCGGCCTCCCGCGAGTCGACGACCCGGGAGTCGGCGTGCCGGCAGTACGGACACCGCATCGCCCGACCTCCTCCATCGACCACGGGCACAGCTACCGACTCCCGGGCACGCGTCGACCCGGCGGAGCCATCGTGGATGGCCGTCGCCGGATGTGCGGTGCGGGAGTGCGTTCGGTAGTGGAAACCCAACCTGTAGGCAACTTACGCCCATGTGACTACTACATCTAGGGGTTGACCGTATGCCGTCCCCCCAGCGAGGTCAAGTTGGTCGGCGTGTCCGGCGCGTCACCCGTCGAGGAGACCAACGCCGACCCGGCACCCCCGGTCACGGGGCGTCGGGATGGAACACCCGTTCGAGTGCGGCGTACCATTTATCAGAACAAGCGTTCGGAAATCCAGGATTTCGGCGCGACACGCCGACAGCAGGTCGTACAGATGTTTGAAAATGGCCGATCTCACCTATACGGTCGGACCACACGCACCACGAGCCGACGAGGCACCCAGCGCCGACCAGGGAGGACGGACGTGACCGAGGACCGGGCCAGCCGGCAGAAGAACCCGCAGCCGATCGACGGGGCGGGGCCGCCGGCGACCCGCCGACCCCGCGCCGCGCGCAGTCGGGCCACCCAGCCCGCCGTGCGTCCGGTCACACCGGTGGTCAGCGCCTTCCCCGACCCGGCCACGGTCGACCTCACCGCCCGGCAGCGCCGGATCCTGGAGTTCATCCGCACCTGGGTCGAGCGCCACGGCTACCCGCCGAGCGTCCGCGAGATCGGCGAGGCGGTCGGCCTGGTCTCCCCGTCCAGCGTCGCCTACCAGCTCAAGGAGCTGGAGAAGAAGGGCTTCCTGCGCCGCGACCCGAACCGGCCGCGCGCGGTCGACGTCCGAGCCCCGAGCGACGTCGACGACGAGGCCGCCCGCGCGCAGCGTCCCGCCCCGGCGTACGTGCCGATGCTGGGCCGGATCGCCGCCGGTGGGCCGATCCTCGCCGAGCAGGCCGTGGAGGACATCTTCCCGCTGCCCCGCGAGCTGGTCGGTGAGGGCGAGGTCTTCATGCTCCAGGTCAAGGGCGACTCGATGCTCGACGCGGCGATCTGCGACGGCGACTGGGTGGTCGTCCGGCAGCAGCCCAACGCCGAGGTCGGCGACATCGTGGCGGCCATGCTCGACGGCGAGGCGACCGTGAAGACCTACCGCCGCCGCGACGGACACGTCTGGCTGATGCCGCAGAACCCGGCCTTCGACCCGATCCCGGGCGACGACGCCACCATCATGGGCCGCGTGGTGGCGGTGCTGCGCCGGATCTGACCGGCCGACTGACGCACGAGGGGTGACCGGTGGCCGGTCACCCCTCGTTCGCGTCGTGCTCAGGAGCGGTCGTGCTCAGTAGCGGTCGCCCCGGGGTTCCCGGCCACCGGGGACCGGCCCGTACTGACCGCGCTCGCCGTAATCGTCGTCGCGGCGCCCGCCGCGCGGATCCCGGGGATCGCGCCGCGGCGGCTCGGCCCGGCCGCCGTCACCCCGCCGGCCACCACCGGGCTGCCCGCGGTGACCCGCGCCACCCGGGCCGCCACCCCGGCCGGCCGGACGCGCACCACCCTGGCCGCCTCCTGCACCGCCGTAGACGCCGCCACCCGAACCGCCCCGCTCACCGCCGGTGCCACCGCCCGCGCCGCCACCGCCGTAGACGCCACCGCCCGGTGCACCGCCACCGCCCTGCGGCCGGCCACCCTGGGGACGGCCCCCACCCGACCGGCCGCCGCCGCCCGGCGCAGCGCCACCGCCCGGAGGCCGACCGCTGCCCTGGGCACCGCCTCCGTACACGGCGCCGCCCTGGGGCCGGCCCCCGCCGTACACCCCGCCGGCCGGGCGCTCCCCGGCCGGGGCACCGCCGTAGACGCCACCGCCCTGCGCGCCGCCGTAGACCCCGCCGCGTGGCGGTGCGTCCGGCCGGTTGCCGGGCGGGGCGCCGCCGCTCACCGGGAACTCGTCGCTGCGCTCGGACTCGTCGGCCGGCGCGACGGGCGCCGGCTTGCGCCGGGCCCGCAGGATGCCGAAGACGCCGGCGCCGACCAGCAGCGCACCGAGCACCCCGACCGCGGCGATCAGGTACGTGATCTCGTCGAGCGACAGCCCTTCCAGCCAGGACTTCTCGGCGGCCGGCCGGGTCTCGACCTTGCCGCCGTTGGGCAACGCCTCCACCCCGGTGGTGGCCGGCGTGTAGCCGAGGATGTCGATCGGGTCGGTCGGGTCGAGCGAGCCGCCGTCGGAGACGGTGACGAACGACTTGCCGTCGGAGGTGTAGGAGATCGCCTCGCCGAACGGGTCGGCCAACGGCGTCACCCGGGGCTTACCGCTGGTCAACGCCTTGAGGATGTCGCCGCCGGCCACGTCGAACTCGAACGCGTCGGCGTACGTGCGCAGCACGACCCTGGCGCCGTCCGGTGAGCGGGCGGCGCCGGTGACCAGCGCCCGCCCCGGCGAGCCGAGCTTGTTCTCGGTGTTGGTCTTCGGCAGCGTGACCTCGCCGACCTTCTTCATCGGGATCGGCTCGGGGTCGCCGCCGGCCTTCAGCTTCGCGGTCGGCGTGAACACCTCCGACTTGCCGGAGAGGTCCTTCGTGATCACCAGCGGCAGGTTGTCGTCGCCGACCAGCAGCGCCTCGGCGTCGTGCGGCTCCTTGCCCGGGTAGGCGAGCCGGTGCAGCACCGGATCCTTCGACCCGGACAGCGGCATCGTCCAGACCGCGACGCGTTCCCGCCGGGTCTTCTTCTCGATGTTGTCGCCGGTGTCGGCGACCCAGAGCGTCTTGCGGTCCGGCCCGAGCGCCAGGTCCTCGGTGTCTAGCGGGCCGTCCCCGGAGTATCGGATCTCCTTGTCGACCTTGCACTTGGCGTCCAGGTAGAAGACGCGCTTGCGACTCGGGTCGTCGGAGCCGTCGTTGATGACGACGTACCCGTTGCCGGTGGCGACCAGGCCGGACAGCTCGCGGAGCCGGTCGTCGGCGACCGTGCACTTCTTCTTGGGAGCCGCGGCCAGCACCGGAGCCGCGGCGGGGGCCGCCGGGGCCGGCCCGGCCGGCGCCACGACCGCGCCGACCAGGCCGAGCGCGAGCGTGACCGAGGAGACAACGTGCCGCATGGCGCTCAGTGTCGCACGAGCCGGGTTTCGGGCGGGTGACGCCGGACGGTCACCGCCCGGCGCCCACCCGATCGTCGTTGGTGAGCCGGTCACCCGCGCGGTAGGGCGCCAGCTCGGCGGCGAGCGCCTGACCCACCCGCACGTGCAGCAGCGTGCCCTCGGGCAGGTGCGCGGTGCTCAGCACCTCGCCCTGACGGTGCACCCGGGCCACCAGGTCACCCCGGTCGTACGGGAGCACCGCGCGGACCTCGACCGCCGGCCGGGGCAGCCGACGCTCGACCGCCTCGCGCAGCTCGTCGACCCCGCGCCCGTTGTGCGCGGAGACGAAGACCGCCTCCGGCCAGAGCCGCTTGAGCCGCAGCATCGTCTCCTCGTCGGTGGCGTCGGTCTTGTTGACCACCAGCAGCTCGGGCAGCCGGTCGGCGCCCACCTCGGCGAGCACCTCGCGGACCGCCCGGACCTGCTCCTCCGGATCCGGGTGGGTGCCGTCGACCACGTGCACCACCAGGTCGGCGTCGCCGACCTCCTCCAGCGTCGAGCGGAACGCCTCGACGATCTGGTGCGGCAGGTGCCGGACGAAGCCCACCGTGTCGGAGAGCGTGTAGAGCCGCCCGTCGGAGGTGGTCGCCCGGCGGGTGGTCGGGTCCAGCGTGGCGAACAGCGCGTTCTCCACCAGCACGCCCGCCCCGGTGAGGCGGTTGAGCAGGCTGGACTTGCCGGCGTTGGTGTAGCCGGCGATGGCCACCGCGGGCACCGCGTTGCGGGAACGCCGGGCGCGCTTCGTCTGGCGTACCGTGGTCATGCCCTTGATCTCGCGGCGCAGCCGCGCGATGCGGTGCCGGATCCGACGGCGGTCGGTCTCCAGCTTGGTCTCACCCGGGCCACGCAGACCCACGCCGCCGCCGGCGCCACCGCCACGACCGCTACCACCGGTCTGCCGGGAGAGCGTCTCACCCCAACCGCGCAGGCGCGGCAGCAGGTATTCGAGCTGGGCCAGCTCGACCTGCGCCTTGCCCTCCTTGCTCTTGGCGTGCTGGGCGAAGATGTCGAGGATCAGCGCGGTGCGGTCGACCACCTTGACCTTGGTGCGCTGCTCCAGGTTGCGGAGCTGCGACGGGGACAGCTCACCGTCGCAGATCACCGTGTCGGCGCCGGTGGCGAGCACCACCGCCCCCAGGTCGTCGACCTTGCCCCGACCGATGTACGTCGCCGGGTCCGGTCGGCTGCGGCGCTGGATCAGCCCTTCGAGCACCTGCGAGCCGGCCGTCTCGGCCAGCGCCGCCAGCTCGGTGAGGCTGTTGTCCGCGTCGGACTGGGTCCCCTCCGTCCAGACGCCCACCAGGACGACCCGCTCCAGCCGGAGCTGGCGGTACTCGACCTCGGTGATGTCGGTCAGTTCGGTGGAGAGGCCAGGGACCCGCCGCAGTGCCTGCCGCTCCGACAGCTCGTACTCACCGGTGGTGGTGTCGAGCTCGTCGTCCTCGTAGGGGTGGAAGGTCTCCTGCTCGCGCAAACCGCGTCTCCTGTCCGTTATGTGCATCGCCGAGCACTTTCGGCGCGTGACAGCAATCCTGACACGTGTCAACGCCGGGCGCACCCGCGTTATGCCCGTGGCGCTACCCACCGGTAGTGGGGCCGGATGCCGGTCGGCCCGGGTGGGCGGGTAGAAATGCCAGTCGAGCCGCTCAGCGTCGACGGAGGAGTTGTTTTCTCGTGGCCATCACCCGACTGCCGAGTGCCGGATTCTCGATCACGATCCGGATCGCGGTGCCCGCCGACGCCTCCTCCATCGGTCGACTGACCACCGCGGCGGGCGAGGCCGGCGCCATCGTCACCGCGCTGGACGTGGTCGACTCCGACCCGACCAACGTGATCGTCGACCTCACCTGCGACACCGCCGACGCCGGCCACGCCGACCAGGTCGTCGACGCGCTCACCGCGCTCGACGGGGTGGACGTGCGCAAGGTCTCCGACCGGACGTTCCTGCTGCACCTGGGCGGCAAGATCGAGGTGACCCCGAAGGTCGCGCTGCGCACCCGCGACGAGCTGTCCCGGGCGTACACCCCGGGGGTGGCCCGGGTCTGCATGGCGATCGCGGAGAACCCGGCCGACGCCCGACGGCTCACCATCAAGCGCAACACGGTCGCCGTGGTCAGCGACGGCTCGGCCGTGCTCGGCCTGGGCAACCTCGGGCCGGCCGCCTCGCTGCCGGTGATGGAGGGCAAGGCGGCGCTGTTCAAGCGCTTCGGCGGCGTGGACGCCTGGCCGGTGGTGCTGGACACCCAGGACACCGACGAGATCGTGGCGATCGTCAAGGCGATCGCGCCGGCGTACGGTGGGATCAACCTGGAGGACATCGCCGCGCCGCGCTGCTTCGAGATCGAGGCCCGGCTGCGCGAGGCGCTGGACATCCCGGTCTTCCACGACGACCAGCACGGCACCGCGATCTGCGTGCTGGCCGCGCTGACCAACGCGCTGCGCGTGGTGGGCAAGCAGCTCGCGGACGTCCGGGTCGTGGTCTCCGGCGCCGGCGCGGCCGGGACCGCGATCATGAAGCTGCTGCTGCGTCAGGGCGTGGGCGACATCATCGCGTACGACCGGCAGGGCGCGCTGCACCGCGGGCTGCCCGACCTGAACCCGGCCTGGCAGTGGCTGGCCGAGAACACCAACCGGGAGAACTACACCGGTGACCTGGCCGGTGCGGTGCGCGGCGCGGACGTGTTCATCGGGGTGAGCGCGCCCAACCTGCTCACCGGCGACGACGTGGCCGCGATGGCGAAGGACGCGATCGTCTTCGCGCTGGCCAACCCGGACCCGGAGGTGGACCCCCGGGAGGCCCGCAAGCACGCCGCCGTGGTCGCCACCGGCCGCTCGGACCAGCCGAACCAGATCAACAACGTGCTCGCCTTCCCGGGCGTGTTCCGCGGCATGCTCGACGCGCACGCCGAGGAGTTCACCGAGGAGATGGCGATCGCGGCGGCCCGCGCCATCGCCGACGTGGTCGGCGAGGAAAAGATCAACCCCACCGTGATCGTGCCGAGCGTCTTCGACTCGCGGGTCGCCCCGGCGGTGGCCGCCGCGGTACGCGCCGCCGCGCAGAACCCGGCCGTCACGCCGCCGCCCGCCGCCGACCCGGGCCCGGCCGACCTTCCCGAGATCGCCGCCAACGCCAGCGCCACTCCCTGACGGCGCCACCCGACCGCGGGCCCACCGCCCGCCTTAGCTGCCACCCACCCTTGGCCGCCCGCCTCCGCCGCCGCCCCCACCGCCTCGCCACCCGCCTTCGCGGCATGCCACGCCCGCTCGCTGCATGCCGCGCCATCTCTGGCCGCCCGCCCTTCGCGCCGCCGCCCTCACCGCCTGGCCGCCCGCCCTCGCTGCATGCCGCGCCATCTCTGGCCGCCCGCCCTTCGCGCCGCCGCCCTCACCGCCTGGCGGCCCGCCCTCGCTGCGTGCCGCGCCATCTGGCCGCCCGCCTTCGCTGCATGCCGCGCGCTGTCTGGTCGCTTGCCTAAGCTGCCGCCGGCGTGTCGCGGGCCGGCGTGTCGCGGCCGGCAGAGGTGCGACTGTGCAGCGATATACCGCTGCGTCATAAATATGACCAGGTGGTATATCGCTCCTGAGCCCATCCGTCTCCCGGGCCGTTACCCGGCGTCACCAATGCCGCCCCCAGGGGGCGACGCAGCCGAGGGCGACGCCCCGGCGGGCGACACACCCTGGCTGGGGCGACGCCCCCTGGCTGGGGCGACGCACCCTGGCGAGACAGACGCTCCCGGCTGGGCAACGCCCCGTGCGAGGCAAGCGCCCCGGCTGCGGCGACACCCCGCGTGCGGGGCAACGCCCCGTGCGACCGGCGCCGGACGGCGAGGCGCGGGTCAGGGACGCAGTGCGGCGCGGGTCAGGGTGCCGGTGGCGACCAGCACGGCAGGGCCGGCCAGCCAGCAGGAGTCGGCGGTCACGGTGACCGTCAGGCGGCCGCCCGGGACGTCCACGGCCACGACGCCGTTCTCCCGACCCATGTCCCGCAACGCCACCGCCGCCACCGCGCACGCGCCGGTGCCGCAGGAGAGCGTCTCGGCGGAGCCCCGCTCGTGGACCCGCATCAGCACGTGCCCGTCGGTGCCGTCGACCGGCTCGCCGGGCGTGGTGAACTCGACGTTGACGCCGGCCGGGAACGTCGCGGCATCGACCTCGGGGGCGCGGGTGAGGTCGAGGGCGGCCAGGTCCAGCGCGGCGTGCAGCGCACACACCAGGTGCGGGTTTCCGACGTCCACCGCCGCGCCGGTCAGGGTCAGCCCGCCCAGTGTCGCGGTGGCCGCGTCGTGCAGGCGTGGCCGGCGCATCTCGACCGCCACGTCCGCGCCCTCGACGCGGGCCCGGACCAGACCGGCCCGGGTGGCGATCGGCAGCGTCCCGCCCGACGGGGCGACAAGTGACCGCTCCAGCAGGTAGCGCACGAAGACCCGGGCCCCGTTGCCGCACATCTCCGCGAACGAGCCGTCGGAGTTCCAGTAGTCCATGAACCACTCGGCCTCGCCGGCAAGCGCGGCGCCGTCGGGGTGCTTCGCGGCGCGCACCACCCGCAGCACGCCGTCGCCGCCCAGCCCGCGTCGTCGGTCGCAGAGCGCGGCGACCAGGCCGGGCGTCAGGTCGAGCGTGCCATCCGGGTCGGGCAGGATGACGAAGTCGTTGCCGGTGCCGTGCCCCTTGCTGAACTCCACGGTCCCATCATCCCCGATGCCCGTCGGCGATCCGCAGCGCCGTGTCGACGAACCCGGGGGCGGCCGAGTCGAGCCAGTGCACGCGCGGATCGCGCCGGAACCACGAGCGTTGCCGGCGGACGAAGCGGCGGGTGGCTCGGATCGTCTCCTCGTACGCCTGCGTCTCGGTCAGCTCACCGGCCAGGAACCGCAGCACCTGCTGGTAGCCGAGGGCCCGGCTGGCCGTCCGGCCCGCCGGCAGCCCCGCGCCGACCAGCGTGCGCACCTCGTCGACCAGGCCGTCGGCCCACATCCGGTCCACCCGCAGCGCGATCCGCTCGTCCAGCGTCGCGGTGTCCAGGTCCACGCCGAGCTGCACGGACGGGTAGTACGGCGTGGGCGCCGGCAGCGACGCGGTGAACGGCGCGCCGGTCAGCTCGATCACCTCCAGCGCCCGGACGATCCGCCGGCCGTTGCCGGGCAGGATGCCGGCCGCCGCCACCGGGTCCGCCGCGGCGAGCCGGGCGTGCAGCGGGGCCGGGCCGACCTCGGCCAGCTCCGCCTCCAGCCGCTCCCGCAGCGCCGGGTCGGTGCCGGGGAACTCGAACTGCTCCAGCACCGCCCGCACGTAGAGCCCGGAGCCGCCGACCAGCAACGGCACCCGCCCCCGGGCGAGGATGTCGTCGACCGCCGCGCGGGCCAGCTTCTGGTACTCGGCGACGCTGGCCGGCTCCGTCACCGGCCAGATGTCCAGCAGGTGGTGCGGCACGCCCTCCCGCTCGGCCGGGGTCAGCTTGGCGGTACCGACGTCCATACCCCGGTAGAGCTGCATCGAGTCGGCGTTGACCACCTCGCCGTCGAGCGCGTGCGCCAACGCGATGCTCAGCGCCGACTTGCCGGCCGCGGTCGGCCCGACCACCGCGACGACGGTCACGACAGCTCCCCGTTCCCGACTGCGGGGCTCGCAACCTCACTCCTCGCGCTCACACCTGCTCCCAGTTCGCCACGAAGTACGCGACGCCGTAGGGCGCCCGGTGGTAGCTCAGCTCGCCGCGCCAGTCGCCGCCCGCCGCGCCCACCGCGCCGGCCAGCGCCTGCCAGGGCGCCCGCCCGGCGACCCGCAGCTCGGCGGAGAGCACCGGGTCCAGGCCGCGCAGGGCGTCGGCGTCCGCGCCGGCCAGGGCCGCGGCGACCACCTCGTCGTACGCGGGCGCGCGCGGGTCGTCGTACCCCGGCGCGGTGACGCCCCGGCAGGCGGACCCGTCGCCGAGCACGAGCAGCGCGACCCGCGGATCGTCGTCGGCGATCAGGCTCGCGCCGAACGCCGCGCACTCCGCCGGTGCGGCGTCGTGGGCCACCGACCGGGCCAGGCGGGGCAGCCCGGTGCCGGAGCGGTTCAGCAGCCAGGCGCCGATGGTCAGGCTCAGCGGCAGGATCTCTCCGCCGGAGCAGGAGATCTTCCACAGCCGCACCGGCCTGTCGAGCCCGAAGCCGCGCAGAGAGCCCGAGTCGGCGGCGTTGAACCGGACGGTCCCCGGTCCCCCGCCGACGAGCAGGATCGCGTCGGGCTCGGCGGCGAGCAGCCGGGCGACCGCCGCGTCGGCGGCGGCCCGCAGGTCGTCCAGCTCGGGCGCGGCGGCGCCGGCCAGCTCGGGCACGAGCAGCGGCGGATGGGGGCAGACGGCGGCGGCGACCAGGGGCACGACCCCAACCTAGCGGGACACCCCGGTGCGTCCCGCGCCGATCCGGTCATCGAGGGCGTACGACACCGTATGGTCACGGTCGACGACAGGCGCTCGACACGGACGGGGGCGGACCTGTGACAATGCCGGGAGAAAGTTTGCTGCGCCGTGGCGGCGACCGAGGGCTGTTCCCTCGGCGCCGGGAGAACGAGGATGGGCACATGAGCGACTGGACTGCCTTCGGACGGGTCGACGAGGACGGCACCGTCTACGTCAAGACCGCCGAGGGCGAGCGGGTGGTCGGATCCTGGCAGGCGGGGGCCCCGGAGGAAGGGCTCGCCCACTTCGCCCGGCGCTTCGCCGACCTGGTGACCGAGGTGGACCTCACCGAGGCCCGGCTCAACTCGGGCGCGGCCGATGCCGGCCACTCGCTGACCACGATCCGCCGGATCCGCGCGTCACTTCCCGAGGCGCACGTGGTCGGGGACATCGACGCCCTGGCCGCCCGGCTGGACAAGCTGGCCGCCGTCGCCGAGGAGAAGGCCGACGAGGCCAAGGCGGCCCGGGAGGCCGCCCGGGGCGAGGCGCTGACCCGCAAGACCGCCCTGGTCGAGGAGGCCGAGAAGCTGGCCGCCGAGTCGACCGGCTGGAAGACCGCGGGCGACCGGCTCAAGGAGATCCTCGACGAGTGGAAGACCATCCGCGGCGTCGACAAGAAGACCGACGGTGAGCTGTGGAAGCGGTTCGCCGCCGCGCGGGACGGCTTCACCCGGCGCCGGGGCGCCCACTTCGCCTCCCTCGACCAGCAGCGCAAGCAGGCGCAGACGGTCAAGGAGGAACTGGTCGCCGAGGCCGAGAAGCTCAAGGAGTCCACCGACTGGGGCGTCACCGCCGGCCAGCTCAAGGACCTGATGGCCCAGTGGAAGGCCGCGCCGCGCGCTGCCAAGGAGGCCGAGCAGAAGCTCTGGGAACGGTTCCGGGCCGCGCAGGACGAGTTCTTCACCCGCCGCAGCGAGGTCTTCTCGGCGCGGGACAACGAGCAGAAGGTCAACCTGGAGCGCAAGCAGGCGCTGCTGGTCGAGGCCGAGGCGCTCGACGTCGACGGCGACCCGAAGGGCGCCCAGGCGAAGCTGCGGGAGATCCAGGCGCAGTGGCACGAGGCCGGCCGGGTGCCCCGCGAGGCGGCCGCCGGCCTGGAGCGCCGGCTGCGGACGGTGGACGAGAAGGTCCGCCAGGTGATGGACTCGGCGTGGCGGCGCACCTCCAAGGAGGACAATCCGCTGCTGGCGCAGATGCGCGCCCAGGTGGCCGAGGCCGAGGAGCGGCTGGCCCGGGCCCAGGCGGCCGGCGACGCCCGCCGCGTCAAGGAGGCCGAGCAGGCCCTGGCGTCCAAGCGCCAGTTCCTCCAACTAGCCGAGCAGGCCGGCTGACCCCCCCTCCCCCTCCCCCTCCCCCTCCCCCGCGCGCACATTCACGGAAAGAGTGCCTATTCCACGCCGAATAGGCACTCTTTCCGTGAATCAGCGTGGAAAGGGGGGCGGGGTGCGGTGGTGTGTTGACGCATCGAGGTGGGCTGATCAGAATGGGCGG
Organism: Micromonospora sp. NPDC049201; assembly: GCF_055586805.1. Lineage (NCBI taxonomy): Bacteria > Bacillati > Actinomycetota > Actinomycetes > Micromonosporales > Micromonosporaceae > Micromonospora > Micromonospora sp. NPDC049201. The sequence continues at coordinate 37,167 of NZ_JBVJHM010000006.1, read as the reverse complement.
CGGAGTCAGGTTGTGATGCCGGCGCAGGGCGTCGACGGGTGATCGTGCCGTCGAGGAGCGCCGGTGTTTCCCCGCGGGTGGCCGTCCACGTGACCGGCCCGGCGGACGCTGTCCGCGTACTCGATGACGAGCGGGTCGGGCCTCCTGGTCCTGCCGCCCGCGGCGCCCGAGCGGCGCGGGCATCCGAAGTGGAGCTCCCATGCACCGACGCACCGCCCTCGGCGGCGCCCTGACGGCGCTCGCCACCGCCGCGGCCGGCATCCTCGTCGCCGCGGCCGTCAGCACCACCCCGGCCGTCGCCGCGGCCGGCGGCACCGGCACCGGTTACCTGCACACCAACGGCAACAAGATCGTCGACAGCACGGGCGCGACCGTCCGGCTGACCGGCATCAACTGGTTCGGCATGGAGACCGACAACAAGACGTTCCACGGCCTGTGGTCGAGCAACCCGTGGCGCGGGCAGCTCGACACCATGGCCCGGTTGGGCTACAACACGCTGCGCATCCCGTTCTCGAACGACTCCATCAAGCCCGGCGCGACGGCGACCGGGATCAACGACTTCGTCAACCCGGACCTGATCGGGCTCTCCCCGTTGCAGATCCTGGACAAGGTCATCGACTACGCGGGCAGCAAGGGGATGCGGGTCATCCTGGACCGGCACCGGCCGACCTCGGCCGGGCAGTCGCCGCTCTGGTACACCTCGGGCGTGTCCGAGGCGACCTGGATCGCCGACTGGAAGACGATGGCCCAGCGGTACGCGAACAACCCCACGGTGATCGGCGCGGACCTGCACAACGAGCCGCACGCCGAGGGCACCAACCCGGCCGCCACCGGCGCCTGCTGGGGCTGCGGCGACACCGCCCGGGACTGGCGGCTCGCCGCCGAGCGGGCCGGCAACGCGATCCTCGGCGTGCAGCCCAACTGGCTGATCTTCGTGGAGGGGGTGAGCTGCCCGAGCGGCGGCCTGTCGAACGTCTGGGACAACGACCCCAGCAACGACGAGGACTGCGGCTGGTGGGGCGGCAACCTGTCCAAGGCCGGGCAGTTCCCGGTGCGGCTCAACGTGGCGAACCGGCTGGTCTACTCGCCGCACGAGTACGCCACCTCGGTCTACCGGCAGGCCTGGTTCGACGACCCGAGCTACCCGGCGAACATGCCGGCGATCTGGGACAAGTACTGGGGTTACCTCTACAAGCAGAACATCGCGCCGATCATGATGGGCGAGTTCGGCACCACGCTCCAGGACCCGAAGGACAAGGTCTGGCTGGAGAACCTGATGGCCTACACCGGCACCGGGGTCAACGGCATGTCGTTCACCTACTGGTCGTGGAACCCGAACTCGGGTGACACCGGCGGCATCGCCAACGACGACTGGACCACCGTCAACCAGGCCAAGCAGGCCATCCTCCAGCCGTACCTGATCCCGCCGACGGGTGGCGGCAGCACCAGCAGCCCGTCCCCGACCGGCACCCCGAACACCTCGCCGGCACCGACCACGCCGGCACCGACGACGCCGGCGCCCAGCGGCGGCTGCACCGCCAGCTACAAGCAGACCAACGCCTGGGCCGGCGGGTTCCAAGGCGAGCTGACCGTCAAGAACACCGGCACCGCCGCGCTGAACCCGTGGTCGGCCACCTGGACGTGGCCGTCCGGGGTGACGCTGGCCAGCGGCTGGAACGCCACCGTCACGCAGTCCGGCACGACGGTTACGGCCGCCGCGCCGAACTGGGCGTCGTCGCTGGCACCGGGTGCCTCGGTGACCGTCGGCTTCACCGCCAACGGCACCGCCGCCGCCCCCGCCACCGTCAAGCTCAACGGCACCGCCTGCTGATGGTGCAAGGAGGGGCCCCCTTTTAACGCATTCGGTAGAGGAGGGGCCCCTTCTTAACACCTGGTGTTAAGAAGGGGCCCCTCCTTCCGAGCGGGGGTGGGTCAGTGGGCGGCGCAGCCGCCGGTGGGAGCGGGCGACTCGGCCGGCGCGCCGACCGTCGGCAGCCCGAGCAGCACCCCGGGCGTACGCGGGGCGCGTCCCGCCTCGGCCGCGTCGCCGGCCCGGGTACGCCGGTGCGCCACCGGTGCCCCGTCCGCGTTGAGGTGGTGCGGGGCGGCGTACGTGACAGTGGTGTGCACGATGTCGCCGGGGCGGATCCGCCCGGCCAGGTCACCGGTCGCGAAGTGCACGAGCCGGCCGTCGCGGGCCCGGCCGGACATCCGGCCGGTGCGCTCGTCCTTGCGCCCCTCGCCGACGGCGACCAGCACCTCGACGGTCTCCCCGACCAGCTTCTTGTTCTCCGCCCAGGTGATCTCCTCGACACAGGCGATCAACCGCTCGTAGCGCTCCTGCACGACCTGCTTGGGGAGCTGGTCGGCCATGGTGGCGGCGGGGGTGCCGGGGCGCTTGGAATATTGGAAGGTGAACGCCGACGAGAACCGGGCCTCCCGGACCACGTCGAGGGTCTGCTGGAAGTCCGCCTCGGTCTCGCCGGGGAAGCCGACGATGATGTCGGTGGTGATCGCCGCGTCCGGCATCGCCGCCCGGACCTTGGCGATGATCCCCAGGTACTTCTCCGACCGGTACGAGCGGCGCATCGCCCGCAGCACGTCGTCGGAGCCGGACTGCAACGGCATGTGCAGCGAGTGGCAGACGTTCGGCGTCTCGGCCATCGCAGCGATCACGTCGTCGGTGAAGTCCTTCGGGTGCGGGCTGGTGAACCGGACCCGCTCCAGACCGTCGACGTCGCCGCAGGCGCGCAGCAGCTTGCCGAACGCGTACCGGTCGCCGAACTCCACGCCGTAGGAGTTGACGTTCTGCCCCAGCAGCGTCACCTCCAGCACGCCCTCGGCGACCAGCGCGCGCACCTCGGAGAGCACGTCGCCGGGGCGGCGGTCCTTCTCCTTGCCGCGCAGCGACGGCACGATGCAGAACGTGCAGGTGTTGTTGCAGCCGACGGAGATGGAGACCCAGCCCGCGTACGTCGACTCGCGCCGGGTCGGCAGCGTGGACGGGAAGACCTCCAGCGACTCGAGGATCTCCACCTCGGCCGCCGCGTTGTGCCGGGCCCGGTCCAGCAGCGCCGGCAGCGAGCCGATGTTGTGCGTGCCGAAGACGACGTCCACCCAGGGCGCCTTGCGGACGATCTCGCCGCGGTCCTTCTGGGCCAGGCAGCCGCCGACCGCGATCTGCATCCCGGGGTGCTTCGTCTTGACCGGGCGGAGGTGGCCGAGGTTGCCGTAGAGCCGGTTGTCGGCGTTCTCCCGGACCGCGCAGGTGTTGAACACCACCACGTCGGGCTGGTCGGCGGACTCGGCGGCGCGCACGTAGCCGGCGTCTTCGAGCAGGCCGGAGATGCGCTCGGAGTCGTGCACGTTCATCTGGCAGCCGTACGTGCGCACCTGGTAGGTGCGCGGGCTGCCCGCGGCTGCGGTAGTCATGACCCGGACAGCGTATCCGGGCCACCCGGACCGCCCCACCCCCGTGTCCCGCCCGGCGGGTGGGGGTGGGGGCCGGTCAGGCGGCGGCCAGCGCGGGGGCGACCGAGTCGGGGGCCCACCGGGAGCGGTGGCACTGCGACCAGCCCCGGCAGCCGGGATCGGCGAGCGTGCAGAGCCGCTGCTCGCTGAGCACCTCGCCGTCGTCGGTCTCGACCACGTCGAAGTGCACCGGGCGGATCGTGCCGTCCGGGGCGACCAGCAGGTGCCGGCCGGCGTCGAGCGTGTCGTCGCGCATCAGGCAGTTGCGGCCGAGCACCCGGGCCAGGGCCGCGATGGCGGGCAGCTCGGGCAGGCGTTCGGGCACGCCGTAACAGTCGACCACGGTGCCGTACGCCCCGGGCGCCTCCCACACGTCGCAGACCACCGCGTACGCGGGCAGCCGGACGGGGTCGGCGACGGCGAGCGGCATCACCACCCGGCCGAGTGCCTCGGCCAACGCCGGGTAGACCTCCACCGGCGCGCCGCCGTCGATTCTCCAGTTCCACAGCTCGGTCATGCCGCCTCCTCGCTGCGCTCGTCCCACCGGCCTCCGGATCGGGCCTTACTGACGATGGTGGGGGGCATTTGACCTCGACCGGGGGCAAGTTACCGGTCTGTGACCATTCCGGGCAAAATTTCCCTGGGCGACGTTGCCCTGAGTAGCGGGAAGATGACAGTTTATCGGGTACGGTGTCGCGTCGGCACCGCTGCCACGCCGGTCAGCGCAGCCGGATCAACGCGTCGGAGACGGGCAGCAGCTCGCCGACCACCGTGCCGCCCGGCACCTCGCCGGCCACCAACAGCCCGCCCGACGTCTGCGCGTCGGCCAGCAGCAGCCGCTCGGCCTCGTCGACGTCGCCGAAGTCGGTCCACGGCGTCACCCACTCCAGGTTGCGCCGGGTGCCGCCGCTGACGTACCCGTCGCGCAGCGCCTCCCGCGCGCCCTCCAGGTACGGCACCGCGGCGGTGTCGATCACCACCGTGAGCCGGCTGGCACGGGCCAGCTTCGAGGCGTGCCCGAGCAGCCCGAAGCCGGTCACGTCGGTGCCGCAGCGGATGCCGGCGGCCACCGCGGCGCGGGCGGCGTCCCGGTTGAGCCGGGTCATCGAGTCGACCGCCGCCGCGAAGCGCTCCCCGGTCTGCTTGTGCCGGGTGTTGAGCACGCCGACGCCGAGCGGCTTGGTCAGCGACAGCGGCAGCCCGGCCCGGCCGGCGTCCAACGTGATCAACTCGTCCGGGCGGACCAACCCGGTGACCGCCAGGCCGTACTTCGGGCCGTCGTCGTCCACACTGTGCCCGCCGGCCAGGTGGCAGCCCGCCTCGCGGGCCACGTCCTGCCCGCCGCGCAGCACCTCCCGGGCCAGCTCCAGCGGCAGCACCTCCCGCGGCCAGCACAGCAGGTTGAGCGCGACGAGCGGGGTGCCGCCCATGGCGTACACGTCGGAGAGCGCGTTGACGGCGGCGATGCGGCCCCAGTCGTACGCGTCGTCGACGACCGGGGTGAAGAAGTCGGCGGTGGTCACCAGGCCGGTGCGCTCGTCCAGCCGGACCACCGCGGCGTCGTCGCCGTTCTCCAGGCCGACCAGCAACTCGGCGGCGCCGCCGCTCGGGCCCAACCCGGCGACCATCGCCTCCAGCTCACCGGGTGGGATCTTGCAGGCGCAGCCGCCGCCACGGGCGTACTCGGTGAGCCGGAACGTCATCGCTCCATGATCTCCGCGAGACGGCGGCGTCGCCACTCGGACGCCCCGGCGGGGGACGGAATTGGGACCCGCCGGCACACCGGTGACCGGTGTTACCGCTCCGTGACCAACTGAGTTGCGTTCCGCCACATCACCCCGCCTACAGTTGCCCAACCGGGGGTCGACCGACCCCCTGTTCCGGCACGGACGACAGGGACGGTGGACGATCGTGACGACGGGCGACCCGCTGATCGTGCTCGACGGGGTCAACAAGTGGTTCGGGCCGCTGCACGTGCTCGACGACGTGTCCCTCTCCGTCGGCCGGGGCGAGGTGGTCGTGGTGATCGGCCCGTCCGGCTCCGGCAAGTCGACGCTGTGCCGCGCCATCAACCGGCTGGAGCCGATCGACAACGGCACCATCACGTTCGACGGGCAGCCGCTGCCGGCCGAGGGCAAGCCCCTGGCCAAGCTGCGCAGCGAGGTCGGCATGGTGTTCCAGTCGTTCAACCTCTTCGCGCACAAGAGCATCCTGGAGAACGTCACGCTCGGGCCGGTCAAGGTCCGCAAGGAGAAGCCGGCCGCCGCCCGCGAGCGCGGCCTGGCCCTGCTCGACCGCGTCGGCATCGCCAACCAGGCGGACAAGTACCCGGCCCAACTCTCCGGCGGCCAGCAGCAGCGGGCGGCGATCGCCCGCGCGCTGGCCATGCAGCCCAAGGCGATGCTCTTCGACGAGCCGACCAGCGCGCTCGACCCGGAGATGGTCGGCGAGGTGCTCGACGTGATGACCTCGCTGGCGCGCGACGGCATGACCATGGTGGTGGTCACGCACGAGATGGGCTTCGCCCGGCACGCGGCCAACCGGGTCATCTTCATGGCCGACGGCAGGCTCGTCGAGGACGCGCCGCCGAACGAGTTCTTCGCGAACCCGCGCAGCGAGCGGGCCAAGGACTTCCTCTCCAAGATCCTCACGCACTGAGCGTCCGTAGTGGAGTCGTCCCCGGCGGCTCCGTCGAAGAAGGAGATTGAGTATGCGTATGAAGCGCGTGGCGGCGGTAGCCGCGGCGGCGACCTTGGCGCTCGGCATGAGCGCCTGCGGCGGCGACGGGGACAGCGGGTCCGGCAGCGGCGGGGCCAAGGGCATCGTCGGCAAGGCCCAGAACCAGAAGAAGCTGGTCATCGGCGTGAAGGCCGACCAGCCGGGTCTCGGCATCCAGACCGGCAGCCAGTACGAGGGCTTCGACGTCGAGATCGCCAAGATCGTGGCCAAGGGCCTCGGCGTGGACGCCGGCAACATCGAGTGGAAGACCACGGTCTCGGCCAACCGCGAGCCCTTCATCCAGCAGGGCACCGTCGACCTGGTGGTGGCCACCTACACCATCAACGACGAGCGCAAGCAGAAGATCAACTTCGCCGGGCCGTACTACATCGCCGGCCAGGACCTGCTGGTCAAGGCCGACTCCACGCTGACCGGCCCGGAGGCGCTCGACGGCAAGACGGTCTGCTCGGTCACCGGCTCGACCCCCGCCAAGCGGATCCAGACCGAGCACCCGAAGGCCAAGCTCCAGCAGTTCGACTCGTACTCGAAGTGCCTGCCGCTGCTGGAGAGCGGCAAGATCGACGCGGTGACCACCGACGACATCATCCTGGCCGGCTACGCCGCGCAGTCCCAGTACGCCGGCAAGTTCAAGGTGGTCGGCAAGCCCTTCTCCAGCGAGCCCTACGGCATCGGCCTGAAGAAGGACGACAAGGACGGCTGCGAGAAGGTCAACGAGATCCTCAAGACCGCCGCCTCGGACGGCTCGTACAAGGCCGCCTGGGACGCGACCCTGGGCAAGAGCGGCACGGCCGCGCCCGAGCTGGACACCACGAAGCTGACCAACTGCGGCAGCGTCTGACCTGATCCGGGGGCCGGCATCCGCAGGGGTGCCGGCCCTGGTCTGTCACGACGCCGACGACGTGCCCCGGGAGTCGACGCATGCACGTATTCGCTGATCCGACCAACCTCGACGCGTACCTGTCGGGTTTTCTCTGGATCCTCAAGCTGACCGGCGCGTCGGCGGTCCTCGCGCTGGTGCTCGGCGTGCTTCTCGCCGCCTTCCGGGTCTCCCCGGTGCCGGTGCTGCGGGGCGTCGGCGCGGCCTGGGTCAACATCTTCCGCAACACGCCGCTGACGCTGATCATCTTCTTCTGCTACTTCGGCCTCTTCACCACGCTCGGGCTGACTCTCTCCGACGACCTCGACCAGAACAACTACTGGCTCGGCGTGGTCGGCCTGTCGGTCTACACCGCCGCGTTCGTCTGCGAGGCGGTCCGGTCCGGGATCAACACCGTCCCGCCCGGTCAGGCGGAGGCGGCCCGCGCGATCGGGCTGACCTTCTTCCAGACCCTCCGGATCGTGGTGCTCCCGCAGGCCGGCCGGGCCGTGGTCGCCCCGCTGGGCAGCGTGCTCATCGCGCTGTGCAAGAACGCGACGATCGTCGGCACGATCGGCCTGATCGAGGCGTCCAGCGTGATGAAGGACCTCATCAACAGCAACGGCGACGCCGTGATCGCGATCTTCGCCGTCTTCGCCGGCACCTTCGCCGCGCTCCTCATTCCGACCGGCTACTTCTTCGGCTGGCTGGCCAACCGACTGGCGGTGAAGCGCTGATGAGCACCAGCACCGTTCTCTACGACCACCCCGGGCCACGGGCCCGCGTCCGCAACGCGGTGCTCAGCGTTGTCTTCGCCGTCGGCCTGGTGGCGTTGCTCTGGTGGCTCTACGCCAAGTTCGACCAGGCCGGGCAGTGGGAGGGCAGCCTCTGGCAGCCCTTCACCGAGGCATCCACCTGGACCCAGTTCATCTGGCCCGGCCTGCGGCAGACCCTGTTCGCCGCCGCCACCGGCATGGTGCTGTCGCTGGCCTTCGGCATCCTGTTCGCGGTCGGCCGGCTCTCCGACCGCTGGTGGGTCCGGATTCCGGCCGGCGCGATCGTGGAGTTCTTCCGCGCCGTCCCGCTGCTCCTCATGATCTTCTTCATCTTCTACGGTGTGCCGTTCCTGATCCAGGGACCGGTGTCGGCCTTCTGGTCCGTGGTCGTCGGCCTCACGCTCTACAACGGTTCGGTGCTCGCCGAGGCGTTCCGCGCCGGCATCCGCTCGATCCCGGCGGGCCAGGCCGAGGCGGCCTACGCCGTCGGTATGCGGAAGAGCCAGGTGATGCAGTTGATCCTGGTGCCGCAGGCGGCCCGGGCCATGCTGCCCGTGATCGTCAGTCAGCTCGTGGTGCTGCTCAAGGACACCGCGCTCGGCTACATCGTGGCCTTCCCCGAACTGCTCCAGCGAGGCGTCAACGACCTGTCCGCGAACCGCGGGAACGTGGTCGCCGCGGCGATCGTGGTGGCCGTCATCTACATCGCCATCAACTCGCTGGTGACCGCGCTGGCGAACTGGCTCGACCGGCGTACCCGGCGACGCGGGTTCCGGGTCCCGAAGCAGGCGACGGCGCCGCGGGACGACGCTCAGGTGACCGAACCACAGGGTTGAGCGACGGCGACCACAGGCACCGAAAGCAGCGTGGGGATGGCGGCCGGCACCGGCCACCATCCCCACGCGTCGGTCAGCGGGCGATCTCGGTGACCCGGGACTCGCGCACCACTGTCACCCGGATCTGCCCCGGGTAGGTCAGCTCCTCCTCGATCTGCTTGGCCACGTCGCGGGCCAGCACGGCCGCGCCGATGTCGTCCACGTCGTCCGGCTTGACCATCACCCGGATCTCCCGGCCCGCCTGCATGGCGAAGACCTTCTCCACGCCGAGCTTGCCGGCCGCGATCTCCTCGATCCGCTCCAGCCGCTTGACGTACGCCTCCAGGCTCTCCCGCCGGGCCCCGGGCCGCCCGCCCGAGCAGGCGTCCGACGCCTGGGTGAGCACCGCCTCGATGGTCTGCGGCGGCACCTCGTTGTGGTGCGCCTCGATGGCGTGCACCACGTCCTCGGCCTCGCCGTACTTGCGGGCCAGGTCGGCGCCGATGATGGCGTGGCTGCCCTCCACCTCGTGGGTGAGCGCCTTGCCGATGTCGTGCAGGAACGCGCACCGCTTGATGGTCGCCACGTCCAGGCGCAGCTCCGCGGCCATGGTGCCGGCGATGTGCGCGGTCTCCACCAGGTGCTTGAGCACGTTCTGCCCGTACGACGTCCGGTAGCGCAACCGGCCCAGCAGGGTGACCAGCTCCGGGTGGATCTCGGTGATGCCCACCTCGACCAGGGCGTCCTCGGCGGCCCGGTGACACAGCTCCTCCACCTCGTGGCGGGCCAGGTCGTAGACCTCCTCGATCCGGTGCGGATGGATCCGGCCGTCAAGCACCAGCTTCTCCAGCGTCAGCCGGCCGACCTCCCGGCGGACCGGGTCGAAGCAGGAGAGCAGCACCGCCTCGGGCGTGTCGTCGATGATCAGGTTGACGCCGGTGACCGACTCGAAGGCGCGGATGTTGCGCCCCTCCCGCCCGATGATCCGGCCCTTCATCTCGTCGCCGGGCAGGTGCAGCACGCTGACCACGCTCTCCGCGGTCTGCTCGCTGGCCACCCGCTGGATGGCGTCCACCACGATGTGCCGGGCGCGCTGCTCGGCGGTGCCCCGCGCGTCCGACTCGATCTCCCGGACCAGCAGCGCGGCCTCCCGCTTCGCCTGTCCCTCGATCGACTCGACCAGCTCGGCCCGCGCGGCGTCGGCGGTCAGCCCGGCCACCCGCTCCAGTTCGCGGCGGCGCTGCTCCTCCACCTCGGTCAGCGCCCGCTCGCGCTCGGCCAGCGCGGCCTCCCGGGCGGCGAGCGCGGCGGTGGCGGCGGTGAGCTGCCGCTCCCGTTCGGCGAGCCGCTCCACCTCCTCGGTGTGCAGCCGCTCCCGCTCGTCCATCCGGGCGGCCCGGCGCTCCACCTCGGCGGCCTGCTCGCGGGTGGTGGCGGCGAGCACCGCGACCTCCCGCTCGCCGCTGCGCCGGGCGGTGGTGCGCAGTTGCTCGGCGTCCGCCTCGGCCTGCTTGTGCGCCCGCTCCAGCACGGTGTCGGCCTCGGCGCGGGCGTCGTCGAGCACCCGTCGGGCCTCGGCGCGGGCGGCCTTCGCCTCGGCCTTCGCGCCAGCCGCCTCGGCCCGGGCCGCGGAGGCCGCCGACTTCGCCACGTCGATGGTGCTGTTGACCTCGTCGGCGGCGGTCCGCAACGCGGCCAGGGACTGTTCCTGCCGGTCCTTCTCCGCGATGAAGGCCGGGTCCTCCGGCGCCGGGGCCAGGCTGAGCCGCTGGAGCGCCCGCACACCGAACAGCACGGCGCCCGCCACCACCACGACCAGCAGCAGCACCACCACGAGGAGGACGACGTCGAAGGCGCTCATCGCAGACCGCCGGTGAACCTGTGCCGCCGCGCCATGGCCGCCTCCCCTGAACGTCGGCGCCGCAGGACACGCGCCGACGGGCACGCGCCTGCGACTCTGGACGCCCGACCGGAGCGGCTGGCTGTGGGCAGCTTTCCGTCGGCGGTGCCCCTTCGGGGGGAACCGCCAGCGGCCGGTTGCAGTTGTCGGACGCTCCGGACCGGGTCCGGAGCTGCCGTCAAGGGCCGGTGAAGCTGGCCAAAGTGATGCTGTTCTGTTACGCGATCTATGTTGTGCGCTTAGCCTGCGCTGGTCGGGCAAAGTGAGCCTGTATGGCGAGGCTAGGTCGCGAGGACCCGTTCGGTCAAGGAGTCATGATCAAACCACCCGGACGGAGAGAAGTTGAGCCGTCACGGATTGCTGAGAATATGCCGGACAGGGCCGGACAAACCTCGCCGCCTGTCATCCTAGCGTGACGTTTCCCGGCTGCTCAGACCCCATCCCTCGGGGCGTGATGCCGGGCGGCGGCGACCAGGGCGGCGTTGTCCGGCGCGCGGCTGCCGTCCGGGAGCAGCAACGTGTCCTCCAGGCCGATGCGGGTGTGCAGGCCCCGACGGACCGCCTCGGCGAACACCGGCCAGGTGGCCGGACCCTCGCCGTGCAGCAGCACCGGCGGGCACCCGGTCGGCAGCGCGGCGAGGATCGCCACCGCGTCGGCGAGCGCCGCCTCCGCCGGTTCGGCCATGCACTCCACGAGGACCCGGCCGGTCGGAGTCGGCCAGCGACGCCACGCGTCGACCGCCGCCACCGTCCAGAGGCCGGCCTCGACCATGACGCCGCGCTCGTGCAGGGCCGCCGCGACCGCCGCCGCGCCCGGTTCGTGGGCGTTGACCGAGGCGAAGTCGGGCCGCACCGTCCAGGCGCGTACCGCGGCCACCCGCTCGGCCGGGTCGGGCACGATCCAGGCGCCGGTGCTGACCCCGACCGGCAGGCCGGGACAGGCGGCCCGGACGGCGTCGACCGCAGCGGCGACCCCGGCCGGGTCGAGGGACTCGACGCCGCTGTCGTCACGCGGGTGCACGTGCACCGCGGCCACCCCGGCGGCCGCGCAGCGGGCGGCGTCGGCGGCCAACTCGGCCGGGGTGAGCGGGACGGCGGGGTGCTCGTCCCGTCGCCGCCCGCCGTTCAGACACGCCTTCAGCACCGGTGTGCACCCCTTCTGCCATGGTGCCCGCGACGCCGCCGGCGCCGGACCGTCGCGTCCGGGACCGGACGGTCAGTCGTGCCGGCGGGCGTCGAGGTCGTTCTCCGCGTCGGCCAGGGCGTCGGCGTCGATGTGCTCGGCGAACTCCGCCGCCTCGGCGCTCTGCGCGGCCAGCGCGTCCTTCACCGCGCGGATCGCCACGCCGGCCGGGTAGCCCTTACGCGCCAGCATGCCGACCAGACGCCGGAACACCGCGTCGGGCTCGCCCCGGGCGGTGCGCAGCTTCCGGTCCACCAGGGCGCGGGCGGTCTCCGCCTCGGCCTCCTCGTCGATCCCGTCCAGCGCCGCGCCGGCCAGCTCGTCGTCGACGCCCTTGCGGCGCAGCTCGTTGGCGAGCGCCCGGCGGGCCAGCCCACGGCCGGTGTGCCGGCTGCTCACCCAGGCCTGGGCGAAGGCCGCGTCGTCGACGATGCCGACCTCGTCGTAACGGTCGAGGACCTGCTCGGCCACCTCCTCGGAGATGCCGCGCCGGGCGAGCGCGCCGGCCAGCTCGGCCCGGGTGCGCGGTCGGGTGGCGAGCTGCCGCAGGCAGATCTCCCGAGCCAGCTCGGCCTCGTCGCGCGGCGGAGCCGGAGCCTCCCCCGGATCGGACTCCGCCGCGCGACCACGGCGGCCACGGCGGGGCTGGGGCGCGCCGGTGGCGTCACCCGTACGGGGTGGGCTGGCATCCCAGCCCCGTCCCGTACGGGCGCGTCGTCCTGCCACTGGTCAGCGGATCAGAAGTCGACCGGCGGCAACTCCGGGCCGCCGGCGGCGTCGCCCGCACCACCGGTGCCGACGCCGAGCTTCTCCAGGATCTTCTTCTCGATCTCGGCCGCCACGTCCGGGTTCTCGCGGAGGAACTCGCGGGCCTTCTCCTTGCCCTGGCCGAGCTGGTCGCCGTCGTAGGTGTACCAGGCGCCGGACTTGCGGATGATCGCCTGCTCCACCCCGACGTCGATCAGGGAGCCCTCACGGGAGATGCCCTTGCCGTACATGATGTCGAACTCGGCCTGCTTGAACGGCGCGGCGACCTTGTTCTTCACGACCTTGACCCGGGTGCGGTTACCGACCACGTCGGTGCCGTCCTTGAGGCTCTCGATGCGGCGCACGTCGAGCCGGACCGAGGCGTAGAACTTCAGCGCCCGACCACCGGTGGTGGTCTCCGGGCTGCCGAACATCACGCCGATCTTCTCGCGGAGCTGGTTGATGAAGATCGCGGTGGTGCCGGTGTTGTTGAGGATGCCGGTGATCTTCCGGAGCGCCTGGCTCATCAGCCGGGCCTGGAGGCCCACGTGGCTGTCGCCCATCTCACCCTCGATCTCGGCGCGCGGCACCAGGGCCGCGACCGAGTCGATCACGATGATGTCGATCGCGCCGGAGCGGACCAGCATGTCGGTGATCTCCAGCGCCTGCTCGCCGGTGTCCGGCTGGGAGACCAGCAGGGCGTCGGTGTCGACGCCGAGCGCCTTCGCGTACTCCGGGTCGAGCGCGTGCTCGGCGTCGATGAACGCGGCGATGCCACCGGCCCGCTGGGCGTTGGCCACCGCGTGCAGGGCGACGGTGGTCTTACCGCTGGACTCCGGACCGTAGATCTCGACGACCCGGCCGCGCGGCAGACCGCCCACGCCGAGCGCCACGTCGAGCGCGATGGAGCTGGTGGGGATGACCGCCGTCTGCACGACGGGCCGCTCCCCCAGCCGCATCACCGAACCCTTGCCGAACTGCTTGTCGATCTGAGCGAGAGCAAGGTCTAGCGCCTTCTCCCGGTCAGGACCTGCCGCCATCGTTGCCACCCCTGCCTTCGCCGGCGTCTTTCCTGAGCTTCGCGTCACGCGGGACACGCTAGGCGCTGGGTCCGACAGAAAACCAGCCGACGGGCCGTGAGCTGTGGACGAGCACCCAGCTGTGGACAATAGCCGAACAGGTGTACGACTGGGCAAGCGACACGCGGAACCAGAGAAAAGGCTGCTCAGCGTAGCCGTGCGGGCACGCGGTCGGGATACGCGGCGACCACCGCGCGCCACACCACGTGCGTTTCCTCACCGGCCGCGAGCGCCTGCTCGACGGTCCGCCCGCCGAGCTGCGACAGCACCTGGTCGCTGGCGATGCTGGCCGCGTAGCCCGGCCCGAACGCCTCCTCCAGACGCGTCCAGAAGTCGGTCAGCCGCACGTGTTCAGTCCTCCTCGTCGAGTGGTTCCGCGCCGGGACGCCGCACCGCCAGCGCCACCAGCGGCACCACCGCGATCGCCGCCAGCAGGGTGAGCGTCGGGTACCCCACGGCCCGCATGACGAACCCGCTCACCGCCGCCGCGCCCGCCCCGGCCAGCCCCATCAGCAGGTCGGACAGGCCCTGCACACCGGGCCGGTCGGCGGCGGGCACCGACTCCGACAGCAGCGTCGAGCCCGCCACCATGGTGCCCGACCAGCCCAGCCCGAGCAGCGCCAGCCCCACCGAGAGCGGCGGGGTGTGGTGCCCGGCGGTGCCGGCCACCGCGCACGCGGCCAGCAGCAGCGCCACGCCGCCGAGGATCACCGGCCGCCGCCCCAGCCGGTCGGTCAGCCAGCCCACCACCGGCGAGAACGCGTACATGCCGGCGATGTGCAGGCTGAGCACGATGCCGACCACCCGCAGCACGTCCGCGTCGGAGTGCCACTCGCCGAGATGCACCGGGGTCATCGACATCACCGCGACCATCACCAGGTGCCCCACCGCGACCGCGGCGATGCCGAGTCGGGCGGCCGGCCGCCGGCGTACCGTCCGCCACGCGGCGACCATGCCGCCGCGGCGGGTGACCGCCCGGTCCGGGCCGGCGGGAGCGGCCGGTTCGGCCGCCGCCAGCCGGCGCGCGGTGCGCAGCGGGTCCGGCCGGAGCAACGCGAAGAGTACGACGGCAGCCAGCACGAACGCGACGGCGCTGAAGACGAACGGCCCGGCCAGCGTCGGCACGCCCCAGCCCCGGGTGGCGTCGTCGGCGAACGACGCGAGGTTCGGCGCGGTCACCGAGCCGATGGTGGTGGCCCACACCACAAGCGACAACTGCCGGCCCCGACGCGCCGGCTCGGCGAGGTCCACCGCCGAGTAGCGGGCCTGGAGGTTGGCCGCCGTGCCGCCGCCGAACAGCAGCATGCCGACGAAGAGCAGCGGCACCAGCCGGGTCACCGCGGCGGCCACCACCAGCACGCCGCCTGTCGCGCCGATCAGATAGGCCAGGACCAGCCCGGGGCGCCGCCCGCGCGCCGCCATCAGCCGGGTCACCGGCACGGCGAGCAGCGCCGCGCCGACCACCCCGGCGCTCTGCGCCAGCCCGGCCAGGGCGGTGCCGGCGATCCGGGCCGCGAGCAGCGCGCCGACCGAGATGCCGATGGCCACGCCGAGGCCGCCGACGATCTGGGTGAGGAAGAGCAGCCGGAGGGTACGCCGCTGGATGGCGGCGACATCGGGCCGGGGCGGGGCCGGCGCGGTCAGGTCGGTGGCCATGGCGCTCCTGGTGGGGACGGGTGCCCCATCCTTCCGCACCGGACCGACCGGCCGGCACCCGGTTTCGCTACAGGCCGAGACCGCGGCCGATGATCTCCTTCATGATCTCGGTGGTGCCGCCGTAGATGGTCTGCACCCGGCTGTCCAGCCACGCCTTCGCCACCGGGTACTCCGCCATGAAGCCGTACCCGCCGTGCAGTTGCACGCACCGGTCGGCGACCCGGTTCTGCAACTCGGTGGTCCACCACTTCGCCTTCGCCGCGTCGGTCACCGAGAGCCGGCCCGCGTCGTGCTCGGCGACGCAGTGGTTCACGAACGTCCGCGCGATGGTGACCTCGGTGTCCAGCTCGGCCAGGAGGAACCGGTTGTGCTGGAACGAGCCGATCGGGCGGCCGAACGCCTCCCGCGAGCGGGCGTACTCCAGCGTCAGCGCGAGCAGCTTCTCGCAGGCCGCCACCGCGGCGACCGCGATGCTCAGCCGCTCCCGGGGCAGGTTGGCCATCAGGTGGTAGAAGCCCTGGTTCTCGGCGCCGATCAGGTTCTCCGCCGGCACCCGGCAGTCGTCGAAGAACAGCTCGGCGGTGTCGTTGGCCTTCAGCCCGACCTTGGCCAGCCGGCGCCCCCGGCCGAAGCCCGGCGTGTCGCGTTCCACCACCACCAGGCTCACGCCGTGCGCGCCCTGCTCCGGGGCGGTCTTCACGACCACCACCACGAGGTCGGCCAGCTCGCCGTTGGTGATGAACGTCTTCTGGCCGTTGAGCACCAGCGAATCGCCGTCCCGGACCGCGGTGGTGCGGATGCCGGCCAGGTCGCTGCCCGCGCCCGGCTCGCTCATCGCGATCGCCGTGACCAGGTCACCCGAACAGAAGCCCGGCAGCCAGCGCTTGCGCTGGTCGGCGGTGGTCAGCTCGGTCAGGTACGGCGCCACCACGTCGTTGTGCAGGCCGAAGCCCAGACCGGTGCAGCCGGCCGCGATGATCTCCTCGTCGAGCACCGCGTTGAACCGGAAGTCACGCTGCCCGCCGCCGCCGTACGCCGGGTCCACGTCCGGACCGAGCAGCCCGGCCGCGCCCGCCTTGCGCCACACCGCGCGGTCGACGACGCCCTCGGCCTCCCACCGCTCGTGGTGCGGCACCGCCTCCCGGGCGAGGAACCGACGGCACAGGTCCCGGAACTCGTCGTGCACGGGCTGGTAGAGATGCTGCTCCATGGCGGCCAGTCTGGCACCGCTCACCCGCCCTGGACAGGGGCGATGCGCCCCCGGGGTGGCGGGGCGGCGGGACGCGCGTCAGGATGACCAGATGGCCACGCTGACCGGAGCACAGATCGCCGACGCCGGGCTGGACGGGTGGACGTACCTGCTGGGCGCGTTGCACACCCGCATCCGTACCCCCGACTTCGCGGCCGGGCTGGCGTTGGTGGCCGCGGTCGGCGCGGAGGCCGAGCGGGTGGACCATCATCCCGACCTGGACCTGCGCTACACCTTTGTGGACGTGCGGCTGTGGTCGCACGACGCGGGCGGCGTCACCGGGCGGGACGTGCGCCTGGCCCGGACGATCTCGGCCCTCGCCGCCGACGCCGGCCTGTCGCCGTCCCCGGCCGGGCTGTCCCGCCTGGAGTTCGCGCTGGACAGCCCGGAGCACGCCGCCGTCGCGCCGTTCTGGCGGGCGGTCCTGGCGTGGGAACGACCGGGCGGCGCGGACGCCACCGACGACGAGGTACGCGACCCGGCCGGCGCGCTGCCCACGATCTGGTTCCAGGCGTCCGGCCGCGAGGAACCCCGGCAGCGCTGGCACCCGGACGTGTGGGTCGACCCGGCCGCTGTCGCGGCGCGCATCGAGGCGGCGCTCGCGGCCGGTGGCACGCTGGTCAGCGACGCGGAGGCCCCGAACTTCTGGATGCTCGCCGACCCGGACGGCAACCGGGTCTGCCTGTGCACCTGGCAGGGACGCGCCTGACCCGTCGGATCTTCACCGGGCGGGGAGCCGCACCCGGCCGTCACCCACGGCTCGATGCGCCACCCGGAGCCCGCTCGACCGCACGAAGATGCGCCGCCGCCGGACCGCCTCACCCTTCGCGTCCAACTCGTAGCCATGGCGCGGCTCGTGCGGTCAGCGTGTCGGGAGACCGCATGTCCAGGCCGGGGACGCCGCTCGGATCGGAACGGGAGGAACGCCGCCCGCCTCAGCGCAGCACGCCGGCCGCCACCTTGAGGTCGGCGACCAGGCCCTCGTACGCGATGTCCTGGTTGTCGGCGCGCAGCACGGCGGACGGATGGATGGTGGCGAGCAGCCGGGTGTCCGGCGCGTCGGCGACCGCGCCGGACCGGTCCACCGGCACCCGCGCGAAGTCCTCCGGATGCTGGGCGGCGGCCGGCCAGGGCAGCAGCTCGCCGCGTTGTCTCGTCACCCGGAACGTCGGGCCGAGCAGCGCCTTGGCGGCGGTGGCGCCGAGCACCACCACGAGTTCCGGGCGCAGCCGGGCGAACTCGGCGACCAGCCAGGGCCGGCAGGCGGTGATGTGCACCCGGTCCGGGGTCTGGTGGATGCGCCGCTTGCCGCGCAGCTCGAAGCGGAAGTGCTTGACCGCGTTGGTCAGATAGATCTGGCCGGGGTCCAGGCCGGCGTCGTCCACGGCCTTACGCAGCAGTCGGCCGGCCGGGCCGACGAACGGCAGGCCCTGCTGGTCCTCCACGTCGCCCGGCTGCTCGCCGACGAAGACCAGCCGGGCGCTCTCGTCGCCCCGACCGAAGACGGTCTGCGACGCGTCCCGGTACAGCTCGCAGCCGCGGCAGCCGGCCGCCGCGGTCCGCAGCGCGTCGATGGTGTCCGCCGACGGCGGGATGAACTCCTGCGCGCCGGGCGCGTTCTCGGTCTCGGCCATGCGGACCGTTCTACCCTTTCCGCCGGCCGGCACGCGGCACCTGCCGGCGCGCGTGTTAAAAGGGGGCCCTGCTATACCGGAGGCGTTAATAGGGGGCCCGGCCTTTCGCGGGCCGCACCGCGTGGGCGAGTGCGTCGGCAAGCGGCGGCAGGTCGGTGTCGTCGAGCGTGCTCACCGTGATCCGGACGGCGGGCGCGGCGGCGATCCGGTAGAGGCTGCCGGGCGCCACCGACCAGCCGGCGTCGCGCAGGGCGGTGACCGCGACCGTCTCGTCCGGCACCGGCACCCAGACGTTGATCCCGGTGCGCCCGTGCGCGGCCAGCCCGCGCGCGGCGAGCGCGGCGACCAGCCCGTCCCGCCGCCGGTCGTAGCCGTCCGCCGCGCGCCGCACCAGCTCGGCGGTGGCCGGATCACGCCAGAGCGCCAGGACCAGGTGTTGCAGCACGGTGGAGACCCAACCGGCGCCGACCTGCGCCCGGCCGGCCACCCGGGCCACCGTGGCCTCGTCGCCGGCCAGCACGGCGAGCCGCAGGTCGGGCCCGTAGGGCTTGCTCACCGACCGGACGAGGGCCCACGCCGGGGTCACCCCGGCGAGCGGGTGCAGGGGTACGCGGGCCAGCTCGGCGGCGTGGTCGTCCTCGATCAGCAGCAGGTCGGCCCGGTCGGCGAGCAGCGTGCGCAGCGACTCGGCCCGGTCGGCGGAGACGGCCGCACCGGTCGGGTTCTGGGCCCGGCTGGTCACCACCAGCGCCCGGACGCCGGCGGCCAGCGCGACCCGCACCCCGGCCACGGTCGGGCCGTCGTCGTCCACCGGCACCCCGACGGTACGCAGCCCGAGCGCGGCGATCAGGTCGAGCAGGTTGGCCCACCCGGGGTCCTCCACCGCGACCGCGTCACCGGGCCGCAGGTGGGCGGCGAGCAGCCGCTCGATGCCGTCCAGCGCGCCGCCGGTCACGGTCAGCTCGTCGGCCGGCACCCCGTCGGCGGCGAGCCGTTCCCGGGCGGCGGCGGCCAGTTCGGGCAGGACGGCGGCGTCCGCGTACCCGGCGGCGGGCCCGAATCCGGCGGCGAGCGCGGCCAGGTGCGGCCCGAGCGGCGGCAGCAGCCGGCGGTCGGGGTGGCCGGTGGCGAGGTCGCGGGTGTCGGGGCGCGGTGGCGGCAGCAGCGCCGCGCGGCGGGCGGCCACCGGCGGGCGGGGTCGGACCCGGGTGCCGAGCCGGCCGGCGGTGACGACCAGGCCACGCTGCCGCAGGTCCTGGTACGCCCGGGCGACGGTGGCCGGGCTGACGCCCAACTCGCCGGCGAGCGCCCGGACCGCGGGCAGCGGGTCGCCCGGGGCGAGCGCGCCGGCGCGGACGGCGGATTCCACGCTCGCCGAAATGGCCACCGACGTGGCACCGCTGATCTGATAACGTGCTGACACAGTTCGGAGATTGTACTAGAACAAAATCGGGAGATCGCATGTACCCCCGGACCGAGCGCACCACCGCCACCCGCACCCGCGACCGGATGCACTACGACCGGGCCACCGCCCACGCGCTGCTCGACGAGGCGTACCACTGCGCGCTGGCGTTCACCTCCGACGGCGAGCCACGCGTCCTGCCGACCCTGCACGTCCGCGTCGACGACACGCTCTACCTGCACGGCTCCACCGGCAGCCGGCCGCTGCTCGCCGCCCGGGGCGCGGACGGGCTGCCGGTCAGCGTCGCGGTCACCCACCTCGACGGGCTGGTCTACGCCCGGTCCCAGTTCCACCACAGCGCCAACTACCGCTCGGTCGTCGCGCACGGCACCGCCCGGCTGGTCACCGACGAGCGGGAGAAGGCCGCCGTGCTGACCGCGCTGGTGGAGAAGGTGGCCGCCGGCCGCTCCACCGAGAGCCGGCCGCCGAACCGGCGCGAGCTGGCCGAGACCGCGGTGCTGGCGCTGCCCCTGCGGGAGGTGTCGGTGCGGATGCGCACCGGTGGCGTCAACGACGAGCCGGCCGACGCGGAGCTGCCGTACTGGGCCGGGGTGCTGCCGCTGCGGCTGACGCCGGGGCGGCCCGAACCGGACGCCGGCGTCGTCGCGCCGGTGCCCGCGTACCTGCGGTCGGCCCGCTCGCCCTGGCACGATGCGGTGGTGCTGCGCGGCGAGCACGTCGTGCTGGAACCGCTGGACCTCTCCCACGCCGAGGAGCTGCACGCCGCGAGCGAGGACCCGGAGGTCTGGCGGCACCTCGGCAGCCGGCAGCCGGCCGACCCCGCCGGGATGCGGCAGATCATCGCCGGCTACCTCGACGCGCAGCAGCGCGGCGAGCAGGTGTGCTGGGCGCAACGCTGCGCCCGCACCGGCGCCGTCGTCGGCACCACCTCCTGGTACGAGATCGACCCGGCCCGCCGGTCGCTGGCGATCGGGTACACCTGGCTGGGTCGGCCGTGGTGGCGGACCGGCGTCAACACAGAGGCGAAGCTGCTGCTGCTCACCCGGGCGTTCGAGGAGCTGGACGCGGTTCGCGTGGTCTGGCACACCGACATCCGCAACGAGCGCTCCCAGCGGGCCGTCGAACGGCTCGGCGCGACCCGGGAGGGCGTGCTGCGGCACCACAAGCAGCGCCCCGACGGCTCCTGGCGGGACACCGCGCAGTATTCGATGCTCGCGCCGGAGTGGCCGGACGCACGGGCCCGGCTCCGTCCGGCCGTTTCCGCCTGACACCTCAGGTGCCGTCGCCGCCGCCACCGCCGCCGACGCCCCCGCTGCCGGCCGTGCCGCCGAGGCCGTAGCCGGGTGCGACCGGCTGGTCGGGGTGGCGGCTGACGTGCGCCGACTCCCGGATCGTGGCCGACCAGTCCGCGTGCGCGGCGGCTGCGGCGTGCCGGTCGATGGCGTGCCGCAGCCAGCCGTCCACGGTGGCCACCCAGTCCCGCCGGTCCGCTCCGGCGTGCCAGACCCGGAACCGGCTGATGCTCTGGTGGGTCACCCCGGCCAGGGACAGCCGCCGGTCCAGCCAGAACAACACCTCCATGCCGGCCGAGTCGGTCAGCATGATCACTTCCAGCTCGGTCATCGGGCCGGCGTAGAGCGGGGCGGCCCAGAAGCCGAGCCGCTGCTGGAACGGCAGCGGCTGCGCCACCCCGGGCAGCCGGCCCTGCTGGAGTCCCGCCTGTCGCATCACGAAGCCGAGCGTGTCCAACGCGGCGAGCAGGTGCTGCTGGGTGGGCAGCGGGTGGACCAGGACCGGCACCATCTCGCCCTGGTCGAGGTCCGGGTCGACGGACACCTCGGTCCGCAGCCCGGTGCGCAACGTCATCAACGGCACCCCGCCGAACACCGTCACCGGCGTCGCCCAGGGCAGCGGCACGGCGAAGTCCACCGCCCGCCGCCGCCCGCCCGGCACCACGAACCGGCCCGCGATCGGCCACTGGTGGTACTGCACCAGCCGGCGCGGCGCCCCCGGGTCCTCCGGCTCGACCTGGGTGACCAGCCCGAGGCGGATGTGCCGGACCAGGACGTCCTCGCCGTCGGCGGCCAACGTCACCCGGCCCGGCAGGCGCAGGCCCGGCCGGGTGCTCGGATTGGGCAGCGTGGTGGTGACCGAGAGCCCGGTCCAGGCCGACCCCCGCGACACCCCGGTGAGCCGCACACCGGGGCATTCCCCCTCCCCACCCACCCACACCCGCCCTCCCCCTCTCCTCCCCCGCCCTGTTTCCCGGAAAGAGTGGCTATCCGAGGCCGGATAGCCACTCTTTCCGGGAATCCGCGCCCGGGGTGGGTGGGGGGTCAGCGGAGGCGGCGGCCCCTGGGGACCGGGTCGGTCTCGTCGTCGAACTCGCCGATGACCTCCTCCAGGAGGTCCTCCAGCGCGACGAAGCCGATCGGCCGGGTCGGGCCACCACCGTTGCGGACCAACGCGAGCTGCGCCTGGCGGCCCCGCATCGCCGCCACCGCCTCGGACACCGACGACTCGGCCGGCAGCGTGAACGCGTTCGTCATCAGCTCCTCGGCGGTCGCCGTCCGGCCGGTGGTCACCGCGCGCACCGCCTCCCGCACGTGCACCAGGCCGCAGACCTCGCCACCGCTGTCGACCACGGCGAGGCGGGACCGGCCGCTGTCCCGGGAGACGTGCTCGATCCGTTCGGCGGTGTCCTCCCGGCGGACCGTGACGATCTTGTCGAACGGCTCCATCACCTGGGCCACCGTGGTGCCCTGCAACTCCAGCATGCTGGTCAGCAACTGGTGCTGCTCGGCGCCGAGCAGCCCGTGCTCCCGGGACTGCTCCAGCAGGATGCGCAGCTCGTCCGGGCCGTGCACCTGGGCGAGCTGGTCCTGCTGCTGCACGCCGACCAGCCGCAGCATCGCGTTGGCCAGCCCGTTCAGCAGCGACAGCACCGGGCGGGCGATCCGGGCGAACGCCCGGAACGGCAGCGCCAGCAGCATCGCCGAGCGCTCCGCGTCGGTGATCGCCCACGACTTCGGCGCCATCTCGCCGACCACCAGGTGCAGGAACGTCACCAGGCCCAGCGCGAACACCAGCGCCACCACGTGGCTCGCCGCGTCGGGCAGGCCGACCGCGTGCAGCAGCGGGCTGAGCAGGTGCTCGATGGCCGGCTCGGCCAGCGCGCCGAGGCCCAGCGTGCACAGCGTGATGCCGAGCTGCGCGCCGGCCAGCATCAGGCTCAGCTCGCGGACGCCGTCCAGCGCCGCGCGGGCCGCCCGGCCGCCACCGGCCGCGGACTGCTCCAGCCGGTACCGCTTGGCGGCGACGAGCGCGAACTCGGCCGCCACGAAGAATCCGTTGAGCGCCAGCAGCACCACGGAGAAGATCAACGCGAACCCGGGGCTCATGCGGCACCCTCCCCGGCCACGCCGGCGGTCGTCCGGAGCCGGACCGAGTCGGCGACGTGCCGGTCCACGGCCAGCACCTCCACCAGCACCCGGGGCCCGGACGGCGGCGGTTCGTCACCGTCACCGGCGAGCGCGATCTCCAGCCGGTCGCCCACCTCGGGCACCCGACCCAGCTCCCGCATGACCAGGCCGGAGAGCGTGTCGTACTCCGGCGCCTCGGGCAGTTCGATGCCGGTGCTGTCGGCGACCTCGTCGATCCGCCAGCGGGCCGGCACCACCCAGGAGCCGTCATCCTGCCGGGCCGGCGCGCGGTCCGGCGGGTCGTCCTCGTCGCGGATCGGCCCGACCAGCTCCTCGGCGAGGTCCTCCAGCGTGATCACGCCGGCGAACCCGCCGTACTCGTCGACCACGCAGGCCAACTGCCGGTGCCCGGACCGGAGCCGGTCCAGCACCGTCGGCAGCGGCAGCGTCTCCGGCACCAGCAACGGGGGTACGGCCACCGCGTCGATCCGGGTACGCGCCCGCTCGGCCGGCGGCACGCCCAGCACGTCGGCGATGCCGACCACGCCGATCAGGTCGTCGACGCCCTCGGCGCCGCGCACCGGGAACCGGGAGTGGCCGGTGTCGAGCATCTCGACGATCCGGCTGACCGGCTCGTCGGCCCGGACGGTGTGCACATCGACCCGGGGCACCATGGCCTCACCGGCGGTCAGCCCCCGGAAGTCGAGCCCCCGGTCCAGCAGGTCGGACATCTCCGCGTCGAGATGCCCCTCCTCGCGGGACTCGGCGATGATCTGTTCCAGGTCGGCCGGGGTGGCGCCGCTGGGCAGCTCCTCGATCGGCTCGATGCCGACCCGGCGGAGCAGCCGCACGGCGGCCCGGTCGAAGAGCGTGATCAGCGGACCGGCGAGCCGCAGGTAGATCAGGGTGGACCGGGACAGCGCCCGGGCCAGTGGCACGGCCCGGGCGATGGCCAGGTTCTTCGGGGCCAGCTCGCCCAGGACCATCTGCACCACGGTGGCGATGACCAGGGCCAGCGCCACCGACAGCGGCAGCGCCACCGCGCCGGACACGCCGGCCACGCCGAGCAGGCCGGCCAGCCCGGCGCCCAGGTACGGCTCGGCGACGTAACCGACGAGCAGGGCGGTCACGGTGATGCCGAGCTGAGCGCCGGAGAGCATGAAGGAGAGCCGCCCGGTCACCTCCAGGGCGCGGGCGGCGGCGCGGTCGCCACCGTCGGCGAGTTGCTTGAGCTTGCCGCGGTCCACGGCGACGTAACCGAACTCCTGCGCCACGAAGTAACCGGTGGCGGCGGTGAGCACGGTGATGAGAAGGAGACCGACGAGGATCAACACGGGAGGTTCAGGGCTCCCGGGGTCGTCGGGGAGGGAAGATGCCGGGTACGACCCGGCCGGCTACTGCTGCCCTCCGGGGCAGGAGAGTCGATCATGCGGCCCATTTTATCGGTGCCCGCTGGATGCTCGCTGAAGGTGCCGAAAAGCCTCCCCCGCGTCCGGTTCTCAGCGTCCGGCCAGCTCGTCGACGTCGAGCAGCGACCGGTCGACCCGCCCGGACCGGTAGGCGGCCCGTCCGATCATCTGCGCGGCGACCGGCGCGGTGGAGAGCTGGAAGATCGCCACCAGCGCCAGCATGCCCAGGTCCGAGCCGGTACGCAGCCGCAACGCCAGCCCGCCCAGCAACAGCAGCACGCCGAGCACCTGCGGTTTCGTGGCGGCGTGCATCCGGTCCAGCGTGTCCGGGAAGCGCACCAGCCCGATGCCGGCGACCAGGCTCAGCAGCGCGCCGCCCAGCAGCAGGAACCCACCCACCCAGTCCGCCACCGCGCTCACGATTCGGCCCGGACGGCGAAGCGGACCAGGGAGACCGAGCCCACGAAGCCGAGCAGTGAGAGCACCACCAGCACGGGCAGCGTGGTGGCGTGCCGGTTCACCGCCGCCTCCGCCCCCACCGCGCCGAGCATGGCGGCGAGCAGCAGGTCGGCGCCGACGATGCGGTCGAGCAGGGACGGGCCACGGTAGATCCGGGTCAGGGCGAGCAGCGCGGTGGCCGAGAGCAGCACGGTCAGCGCGACGGCGAGCAGGACGGTCACGGGTGGTTCCTCCGTTCGACGGGTTCGGTGTCGAGCTGGCGTACCTCGGTGGGAGCGCCGACGGCGCGGACGATGCGCCGTTCGACGGCGAGCACGCGGTCACGGCTGCCGGTCAGGTCCTCGGGGCCGCGCACGTCGAGCACGTGCACGTAGAGCACCCCGCGCGTGCGGTCGATGTCGAGGATCAGGGTGCCCGGCACCAGCGAGATCACCTCGGCGGTGAGCGCCAGGTTGAGGTCGGTGCGGACCCGCAGCGGCACCGCGATGATCCCGCCGCGCGGCCGGTAGCCGGGGCGCAACGCGACGGCGGCGACGTGCACGCTGGCGCTGACCAGCTCCCCGACGAACGTGCCGGCGAGCACCAGCAGGGGCCCCGGCCGCAGCCGCCCGCCGAAGGTCACCGACGGCAGCGGGAAGAAGAACAGCACCGCCGCGCCGATCGCCAGGCCGGTGAGCAGGTTGCCCCAGGAGACGTCGCCCCAGAGCAGCAGCCAGACGACGACCAGCCAGCAGAGCGCCACGGCCTGGTCACGCCGACGGCCGCCGCGCCCCACCGTCGGCGGGTCGCCGCCCGGCGCTGCGCCGGCCCGGTCCGGGCCCGGGTCGGTGGTCACGGCACGTCCCGGGGCAGCACGGCCCGCACGTACGGGGTGCGTTGGCGCAGGTCGGCGGCGGCGTCCGCGGTGACCTGGAACAGCGGCCCGGCCACCAGCGTGAGCAGCACGCCGAGCCCGACGAGCGCGGCGGTGGCGCCGACCATCAGGCCGGGCAGCCGGGCGTCCGGCGTGGTGGTGGCCAGCCGCGGCGCCCGCCAGAACGCGATGTTCCACACCCGGGACGCCACGTAGAGCGTCAGCAGGCTGGTCAGCGTGCCGGCGCCGACCAGCACGGCGGGCAGCGCGCCGCCGGCCGCCACGCCGGCCTGGAGCAGGCCGAGCTTGCCGAGGAAGCCGGAGAACGGCGGGATGCCGGCCAGGTTCATCGCCGGGACGAAGAAGAGCACCGCGACCACCGGGGTGACCCGCGCCAGACCGCCGAGCCGACGCAGGTCGGTGCTGCCGGCGCGTTGCTCGACCAGGCCGGCGACCAGGAAGAGCGTGGTCTGGACGGTGATGTGGTGCACCACGTAGAAGATCGCGCCGGACAGACCGGCGACGCTGCTCAACGCCACCCCGAAGATCATGTAGCCGATGTGGCTGACCAGCGTGAAGGAGAAGAGCCGCTTCATGTCCGACTGCGCCACCGCGCCCAGGACGCCCACCACCATGGTCAGGCCGGCCACCACCATCAGCAGCCCGTCGACCTGGCCGCCGGGGAAGAGCAGCGTCTCGGTGCGGATGATCGCGTACACGCCGACCTTGGTCAGCAGGCCGGCGAAGACCGCGGTCACCGGCGCGGGCGCGGTCGGATAGCTGTCCGGCAGCCAGGCGGAGACCGGGAAGACCGCCGCCTTGATGCCGAACGCGAGCAGCAGCACGAGCTGCAACGCCAGGCGTACGCCGGCGGGCAGCGCGTCGAGCCGGCCGGCGAGCTGCGCCATGTTCAGCGTGCCGGTGGCCGCGTACACCAGCCCGACGGCGGACAGGAAGAGCAGCGACGACAGGATGCTGACCACCACGTACGTCGAGCCGGTGCGCAGCCGCACCTCGGTGCCGCCCAGCGTGATCAGCACGAAGCTCGCGGCCAGCAGGATCTCGAAGCCGACGAACAGGTTGAACAGGTCCCCGGCCAGGAACGCGTTCGTCACGCCGGCGGTGAGCACCAGGTAGGTGGGGTGGAAGATGCTCACCGGCGCGGTCTCGCCGGTCTCCGCCCGCCCCTGGCCGATCGAGTAGAGCAGCACGCACAGCGTGACCGCCGAGGAGACCACCACCATGAGCGCCGCCAACTGGTCCGCGACCAGCACGATGCCGACCGGCGCCGGCCACCCGCCGACGCGCACCACCACCGGCCCGTAGCGGTACGCCTGGACCAGCAGCACCACCGCGACCAGCAGCACGCCGGCCAGGCAGAGCACGCTGATCGAGCGCTGCAACCGGGGCCGGCCGGACAGCATCAGGGTGAGCGCCGCGCCGAGCAGCGGCACCACCACCGGCAGCGGCACCAGCCCGCTCACCGCGCCGCCTTCCGTCGCGACTGCGGGGCTCGCAAGCCCGGCTCACTCCTCGCGCTCACCGCGCCGCCTTCCGTCGCGACTGCGGGGCTCGCGAACCCGGCTCACTACTCGCGCTCACGACTCCTCGTTCCGCCGTAGCCGGCGGCGGGCCGGCTCCGGGTCGACCTGTTCCGGGTCGCCGTCCGGGCCGTCGCCGCCGAGGTCCGCGGTGGCCACCTCGTTGCGTTCGGCCAGCCGGACGGTCTGCCGGTCCTCCAGGTCGTCCTGCACCTCGTCGTCGCCGCTGGTGTACCAGCTCCGGTAGGCGACCGCGAGCAGGAACGCGGTCAGCCCGAACGTGATCACCACGGCGGTGAGCACCATGGCCTGCGGCAGGGCGTCGCTCATGTCGCCGGTCGGCGCGGTGCCGACCAGCGGGGCGGCGCCGGACCGCCCGCCGAGCAGGATGAGCAGGTTCACCCCGTTGCCGAGCAGGATGACGCCGAGCAGGATCCGGGTCAGGCTGCGTTCCAGCACCAGCGTGACGCCGGTGGCGACGAGCACCCCGACCGCCAGCACCAGCACCAGCGTCGGCCCCGTCACGCGCCCGGCCCCTCACGCCGGACCGTCAGGCCACGGCCCGGCTCGCCGGCCGCCTCGACGTGCCGGTCCACCTCGGCGCCCAGGCTGCGCAGGATGTCCAGCACCAGCCCGACCACCACCAGATAGACACCGATGTCGAAGAAGATCGACGTGACCAGGTAGAAGTGGCCGATCAGCGGCAGCCACAGGTCCACCTTGACGCTCTGCAGCACCTCGCCGCCGAGCACCAGGCCGAGCACGCCGCTGCCGACCGAGACCGCCAGGCCGGCGCCGAGCACCGTGCCGGCCCCGACCGGCGCGGCCTCGGCCAGCTCGTACCGCCCGCCGGCCAGGTAGCGGAGGGTCAGCGCGAGGCCGGCGACCAGCCCGCCGGAGAACCCGCCGCCCGGCGCGTTGTGCCCGGAGAAGAGCAGGAACAGCGAGAAGAGCAGCACGGTGTGGAAGATCAGCCGGGTGACCACCTCGAACACGATCGACCGCCGCCGCTCGTGCAGTGTCTGCCCGCCGCGCAGCCAGACCGCGCGGCCGGGGCGCGGCACCGCCGGGCGGGGGCGGCGTGGGCGTGGCCCGGTGCGGGAGCGCTCGAAGATCAGGCTGGCCACCCCGGTCGCGGTCACCACCAGCACCGAGATCTCGCCCATGGTGTCCCAGGCCCGGATGTCCACGAGCGTCACGTTGACGACGTTGCGGCCGTACCCCTGCGCGACCGCGAGGTCGGGGAACGCCGCGGAGATCGACGGCGCCCGGCGGGCCCCGGCCGCGGTCAGCGCCAGGCCGGCCAGCACCAGGCCGGCGGCGACGCCGATGCCCCCCCGCAGCCACCGGCTGCGGCGCAGCGGACGGGCCGAGAAGCGTTCCGGCAGCCGGCGCAGCACCAGCACGAAGACGGCGATGGTGGCGGTCTCCACCAGGAACTGGGTGAGCGCCAGGTCCGGCGCGCCGTAGAGGACGAACATCATCGCGGTGCCGTAGCCGGTCACGCCGACCAGCAGCATGGCGGTGAGCCGGCGGCGCGCGCCGACCGCGAGCACCGCCGCGACCGCGATCACCACGCAGACCACCAGTTGGGTCGGGGTGTCCCAGGGCGCCAGCTCGACCCGCCACGGCGCGGTGGCCACCATCGCCCCGCCCGGCACGACCACCAGGACGAGCAGCACGGTGCCGAGGTACTGCGGCAGCGAACCACGCTGGGTGGCGCCGGTGACCTCGATGGCGAGCCGGTCGAACCGGTGGATCAGCCACTCGTAGCCCTGGTTGCCGCTCACCGGCGAACGCAGCCGGGCCAGCGCGGGGGCGAGCGGGCCACGGAGCAGGTGCAGCAGCACGCCGCCGGCCAGCACCAGCGCGGAGAGGCCGAGCGCCACGGTGGGCCCGTGCCAGAGCGCCAGGTGCTCCTCGACCGGGCCGAACAGCTCGGCGTACGGCTGGAGCAGGCCGCCCACCCAGCCGGCGGCCAGGCCGGCGGCGAGCCCGGCCACGGCCAGCAGCGCCGGGGGTACCACCATCGCCACCGGCTGTCGGTCCAGCACGGTGTCCCGGACCCCGGGTCGGGTGCCGAACGCGCCCCACAGGAAGCGGATGCTGTAGCCCGCCGTCAACGCGCTGCCGGCGACCAGCGCCACCAGCACCCACGGCCGGTCGGTGAACGCGGCGAGCACGCCCTCCTTGGCCACGAAGCCGAGCAGCGGCGGGACGCCGGCCATCGACGCGGCGGCCAGCGCGGCGACGGCGGCCAGCAGCGGCGCGGCCCGGCCCACGCCGGACAGGTCCCGCAGGTCCCGGCTGCCCGTGGCGTGGTCGAGGATGCCGACGACGAGGAAGAGCGCGGCCTTGAACAGCGCGTGCGCGGCCAGCAGGGCGACGCCGGCCAGGGCCGCGGCCGGGGTGCCCGCCCCGAACGCCACCGCCAGCAGGCCGAGCTGACTGACCGTCCCGTACGCCAGCAGCAGCTTCAGGTCGCACTGCCGCAGCGCCGCCCAGCCGCCGCCGACAAGCGTGACCAGCCCGGCGACCACGGTGACCGGCCGCCACGGCCCGGCCGGGGCGAGCGTCGGGCCGAGCAGCCCGATCAGGAAGATGCCGGCCTTCACCATCGCCGCCGCGTGCAGGTACGCGCTGACCGGGGTCGGGGCGGCCATCGCCACCGGCAGCCAGGCGTTGAACGGGAACACCGCGGACTTGGCCAACACGCCGGTCAGGATCAGCAGCACGGCGGTGGCCAGGTAGCCGCCGCCGGGCAGCGGCGCGGCGGCCACCGCCGACCAGCGGTAGCTCCCGGCGTGGTGGCCGAGCAGCAGGAAGCCGACCAGCATGGCCAGCCCGCCCAGCGTGGTGACGGTGAGCGCCTGGGCGGCGGCCCACCGGCTGGCCCGGCGTTCGGTGCTGTGCCCGATCAGCAGGTAGGAGAAGACGGTGGTCAGCTCCCAGAAGACGTAGAGCAGCAGCAGGTCGTCGGCGACGACGAGGCCGAGCATCGCGCCGGCGAACGCGACCAGCACGGCGGCGAACCGGGCCAGGCCCACCGAGCCGGGCGGGAAGTAGCGGGCGGAGTAGACAAGCACCAGCGCACCGACGCCGCCGACCAGCAGCAGCATCAGCCAGGACAGCGTGGTGACCCGCAGGGCCAGGTCGAACCGGAGCTGCGAAATCCAGGGGTACGTCTCGACCACCGCGCCGCCGTGGCGTACCGCGCCGGTGTGCGCCACCGCCCAGCCGGCCGTGGCCGCCGGGGCGAGCGCCAGCAGCAGGCAGGCGCGCGGGCCCCACCTGCGGACCAGCAGCGGGGCGAGCAGTGCCGCCACCAGGTGCAGGATCAGCAGGACGAGCACGCGTACTCCCGGTCGAGGTACAGCGCGGCGGCACGCTGCGGGTACGACCGATCACACGCCACTTCCCCACCCGCCGCGCCGTTTTCCCCGAAACCCACCCCGCCGTCCCCCACCTCCCCGCCCGCCCGCTTCCGCGGTGATCAAGGAGTTCGCGTCACCGCACCGCGAGACCGCGGACACGAACTCCTTGATCACCCAAGAAGGGGGTGAGGGGTGAGGGGGTCAGGGGAAGCGGGCCGGGTTTCGGCGGGGGTCGCCGGGCTGGGTCGGGTGGTTGAGCTGGCGGGCGGCCCGGTCCACCACGCGCTGGGCGGCGGCGAGGGAGCGGACCGGGAGCCGGGTGTCGCGGCTCTCCCGGCGCAGCACGAAGTAGTGCACCGCGGCGCGGACCAGCGCGCGGTCGGCGGCGCTGGACCGGGCGGTGGCGACGACGAGCTGACGCAGGCGCTCGGCCAGCTCCTCGGCCAGCTCCAGCTCCGGGCCGTGCAGACCGGCGCGAAGCGAGGCGAGCCGGCTGTCGACCTTCCGGATGAGCACGTCGGTGCCGGGTCGAGAGCCTCGCTCCTCAACGGTCATCCACGCCTCCACCCACGCCACGTTGCGAGTGAAGTTACTTTGTGTTGCATGCCGCAAGCAAGCAGTTAAGTGAGACTTAACGGAACAAATCCCTTATTCGTCGCGTCAATTGCCCGCCCGGTACCGAACCTCCCCGGCGACGGGCCGGATGTCGTACCGGCGGGGCAGGATGGTGCCGTGGCGAACGAGGTGGCCCCGGCCGACGGGGTGCTGGCGGAGTTCGGCGCGGCGACCCGGGAGTGGTTCACCGCGGCGTTCGCCGCGCCCACGCCGGCCCAGGCGGGCGCCTGGCGCTCGATCGCCGCCGGTCACCACGCGCTCGTGGTCGCCCCGACCGGCTCCGGCAAGACGCTCGCGGCGTTCCTCTGGTCGCTCGACCGGCTGGGCAAGGAGCCACCGCCGGCCGACCCCCGGCGGCGGTGCCGGGTGCTCTACGTCAGCCCGCTCAAGGCACTCGCCGTCGACGTGGAGCGCAACCTGCGGACCCCGCTCATCGGCATCCGGCAGGCCGCCACCCGGCTCGCGCTCGCCCCGCCCGACATCACCGTCGGCATGCGCACCGGCGACACCCCGGCCGACGAGCGGCGGGCCTTCGCCCGCACCCCGCCGGACGTCCTCATCACCACGCCCGAGTCGCTGTTCCTGCTGCTCACCTCCGCCGCCCGCGACTCGCTGCGCGGGGTGGACACGGTGATCGTCGACGAGGTGCACGCGGTGGCCGGCACCAAGCGCGGCGCCCACCTGGCGCTCTCCCTGGAACGCCTCGACGCGCTGCTGGAGCGGCCCGCCCAACGCATCGGGCTGTCCGCCACGGTGCGCCCGATCGACGTCTGCGCCCGCTTCCTCGGCGGTGCCCGCCCGGTCGACGTGGTGCAGCCGCCGGCCGACAAGACCATCGAGGTCAGCGTCCAGGTCCCGGTGGAGGACATGACCCGCCTCGACGAGCAGGAGCCCCCGGAGGACGAGCTGGGCGGGCTCGGCCCGCGCCGGCCCTCGATCTGGCCGGCCGTCGAGGAGCGGGTGCTCGCGTTGATCCGCGCGCACCGGTCCACGATCGTGTTCACCAATTCGCGGCGGGGGGCGGAGCGGCTCTGTGCCCGCCTCAACGAGCTGGCCGCCGAGGAGGCGGAGGCGGCGTCCGCCCCGGAGGGCAGCCGCGTGGCCCGGGGCGGGGAGCCGGTGCGCGTATCCGAGCTGTTGCCCGGCGTCGACGGCCCGCCGGCCGGCGACCGGGCCGGGCCGGTGCGCGCGCCCCGGCAGCCGGCCGAGGTGATGGCACAGTCCGGGGCCGCGACCGGGGCGCCGTCGGTGATCGCGCGGGCACACCACGGCAGCGTCTCCCGGGAGGAGCGCAAGCACATCGAGGAGGCGCTCAAGTCCGGTCAGCTCCCCGCCGTGGTGGCCACCTCCAGCCTGGAGCTGGGCATCGACATGGGCGCGGTCGACCTGGTGGTGCAGATCGAGGCGCCGCCGAGCGTCGCGGCCGGGCTGCAACGGGTGGGCCGGGCCGGGCACCAGGTCGGCGCCGTCTCCCGGGGCGTGGTCTTCCCCAAGCACCGCGGCGACCTGCTCTCCTGCACCGTGGTCGCCGAACGGATGGGCGAGGGCGCGATCGAGGAGCTGCACTACCCGCGCAACCCGCTCGACGTGCTGGCCCAGCAGATCGTCGCGATGGTGGCGTTGGAGCCGTGGCCGCTCGGCGACCTGGCCGTGCTGGTGCGGCGCGCGGCGCCCTTCGCGGAGCTGCCCGACTCGGCGCTGCACGCGGTGCTCGACATGCTCTCCGGCCGCTACCCGTCCACCGCCTTCGCCGAGCTGCGCCCCCGGCTGGTCTGGGACCGCGCCACCGACGTGCTGACCGGCCGGCCCGGCGCCCAGCGGCTCGCGGTGACCAGCGGCGGCACCATTCCCGACCGAGGGCTGTTCGGCGTCTTCCTGGCCGGGGCCGAGCGGGCCGCGCGGGTCGGCGAGCTGGACGAGGAGATGGTCTACGAGTCGCGGGTCGGCGACGTGTTCCTGCTCGGCTCGTCGTCCTGGCGCATCGAGGAGATCACCCCCGACCGGGTGCTGGTCTCCCCCGCGCCGGGGCAGGCCGCCCGGATGCCGTTCTGGAAGGGCGACCAGCTCGGCCGGCCGGTCGAGCTGGGCCGCGCGATCGGCGCCCGGGTCCGGGCGCTGCTGCGACAGTCCGACGCCGACGCGGTGGCGGCGCTGCGCGCCGGCGGGCTGGACGACTGGGCCGCCAGCAACCTGATGACGTACCTGCGCGAACAGAAGGCGGCCACCCGGTCGCTGCCCGACGACCGGACGGTGGTGGTCGAGCGCTTCCGCGACGAGCTGGGCGACTGGCGACTGGCCGTGCACTCGGTGCTCGGCGCCCGGGTCAACGGCCCGTGGGCGCTCGCCATCGGCCGCCGGCTGGCTGAACGCTACGGCGTGGACGCCCAGGTCATGCCCTCCGACGACGGCATCGTGGTGCGACTGCCGGACACCGCCGAGGAGCCGCCCGGCGCGGACGTGGTGGTCTTCGAGCCGGACGAGATCGCCCAGCTCGTCGAGGAGTCGGTCGGCACGTCGGCGTTGTTCGCCGCCCGGTTCCGCGAGTGCGCGGCCCGGTCGTTGCTGCTGCCCCGCCGCGACCCGCGCCGCCGGCAGCCGCTCTGGGCGCAACGCCAGCGCGCCGCGCAACTGCTCGACGTGGCCCGCGAGTACGCCGACTTCCCGGTCACCCTGGAAGCCGCCCGGGAGTGCCTCCAGGACGTCTTCGACCAGCCGGCCCTGGGCGGGCTGATGCGCGACCTGGCCGCCCGCAGGGTGCGCCTGGTCGAGGTGGAGTCCGAACGCCCGTCCCCGTTCGCCAGGTCGCTGCTGTTCGGGTATGTCGGGGCGTTCCTCTACGAGGGCGACGCGCCGCTGGCCGAGCGGCGGGCCGCCGCGCTGGCGCTCGACTCCGGGCTGCTCGGCGAGCTGCTCGGCCGGGTCGACCTGCGGGAGCTGCTCGACCCGGCGGTGCTCGCCGAGACCGAGCGGCAGTTGCGTTGGCGCACCGAGCAGCGGCGGCCCCGCGACGCCGAGGACGTGGTCGAGCTGCTCCGGGTGGTCGGCGACCTGAGCCCGGCCGAGCTGGCCGAACGCGGGGTGCCGGAGGCGTGGCCGGTGGAGCTGGCGGCGGCCCGCCGGGTGCTCCGGGTCCGGGTCGCCGGCGAGGACCGCTGGGTGATCGTCGAGGACGCCGCCCGGCTGCGCGACGCGCTCGGGGTGGCGCTGCCGGTGGGGGTGGCCGAGGCCCACCTCGCGCCGGTGGCCGACCCGCTCGGCGACCTGGTCGCCCGGTACGCGCGCACCCACGGCCCGTTCGCGGCGGCCACCTGCGCCGCCCGGTTCGGGCTCGGGGTGTTCGTGGTCGAGCAGGCGCTGCGCCGGCTCTCGGCGACCGGTCGGGTGGTCTCCGGCGAGTTCGCCCCGGACAGCGTCGGCACCCAGTGGTGCGACGCGGAGGTGCTGCGCCTGCTGCGCCGCCGTTCCCTGGCGGCACTGCGCCGGGAGATCGAGCCGGTGCCGCCCCGGGCGCTGGCCGCGTTCCTGCCCCGCTGGCAGCAGGTCGGCTCGTCGGCCCGGGGCGTCGAGGCGGTCGCCGCCGCCGTGGAGCAGGTGCAGGGCACGACCGTGCCGGCGTCCGCGCTGGAGCGTCTGGTGCTGCCGGCCCGGGTCGCCGACTTCTCGCCGGCCCAGCTCGACGAGCTGTGCGCCAGCGGCGAGGTGGTCTGGGCCGGCGCCGGCGCGATCTCCGGCGGCGACGGGTGGGTGACGCTTGCGTACGCCGACGTCGCGCCGTTGCTGCTGCCGCCACCGGACGAGGCGTTGACGCTCACCCCGCTGCACGAGGCCGTGCTCGACGCGCTCGGCGACGGGCAGGCGCTGTTCTTCCGTTCGCTCTCCGATCGGGTCGGCGCCACCGACGACGCCGCGTTGTCGGCCGTGGTGTGGGACCTGGTCTGGGCCGGCCACCTGACCAACGACACGCTCGCGCCGCTGCGGGCCGCGTTGGGCGCGGGTGGGGCACACCGGTCCCGGCCGGCGGCGCCGCGCACCCGCTACCGCCGGCCCGGTCGGGTGGCGCTGCCCAGCCGGGGCGGCCCGCCGACCATGGCCGGCCGCTGGTCCCGGCTGCCGGAACGCGACCTGGACCCGACCCGTCGGGCCGCCGCCCTGGCCGACCTGCTGCTGGAACGGCACGGGGTGGTGACCCGGGGCGCGGTGGTGGCGGAGCAGGTGACAGGTGGTTTCGCCGCCGTCTACCCGGTGCTGTCGGCGTTGGAGGAGCGCGGGGCGGCCCGACGCGGCTACTTCGTCGAGGGCCTGGGCGCGGCCCAGTTCGCGGTGCCCGGCGCGGTCGACCGGATCCGTGCGTTGGCCGACGACAGCCGGGACCGGGGCGGCGGCCCGACCGTGGTGCTGGCCGCCACCGATCCGGCGAACCCGTACGGCGCGGCGCTGCCCTGGCCGGACCGCGTCGTCGACTCGGGCGACGGGGCGGCACCCGCCACCGGTCACCGGGCCGGGCGCAAGGCGGGCGCGCTGGTGGTGCTGGTCGGCGGTGACCTGGTGCTCTATGTGGAGCGGGGCGGGCGGACGATCCTCTCGTTCACCGACGACACCGACGCGCTGGGGGCGGCCGGCAAGGCGCTCGCCGACGCGGTG
Organism: Micromonospora sp. NPDC049201; assembly: GCF_055586805.1. NCBI lineage: Bacteria > Bacillati > Actinomycetota > Actinomycetes > Micromonosporales > Micromonosporaceae > Micromonospora > Micromonospora sp. NPDC049201. The sequence goes on along the minus strand of NZ_JBVJHM010000006.1, from coordinate 1,325 downwards.
CACTCCGGCGCGCTCGGCGCGATCTCGGTGGAGCGCGCCGACGGCGAGGCGGTGCACTCCTCCCCGCTGCGCGACGCGCTCACCGCGGCCGGGTTCCGGGCCACCCCCCGGGGCCTGCGCCTGCGCGGCTGACCGCGTCCGGACCGACCGGCACCGCACGGCTGACCCCGCCCGGACCGGCACCGCACGGCTGACCCCGCCCGGACCGGCACCGCACGGCTGACCCCGCCCGGACCGGCACCGCACGGCTGACCGCGCCCGGACCGGCCGACGCCGCACGGCCGGCTCAACCCGGACCGGCCGGCGCCGCAGGGACCGGCCGGCGGCACGACCGGCTCCCGTTCGGGCCGGGCGGTGCCGTGCGGCCACGGCGGGAGGGCGGGGCGACGTCCCGCTAGGGTGGCCGGAGACGACGAGGAGGAGCCGATGGCGAGTCATCCGGACGGACCACCGGTGACGCGCCGGCCGTGCGTCTCGCTGACCACCGACTACGGGCTGGCGGACGGTTTCGTCGCGGCCTGCCACGGGGTGCTCGCGCGGCTCGCGCCGACCGCCCGGCTGATCGACGTGACGCACCTGGTGCCGCCGGGCGACGTCCGCCGGGGCGCTGCGGTGCTGGCGCAGACGGTGCCGTACCTGCCGGTCGGGGTGCACGTCGGGGTGGTCGATCCGGGGGTCGGCACCGAGCGGCGCGGCATCGCGCTGACCACGCCCGGCGGGTTGCTGGTCGGGCCGGACAACGGCCTGCTCCTGCCCGCGGCGGAGGCGCTCGGCGGGGTGACCGCCGCAGTGGAGCTGACCAACCCGGCGTGGCTCGCGCCCACCGTGTCCCGCACCTTCCACGGGCGGGACGTGTTCGCGCCGGTGGCCGCCCGGCTGGCGCTCGGCGCGCCGCCGGCCGGGGCCGGGCCGGCCGTCGACCCGGCCACCCTGGTCCGGCTGCCGGAGCCGGTCATCCGGGCGGCGGCCGCCGGCTTCGACGCCGAGGTGCTGACCGTCGACCACTTCGGCAACGTCCAGCTCGCCGCGCCGGGCCCGCTGCTCGACGGCCTGCCGTCCCGGGTGCTGGTGAACGGGCGCGAGGCCGTGCACGGCCGCACGTTCGGCGACGCCACCCCCGGCGGACTGGTCGCCTATGTCGACTCGGCCGGCCTGGTGGCCGTGGCCGTGCACACCGGCCGCGCCGCCGACCTCCTCACCCTCTCCCCCGGCGACCTGGTCACCGTCACCACCCCCTGACAGTGATGATGTGGGAGCGGGTCACCCGGCCGGTCTGACTCACCCTCTGACTGACCGTGGTGTCTTCTAGGGGATTCGTCGGCTTG
>NZ_JBVJHM010000005.1:0-467965 GCF_055586805.1 Micromonospora sp. NPDC049201 | reverse complement strand
TGGTCGGGCTGAACCCGGAGCACTACAACAGGTATCCGCACGAGTTCTCCGGTGGGCAACGTCAACGCGTCGGTATCGCCCGCGCCCTCGCGTTGAAACCGAAGCTGATCGTCGCCGACGAGCCGGTCTCCGCTCTCGACGTCTCCATCCAGGCGCAGGTCATCAATCTGCTGCGCGGCCTGCAACGCGACCTGGACCTGGCGTTCGTGTTCATCGCCCACGACCTCGCGGTGATCCGTCACTTCTGCCACCGCGTCGCGGTCATGTACCTGGGCAGAATCGTCGAGATCGGTGACCGCGACGCCATCTACACCCGGCCGCAGCACCCCTACACCCGGGCGCTGCTGTCGGCCATCCCGGACGTCACCACGCTCGGCCCCGCCGGCCGGATCCGTCTCACCGGCGACGTCCCCACCCCCCTCAACCCGCCATCGGGCTGCCGCTTCCGCACCCGCTGCTGGAAAGCCACCGACCGCTGCGCCACCGAGACACCCGCACTGACCACCCGCGACGGCGGCACCCAACTCACCGCCTGCCACCACCCGGAGAGCGGCCCGATCACCGTCTCGACCGACGTGGGCACCTGACATGCAACGATGACGCGCAGAGGCAGCCGGGACGGGGGTGACGCGGGGTGGCACGGCTCGTCCATCTGAACGGCCCGCCCGGGATCGGCAAGTCCACCCTGTCGGCGCTCCACGCCGACCGGAATCCCGGCGTCCTGCACCTCGACGTCGACACCGTCCAACGTCTGGTCGGCGGGTGGCAGGATGACGCGATCGACACGTGGCCGATGGGGTGGGCGCTGGTGCGGGCGATGGCGGAGACCCACCTCGCGGGCGGGCACGACGTCTTCCTCCCGCAGTACCTCGCCACGGTGGACGAGATCACCGAGGTCGAGGCGCTCGCGCGTCGGCACGGCGCGACGTTTCGCGAGGTCGTCCTACTCGACGACCGGGAGGCGGCGATCGAACGGTTCGGCCGCCGGGCCCGGGGCAGTGCCGACCCGTGGATCCTGCACCACCACCGTCTCATCGAGCGGAGTGGCGGGCCCGTGATGCTCGGGTCCATGTACGACCGCCTGATGGACGTGGTCCGCCTGCGCCCGGGGACGCTTGTGGTGTCGAGCGCGGCGGGGGCGATCCAGGAGACCTACGACCTGTTGGCCGAGGCGTTACGCGACGCGCCGCGAGCCGGGTCTACCCGCCCCCGAGCCTAGACGGCGGGCCGCGTCCGCCTTCGGGGACCAAGGTTGACCAAGGAGTTCGGGTCACGGTCGGCCTCGACCCCGGACGCGAACTCCTTGGTCAACGGGCGACCGGAGCGGGGGCGGCCGGGGAGTAGAGGGCGGCCAGCGCGGCGGCGGTCCCGGCCAGGCTGGCGCGCAGGTCGGCGGGGGAGAGGACCTCCACGTCGGCGCCGAGCCGCAGCAGGTCGCCGTGCGCGTGGGTGAGCGACTCGATGGGGATCACGGCCCGCACCCAGCCCGCCGCGTCGGGCGGGCCGGCGCTCGCCTCGGCGGCGGCGACCACCACGTCGCTGCCGATCTCGCGCAACCGCTCCCGCCCGCGCGGGGAGAGCCGGATGTGGGCCTCGTCCCGGTGCAGCCCGGCCCGGAACGCGACCACGTGCGCCCGCCACCATTCCGGCAGGTCGAACTCCGGCCGCTCGAACGGCTCGTCCAGCGGGGCGAGGTCGAGGATCTGGTTGATCCGGTAGGTGGCCGGCCGGGCACGATCCGGGCGGGCCGCGACCACATACCAGCGGCCACCCTTGAGCACCAGGCCGTACGGCTCCAGCACCCGGGTCACCTCCTCGCGCCAGCTCCGGTAGCGGACCCGGATCCGGTGTTCCCGCCACACCGCCTCGGCCACGGCGGCCAGGTGCGGCGACGGGTCCCCGTCGGAGTACCAGCCCGGGGTGTCCAGGTGGAACCGTTGCTCCAGCCGGGCGGCCCGGTCGGCCAGCGGGGCGGGAAGCGCGGCCCGCAGTTTGAGCTGCACGGCCGCCGCGACCGACTGGTAGCCCAGCTCGGCGGCCGGCCCGGGCAGCCCGGCGAAGAGCAGCCGGTCGGCCTCCTCGGCGGTGAGCCCGGTCAGCCGGGTCCGCCAACCGTCGACGAGCCGGTAGCCGCCGGCGTGCCCGGCCTCGCCGTACAGCGGGATGCCGGCCGCGTGCAGCGCCTCGACGTCCCGGTAGACCGTGCGCGCCGACACGTCGAGCCGGGCGGCCAGGTCGGCGGCGGTGAGCCGGCCGTGCGCCTGGAGCAGCAACAGGATGGACAGGAGTCGACTGGCCCGCATTCCGCTGACACTAGCTGTCAGGGAAGTGGCCCTACCGTCCGCGCATGGCCTTCCACGACAAGGAGCTGACCGTGCCGGGGACCGTCGAGGTCGCCGGCCGGCACGTCAAGCGCTACCACATCGACCAGCCCGAACGCCGCCTCGAACCGGAGGTGGTCACCGCCGCGTACGCGTACCTGCCGGCGTTGCTGCCCGACCCGGACGGCACCACGCCGCCGGTGAGCTGGACCGTGCTGCACCGGGGCACGGACACCGGCGCGTACCTGCTGGCGTACAGCTGGTTCTTCGACAACGTCGTCGAGTGCCACATCGCGATCGCCGGGCAACCGGCGCTGGCCTGCCCGGACGACGACCCGGCACACTTCGTCGACCTGACGCGGCCCGGCGTCGGCTGCGTCTGGGAGCTGGGCGTGCTGGAGCACGAGCGCGCCGCCTGGGTCCGGCACCTGCTCTCGCCGGACGAACCCGACCTGGCCGGCTACCTGGCCGACACCCGCGACGAAGGGCCGGTGGGACGCTGATGGGCGACTTCGACTTCCTCGTCGGCGCCTGGGACGTGACCAACCGGCGGCTGCGCGAGCGCCACGTGGGCAGCGACGACTGGGACGAGTTCGCCGGCGTCAGCGAGGCGCGGTCGTTCTTCGACGGCGCCGGCAGTTTCGACGAGATGCGCTGCCCGAGCCGGGGCTTCTCCGGCTCCACCGTGCGGCTCCTCGACCCGGCGACCGGCCTCTGGTCGATCTACTGGATGAACAGCCGCCGCGGGGTGCTGGAGCTGCCGCCGGTGGTGGGCCGGTTCACCGACGGCGTCGGCACGTTCCACGCCGACGACTCCGACGAGGGACGGCCGGTGCGCTGCCGGTTCATCTGGTCGGCGATCACCCCCGCCTCCTGCCGCTGGGAGCAGGCGTTCTCCACCGACGGCGAGCGCACCTGGGAAACCAACTGGATCATGGAGTTCGCCCGGCGGCGCTAGTGCGCACACCGCGGCTCAGGCCGGCCCGACCGGGGGCGTGGTGGTGCGGTAGATCGCGGTCAGCCAGACGTCGAGCAGCACGTCGACCACGTCCCGCTCGGCCACCGCCGGGCCGTCGCCGGCGAACGTCGCGTACCAGACCCGCTCGTTCATCGAGTTCAACGCGATGGACAGGTCCCGGGCGGGCAGACCGTCCGGGGCCGCGCCGCGCACGCGTTCCATCTCGATCGCGGTCTGCACCGCGCGGACCCAGCGTTCCAGCACCTCGGCCCAGAGCCGCCGGACCTCGGCGTTGGTCCCGCGCACCTGGGCGCAGGCGAGCACCACGTCGCGGTGACCGCCGAAGGTGGCGTGGAACCGGGCGATCAGCTCCCGCCACCGGGCGCGCGGATCCTCGGCGAGCCGGTCCAGCACGTCGCCGGCGGCGGCGTCGGCCTCCTCGGTGACCCGGTCGAGCAGGGTGAGCAGCACCGCGTCCTTGGACGGGAAGTAGAAGTAGAACGTGGGCCGGGAGATGCCGGCGCCCCGCGCCAGGTCGTCGATGGAAATGTCGCCGAACGCGCGCTCCCGCAGCAGCCGCTCGGCGGTGGCCAGGATCGCCACCTCCCGGTCGTCGCCGGTGGAGCGGCCGGCCCGCCGCCCACGGTTCGGCGTGGCGCCGGTCGGCGTCCGGGCGGTGGTCATGTCGGCCGATGCTACACCCGCTCAACACCCTGTCGATCGGACTCGACAGGGTGTTGACCGGGGTCCGGGGCGGTGGATAGGGTCCGGTCACCGGGGGAGAACGGGAGAAGCCATGGCCTCCGACCACGTCGACGTTCTCATCGTCGGCGCCGGCCTGTCCGGCATCGGCGCCGCCGTCCACCTCGGACGCGAGTGCCCCGGCAAGACCTACGCGGTGTTGGAGGCCCGGGGCGCCATCGGCGGCACCTGGGACCTGTTCCGCTACCCGGGCGTCCGCTCCGACTCGGACATGTACACGCTCGGCTACTCGTTCAAGCCGTGGACCGACCCGAAGGCGATCGCCGACGGTGAGTCGATCCGCCGGTACGTCCGGCAGACCGCCCGCGAGCACGACGTGGAACGGCACATCCGCTTCCACCACCGGGTCACCCGCGCCGAGTGGGACAGCGCCACCGCCCGCTGGACCGTGCACGCCCGCCGCGACGACACCGGCGAGGACACCACGATCACCTGCGGCTTCCTGTTCACCAACTCCGGTTACTACCGCTACGACGAGGGCTACACGCCCCCGCTGCCGGGCGTCGAGCGGTACACCGGCACGCTGGTGCACCCGCAGCACTGGCCGCAGCGGCTCGACTTCGCCGGCAAGCGGGTGGTGGTGATCGGCAGCGGCGCCACCGCGGTGACCCTGGTCCCGGCCATGGCCGAGCGGGCCGCCCACGTCACCATGCTCCAGCGCTCCCCGACGTACGTCATCGCGCTGCCGTCGCGCGACAGGCTCGCCGAGGCCGCGCGGCGCTGGCTGCCCCCGCGCACCGCGTACGCGGTGGCGCGCTGGAAGAACGTCACGCTGGGGGTGGCGAACTTCCAGCTCAGCCGCCGGGCGCCCGGCCTGGTGAAGCGGTTCCTGCGCCGCGCCGCGAAGGGTCGACTGCCGGTCGGGTACGACGTCGACAGGCACTTCTCGCCCCGCTACGACCCGTGGGACCAGCGGCTGTGCGTGGTGCCGGACGGCGACCTGTTCACCGCGCTGGCCGAGGGCCGGGCGTCGGTGGTCACCGACACCATCGACACGTTCACCGAGCGCGGCCTGCGGCTCGCCTCCGGCGACGAGTTGCCGGCCGACGTCGTGGTCACCGCCACCGGCCTCAACCTGCTGGCGCTCGGCGGCATGACGCTGACCGTCGACGGTGTCGACGTCGACCTCGCCGCCACCATCGCCTACAAGGGCATGATGCTCTCCGGCGTGCCGAACTTCGCCATGACGATCGGCTACACCAACGCGTCCTGGACGCTGAAGGCCGACCTGGTCGCCACGTACGTCTGCCGGCTGCTGCGCCACCTCGACGACACCGGCCAGCAGATCGTGACCCCGCTCGTCCCGGACACCGACGATCTCGTGCCGATCATCGACCTCCGGTCCGGGTACGTGCTGCGCGCGGTCGACCAGTTGCCGAAGCAGGGCCCGCGCGCGCCGTGGCGGCTGCACCAGAACTATCCTCGCGACGTACGCCTGATGCGGCACGGGCCGCTGACCGACGGCGTCCGGTTCGCCCGTGCCGGCGTGCCGGCCCCCGCGGTCGTGGCCGCCTCCGGAGGTACCGATGCGTGATCTCGACTTTCCCGGCGGCACCGCGGTCGTCACCGGCGCGGCCAGCGGCATCGGCGCGGCGCTGGCCGACGGCCTGGCCCGGCGCGGCACCGACCTGGTCCTGCTCGACCGGGACGCCGACGGGCTGGCCGCGGTGGTCGCGTCGATCCGGGCCCGGCACCTGGACCGGGAGATCCACACCTACGTGGTCGACCTCGCCGACGCCGAGGCCACCGACCGGGTCGCCGCGGAGATCCACCACTCGCATCCCCGGATCCGGCTGCTGATCAACAACGCCGGCGTCGCGTTGGGCGGCCGGTTCGACCAGGTCACGCTGGACGAGTTCCTCTGGGTCATTGAGATCAACTTTCGGGCCGTGGTGCGGCTGACCCACGCGCTGCTGCCCTCGCTCAAGGCGGAGCCGGGCTCCCACCTGGTCAACGTGTCCAGCCTCTTCGGTCTCATCGCCCCGCCGGGGCAGACCGCGTACGCGGCCAGCAAGTTCGCCGTGCGCGGGTTCACCGAGGCGCTGCGGCACGAGCTGGTCGACGACGGGATCGGCGTCACCTCGGTGCACCCGGGCGGCATCCGGACCCGCATCGTCGCCAGCGCGCGGGTGGGCAGCGGCGTCTCCCCGGAGGAGTACGACGTCGGCCGCCGGCAGTTCGAGAAGCTGTTGACCATCGACCCGGCCGTCGCCGCCGAGGTCATCCTGCGCGGCGCGCAGCGGCGGCGCGGCCGGGTGCTGATCGGCTGGTCGGCCAAGCTGCCCGACCTGCTCGGCCGCATCGCCCCCGCCGGGTTCGGCCGGGTGCTGGCCCTGGGCATGCGCCCGCGACCCGCCCGGGTGCCCGCGCCCCGACCGGCACCGACCGCCCCGCCGGTCGGTGCGGATGACGCGGCCATCCCGACCGGTGCCGCCGACGCGGCCGTCTCGACCGGTGCCGCCGACGCGGCCGGGTCGGTCCCCGACGGCGCGGCCGGGCGGGAGCCGGGACGCCTGGCGTGACGGTCGGGCTACCACCGGCCGACGCGCACACCGTGGCCGGTCTGCGGATGCGCTGCCGCACCACCGGCGACGGGCCGCCGGTGGTGCTGTTGCACGGCATCGGCCGTACCCTCGACGACTTCACCGCGCTGCACGCCGCGCTGGCCCGCGACCACCGTGTGCTCGCCGTGGACCTGCCCGGCCACGGCGGCTCCGCGCCGCTGCCCGGACCGCACACGCTGCCCGCCCTGGCCGGCGCGGTCGCCGGGTTTCTCGACGCCGCCGGGGTCACCGGCCCGGCCCAACTGGTCGGCAACTCGCTCGGCGGGGCGGTGGCCATGCGCCTGGCCGCCGACGCGCCGCACCGGGCGGCCGGCCTGGCACTTCTCAACAGCGCCGGCTTCGGCCGGGAGGTGACCGTGGCGCTGCGGCTGCTGGCGGTGCCCCCGCTGGCGCGGCTGCTGCTGCGCCCGCACCCGGCGATCGTCCGCCGCACCGAGCGCGCCATCTTCGTCGACCCGGCCCACGTCACCGAGGAGCGGATCGCCACCGCGCTCGCGGTGGCCCGGCAGCCGCACGCGGCCCGGGTGATGCGGGAGCTGGTCCGCGACCTGGGGACATGGCGCGGGGTACGCCCTCGCTGGCGCGCCGAGCTGCTCGACGCGGTGGCCGCGCTCGACCTGCCCACGCTGTTGGTCTGGGGCGAGCGGGACCTGATCCTGCCGGCCGCGCACCTGGCGTACGCCCGGGCCCGGCTGCCCGGGGCGCGCAGCCACCTGTTCCGCGACACCGGGCACATGCCGCAGATCGAGCGGACCGTCGAGGTGGCGGCGCTGCTGCGCGACTTCTGGGCGTCGCCCGGCGGGTGACGCCCCGCCCGACGTGGTCCAGGCCACCATCCGGCACGCCGCCGGGGGCTCCCGAGCGGCCCGGCACATCATAGATACATGACGTATCCCAGCACCGGGACCGGCCTGTCCGCGGCCGAGCGGGCCTACCGCCATCTCAAGCGCGCCGTGCTGGAGCAGGTCTACCCCGGCGGCCAACTGGTGAGCGAGGGGGAGATCGCGGAGGCGACCGGGGTGTCGCGTACCCCGGTCCGGGAGGCGCTGCTGCGGCTGGAGTCGGAGGGCCTGGTCAAGCTCTACCCGAAACGCGGCGCGCTGATCCGGCCGGTGTCGGCCCGGGAGACCGCCGACGTGATCGAGGCCCGCCGCCTGGTGGAGCTGCACGCCGCCGAGCGGGTGTGGCCGCGCCGTGCCGCGCTCCGCGGCGCGCTGGCCGACCGGCTCGACGAGATGCGCCGGGCGCACGCCGCCGGGGACCTCACCGCCCTGATGGCCGCCGACCGGGCCTTCCACGCGGCGGTCGTGGAGGCCGCCGGCAACGAGATCCTGGCCGAGCTGTACCACCGGCTGCGTGACCGGCAACTGCGGATGGGCGAGGCCGGCTTCCGGCTCTCGCCCGGCTGGGCCGAGGTCGCCCTCGCCGAGCACGCCGCCCAGCTCGCCGCGCTCGACGGCGACGACCCGGCGGTGTGGCGCGACGCGGTGGCCGGGCACATCGACTCCGCCGCCGCCATGCTCGGGACGCTCCGGTGACCGTCGCCCGCCGACCCGCCGCGCTGATCTACGCGGTGGCCGTGACCGCGTACGTGGCCGCCGTGTTCCACCGCAGCTCGCTCGGCGTCACCGGGGTCGACGCGGCGGACCGCTTCGGCATCAACGCCGCCGCGCTGGCCACCTTCTCGGTGGCCCAGCTCGCCGTCTACGCGGCGATGCAGATCCCGGTCGGGGTGCTGCTGGACCGCTACGGGTCACGCCGGCTGCTGCTGGCCGGCGGCGCGCTCATGGTCGCCGGGCAGTTCGTGTTCGCGGTCGCCGCCGACGTCCGCCTCGCGGTCGCCGCCCGGGTGCTTGTCGGTCTCGGGGACGCGATGACGTTCATCAGCGTGCTGCGGATCGTGGCGTTCTGGTTCCCGGGCCGGCGCAACCCGCTGCTGGTGCAGCTCACCGGCACCATCGGCCAACTCGGCGCGGTGCTCGGCGCCGTACCCCTGGTGGCGCTGCTGCACCACGCGGGCTGGGCCCCGGCGTTCCTGACCGCGGCGGCGCTCGGCGGCACCGTGCTGCTGCTGGTCCTCGTCGTGGTCCGGGACACCCCGCACGCCGCGCACGTCGCCGCGCCGGCGCCCGGCCCGGCGGCGGTACGCCGGCAGCTCGCCGACGCGTGGGCGCAGCCCGGCACCCGGCTGGGCCTGTGGACGCACTTCGTCGCCCAGTTCTCCGGCTCGGTGTTCGCGCTGCTCTGGGGCTACCCGTTCCTGGTGCAGGGGCAGGGCTTCACGCCGACCGCCGCGGCCGGGCTGCTCACCCTGATGACCGTGGTGACGCTGGTCTGCGGACCGGTGGTCGCGCACCTGTGCGCCCGGCACCCGTTCCACCGCTCGGTGCTGGTCTTCGGCATCACCGCCGCCACCGCCGCGGTCTGGGCGGTGGTGCTGCTCTGGCCCGGCCGCGCCCCGCACGCGCTGCTGGTCGTGCTGGTCGTGGTGCTCGCGGTCAACGGCCCCGGCTCGGTGATCGGCTTCGACTACGCCCGGACGTTCAACCCGGTGCACCGCATCGGCAGCGCCACCGGCATCGTCAACGTCGGCGGGTTCGTCGCCTCCATCCTGCTGATTCTGGCCATCGGCGTGGTGCTCGACCTGGCGACCCCGACCGGCCGGGACACCCCGCCGCTGTCCGCGTTCCGGTGGGCGTTCGCGGTGCAGTACCTGCTCTGGGCGCTCGGGGCGGTGCAGGTGCTGCGCTACCGCAACGCCGCCCGCCGCCGGTTGGCCGACGAACGGATGCCGGTGGTGGTGCCGGCCTGAACGGGCCGGCGACCCGCCGCCGGACAATCCGCCCAGCGGACACACGTCAACCGGCTTGCGTCGCGCCGACGGTCATGATCGGCGGTAGGTTCGGTGGGGGACCGAGAACGAAGGAGAACTGCCGTGAGTCAGGAAGTCCGGGGAGTCGTGTCGCGGCGCAAGGGCGCGCCGGTGGAGGTCACCACCATCGTGGTGCCCGACCCGGGGCCGGGTGAGGCGGTGGTCCGCGTCCAGTCCTGCGGCGTCTGCCACACCGACCTGCACTACCGCGAGGGCGGCATCAACGACGACTACCCGTTCCTGCTCGGTCACGAGGCCGCCGGCGTCGTCGAGCAGGTGGGCGACGGCGTCACCGACGTGGCCCCCGGCGACTTCGTGGTGCTCAACTGGCGGGCCGTGTGCGGGCAGTGCCGGGCCTGCCGGCGCGGCCGTCCCTGGTACTGCTTCGCCACCCACAACGCGGCGCAGAAGATGACGCTCACCGACGGCACCGAGCTGACGCCCGCGCTGGGCATCGGCGCGTTCGCCGAGAAGACGCTCGTGCACGCCGGCCAGTGCACCAAGGTCGACCCGTCCGCGCGGCCCGCCGCCGTCGGCCTGCTCGGCTGCGGCGTCATGGCCGGTCTCGGCGCGGCCATGAACACCGGCAACGTGACCCGGGGCGACTCCGTCGCGGTGATCGGCTGCGGCGGTGTCGGCGACGCGGCGGTGGCCGGCGCGGCGCTGGCCGGCGCGACGACGATCGTCGCGGTCGACACCGACTCCCGCAAGCTCGACTGGGCGCGGAAGTTCGGCGCCACCCACACCGTCAACGCCTCCGAGGACGACCCGGTCGAGGCGATCCGCGCGTTCACCGGCGGGTTCGGCGCCGACGTGGTGATCGACGCGGTCGGCCGGCCGGAGACCTGGAAGCAGGCGTTCTACGCACGCGACCTCGCCGGCACCGTCGTGCTGGTCGGCGTGCCGACCCCGGAGATGACGCTGGAGTTGCCGCTGCTCGACGTGTTCGGTCGCGGTGGCGCGCTCAAGTCGAGCTGGTACGGCGACTGCCTGCCCAGCCGCGACTTCCCGATGCTCACCGAGCTCTACCGTCAGGGCCGGCTCGACCTGGACGCGTTCGTCACCGAGGAGATCGCTCTCGACCAGGTCGAGGACGCGTTCGCCCGGATGCACCACGGCGACGTGCTCCGCTCGGTGGTGGTCTTCCCGTGACCGCGCACGTGGACCACACCGTCACGTCCGGGACGTTCTCGCTGGACGGGCAGACGTTCGACGTCGACAACAACGTGTGGGTGATCGGCGACGACCACGAGTGCGTGGTGGTCGACGCGCCGCACGACGTGGCCGCCATCCGCAAGGTGGTCGGCGACCGGCGGGTGCTCGCGGTGCTGGCCACCCACGCCCACGACGACCACGTCCGGGTCGCCCCCGAACTGGCCCGCGTCACCGGGGCGCCGGTGCTGCTGCACCCCGCCGACCGGGTGCTGTGGGACCAGGTCCACCCGGACACACCGCCGGACGGCGACCTCACCGACGGGCAGACCGTCACCGTCGGCGGCGCCACGCTGCGGGTCCTGCACACGCCCGGGCACAGCCCGGGAGCATGCAGCCTGTACGCCCCGGAACTGGGCGTGGTCTTCACCGGCGACACGCTCTTCGCCGGCGGGCCGGGCGCGACCGGCCGGTCGTACAGCGACTTCGGGCTCATCGTCGAGTCGATCCGCACCCGGCTGCTCACGCTGCCGCCGGCGACGGTGGTGCACACCGGGCACGGCGACGACACCACCGTCGGCGCGGAGGCGCCGCACCTGGACGAGTGGATCGCGCGCGGTCACTGAGCACCCCGCCCGCCCGGCCTCGACCACCGGCGCATCGGGTCATGGCCACCGGTACCGCTCGTCCAGGCGGGCGGTGCGCCGGTGGCGGCGTTCAGGCCGGCACGCCGTCCAACACGCGCAGCAGCCGGTCCAGCGCCGGCCGGCATCCCACCAGCCGGATGCCGGTGCGGCTGGCCCGGCCGGCCCGCGCCAGCTCGGTGGCCGCGCCGGCGTCGGCGAAGCTCAACTCCGTCAGATCCAGCACCGGGGCCGGGCCGGCCGGGGCGGTCAGCTCGTCCAGCAGCGCCACGAACGCGTCACGGTTGCTGCGGTCCACCTGTCCCACCAGCCGTAACCCGGGCGGATCGCCGGTCCGGTAGGCACGCAGCAGCGGCGACCAGGTGCGCGGCGTGAGCGGCCCGGCGGTGCCCGGGTGGGCCGCGGTGAGCAGGCGGAGCTGCTCGGCGGGGAAGCGTCGGCGGTCGTACAGACACAGGCCGGCGACCCGGCCGTCGGGAAAGAGCGGGGCCAGCGCCTGCTCGTAGCGTCGCAGCTCGTCCAGGCTGACGCCGGACCGCAGCACCCACGCCATGTCGCCGCTGAGGCGTACCCCCGGGTAGCCCTCGTGCCGGGCCCGGTCGACCTCGCGGCGGACCGTGTCGGCCAGGGCGGCCGGGGTGGGTCGCCCGGCGCCCGGGAACGCGTCCAGGGCGGGCAGGATCCGCAGCTGCCCGGCCGCCACGGCGGTCTCGGTGGGGACCCCGACGGCGTCGACCCGCAGGCGGACCGCCTGGGGCGTCGACATCTCGGTGAAACAGACCACCTTGTGGCCGCGGCGGAGACCGGCTGCGGCGAAGCGACCGACGGCCTCCAGCGCGTCGCTGTCGTCGTCGTGGATCCAGCAGACGTGATCGCCCAGGTCGACCTGGTCGACCACGGTCGTAGCAGTCACGGTGCGGGCCTTCCCGGTGGGGCGGGTGCCCTCACTCTAACGAAGCGTCCGGCCCGACGGCACCGGTGATCTGGTTGCCCGCCGCGGCGGGTCGGGTTAGCCTGCTCGTGGACCCGGATGCCGGCGCCAGACGCCGCCCGTCGTCCGTCATCTCCCCTGTGGTCGGTCACCGACCGCCTCTCCGCCGCTCGGCTGCCCGACCGGCCGGCTCCTCCGTCGCGGTGACACCGCCCCCGGCCCGCGCCGGGCCGGTCCCGACCCGCGCCGTTCCCCGGTGTCCGCGTCCGCCGACACCACTCCCGACGAAAGGCCACCCATGATCCCCGCGCACCGTCCCGTCAACGGTGTCCTCGACACCGCCGGCGGGCACCACACGCTCCGGGTGGACGGATACCTGCCGTCCACCGCCGACGTCACGCTCAGCGCCGGCCAGGTCCGCCGGTACGGTCTGCGCCGCGGCGACCTGGTCACCGGCACGGTCACCGGCGAGTCCCACCCGGGCCGGCCGGTCCCGCTGGACCGGTTGGACACCGTCAACGGCCTCGCCGCCGGGCCGGCCCGGCGGCGCCGCGACTTCCACCAGCTCACCCCGGTGCACCCGCGTGAGCGGCTACGGCTGGAGACCGACCCGCACGTGCTGACCACCCGGGTCATCGACCTGGTCATGCCGATCGGCAAGGGCCAGCGGGCGTTGGTCGTGGCACCGCCGAAAGCCGGCAAGACGATGGTGTTGCAGGCCATCGCGAACGCGATCACCACCAACCATCCCGACTGTCACCTGATGGTGGTCCTGGTGGACGAGCGGCCCGAGGAGGTCACCGACATGTCCCGGTCGATCAAGGGCGAGGTCGTCGCCGCCACGTTCGACCGCCCGCCCCGGGACCACACCGCTGTGGCGGAGCTGGCGATCGAGCGGGCGAAGCGCCTGGTCGAGCTGGGGCAGGACGTGGTCGTGCTGCTCGACTCGCTGACCCGGCTCGGCCGCGCCTACAACCTCACCGTGCGCTCCGCCGGGCGTACGCTCTCCGGCGGCATCGACGTGGCCGCGCTCACCCCGCCCAAACAACTGCTCGCGGCGGCTCGCGCGGTCGAGGAGGGCGGCTCGCTGACCATCCTGGCCTCCGCGCTGGTGGAGAACGGCTCGGCCGCCGATACCCTCATCTTCGAGGAGTTCAAGAGCACCGGCAACGCGGAGCTGAAGCTGGACCGGGGGCTCGCCGACCGGCGTACGTTCCCGGCGGTCGACGTGCGCGCCTCCGGCACCCGGCGGGAGGAGGCGCTGCTGTCCGACCTCGAACGGCAACGCCTGCGCGCGTTGCGGTCCGCGTTGTCCACGCTGGACCGGCAGGCCGCCCTGGAACACCTGCTGCGCCAGCTCGGCGCCACCGGCGGCAACGCGCACCTGCTCGCCCGCCTCGGCGCGACCGGTCGGTAGCCGTACCCAGGTCCAGCCCTTTCCTCGCGGAATTCCCCTGGCCCGCCGGACCGGCCCCGGCGATACTCGCCGGCATGCCCGGACCGACCCTGACCGCCGCGCAGTCCGCCGCCCTGCGACACGTGCGCGGCGTCGCGCTGCGGGACCGCCCGGCCGCGCTCGCCGTGATCGCGGAACACCTCGCCGGCTCCGGGGCCGACCTCCGCTGCGACGAGGTCGGCGCGGTGGTGACCGGGTACGGCCGGCTGACCGTCAACTTCCACCCGGACCGGCTGCTGCGCGACGGCCGTACGGTGGTCGAGGCGCTCGACGACGAGGGCGTGTACCGCAGCCAGTTCGAGACCGGCATCGGCAACGGCGGGCTCACCGCGTTCCCCGGTGGTGACCGGGACCGCTGGGAGGAGGCGATGTTCGGCGGCGCGTACCAGCGTCCGGGCGTACCCGCCGCGGAGCGCCCGAAGTACGGCGGCCTCAACCTGCTCGACCATCCCGACGGCGCCTGCCCCCGGTTCGGCTCCTGCCACCTGCGGCTGCGTCCGGAGGTGGTGGCCCGGACCACGTTCACCTTCGGGGACAGTCATCTCGGGCCGACCGAGGTCGGCACCGCCACCGTCTTCGAGTCGGTCCTCGCCGCGCTGCTGGTCGCCACCGCCGGCACCGGCGTCAGCCTCGGCGTATCCGGGATGGACACCGGCACGCTGCTGCGGACGCTGCTGTCCCGCCGGGAACGGGCCTCCGAGCGGGCCGGTCGCGCGCTCGACGACTACATCGAGGCCCAGGTGCACGGCGAGCTGAGCCTCGCCCGCGACGTCGAGGCTCTCGTGGCCGACCCGTCGTTCCGCGACACCGGAACCGGCCGTCGCCTCGCCGGGCTCGCCCGCCGGCACGGTGTCCCGCTGCGCTGGCACTGCGGCTTCCAGCTGCCCGTCGACGATGTCGACGCCGACTTCCGTGGCCCGGACATCCCGCCGCTTGCCGTCCGCGTGCACGCCGAGTTCGGCCGGCCGGGGGAACCGCTGCACGCCGCCCTGATCGGCCGGGCCGCCGCGTCGCTGGTACGCGAGCCGCACCGCTGGGCCGACCGCGGGCCGGCGGAGCTGACCTGGCAGCACCTCAAGCAGCTCTGGCACGTCCTGGTCCGTTTCGGCGGGCCGGCCTGATCGTCCCGTTTCCCCGTGTTCGTGGCGTGACCTGGACCGCAGCCCCCGCACCTATCCGACATCTCCGGAATGACCGACCGGCCGGCCTGGTTGTGCCCCGGTACGCCGGCACCCGACCGGTGCCGGACCCCCGAGGGGCGCTCACCCCGGAGCGCGTCGTAACGATCGAAAGGGCAACCATCGTGCAGCAGCACCTCACTCGATGGCTCCCCGCCATCGCGAAGACCGCCGTCGCGAGGACCACCGCCGTCGCCCAGAACCGTCGCGCCGCACTCGCCGTCGCGGGCGTGGCCGCCCTGAGTGGACTGGCCTTCGCGCCCACCGCCGTCGCCGCGCCGGTGACCAGCGGACCCCACGCCGGCGCCAAGGCCGCCATCGACCTGGCCACCGGCAAGAAGACCGCCACCGAGGCGGTCACGTCCGGCCTGACCACCGGTAGCGACAAGGTGCCCACCAAGGCCGACCGGACCGCGCGGGAGAAGCTCATGCCGCACGGCGTCGAGGGCGCGCAGTCGCGTATCCCCCTCGACGACACGCA
Source organism: Micromonospora sp. NPDC049201 (assembly GCF_055586805.1). Classification (NCBI taxonomy): domain Bacteria; kingdom Bacillati; phylum Actinomycetota; class Actinomycetes; order Micromonosporales; family Micromonosporaceae; genus Micromonospora; species Micromonospora sp. NPDC049201. The sequence goes on along the minus strand of NZ_JBVJHM010000005.1, from coordinate 452,646 downwards.
GCTCGACAACGCCAAGGCCATCGTCCAGGCGGCCAAGGAGACAGGCGTGGGGGAGCGGGGCGCCGTGATCGGCGTCGCCACGTCCCTGCAGGAGTCCAAGCTGTACAACCTGGGTCACCTCGGCGCGTACAACGACCACGACTCGGAGGGCCTGTTCCAGCAGCGTCCGTCGTCCGGTTGGGGCACGTCCGAGCAGATCACCGACCCGGAGTACGCCAGCAAGGCGTTCTTCGGCGCGCTGAAGAACGTCGGCGGCTGGCAGAACCTGCCGCTGACCAGCGCGGCGCAGACCGTCCAGGTGTCCGCCTACCCGTACGCGTACGCGCAGTGGGAGGAGCAGGCGGCGGACATCGTCCAGCAGCTCTGGTGAGACGTCACCCGTGCCCGGCCGGCCCCGATTCGGGGCCGGCCGGTCCGTCTGTCCGACGGCCGGTCGACGCCCGCACGGTGCTCGGACGCCCGTGGTGTTCCCTTCGCGGCGTTCGGTGGAACGCTACGTGTGTGTCTCGGGCGCTCCGATGCGCCGGTGGTGCGCCTCCGAAGCGCGGTTTGTCCGGTTTCGGGGTGGTGGGCGGCACGCTGGCGGTGGAATGGGTCGGGGGGTCGCGGCGTTGTATCCCGGTGCACGGCCGAGGAAGGCAAGCGCCCCCGCGCCGCCCCCCGCCCGGGAATGACGGTGGACCCCCGGTCGTTGCACACGGTTCCGGCGCCGCGTCGAGGCCCCCGCCCCGCGAGCAGCCAAGGCTTTTCTTGTGCGCCTGACGGTGCCCGCACCCCCGGTGCGTTGACCCCTGAATGGAGCCCTCGCCATGAACACGATGCTGCGTAAGAGTGTGCTGGGTATTGCTGGTCTGGCTTTCACCGGTGGTGTGTTTGCCGGTCCGATCGCCGGTCACGTCGAGTCCGCGCACGCCGCCACCGCCAGCAAGCCGGTCACGGCCGTGGCGGGTGTGCAGGGTGAGCAGTCGACGATCAGCCTGAACGGCGAGCAGACGGCCAACGTGAAGGCGATCATCGCGGCGACGAAGAAGGCTGGGCTGCCGGAGCGGGCGGCGGTGGTCTCGATCGCGACGGCGTTGCAGGAGTCGAAGCTGGAGAACCTGGGCCACCTCGGCGACCGTAACGACCACGACTCGCTGGGTCTGTTCCAGCAGCGTCCGTCCTCGGGTTGGGGCACGCCGGAGCAGATCACCGACCCGGAGTACTCGACGCTTGCGTTCCTGAAGGGGTTGAAGCAGGTCGACGGCTGGCAGGACATGCCGGTGACCCAGGCCGCGCAGACGGTGCAGGTGTCGGCCTACCCGGACGCGTACGCCCAGTGGGAGAAGCAGGCCACCGACCTGGTCAACAAGCACTGGAACAGCTAAGACGCCGAAGGCCGGCACCCCGCCGAGGGTGCCGGCCTTCGTGTGCGCCGTGGGTGTCAGGCGGGGCGCGTTCCTCTACCGGAGGCGTTAACGGGGGGCCCCGCCTTTCACCCGGCGGCCGGCGACGATGTCGACCACGGCGGCGACCAGCGCCAGCACGATGATGCCGGCGGCGAGCAGCAGCGAGTGCCGGAACGCCACCGACCAGTCGCCCCGGTTGTCGGCCAGCGTGGAGAAGAACAGCGCGCCCACCGCCGCGATGCCGGCGGCCGAGCCGATCCGCTGTCCGGTCTGGAGCATGCCGGCGCCGCTGCCCGCCATCGGCACCGGCACCTCCGACAGCGTGAGCGTCTGGTTGGGCGCGATCACCAGGCCGCTGCCCAGCCCGGCGACGAGCAGCGGCAGCGCGGTACGCAGCGGCACGTGCTGGTGTGGTCCGCCGGTCAGCACCAGGTCGGTGGCGACCAGCCCGACCACCACGGCGAGCAGCCCGATCGCGACCAGCGGCCGGCCGTACCGGGTCACCACCCGCCCGCCCAGCGCGGAGGCGACCGCCGAACCGAGCGCGAACGGGGTGATGGCCAGGCCGGCCACAAGCGCGCTGTAGCCCAACCCGATCTGGAGGTACAGCGTGAAGATGAAGAAGATCGCGGTGAAGCCGGCGAAGTAGATCAGCCCGATCAGCGAACCCAGCGTGTACGAGCGCAGCCCGAACAGTCGCAGGTCGAACAGGGGTGTGGTGTGCCGGGCGTACCGGCGTTCCCAGAACGCGAAGCCGGCGAGCAGCAGCAGGCCGAGCGGGATGAGCAGCCACTTGGTCGACCCCCGCCACTGCTCCCGCTGCACCAGCGGCAGCAGGATCACGGTGACCCCGACGCCGAGCAGCAGCACGCCGACCGGGTCGAGCCGGTGCCGGTCGGGCTGCCCGGCGGGCCGGGCGGGCATCAGCCGCCAGCCGAGCACCATCGCGACGATGCCGACCGGGATGTTGACGAAGAACACCCACCGCCAGCCGTGCTCGGCGCCGCCGAGCTGGATGAGCAGCCCGCCCAGCAGCGGCCCGACCGCGGTGGAGATGCCGATGGTGGCGCCGAGCAGCCCGAACGCGCGTCCCCGGTCGGCGCCCCGGAAGAGCTGCTGGATCATGCCGCTGACCTGTGGGTTGACGATGCCGGCGGCGGCGCCCTGGACGAGCCGGGCGACGATCAGCCAGGTCGCCGACGTGGCCAGCCCGGCGAGCGCGCTGGTCAGCGTGAACAGTCCCACCCCGACCACGAACGCGGTCCGCCGGCCGCGCGCGTCGCCGAACCGCCCGGCCGGCACCAGCACCAGGCCGAACGTCAACGCGTACCCGGACAGCACCCACTGCAGGTCGCTCGGCGTGGCGTGCAGCGCCCGGTCGATCGACGGGACGGCGACGTTGACGATGCTGACGTCCAGCAGCGTCATGAACGCCGCGACCAGGCCGACGCTCAGTGCCCGCCAGCGACGCCGCTCGTCGTACCCGGTGTCCGCCGCCGGCGTCGACGGCCGGTCCCCACTCATCGTGCCCCCCACAGACCGTCGATCACGCATCCCCGATCGCTACCCGGACCCCGGTGGGGCAAACGAGGCGGTCAGGCCGTTTGGCGCGCGCACCAGCGGGGCCCGAAGTCCAGGCCCGTCATCGGTGAGTCCTCGCGGTGCAGCAGTCCCCGCTCGGTGAGCGTGTGCAGCGGCTCGCGCAGCTCCTCCTCGGTCATCTGGGTCTCCTCGGCGATCAGGTCCGGGTAGGGGACGTGTCCCCGCGCCTCCAGCGCGGACACCGCCTGGTACACCCGTTCCTCGACCGCGGACAACTGGACCTGAGGCATCGCTTCCCTCCTCGGCGTGGACCGTCCGACCGCCGGACGGTCGGCGACCGGCGCTTACCCGGGCGACCGGCGATGATGCCCACCCGATCGAGGGTCGTGTCGGGCCACCCGGCCCGCCGGTGCCCTAGGCTGCACCGGTGATCATCTGGGATCTCGTCGTGGTCGGTGGCGGGCCCGCCGGCCTCTCCGCCGCGCGTGCCGCGGCCCGGGCCGGCGTGCGGACGTTGGTGGTCGAGCGGGCCACCCACCCCCGGTACAAGACGTGCGGCGGCGGCCTGATCGGCACCTCGTTGGCCGAGGCCGGCGACGTGATCGAGGTGCCCGCGCAGGACCGGGTCGACCGGGTCACGTTCACCCGGGACGGGCGACGCGCGTTCACCCGCCGCCACGGCGCGCCGGTGATCACGATGATCCGCCGCGAGGAGTTCGACGACCGGCTGCGCGCCGCCGCGGTGTCCGCCGGCGCCGAGGTCCGCGAGGGCGTCGCGGTCCGCGCCGTGGAACAGGACCCCGACGAGGTACGCCTGCGGCTGGCCGACGGCGAGGTGGTGCGCGCCCGTGCGGTGGTCGGCGCGGACGGCTCCTCCGGGGTGACCGCCCGACACGTCGGGGTGCGCTTCCGTCAGGTCGATCTGGGGCTGGAGCTGGAGCTGCCGGTGCCCGCCGTCGAGCGGGACCGCTGGCGGGGCCGGGTGCTGCTCGACTGGGGCCGGGTCCCCGGCTCGTACGCCTGGGTCTTCCCGAAGGGCGACCGGCTCACCGTGGGTGTCATCTCCGCCCGCGGCGACGGCGAGCGGACCCGCGCCTACCTGCGCGACTTCGTGGCCCGGCTGGGGCTGTCCGGGATCGCGCCCGAGCACGACTCCGGTCACCTGACCCGCTGCCGCGCCGACGACTCCCCGCTGCGCCACGGCCGGGTGCTCGTCGTCGGTGACGCGGCCGGCCTGCTGGAGCCGTGGAGCCGGGAGGGCATCAGCTACGCGTTGCGGTCCGGCCGGCTGGCCGGCGCGGCGGTCGCCGGCGGTGACCTGGACGCGTACCCCCGGGAGGTGGCGCGGCTGCTGACGCCGGAGATGCGGGCCGGGCACCGGCTGCTGGACGCGTTCGAACGGCGACCGGACGTGTTCCACGCGATGCTGGCCAGCCCGCTCGGCTGGCGGATGTTCGTCCGGTTCTGTCAGGGGCGGATCGGCTTCGCCGAGGCGCTCGACCGGCGGCCGGTACGGGCCGGGCTGGCGCTGATCGACCGCCTGCCCCCGGTCAGGGGACGATGACCGCCCGCCCGTGGATGTCCCCCCGGCGCAGCGCCTCGTACGCCTCGGGCGCCTCGTCCAGCGGGAACGTCCGCACGTCGGCGTGCAGCCGGCCGTCCCGGGCCAGCGCGATGACCTCCTGGAGTTCGGCGCGGGTGCCCCAGAACGGCGCCACCACCGCGGTCTCCAGCGGCACCGGGGGCGGCGCGTCGGCGACCGGCCGGACCGGCAACGTGCCCCCGGCCAGGCCGACCAGCAGCAGTTGACCGCCGGTGGCGACGACCTGCCGGGCGGTGTCCAGGGTGGGCTGCGCGCCGACGAAGTCGAGCACCACGTCCGCGCCGTCCGGCGGCGGTCCGACCAGTTCGCGGATCTTCTCCACCGCGTCCGCGCCGGCCCGCACCACGTGGTGGGCGCCGAGCCGGTCGGCGAGGTCCAGCGCGGCGACGTTGGTGTCCACCGCGACGATCCGCACCGCGGTGGTGGCGACCAGGATCTGGAGCGCCATGTGCCCCAGCCCGCCGATGCCGATCACCACGCAGGTGGTGCCGGGGAGCAGCCGGGGCCGGGCCAGCTCCACCGCGTGGTACGGGGTCAGCCCGGCGTCGGTCAGCGGCGCGGCCTGGGTCAGGTCCATCTCGCCGACGTGCAGGAGCCGGGACGCCGGCACCACGACGTGCTCGGCCAGCCCGCCGTCGCGGCTGAGCCCGATGCCACCGACCGGGGTGACCCGGCAGCGGTTCTCCTCGCCGCGCAGGCAGGCCCGGCACCGGCCGCAGCCGATGATCCCGTAGACCGCCGCCCGGTCCCCGGGCGACCAGCCGTCCACGCCGGAACCGGCGGCCTCCACCGTGCCGGCGATCTCGTGGCCCAGGGTCATCGGGGTGGGGAACAGCCCCGCCTCGGCGTCGAGGATGTGCAGGTCGGAGTGGCAGGCGCCGACCGCGCCGACGCGCAGCAGCACCTCACCGGGGCCGGGCTCCGGGGTGGGCACCTCGGTCAGCTCCAGCACCCCCGGAGCGGTCATCCGTACCGCGCGCATCGTCGCCCTCCCGCCTTGTCGTCGACGACCGTCGCGGCGGCATACCCGCACCGTCTCGGTTGATACCGCCGCCGGTCGGGCGTGGCGCACAATGCGGGCATGAGCGAACCGGTCACGTCGTTCACCGACGACGAGTACGCGTTCCTGCGGCATGTCCGCTTCGGCGAGCTGCCCGCCCCGGTGCGTCCGGAGGAGCGAATGGAGTCCGCCGAGACCGAGGTCCCACCGGGCCGGCCCGACCCGGCCGGCGGCGAGTCGGAGTGGCACCTGAGAGCCGGCGGCTGACGGAGCGGACTCCGCCAGCCGCCGGGGCGACTCAGAAGACCGGCACGCCCTCGCGGACCAGCTTCCAGTTCGGCACGAAGAAGTCGGCCGGGTCGATGGTGCCCTTGGCCTGCGCCCAGTCAATCAACAGCTGGCGGATCTCCTGCTGCGCGTTGTAGACCTGCGTCTTCACGATGCCGGGGAAGTTGCCGCCGCCGCTGCGCCGGTAGTTGTTCACCGCCACCACGAACTGCGCGTCCGCCGCGACCGGCGTGTCGGTGCCGGCCAGCACCAGGCGGGTGATCCGCTGGCCGACCGGCTTGGAGATGTCGATGTCGTAGTCGACGCCGGAGAACACGTCGTAGTTGTAGTCCGGCACGGCCGGGTCGCTGATCGTCTCCGGGTCGACCGCGGCGCCCACCGGCACCGTGACGAAGTACTTCGCCGAGTACTCCAGGTACGCCTTCACCTCGGCGCCGGTCAGCACGACCGCCTCGAGCGTGTTGTCGTAGACGTAGAGGCCGGCCACGTCGCGGATCCGCACGTCGCCCTGCGGGAAGACCGCGGTGCGGCTGAACGGCGCGGCGATCGACAGCACCGGCAGGCCGGCGTACGCGCCGCCGGCCAGCGCCTCGGTGACCACCTCGGTCTGGACGTGGTTGATGAAGTCCAGGATCGGGGTGTCCTTGTAACGGGACTCGGCGGCGGACAGCTCCACGCTCGACCGCGCGACCACCCGGTTGACGTACTCGACCGTCTTGGCGTGCTGGCCGCGCACGGCCGCGAGCACCGCCGGGTCCTCGACCACGGTGTTGGTGTTCAGCGTGGTGGCCGACGAGTCGACGACCTTCCAGCAGCCCTTCTCCCGGGTCAGCGTGAAGTCCATCCGGGTGAGGCGCTGGCCCCACTTCGACGGCTCGGAGGTGAGCACCGCCTTGCCGGTCTTCAGGTTGGTGACGAACTTCTCCGGCACCTCGTTGTGGGCGTGACCGAAGAGGATCGCGTCGATGCCGGGCACCTGCTCGGCGATCAGCGCGGTCGGGTTCTCGTTCGGCAGCTCGGGGCCGTAGCTGGAGGTGCCGCTGTCCCCGCCGTGGGCGGAGATGATGACCACGTCGGCGCCGCGCCGGCGCATCACCGGCACCCACTTCGCCGCGGTGGCGACCATGTCGGCGAAGACCAGCCGGCCCTCGACGTTGGCCTTGTCCCAGATGGCCACGCCCGGGTTGGTCAGGCCGAGGATGCCGACGCGCAGCTTCGGCGCGCCGTGCCCGCCGAGCCGGACCTCCTTGATCACGTACGGCAGGAAGGCCGGCTTGCCGGTCTTCTCGTTGATCGCGTTCGCGGCGAGCGCCGGGAAGCCGAGCTGCTTGATCCAGGTGGCCAGCAGCGGCAGGCCGTAGTTGAACTCGTGGTTGCCGAGCGTGACGGCGTCGTACCGCAGCACGTTCATCGCGTTGGCCATCGGGTGCGTCTCACCGGTGCTGGTGATCGGCTCCTGCTTGGCGTAGTAGGTGGCCAGCGGCGTGCCCTGGATGGTGTCGCCGGCGTCCAGGACCAGCGTCGCCCTGCCCGTGCGCTCCGCCCGAATCTGGTTGACCAGGGTGGCCAGCTTCGCGACGCCGACGTCGTTGTGCTTGCTGTCGTCGAACTCGGCGTCCTTGTAGTAGTCCCAGTTGTAGACGTTGCCGTGGGTGTCCGAGGTGCCGAGGACGGTCAGGTCCCAGGTCTTCGGCTGCTTCGGCTTCGCCTCGGCGGGCGCGCCGGCGAGCAGCGGAGCGGTCGCCGCGGCGGCGGCGACGGCCAGCACCTGGCGGCGCGAGGCGCCGGAGGAGGAGGTCATGAGGTGCCTTTCCATGGGGGTGGGCGCCTCGTGGGCGCCGTTGCGCACCATAACCACCGCCTGTCACGTACGCCACCACACCCCCAAGTGTTTCCGATCCCGTCACCCACCGCTGTTTTTCGGGGACCCGCCGGGGTTGGGGCGCTGATATGACCGAGGACCAGTACACCCAGCAGGACCCCACCGGGCAGTACGGTCAGCAGCAGGGGCAGGCCGCGCAGCAGCAGTCCACCCCCGGCTCGACGCAGGAGATGGGCCCGAAGCCGGATCATGGCGCGGAGTCTTCTTCGCCTCCCAGGAGTCCAGCTACGTCACCGGCGAGATCCTCGGCGTCACCGGCGGCAAACCGACGAGGTGACCCGTCGGTGCGCCGTCCGGTCCCGCCGCGTCAGCGGGGCCAGACGGACAGCCGGCGGCGCACCTCGGCGATCCGGGCCGCGTCCAGGCCGTAGCGGCGGAACCGGCGGTCGGCCAGCCCGTCGAGGTAGCGGCCGGCCGCCCGGACGTCCACGTCCTCCAGCGCCGGATCCACCTGGCGGGCCAGCTCCAGCATCTCGGCCACCGGGTACCGGTCCAGCGCGGCGGCGACGTCGATGTAGTCGCGTACCTCCCGGCGGTTGACCAGCGCGGCGGTCTTGTTGGCCAGCAGGTCCCGCACGTCCATCACCGGGCCGAAGTCCATCACCACCGGGCTGCGGTGCCGGTCCAGCCGGGCCAGGCTGAGCCGGATCTGCCGCTCGCCGCGGCTCACCACGAAGTCCCGCAGGTCCCGGTCGAAGCCGTCGAACACCTCGCCCAGGCCGTCCGGATCCGCCTCGTCCACCCGGTAGCCGGCCCGTTCCAGCGCGGCGCGCACGTCGGCCGCCGCCGCGGCGGCGGCGCCCTCCACGTCGGCGAACAGGTCCACGTCTTCGGTCGGGCGGGTGACCAGGCCGTGCGCGGCCCAGGCCACCCCGCCGCCGAGCACGAACCGGTGCGGGCCGGCGGCGGCGAGCGCCACCCGGGCCACCTCCCGGTAGAAGTCGTGCGGATGTGTCACGCGGTACGCAGGCTCCGGTGCCGGCCCTCCCAGGCCAGGCGTACGCCGCGGGGCAGGTTGAGCAGCGGCCACACCCGGCGCAGCGTCGGAGCGTGGATCAGCTCCCGAAGGTCCGTCACCCGGGTGGTCTCGCGCAGCACGTTCTCGTACATCCAGAGCAGCTCGTCGGGGTCGGCGAGATCGAAGGCGCGTTCGCTGTTCCACATCAGGCGCACCGGCAGCTCGACGATGCCCCCGGTGGGGCCGGCCAGCTCGTCGAGCGTGCGCGGGACCACGGCGGGACGCCCGGGCCGGGCGAGGTACGCGCTGGCGGTGGCCGACATGCCATGAGGGTAACCCCTGACCGGCGTGTCGAGTGCCAAGGTCGGTGACCGGCGTCACGACGACCGGCGGAAGAACGGTCGCCCCGGTACCGTTGTGCAGAGCGTCGGTGTGACCAGTGTCCCCGGGCCTCACCTAAATTGCCTTCGCGGAATACCGTTCGGCTGGAGCCGCGTCGCGCCACTCGCCGAGAGGCGACCTGCACACCGACGCCCAGCGCCGCCCCGGCCCACCCGGCCGGGGCGGCGCTGTTTCCCGCTCGACTCGCGGGCGCCGGACGGCTGGCCTAGTGTGCAAAGGGTCAGCCGATCTTCGAACGGGGAGGGGCGCCCGGGTGGGTCTGAAGACGTTCATCCAGGGGTGGCCGGTCTACCGGCAACTCACCGGCACCGACCCGCTGGGGCGTGGCGCCGCCGCCCAGTCGGCGCGTTCCGCCGAGCTGACCGCCCGCACCGAGACCGCCGACGGCGTGGCCCGCTCGGTCTGCCCCTACTGCGCGGTGGGCTGCGGGCAGCGCGTCTTCCACTCCGAGGGCCGGGTCACCCAGATCGAGGGCGACCCGGACAGCCCGATCTCCCGGGGCCGGCTCTGCCCGAAGGGTTCCGCCAGCAAGAGCCTGGTGACCAGCCCGCTGCGCCAGACCAAGGTCCGCTACCGCCGGCCGTACGCGACCGACTGGGAGGATCTGGACCTCGACGTCGCGCTCGACATGATCGCCGACCGGATCCTCGCCGCCCGCGCGGAGACCTGGGAGGACGTGGACGACGAGGGGCGCCCGCTGAACCGGACGCTCGGCATCTCGAGCCTGGGCGGCGCGACGCTGGACAACGAGGAGAACTACCTCATCAAGAAGCTGTTCACGGCGATGGGGGCGCTCCAGATCGAGAACCAGGCGCGGATTTGACACTCCGCCACCGTCCCCGGTCTGGGGACCAGCTTCGGTCGCGGCGGCGCGACGGACTTCCAGCAGGACCTCGCCAACGCTGACGTCATCGTCATCCAGGGCTCGAACATGGCCGAGGCCCACCCGGTGGGCTTCCAGTGGGTGATGGAGGCGAAGAAGCGCGGCGCGAAGGTCTTCCACGTGGACCCGCGGTTCACCCGCACCAGTGCGCTCGCCGACACGTACCTGCCGATCCGGGCGGGCACCGACATCGCGCTGCTCGGCGGCGTGGTGCGGTACATCCTGGACAACGAGCTGGACTTCCGGGAGTACGTGCTGGCGTACACCAACGCGGCGACCATCGTCAGCGAGCAGTTCGCCGACACCGAGGACCTGGACGGGCTCTTCTCCGGCTACAACCCGGAGACCGGCTCCTACGACCACGCGAGCTGGCAGTACGAGGGGCACGAGGGCAGCACGAAGATCCGGGGCACCGGCAAGGAACGTGACTCGGCCTCCGGGCTGGAGCACGAGTCGCACGGCGAGCCGGTGTCGGCGCAGACCCGGCGGGACGAGACGTTGCGGCACCCGCGCTGCGTCTACCAGATCCTCAAGCGGCACTTCGCCCGCTACACGCCGGAGATGGTGGCCCGGGTCTGCGGCATTCCGGAGGAGAAGTTCCTGGAGCTGGCCCGCGCCTGGACGGAGAACTCCGGCCGGGAGCGCACCGGCGCCCTGGTCTACTCGGTCGGCTGGACGCAGCACAGCATCGGCGTGCAGTACATCCGCACCGGGTCGATCATCCAGACGCTGCTGGGCAACATGGGCCGGCCGGGCGGCGGCATCCTGGCGCTGCGCGGGCACGCCAGCATCCAGGGCTCCACCGACATCCCGACGTTGTTCAACCTGCTGCCCGGCTACCTGCCGATGCCGCACCACGCCGACCACCCGACGTTCGACAAGTGGGTGGACAGCATCCGGCACCCCGGCCAGAAGGGTTTCTGGGGCAACTCGGGCGCGTTCGCGGCCAGCCTGCTCAAGGCGTACTGGGGTGACGCGGCCACGCCGGAAAATGACTTCTGCTACGGCTACCTGCCCCGGATGACCGGCGACCACGGGACGTACCAGCAGGTCCTCAACATGATCGACGGGCACGTGAAGGGCTACTTCCTGCTCGGCCAGAACCCGGCGGTCGGCTCCGCGCACGGCCGGGCCCAGCGCCTCGGCATGGCCAACCTCGACTGGCTGGTGGTCCGCGACCTGTTCCTGATCGAGAGCGCCACGTTCTGGAAGAACAGCCCGGAGATCGCCACCGGGGAGATCGTGCCGGAGGAGTGCCGCACCGAGGTGTTCTTCCTGCCGGCGGCCTCGCACGTGGAGAAGGAGGGCACCTTCACCCAGACCCAGCGGCTGTTGCAGTGGCGGGAGAAGGCCGTCAACCCGCCCGGCGACGCCCGCTCCGAGCTGTGGTTCTTCTACCACCTCGGCCGGGTGCTGCGGGAGAAGCTGGCCGGCTCCACCACGCCCCGGGACCGCGCGCTGCTGGATCTGACCTGGGACTATCCGACGCACGGCGGGCACGCCGAGCCGAGCGCCGAGGCGGTGCTCAAGGAGATCAACGGCTACGACGTCGCGACCGGCCGTCCGCTGAACGCGTTCGCCGAGGCGAAGGACGACGGCTCCACCGCGATCGGCTGCTGGATCTACACCGGCGTCTACGCCGACGGGGTGAACCAGGCGGCCCGCCGCAGGTCCCGGCACGAGCAGGACTGGGTGGCCGCCGAGTGGGGCTGGGCCTGGCCGGCGAACCGGCGCACGCTCTACAACCGCGCGTCCGCCGACCCGGAGGGCCGGCCGTGGAGCGACCGCAAGAAGTACGTCTGGTGGGATCCGGACGCCGGCGAGTGGACCGGCTACGACGTGCCGGACTTCGAGAAGACCAAGCCGCCGTCGTACCGGCCGCCGGACGACGCCTCCGGCCCGGAGGCGCTCGCCGGTGACGACCCGTTCGTCATGCAGGGCGACGGCAAGGCCTGGCTGTACGCGCCGAGCGGCGTCCTCGACGGCCCGCTGCCGACGCACTACGAGCCGGCCGAGTCGCCGATGCGCAACCCGCTCTACGGGCAGCAGGCCAACCCGACCCGCAAGATCTACGAGCACCCGGTGAACCGGATCAACCCGAGCCCGCCGGAGCCGCACAGCGAGGTCTTCCCGTACGTGTTCACGGTCAGCCGGCTCACCGAGCACCACACGGCCGGCGGGATGAGCCGGACGGTGCCGCGCCTGGCCGAACTGCAACCGGAGATGTTCGTGGAGGTGTCCCCGGAGCTGGCCGCCGAGGTCGGGCTGACGCATCTCGGCTGGGCCCACCTGATCAGCGGGCGGGCCGCCATCGAGGCGCGGGTGCTGGTCACCGACCGGCTCACCCCGCTGCGGGTGGACGGGCGGATCATCCACCAGGTGTGGCTGCCCTACCACTTCGGCAGCGAGGGCCTGGTCACCGGCGACTCGGCGAACGACCTGTTCGGCATCACGCTGGACCCGAACGTGCTCATCCAGGAGAGCAAGATCGGCACGTGCGACATCCGGCCGGGCCGGCGGCCCACCGGGCCGGCGTTGCTCGACCTGGTCGGCGACTACCAGCGGCGGGCCGGGATGACCGCGGACCGGAAGGTGCCGATCGTGACCACCGACGTGTTGGGCGGCGAGAACGCGGCCGGCAGCACCGACGAGCAGACGCCCGAGGCCGCGGCGCGCGACGGAGAAGACCATGCCTGACGCCAACAGCCTGTACGGACCGCTCGACCCGGCCCCGGACGCCGGGTGGACGCAGGCGCCGCCCCGGATGGGCTTCTTCACCGACACCAGCGTCTGCATCGGCTGCAAGGCGTGCGAGGTCGCCTGCAAGGAGTGGAACGGCGTCCCGGACGGGGGCTTCGACCTGCTCGGCATGTCGTACGACAACACCGGCGCGTTGACCGCGAACTCGTGGCGGCACGTGGCGTTCATCGAGCAGCCCCGCCCGGCCGGGCACCGGACGCCGCCGTTCGCGGGCGACCCGACGGGCCCGACGACCGGCAGCCCGACGTCGGCGGCGGTGGGCGCCGGCACCGCCACCGACACCGGCACGAACCCGGGCCTGCCGGCGGGGCGCGGCGAGCCGGCGGCGCGGATGGCGGCCGGCCCGGAGTTCCTCGGCATGCCCGGCGCGCAGCCACCGGGGCGGGGCACCGGCGCGGAGAGCCGCACCGACTTCCGCTGGCTGATGATGTCCGACGTCTGCAAGCACTGCACGCACGCGGCCTGCCTGGACGTCTGCCCGACCGGTTCGCTGTTCCGCACCGAGTTCGGCACCGTCGTGGTGCAGGAGGACATCTGCAACGGCTGCGGGTACTGCATCTCCGCCTGCCCGTACGGCGTGATCGACCAGCGCAGGGACGACGGCCGGGCGTGGAAGTGCACGCTCTGCTACGACCGGCTGGGCGCCGGCATGACGCCGGCCTGCGCGCAGGCGTGCCCCACCGAGTCCATCCAGTACGGCCCGCTCGACGAGTTGCGGGACCGGGCCGCCCAGCGGGTCGCCACGCTGCACGAGCGCGGCGTGCCGGAGGCCCGGCTCTACGGCCACGACCCGACCGACGGGGTGGGCGGCGACGGCGCGTTCTTCCTGCTGCTCGACGAGCCCGAGGTGTACGGGCTGCCGCCGGACCCGGTGGTCACCACCCGGGACCTGCCGAAGATGTGGAAGCGTGCCGGCCTGGCCGCGTTGGCCATGGCGGCGGCCACCGTCGCCGCGTTCGTCGGAGGATCGTCGTGAGCCCGGACCGCCCGGTGGGTGCCCTGTTCCGCCGCTTCCGCGACCGCCTGGCCGCCGACCGGACCGCCGTGGGCCGCACCGACGCCGGCGCCCGCGACGCGGGGCTGACCCCGCCCCGCGACACCGCGCCCACCGCCCGTCGCCGAGGCGGCGGCAAGGGCGGCGGCCGGGGCGGCGAGCAGCTCACCGTGCCCCCGGCGGAGTTCACCTCCTACTACGGCCGGCCGGTGCTCAAACCGCCGGTGTGGCGGTGGGACATCGCCGCGTACCTCTTCACCGGTGGGCTCGCCGCCGGCTCCTCGATGCTGGCCGCCGGCGGGCAGCTCACCGGCCGGCCGGCGCTGCGTCGCGCCGGCCGGGTCACGTCGCTGGCGGCGGTGAGCGCCAGCGCGTACTTCCTCATCAACGACCTGGGCCGGCCCAGCCGCTTCCACCACATGCTGCGGGTGGCGAAGGTGACCTCGCCGATGTCGGTGGGCACCTGGATCCTCAGCGCGTTCGGCCCGGCCGCCGGGCTGGCCGCGATCGCCGAGGTCGCGCCCCGCCTGCCGGAGCGCGGGCTGCTCGGGCTGGGTCGTCGGCTGCTGCCCCCGACCGGGCACGCGGCCGGTCTGGTCGCCGCCGTCACCGCGCCGGCGCTGGCCACGTACACCGGGGTGCTGCTGGCCGACACGGCGGTGCCGTCGTGGCACGAGGCGTACCCGGAACTGCCGGTCATCTTCGCGGGCAGCGCGCTGGCCAGCGGCGCCGGCGTCGGGCTGCTGGCCGCGCCGCCCGGGCAGGCCGGCCCGGCGCGGCGGATGGCGGTCGCCGGCGCGGCGCTGGAGCTGTGGGGCGCGCACCGGGTGGAGAACCGGCTGGGCCTGCTCAGCGAGCCCTACGCCGACGGCACGCCCGGGAGGCTGCTGCGCGCCGGCCGCGCGCTCACCGCCGCCGGGGTGGCCGGCGCGCTGGTCGGCCGCCGCAGCCGGCTGCTCTCCGCCGCCTCCGGCGGCGCGTTGCTCGCCGCCGCCGTCTGCACCCGCTTCGGCATCTTCCACGGCGGCGTCGCCTCGGCGCGGGACCCGAAGTACACGGTGGTGCCGCAACGCGAGCGCGCCGACCGGCGGGCCTGACGCCTCCCCGGGCGGCCGGCGGGCCGCTGTGGTTGACTGCTGCGTGGAGGCGTTCAGGCGGCTGGTGCCCCTCCCGGTCTTCAAAACCGGTGTGGTCCGGGACCCGGGCCAGGCGGGTTCGATTCCCGTCCGTCTCCGCCACACCGTCCCCGGGGGAGCGTGCGATGCGTGAGGTGGACCCGCGTCGGCGGGTGCCGCGCACCGACGCGTTGCTCGCCGACCCGGCGCTGGCCGCCGCCGCCGGCACTATCGGCCGCGACCGGGTCAAGGCCGCGATCGTCGCCGCCCAGCACCGCGCCCGCCGCGGCGAGATCACCCCCGATCAGGTACGCGACGCCGCGCTGGCCGACCTGCCCGGGCGGACGCCCCGGCCGGTGCTGAACGCCACCGGCGTGGTGCTGCACACCAACCTGGGTCGGGCCCCGCTCGCCCCGGCCGCCGTGGACGCGCTGGTCGCCGCCGCCGGGCACACCGACGTGGAACTCGACCTGGCCACCGGCCGGCGGGCCCGGCGCGGCCGGGAGGCGCTGGACGCGCTCGCCGCCGCCGTGCCCGACGCCGCCGCCGTGCACGTGGTCAACAACGGCGCCGCCGCGCTGGTGCTGGCCGCCACCGCGCTCGCCGCCGACCGGGAGATCGTGGTCAGCCGCGGTGAGCTGGTCGAGATCGGCGACGGGTTCCGCCTGCCCGACCTGCTGGCCAGCACCGGGGCCAGGCTGCGCGAGGTGGGCACCACCAACCGCACCGGCCGGGCCGACTACGCCGCCGCGATCGGCCCGCGCACCGGCTTCGTGCTCAAGGTCCACCCGTCGAACTTCGTGGTCACCGGCTTCACCGCGGCGGTGCCGGTGGGGGAGCTGGCCACCCTCGGGGTGCCGGTGGTCGCCGACATCGGCTCCGGTCTGCTCCGGCCGGACCCGCTGCTGCCCGACGAGCCGGACGCCGCGACCACGCTGCGCGCCGGCGCGCACCTGGTCACCGCCAGCGGCGACAAGCTGCTCGGTGGGCCGCAGGCCGGCCTGCTGCTCGGCGCCGCGGATCTGGTGGAGCGGCTGCGCCGGCACCCCCTCGCCCGGGCGTTGCGGGTGGACAAGCTCACCCTCGCCGCGCTCGCCGCCACGCTGCACGCGCCGGCCACCCCCACCGGGGAGGCGCTGCACGCCGACGCGGGCCGGCTGCGTGCCCGCACCGAACGGCTGTGTGACCGGCTCGGCGCCGACGGGTGCAAGGCGGAGGTGGTGCCGGTCGCCGCGGTCGTCGGCGGGGGCGGCGCGCCCGGGGTGGAGCTGGACTCGTGGGCGCTGAGCCTGCCCGAGCGCTACGCCGTGCCGCTGCGCACCGGCGACCCGGCGGTCCTCGGCCGGGTGCTGCACGGCCGGCTCCTGCTGGACCTGCGCGCCGTGCCGGTCGGCGACGACGACCGCGTGCACGCCGCGATCCTGCGCGTGGCGGGCTGAGCACATGTGGGTGGTGGCCACCGCCGGTCACGTCGACCACGGCAAGTCCACGCTGGTGCGGGCGCTGACCGGGATGGAACCGGACCGCTGGGCGGAGGAACGCCGCCGGGGCATGACCATCGACCTCGGCTTCGCCTGGACCACCTTGCCCTCCGGCGGCACGCTGGCGTTCGTCGACGTGCCCGGGCACGAACGGTTCGTGCCGAACATGCTGGCCGGCGTCGGCCCGGTGCCGGCCGCGCTGATCGTGGTCGGCGCCGACGAGGGCTGGATGCCGCAGTCCGCCGAGCACCTGGCCGCGCTGGACGCGCTGGGTGTGTCGTACGGTCTGCTGGCGGTGACCCGCGCGGACCTGGCCGATCCGGGGCCGGCGACGGCGCGGGCGCTCGCGGAGATCGCCGCGACCTCGCTCGGCGAGGTGGAGGCGGTGGCCGTCTCGGCGGTCACCGGCGCGGGCCTGCCCGAGCTGCGCGCCGCGCTGGACCGGCTGGTCGCCCGGCTGCCCGACCCGGCCCACGACGCCCCGGTGCGGCTCTGGGTGGACCGGTCCTTCACGGTGCGCGGCAGCGGCACGGTGGTCACCGGCACGCTCGGCGGCGGTCGGCTGCGCGTCGGCGACGAACTCGAACTCGCCGCCACCGGCGAGCCGGTGCGGGTACGCGGCCTGCACTCGCTGGGTGTCGCGCGGTCGGACGTCGACGCGGTGGCGCGGGTGGCGGTGAATCTGCGCGGCCTGCCCCGGGAGCGGGTGGGGCGCGGCGACGCGCTGCTGCGTCCCGGCCGGTTCGGTCGCACCGACCTGCTCGACGTGCGGCTGGCCGGCGACCCGGCCGCCGACCTGCCGGCCACCCTCACGCTGCACGTCGGTTCCGCCGCGGTGCCCGCGCGGGTCCGGCCGCTGGGCCCGGACACGGTCCGGCTGCGCCTGGCCCGCCCGCTGCCGCTGCTGATCGGTGACCGGGCGCTGCTGCGCGACCCGGGCCGGCACCACGTGGCCGGCGGCGTGACGGTGCTGGACGTGGATCCGCCGCCGCTGCGTCGCCGGGGCGCGGCGGCGGCCCGCGCCGCCGTGCTGGCCGGGCTGGACGGGCGACCCGACCCGGTCGGTGAGCTGCGCCGGCGGCGGCTGGTCCGGGCCGGGCAGCTCACCCGGATGGGCGTGCCGCCGGCCGCCACGCCGGTGGCCGGCGACTGGCTGGCCGACCCCGACCACTGGCGCGACCTGGGCCGCCGGCTCACCGACGAGGTCGCCCGGTACGCCGCCGCGCACCCGCTCGCCGCCGGCGTGCCGCTCGACGCGCTGCGCCACCGCCTCGGCCTGCCCGACCGGGCGCTGGTGACCGCGCTGCTGCGCCCGCCGCTGCGGCTGCACGCCGGCCTGGTCACCGCCGCCCCGGCCGGGACGCTGCCCGACCCGGTCGCCCGCGCGGTGGCGACGGTCCGCGCCGAGTACGGTGACCGGCCGTTCCAGGCGCCCGAGGCGCACCAGCTCGCCGGCCTCGGCCTGGGCCCGAAGGAGATCGGCGCGGCCGTACGGGCCGGGGCGCTGGTGCGACTGGCCGAGAACGTGGTGCTGCTGCCCGGCGCGCCGGACGACGCGGCGCGGGTCCTGGCCGGCCTGCCGCAGCCGTTCACGCTCAGCGCGGCCCGGCGGGCGCTGGGCACCACCCGTCGGGTGGCGGTGCCGCTGCTGGAACTGCTGGACCGGCGCGGTCTCACCCGCCGGCTGCCCGACGACGCCCGCGAGGTGGTCCGCCCGCCGGGCTGAGCGGTTGCGCGTCGGTGGCAGGCTGGCCGCATGACCGACGTGCGTCGCGCCACGTGGGCCGACCGGGCGTGGCCGAACCGGGTGGTTCCGCCGGCGGTGCTGGTCTGCTGGCTGGTCTGGGCGGCGCTCGCCTGGTGGTCGGCCCCGCGCTCGGTCGACGCCGCTGAGCTGGAACGGGACCTCGCCGCCGGCCGGGTGCTGACGATCGCCCGCGCCGACGGGTGGGACGACTCCGGCCCGTGGGCCCGCCGCCCCGAGCCCCGGTACGCCCAGGGCGGCTCGACCGTGGTCTGGGCCCGTCCCGACGGCCAGTTCCGCTACACCTACGCGCCCGCGTCGGTCCCGGACGGCGGCTCCGTCGCGGACGACCCGGACGCCGGCCCGGCCACCGGCGCCGCCGATCCCGGCCCGGCCACCGGCGAATCAGGCCCCACGACCGGCGACGCCACCCCGGCGAGCGGCGACCCGACCGGCGAGGCCGGCGCCCGGTGGCCCGACCCGGGCCCCGACCCGCTCGCCGACCCGAGGGCCCGGGACGCCACCACCCACGGCGGCGACACCCGCGCCGACACGATCGCGAACACGGCCGCGCTGTTCGCCCTGGCGATCGGCGTCGGCTGGCTGCTCACGCTGGTCGCCGGGCCGCCACCGGTGCTCGGGACACGCTGGTACTGGTTCTGGATCGGGTTGCTGCCGTTCGGCCTCGGCGTGCTCGCCTGGGCGTACCGGGAACGGTGGCGCGCGGATGTGCCGGCCGCCCGGGCCCGCCGCACCGGCTGGGCCGGGCTGGGCTGGTGGCTGGTCGGCGGCATCGCGGTGTCGATCGCGGTGGCGGCGCTGCGCATGCCGCTCGGCGGATACGTGGTGCCGGGCGGGTGAGCCAACCGGCGACGACGGCCCGGCCCGGTCACCTACCGTGACGCCATGGACCCTTCCGCGGTCTGGCGGGACAAGAACCACAGGTGGCGGATCGAGGCGTACCGGGCCCCGGACCTGCGGTTCGCCATCTTCGCCACGAACGGCACCACCGAGTCGGCGCCGCTGTGGCTGTTCGGGATGGCCGCGTTGGCCCGCTGGCTGATGACCCACGCCGT
Source organism: Micromonospora sp. NPDC049201 (assembly GCF_055586805.1). Classification (NCBI taxonomy): domain Bacteria; kingdom Bacillati; phylum Actinomycetota; class Actinomycetes; order Micromonosporales; family Micromonosporaceae; genus Micromonospora; species Micromonospora sp. NPDC049201. Next base: position 433,530 of record NZ_JBVJHM010000005.1, on the reverse strand, counting down.
CTCCCTCGACGACCTGGAGACGGACTGACCCGGAGGGGGGACAACCGGGGCGAACCGGCACTCCGTGCCGGTCGGCGTCCGTACCGTCCGGGACGTGAAGGACCGAGGCATGCGGACGTTCGTCGCCGTCCTCGCCGGGCTGGCCGTGATCTACTTCGGCGCCACCGGGCACCGCGCGAGCGGCGGGGAGGGCGGTGGCATCTCCGGCGGCGTGGTGCTGCTCGCCCTGCTCGCCTCGCTGCTGGCCTGGCACCTGACCCGGCCCGGCCCGGCCAAGTAGCCCGCCGGCTCAGCGGGCCGCCGCGGCGGAGCGGCTCACCTCACCGGCCGACTCCTCGCCGAGCGCCACCCGCACCAGCGCCGACGCCAGCCGCCCGAAGTCGGCCTCCCCGACCAACCCGACCAGGCTGCCCGGATTCGCCGGCAGACCCAGCCGCCGCGCCCCGGCCAGGGTGCGGCGGTCCGCGTACGGGCGCACGTCGGGCCAGACCGCCTGCGCCTCCCGCAGGAAGATGTCCGCCCCGGTCGGGCCGATGCCGGGGAACTCGGTGAGGAACCGGCGCAGCACCGTGCGGTCCGCGCCGGCCTCCCGGTGCAGCCGCCGCAGGTCACCGTGCCACCGGTCCAGGCACAGCCGGGCCCCGGTGCCGAGCATGGTCGCGGTCCGCTCGTCGTAGCGCCGGTAGTGTCCCCGGCCCAACGCGTCGACCCGGTCCTGCCAGCTCGCCGCCTCCATCGCCTGCGGGGTCCGCCAGCCGGCGGAGAACAGCTCCCGGGCCGCGGCGACCGCCACGCTCGCCCGGATCCGGGTGCTCAGCAGCGTGGTGAGCACCAGCAACTGGTAGAGCGGACCGGGCCGGTCCGCGAGCGTGATCCCGGCCTCTTCCGCGTACGTGCGGGACTGCCGGTCCAGCAGGGCCCGCGCCACGTTCCGATCGTCAGGCATTCGACCGGGTTACCCGCCCGGGGCCGGCCCAGACCCGTCGGCGGCATCGGAATGCGCCGGTCGGCGGCGGGTACCCGGACGACGTGCGTGGTCGACGGCCGCGCGCTCCCACCGGGAAGGGAGAGACCTGTGGTCAAGCCCCAGCAGGAGGAGCTGCGCCGGAACGATCTCGGCGCGACCAGCCAGGACAGCCGGAAGTCCGCCGTCACGGGCGGTGACCGCTCGCGGGGCGGGGGCACGTCGAACGCCGACGCCGGCCGGCGGGTGCCGAAGGGACAGGTGTCGCCGTACGGCCCGGCCGGCGAGCCGGTGGCCGAGGACGCCAGCGACCACTAACCGCGCGGCGACGACGGCCGCAGCCTCCGCCAGGTGGCTGCGGCCGCCAGCCCGTACGCCAGGTGCGGCACCAGGTCGGACACCCAGTCGACGCGCCGCCAGGTGCGCGGGTCGGTCACGCCGAGCAGCGTCATCGAGCTGTCGGAGGTGGCCATCACGCCGCCACCGAGCAGCGTCACGGCCACCGGCAGCGGCACCCGTCGGCGCGCGGCGAGCAGGCCGAACACCGCTCCGGCGGCGATGCCGGTGGCGTACCCGAGCACCGGCCCGAGGCCGGCGCGGCGGTTCGCCGCCTCCTCTGCGGGCCCGAGGTCGACGTGCGTCACGTCGGCGAGGCGGCCGGCGGTGGTCTCCGGCGTGGTGCTGGCCGGACGGGCCCGCAGCGTCATGTCGAGGTAGCTGACCACGTTGAGCACGGCGCTGCCGACGGCGCCCGCGATGGCGCCGTCGACCAGGGGCGCCGCTCTCACTTCGGGTCGCCCGGTTCGCGTTCGCCCTTGGGCCCGTAGGTGCGTTCGCCCCGCACGACGCCGCGCTGACCCCGGTCGTCCTGCAGGATCCGGTTGGCCACCTGGTTCGCCTCCTGGTCGGCGGCCCGCCCGGACTGCTCGACGCGGTCGCGCAACCGCGCCCGCTGCTTGTCGTACGCGTTGCTGCCCGGCCGTGGTCCTGGCATCGCTGCCTCCTCCGGTCGCTGTCGCTGTCGGCCCCGTCTACCCGCCCCGGCCGGCGCCAACCGTGGGCCGGACACCGCCGCGTCCGCCGCCTGGCCCGGCGCTCACTCCGGGGCGCGGACCACCGCCACCGGGCAGTCGGCGCGGTGCAGCAGGGCCTGGCTCACCGAGCCGAGCAGCAGTCCGGTCAGCTCGCCGCGGCCCCGCCGGCCCACCACCACCAGCTGGGCGTCGCGTGTGGCCGCGACCAGCGCCGCGACCGGCCGGGCGTGCGTCACCTCGCGGGTCACCGGCACGTCCGGCCAGCGTTCCGCGATGCCGGCCAGCGACTCGGTCAGCACCCGGTCCTCCTCGCCGCGGAGTTGGTCCTCGTCGTGCACCAGGGGCTGCATGTCGCCGGGCCCGGTCGAGGCCGGGTGGGTGTAGGCGTGCACCGCGTGCAGCCGGGCCCCGCGCGAGGACGCGGTGCCGGCGGCGAACTCGACGGCGGCGCGCGACAGCGTGGAGCCGTCCACGCCGACCACCACCGGGCCGGCGTCGCGGGCCGTCCCACGGGCGACCAGCACCGGGCAGTCGGCGTACGAGGCGACCTGCACCGCGACGGAGCCGACCACCAGCGCGGCGAAACCGCCGAGGCCCCGGTCGCCGAGCACCACCAGGGCGGCGCTGGGGGACTCACCGAGCAGCACGGCGGCCGCCTCGCCGTCGATGATCTCGCCGGTGATCCGCAGCCCGGGGCACTCCGCCTCGGCCGTCGCGACCGCGTCGCCGACCAGTTGTTCGGCCTGGTGGCGCAGGCCGGCGCCGGGTGGCGCCTGCGCGGGCGCCGACACCGGCACCCGCAGCAGCGGCCAGATGAAGCCGTGCACCACGCGCAGCGGACGGTTGCGGCGAGCGGCCTCCCGGGCGGCCAGCCGCACGGCCCGCGTCGCCGACTCGGAGCCGTCCACGCCGACCACCACCGCCGCGCCGTTCGCCGAGTTCACCGGTACCTCCTCGCTGCCGGCCGCCCCGCCGGCCCGCGCCGCCAGTATCGCGGCCGGCGTGGCCCCACCGGGGCGATACCGCGTGAGTCGGCCGCTCGGTACGCTGACGCCAGCGCGCACGGGAGGGAGCCCCGTCGATGGTCGAGCCGGACCTGCCCAGCACCGCCCGCATGATCGACAGCGTGCTCTACACCGACGCCGACCCGGAGACGGTCCGGCTCGGCCAACGCCTGCTGGCCGGCAGCGACCGGGCCGGCTACGGCCACGGTGACGCCACGGACATCGGTACGCTCGATCCGGCCCTGCTGAGTCGCTTCGTGCCGGGCTGGGGGAGCGGACCGGTCGGGGTGGTCTTCCTGGGCCTGGCCGCGTTCCTGGACGACGACACGCTCGCCCGGACGCTCGACGAGCTGTACCGGGCGGCGGCGCCGGGCAGTTGGCTGGCAATCGACTTCGACGGCACGGAACTCGCCGCCTACCCGGAGGCGCTGGCCATGATGGGGCCGGCGTTCCGGATGCGCGAACCCGGGCGGTTCCCGCCGCTGCTCGGCCGGTGGCGTCCGACGGCCGAGGGGGTGGTGCCGGTCGCGCGGTGGCGGCCGGTGGGCGAACCGGAGCCGGTGCCGGACGCGTTTCACGGCGCGCTGGCGTGGCGACCGGCCGACTGAGCCGCCGGTCGAGGTGGCGCGTCCGGTGTCGGTCCTCCTCCGTATGATGTTTGCCCTGTAGCAATAGTCGTCATCGGAGGATGAAGCATGCCGGAGGCGTCCGGATCGGTGTCGCGTGCCCTGCGCACGGCGCCCCCCGACCAGTTGGCGGAGACCGCGGACGCGGTGTTGCGCCACACGCTCGGCGCCGCGCGTGCGGAGGTGTTCGTCGCCGACTACCGGTCCAGCGGCCTGTGGCCGGTGCTGGACCCGGAGCGCCCCGACGGCGGCCCGCTCCGCTCCCACGGGGTGGCCCAGCGCTGCTTCAGCAGCCAGGAGCCGGTGCTGGACACCGCCGACGACGGCCGGTGCCGGGCCTACCTGCCGCTGTCGGTGTGGGGCGAACGGCTCGGGGTGCTGATGGTCGAGCTGCCGGCCGTTCCGGACGCGGCGACGGTGGCGGCGGCCCGGGACGCCGCCGGTGACCTGGCGGTGGCGATCCGCGCGGCCGACCGGGAGACCGACCGCTACCGCCGGGCGCGTCGCCGGGAGCGGCTCAGCATGGCCGCCGAGATGCAGTGGGACCTGTTGCCCGGGCGCAGCGTCCGGCACGGCGACGTGCTGCTGGCCGGGCAACTCGAGCCGGCGTACACGGTGGGGGGTGACCACTTCGACTGGTCCGTCGACGGGGACCGGCTCACCGTCACGGTGCTCAACGGCGCCGGCAACGGGTTGTCCGCGTCGCTGCTCACCGCCGTGACCGTCAACGCGATGCGGAACGCGCGCCGCTCCGGCGGCAGCCTGGTGGAGCAGGCGGAGCTGGCCTCCGACACGATCTTCTACCAGCACCGGGGGAGCCGGCACGTGGCCACGCTGCTGCTGGAGCTGGACGGCCGGCGGGGCGTGGTCCGGGCGGTGGACGCCGGTTCCCCGCACGTGCTGCGACTGCGCGGCGGCCGGGTCACCCCGGTCACACTGGACCAGCAGTTGCCGCTGGGCATGTTCGCCGAGTCCCGGTACGACGTGCAGGAGTTCGGTCTGGAGCCGGGTGACCGGCTCTTTGTGGTCAGTGACGGGGTGTACGCGGCGGAGCCGGACGAGCAGGAGCCCTACGGCGCGCGGGCGATGGCGCGGGCGATGCGGTCCACTCGGCTGCAGCCGGCCACCGAGGCAGTTGGTACGGTGATGCGCGAACTGCACGCGTACCATGCCGACGCGGATCTCCGCGACGACGCGGTCGTCGTCTGCCTGGACTGGCGCGGTTCCAGCCGGCCGGACGACGCCTCGCGGCGGTGACCGGGGCGGCGGGGCGAACACGAGCGGGACGATCGCAGGGGACAGCGAGTGGAGCGACCTCCGAATCTTGCCGCGGCCGTCGAGGCGGCTGCCGAGGCGCTCATCGGTGTGCTCGACTCGGCCACCTCACGGCACAACCTCAGCGTCTCGCCCACCCAGTTGCGGGTGCTGTCGCTGATCATGTCCCACCCGGATACCAACGTGAACCGCCTGGCCGAGCTGCTGGACGTGGTGCCGTCGTCGGCGAGCCGGCTCTGCGACCGGCTGGAGGCGGTCGGGTTGCTGCGCCGGGTGGCCGACCCGAGGGACCGGCGCGAGGTGCGGCTGCTGCCCACGAACGCGGCGGAGTCGCTGCTGCGCGAGTTGCAGGAGCGGCGGCACCGGGCGGTGCAGGCGGTGCTCGACCGGATGCCCAACCGGGTGCAGCACGAGTTGTTGCTGGCGTTGCTGGCGTTCGGTCAGGCGGCCACCATGACCGCGCCGCAGTCGGGTTCCGACTCCACGGCCCGCTCGGCGTGACCGTGGGTGCGCAGGAGGCAGCCGCTCCACTAGTATCCTAGGATGGCTCACACAATGTGACGCTGCCCACCGCCGCCACGCTGAGCAGCCACGCAGCACGACGACCGGAAGAACGCGGGAAGCCCGATATAGTGGCAGCGCAACTGGCCGGCCCGGGTCGCTGTGACCGCGGGCCGCATCGGGGAGGTCCCAGCCCGGGATCGCAGAGGCTGCCGGCGTCTGACCGGCCGACAACGCGCACGTTCCTCCGGCGGCCGTCGAACGGCCGCCGGACCGTGCTGCGGAGGGAGGGTGAGGGGTGTCGCGTCGGCCGGCTCCAGCGGAGCACCCGGGGGACACGGCGACGGTCGCGGCGGACCGCGTCCTCACACTGCCGAACCTGATCAGCTTCGTCCGGCTGCTGGGCGTGCCGCTGTTCCTCTACCTCTTCCTCGTGGTCCGCGCCGACGTGGTCGCCATCGTGGTGCTGGCGGTGGGCGGCACCAGCGACTGGGTGGACGGCTGGATCGCCCGGCGCCTGCAGCAGGTGAGCCGGTTGGGTGAGCTGCTGGACCCGCTTGCCGACCGGCTCTACATTCTCGCCACGCTGCTCGCGTTCACCGCCCGCGAGGTGGTTCCCTGGCAGTTCACCGCGGCGCTGTTGGCCCGGGAGCTGCTGCTGCTCGGCTCGCTGGGGGTGCTGCGCCGGTACGGCTACGGCCCGCCGCCGGTGCACTACGTGGGCAAGACCGCGACGTTCCTGCTGTTGGCGGCGTTCCCGATCCTGCTGCTGGCCGACGCCGCGCCGGGCGCGGCCACCGTCGCCGGGGCGATCGGCTGGGGGCTGGCCTGGTGGGGGCTGGTCCTCTACTGGGCCGCGGGGGCGATGTACGTGGTCCAGGCGCGCCGGCTGGTCCGGGCGATGCGGGCCCGGCGCGCGGGGGTGTCGGCGTGACGGCGGCACCGCCGCGGGACGGGGAACGCGACCCGTCGGCGCGGGTGTACGCGCCGGACTTCCTGACCGAGCTGTTCCGCAATCCGTTGGATCCGGGGTACGGGGACGCCGCGGCGCGGCGTGCGGTCGGTCCGGTGTCGCGGGTGCGGCAGGTGCTGGCCCGGCCGGTGAGTCTGGTGGTCCTGGCGGTGATCGGGTTCCTGTTCGCGGTGGCGTACCGGGAGACGATGGCGGAGGAGCCGAGCCGGGCGACGGCGCGGGCCGGGTTGATCGCGGAGATCAAGCAGCGGGAGGCGGAGACCGACCGGTTGACCCAGCGGGCGGAGCAGTTGCGCGTGGAGGTCGGTCGGCAGCGGGACGCGGCGTTGAGCGGCTCGCAGGCGTCCCGGTTGCGCAATCTTGAGGCGGGGACGGGCCTGGGGCGGGTGCGGGGCGACGGTGTGGTGGTGCGGTTGGTGGACGCGCCGCGGGACAAGGACGCGGTGACGGGTGCCGAGGCGGGTCCTTCGCAGGTGTTGTACTCGGACCTGCAGAAGGTCGCGAACGGTCTGTGGGCGGCGGGCGCGGAGGCGGTGTCGATCAACGGGCAGCGGCTGACGGCGACGTCGACGATCCGGCAGGCCGGGGAGGCGATCCTGGTGGACTACCGGCCGGTGACGAGTCCGTACGAGGTGCAGGCGATCGGGCCGGGGGCGATGCGGGACCGGTTCGACGACGGTCGGGCGGCGGCGTTGATGCGTGAGGTGGCGAAGACGACGGGGTTGTCGTTCGGGGTGAAGGAGGTCGACGACCTCACCCTGCCGGCGGCTCCTGAGCCACGGCTACGCTACGCCGAGTCGCCGGCGAGTCCGAGCCCGGTGCCGTCGGGCTCGGGTGTCGGGGGCTCGTCCAGTCCCGGGCCGTCCGGCTCGGGTGTTTCTCCCAGTCCCTCCGGAGGTGGCCGATGATCGCGGTGCTGGCGTTGCTCGCCGGGGTGGTGCTGGGGGTGTATCTGGATCCCACGGTGCCGGCGGCGTTGCAGCCGTATCTGCCGATCGCGGTGGTGGCCGCGTTGGACGCGGTGTTCGGTGGGGTGCGGGCGAAGCTGGACCGGATCTTCGACGACAAGCAGTTCGTGGTGTCGTTCATCTCGAACGTGCTGGTGGCGGGCCTGATCGTGTACCTGGGTGACCAGTTGGGGGTGGGCGGCCAGTTGTCCACCGGTGTGGTGGTCGTGCTCGGGGTGCGCATCTTCGGGAACGTGGCGGCGATCCGCCGGCACCTGTTCCGGGCGTAGGTTGGTGGGGATGAGCGAGGAACACAGGGAGACGGGTACGGGCTGGCCGTCGCCGGTGGGGCCGGGGCGGCCGTCGGGTCCGGCGGGTGAGCCGGATCCGCGTCCGGACGCGCCGGATCCGGATGAGTTGAGCCCGTTGGCTCCGGTGGAGCCCGTGGAGCCGGTATCGCCCGCGGCGCCGGTGGAGCGGGAGGACGTGCCGGCGCCGGCGGAGGAGCCGGGGGCCGTGGCGGCGCCGGTGTCGCGGCGGTTGACGTCGGCGGGCGCGATGATCGCGGTGTTGCTGGCGTTGTTGGGCTTCACGCTGGTGGTGCAGTTGAAGACGACGTCGACGGATCCGACGCTCGCGGCGACGCGGGAGGAGGACCTGGTGCGGATCTCGTCGGATCTGGATTCGCGGGAGCGGCGGCTGCGGCAGGACATCGAGGCGTTGGAGGAGAGCCAGCGTCAGTTGCGCTCCGGTGAGCTGGGTCGGCAGGCGGCGTTGGAGGAGGCGACGCGGCGGGCGGACGAGCTGGGCATTCTGGCGGGGACGCTGCCGGCGGTGGGGCCGGGTCTTGAGGTGCGGTTCTCGGGGCCGGAGAAGGCGATGTCGTCGACGCGGATCCTGGACGCGGTGCAGGAGTTGCGGGGTGCGGGCGCGGAGGCGATGCAGATCCAGGGCGCGGACGGCACCGCGGTGCGGATCATCGCGTCGACGTATTTCGTGGACGCGTCGGGTGGGGGTCTGGTGGTGGACGGGCGGCGGTTGAGTGGCCCGTACACGATCCTGGTGATCGGTGACCCGGCGACGATGCGTACGGCGTTGAACATTCCGGGCGGGGTGGTCTCATCGGTGCGGGACGCCGCCGGTAACGTGACGTCCGAGGATCGTGAGGTTGTGGAGGTTTCGCAGCTGCACGCGCCGATCAAGCTGGACCACGCCCGGCCGGTCTCCTGACCGGTCGCGGCCCGCGCCGGTTCGTCCGGTGCACCGATGACGAAGGACGCAGCTGGTGATTCCTGAGGATCTGCGGTACACCGCCGAGCACGAGTGGGTGGTCGGTGGTGACGGTGGTGTCGTCCGCGTCGGTATCACGCACTTCGCGCAGGATGCCCTGGGTGACATCGTGTTCGTGCAGCTGCCGGACTCCGGTGCGGTGGTGGCGGCCGGTGAGTCGCTGGGGGAGATCGAGTCGACGAAGAGCGTGTCGGAGATCTACGCGCCGTTGAGTGGCACGGTGTCGGCGCGCAACGAGGCGTTGACCGACACGCCGGAGGTGATCAACACGGATCCGTACGGTGCGGGTTGGTTGGTGGAGATCACTCCGGATGATCCGGCGGCGGTCGAGGGTCTGTTGACCGCTGACGCGTACCGCGAGCTCACCGAGAGCTGAGTTCGTGTCGTGCCGGGCGGGCGGGGTTGGTTCCGCGCGTCCGGTTGCCCTGCATTTCGGCGCTGGCTAGGCTCGCCCAGTCGACCGAGAATCAATTGTTTGAGCGTTGCGGAATGCGCCTTCCCGGGCATGGGGAGCCAGCCGCCGGGTGTGGGTTCGCCCGGCGGCCAGACCCGCCATTCCCCGACGCCGACCGAACAGATCCGTGAGGTGGTCCCATGACGCGGCCCGACGACGAGTTCCCCCCGCTCGACGTCACTTCGACGCTCAATCTCGGTTCGCTCGACGAAGTGCTGGAGGGGCCGGACACCGATGTGGTGCCGAGCCGCATGTCCGGTTCGTTGCCGCCGGGAATGGCGTTGCTGGTGGTTCGGCGGGGCCCGAATGCGGGTGCCCGGTTCCTGTTGGATCACGATGTGACGACGAGTGGTCGGCACCCGGACAGTGACATCTTCCTCGATGATGTGACGGTGTCGCGGCGGCACGCGGAGTTCCATCGGGACGGCGGCACGTTCACGGTGCGGGATGTGGGCAGCCTGAACGGCACGTATGTGAACCGTGAGCGGGTCGAGGCGGCGACGTTGAGCAATGGTGACGAGGTGCAGATCGGCAAGTTCCGGGTCGTGTTCATCGCTGGCCCGCGCCCGGAGGAGGAGGCCGGCCGGGGGTGAACGAGCCTGCGGCTTCGACGCCGTCCGGGGCGGGGCGGGCGCCTGCGCTGATGAGTATCGGCGAGGTGCTGGCGCAGTTGCGGGCGGAGTTTCCGGACGTGACGATCTCGAAGTTGCGGTTCCTGGAGGCCGAGGGCCTGGTGGAGCCGCAGCGGACGCCGGCGGGTTACCGGAAGTACGGCTGGGATGACGTGGCGCGGTTGCGGTTCGTGTTGTCCGCGCAGCGGGATCAGTATCTGCCGTTGCGGGTGATCCGGGATCAGTTGGCGCAGTGGGACGGCTCGGATGCGTCGCCGTCGGGGCGGGCGCGGCCGAATCTGGTGGCGGTCGGTCCGGGTGGTGTGGTGCCGGGTCGGGAGCCGCCGGAGCCGGTGGAGTCGCCGGAGGTGCGGCTGGGTCGGGCGGAGTTGATTGCCCGTAGCGGGGTCGACGAGTCGACGTTGGTCGAGTTGGAGCGGCTCGGTGTGCTGGTGTCGGATCCGCCGGGTTGGTACGACGGGGATGCGTTGATCATCGCGAGTGCGGTGGCGGGGTTGGCGGCGTACGGGTTCCAGCCGCGGCATCTGCGGGCGTACCGGTCGGCGGCGGATCGGGAGGTCGGTCTGTTCGCGCAGTTGGTGGCGCCGTTGGCGCGGCAGAGTGATCCGGCGGCGCGGGCGCGGGCGGCGGAGACGGCGCGGGAGTTGATGGCGTTGTCGCAGCAGTTGCACGCGGCGTTGGTGCGGGTGGGGCTGCGGTCGACGTTGGGTCGGTGAGGTTGTCGGTGGGGGTCGGGTGCCGGTGGGTGCCCGGCCCCTTTCGTCGTGGGTGGGCGCGGAAAGATCGCCCCGGATGGGCGTGTCGTAGGCTTGCCGGGGTAAGCCCGTCTGTCGAGGCGTGGTGCACGTAGCGCGTGGGACTCTCGTGTCCTGGTCCGTGTACCGTGCAGGGAAGGGCGCGGTGCGCAGGTGACGACGACACGGAGGCGGCGGTGCGCGAGCTGAGCGTGGTCGGAGTTCGGGTGGAGTTGCCGAGCAACCAGCCGATCGTCCTGCTGCGGGAGGTCGAGGGGGACCGCTATCTGCCGATCTGGATCGGTGCGGTCGAGGCGACGGCCATTGCTTACGAGCAGCAGGGGGTCAAGCCGGCGCGGCCGTTGACGCATGATCTTCTGCGGGATGTGTTGGCGGCGTTGCAGGCGCCGTTGCAGGCGGTGGAGATCACCGAGCTGAAGGAGAACGTCTTCTACGCGGATCTGCTGCTGGGTGACGGGGTGCGGGTGTCGGCGCGGCCGAGTGACTCCATCGCGTTGGCGTTGCGGGTGGGTGCGCCGATTCGTTGTGCGGAGCAGGTCCTGAGTGAGGCGGGGATCGTGATTCCGGACGAGCAGGAGGACGAGGTGGAGAAGTTCCGGGAGTTCCTGGAGCAGGTGCGGCCGGAGGATTTCGCGGGCTGAGTGGTGGCCGGCCGGGTGGTCGGGGTGCGCGGCGGTGGTTGTCACGGTGGTGGCGGCTGACCGCCGTGTGTGCTGTCGTGGGTTGGTGGCGCGGCGTGTCGGGGTTCTTCTGCCGGTGTTGTCGGCGCTCCGGCGTTAGGGTTGCCGTGTCGAGGGGTGCGCGTACGGGGAAGTCGACGTGGCGCCGCACGGGCGGGGAGGTTGGTCCGGATGCACGAGCCGCGGGATCCTGGTCCGAGTTCGGAGCAGCAGGCGGGTGTGGGGCCCGAGTCGTTCGGTGACGGCGAGGTGGGTTATCGGGGTGTGACCGCGTGTTCGGCGGTGGGCATCAGTTACCGGCAGTTGGACTACTGGGCGCGGACGTCGCTGGTGGTGCCGAGTGTTCGGGACGCGTCGGGTTCGGGGACGTCCCGGTTGTATTCGTTCCGCGATCTGGTGGTGTTGAAGGTCGTGAAGCGGTTGTTGGACGCGGGGGTGTCGTTGCAGAACATCCGTCGGGCGATCGAGGCGTTGCGGTCGCGTGGGGTGGAGGATCTGGCGGGCATCACGTTGATCTCCGATGGGACGACGGTGTACGAGTGCCGGTCGCCGGAGGAGGTGGTCGACCTGTTGCAGGGTGGCCAGGGCGTGTTCGGCATCGCGATCGGTGGGGCGTTCAAGGAGATCCAGGGTTCGTTGTCGCATCTGCCGGCGGAGCCTGCGGGTGGGTCGGGTCGGGAGGTTCCGGTGGAGCCGGAGCCGGAGGCGGGTTCGGTGGGGGACGAGTTGGCGGCGCGTCGTGCGCGGCGTCGTGCCGGGTGATTCGTCGGCGTTTCGGTTTTGGGATCGCGTCGTGGCTTTTCGGCCCGACGCGATCTTTTGTTTGGTGACGGTGGGTGAGTCGGTGGGGGTGGGTGGGGCGGGTTCGGTGGTGGGTGGGGTGTGCGCAGGTCGCGATGGGTAGCGGTGCGGTGTCCGAAAGAGACCGTGGGTTGCTCGGTGGGGTCCCGGGGGCGATTTGTTGACTGTCCGTGGTTGAGGGTTGTCGGGATGGGGTTGGGGCAGGCGTGAACGGTGGCGGCGGGCGCGCTATGGTCCGTCACTGTCGTCGACGCGTCGATGTCACGGTGCGTGTTGTCGCGTCGACTGGCGTTGTCCGTGCCGCGGCGTCGCCGCGGGCCCCTTGGTGGAAGGACCGAGCATGACGGTGACGAATGAGGCCACCCCGATCTCCCACTACGACCGCATCGGTGGTGCGGCGGCGGTGAAGGCGGCGGTGGAGCTGTTCTACGACCGGGTGTTGGCGGATCGGGAGTTGGTCGGCTACTTCGCCGACGTGGACATGGTGGCGCAGCGGCGGCATCTGGCGTTGATGTTGACGGTGGTGCTGGGTGGGCCGAACGAGTACGCGGGTCGGGGGTTGGCGGAGGCGCATCAGCCGTTGGGCATTCCGGGGGCGCACTACGCGAGGGTTGGTGAGCACCTGAGCGCGACGTTGGTGGAGTTGGGTGTGCCGGCGGAGGTGATCGCCGACGTGCAAGTGGTGTTGGGGCAGGTGCGGGATCAGATCGTGTCGGCGGGGAACGCCTGAGCGTGGACGTGGATCGGCTCAGGCAGAGCTGGTCGGTGGTCGCCGGGCACGGTGACCAGGTGCCGCTCTACTTCTATTCGACGTTGTTCCTGACGCATCCGGAGACCCGGCAGATGTTCCCGACGAACATGGCGGGGCAGCGGGACCGGTTGGTGTCGGCGTTGGGGCACATCGTGTCGCACGTGGACCAGGTGGATCGGCTGGTCGGTTTCCTGCGGCAGCTGGGCGCGGATCACCGTAAGTTCGCGGTGCGTGCCGAGCATTACCCGGCGGTCGGTGAGGCGCTGGTGGAGACGTTGCGGCATTTCTGCGGTGACGGGTGGTCCGAGGAGCTGGCGGCCGACTGGGTGGCGGCGTACGGGTTGGTGTCGCGGGTGATGACGGAGGCCGCGCAGGCCGCGGAGGCGCATTCGCCGCCGTGGTGGGTGGCGGAGGTGTTGACCCATGAGCAGCGCACGTTCGACGTGGCGGTGTTGACGGTGCGGCCGCAGTATCTGTTGCCGTTCGTGCCGGGGCAGTCGATCGGGGTGTCGCATCCGGCGGTGCGGTCGTGGCGGTACTACTCGCCGGCGAACGCGCCGCGCGCGGACGGCACGGTGGAGTTGCACGTGCGGGCGGCGCCGGGTGGCGCGGTGTCGTCGCGGCTGGTGTACGGGTGCGCGGTGGGTGATCAGATCCATCTGGCGGCGCCGGTGGGGGACGGGTTGACGTTGCGGTTGGCCGGGTCGTCGGATCTGCTGCTGTTGGCCGGTGGGACCGGCTGGGCGCCGGTGAAGGCGTTGGTGGAGCAGGTCGCGGCGGAGGGGTCGGGCCGGCGGGTGGATCTGTATGTGGGGGCGCGGTCGAGGTTGGAGTTCTACGACAGCGAGGCGATCGACAAGGTGGCCGCGTCGTGTCCGTGGTTGCGGGTGTCGTACGTGGCGGGGTCGGATCCGGTGCGGCCGGGTGAGCCGGCGCGGGTGGTGGACCGGGTGTTGGCCGACGGGGACTGGCGGTCGCGGCACGTGTACGTGTGCGGGTCCGACGAGATGGTGGGCCAGTCGGTGGCGGCGTTGACGGGGGCCGGTTACCGGTCGGGTCAGGTGCACCACGAGGGTTTCGGCAAGCAGTGGTACGGGCCGGCGTGGCGTGCCGCCACGGCCGCCGACGAGTCCACGGAGATGGTCCGGTGAGCGCGAGGAGTGAGCCGGTCCTGCGAGCCCCGCAGTCGCGAACGGAGATGGTCCGATGAGTGCGACCCCGATCAGTGGTTACGACGCGCAGCAGGTGTCCGGGTCGGTGCAGGTGCGGTTGACCTCGGACCGGGTGCGGCGGTGGGAGTTCGGGTCGGCGGCGTTCACCAGGCGTGGCTATGAGCAGGCCGATGTGGACCGGTTCCGGGTGCAGGTGGCCGACGAGTTGGATCTGCTGGCTGCCCAGGTGGCGAATCTGCGGGCGGAGAACGAGCGGCTCAACGACCATCTGGAGTTGCACCGGCACGGGGTGATTCCGAGCGCCGACACGCCGGTGCGGCCGGCGGCGAAGGAGGTGAATCTGCTGTCGGCGGCGCAGCGGGAGGCGGAGCAGATCATCGCGCAGGCGCACGACTATGCCCGTCGGGTCGCCGAGTACGCCCGGACGCAGTATGAGAGTTATCTGCGGGCGGCGGCGGAGGAGGCGAAGCAGGAGGCTGAGCGGGCGGTGATGGAGTACCGCCGGGCGGCCGGTGGTGACGTGGACGATTCGGTGGCGACGCGGGAGGCGTTGCGGATCTTCGGCGAGATGATGATGTCGCACATGCGGGCGGCGGCCCGGCATCTCGACGACGGCAGTGAGCAGTTGGCGCGGACGATGGAGCGTCTCACGCGGGAGGCGCCGCAGCCGGCGTTGCCGCGTCACCAGCGGTGAGCGCCGGTCCGGTCCGCCGTGTGGGTGGGCCGGATCGGCGAGGCCGGCCGTGGTGTGCGGGTGGTGGGTTCAGCGGGTGAGCGCGTCGACGGCGTCGGCGACGGGGGTGTCGCCGGCGACGAGTTCGACGGTGTGCCCGGCGGTGTTGGGGGTCTTCAGCAGCGCCAGGAGGACGCGGGCGACGTCGGCGCGGCTGATCGCGCCGGGTGGGACGTGTCGGGCGAGGGTGATCCGGCCGCCGGGGTCGTCGTCGGTGAGCCGGCCGGGCCGTAGCACGGTGACGTCGAGGTCGCGGCCGGTGACGTCGTCCTCGGCGGCTTTCTTGGCCCGCAGGTAGGCGGCCCACACGTCGTCGGTGTCGGGGGCGGGTGGGTCGTCGACGCCTATCGAGGAGACGAGCAGGTAGCGGCGGACGCCGGCGCGGACGGCGGCGTCGGCGAGCAGCACGGCGGCGCCGCGGTCGACGGTGTCCTTGCGGTCGGCGCCGCTGCCGGGGCCGGCGCCGGCGGCGAACACCACGGCGTCGGCGTCGGCGAGGTGCCGGGCGAGTGTGTCGGCGTCGGTGTGTTCCAGGTCGCAGACGACCGGTTCGGCGCCGGCGGCGCGTAGCGCGGCGGCGTGGTCGGGGTTGCGGATCAGCCCGACGGGGGTGTCGCCGCGTCCGGCGAGGTCTCGTTCGAGCAGCTTGGCGATCTTTCCGTGGCCTCCGGCGATGACGACGCGCATGTGCTCAACCTAGCCCGCCGGTGGTCGCGGTGCCGGGCGACCAGCGTCGTTGATCATGAGGTTGGCGCGCCGGATCGTGCCGCCGACCTCATGATCAGCCCGGGTGGGGTGGGCGGGTGGGGGTGCGCGAGGCAGCATGGTGGGGTGAGTGATGCGTTCGAGGGGTTGGCGCGGCTGCTGGCCGGCGGGGGTGTGGTGGTGCTCAGCGGCGCCGGCCTGTCCACCGAGTCGGGCATTCCGGACTATCGGGGGCCCAGCGGCGCGGCGCGGCGGCACACCCCGATGACCTACCAGGCGTTCACCCGTGACCCGCAGGCGCGGCGACGCTACTGGGCGCGCAGCCACC
The DNA here is from genome assembly GCF_055586805.1 of Micromonospora sp. NPDC049201. Classification (NCBI taxonomy): domain Bacteria; kingdom Bacillati; phylum Actinomycetota; class Actinomycetes; order Micromonosporales; family Micromonosporaceae; genus Micromonospora; species Micromonospora sp. NPDC049201. Next base: position 417,905 of record NZ_JBVJHM010000005.1, on the reverse strand, counting down.
TCGGGTGGCGGACGATCGCGCGGGCGGCGCCCAACGACGGGCACCGGGCGGTGGCCCGGTTGCAGCGGGCGGGGCTGCTCGACGGCATCATCACGCAGAACGTCGACGGGTTGCACACCGCCGCCGGCGCGACCGGTGTGATCGAGTTGCACGGCCGGCTCGACGAGGTGACGTGCCTGGACTGCGGCAACCTGACCGGCCGTGACGAGTTGCACCGGCGGTTGACCGAGGCGAACCCGGGGTTCGACGCGCGGGTGGCGTACGTGAACCCCGACGGTGACGTGGAGCTGCCGGACGAGGCGGTGGCCGGGTTCCGGGTCGTCGACTGCGGGGTGTGCGGCGGGGGCATGCTGAAACCGGATGTGGTGTTCTTCGGCGAGACGGTGCCGGCGCCGCGGGTGGCGGACTGTTTCGCGCTGGTGGAGGGGGCCCGGGCGGTGCTGGTGCTGGGGTCGTCGTTGACGGTGATGTCGGGGCGGCGGTTCGTGTTGCGGGCGGCGAAGCGGGGCATTCCGGTGGCGATCGTCAACCAGGGTGTCACCCGCGGCGACGGATGTGCGGCGGTGCGGCTGGACGCGCCGTTGGGTGCCACGTTGACCGCGTTGGCCGCCGGGTTCGCCGAGCCGGCGCCGGTGTGATCACACCCTGGGACATGAGCCGGAAACACGGCCGCTGGTAGCGTGGGGGGTGCCGGTACCACCCACGTGGGAGAGACCGTCGACCCGACGGCGCCGAAGGGGCAGATTCTCCCCGGAACCTCTCAGGCAAAAGGACCACGTGGGCAGGCGCTGTGGAGCGCGTCAGCGTGACTCAGGGGGAGGCCGACCCGTCGACCTCGCCCCCGCAAGGAGCGCCGCGCATGACCGCTGAGCAGTTCGCCGACCGGCACATCGGCCCCGGCCCGGACGACGAGCGCCGCATGTTGGAGGCCGTCGGCTACGGCTCCGTGGATGAGCTGATGGACGCCGCGATTCCCGAGGTGATCCGCTGGCACGGGACGCTGGATTTGCCGGCGCCGGCCTCGGAGCGGGAGGCCCTGGCCGAGTTGCGGGCGCTCGCGGCCCGTAACACGGTGGCCGTGTCGATGATCGGTCTGGGTTACCACGGCACGCACACCCCGGCGGTGATCCGCCGTAACGTGCTGGAGAATCCGGCCTGGTACACCGCGTACACGCCGTATCAGCCGGAGATCAGCCAGGGTCGACTGGAGGCGTTGCTGAATTTCCAGACCATGGTCACCGATCTGACCGGGCTGGCCACCGCGAACGCGTCGATGCTCGACGAGGGCACCGCCGCGGCGGAGGCGATGACGCTCGCGCGCCGCGCGTCGAAGAGCAGGAGCCCGGTGTACGTGGTGGACGCCGACGCGTTGCCGCAGACCATCGCGGTGATCGCCAGTCGCGCCGAGCCGCTCGGTATCGAGGTGCGGGTCGTCGACGTGGACGTCGAGGAGTTGCCGGCGGAGTTCTTCGGCCTGCACCTGCAGTACCCGGGCGCCTCGGGGGCGGTCCGGGACCACGCCCCGCTGGTCGAGGCGGCGCACGCGGTGGGCGCGTTGGTGACCGTCGCGGCGGACCTGTTGGCGTTGATGGTGCTGCGCCCGCCGGGGGAGATCGGCGTGGACATCGCCGCCGGCACCACCCAGCGGTTCGGGGTGCCGATGGGGTTCGGTGGGCCGCACGCCGGCTACCTGGCGGTGCGCGCCGGTCTGGAGCGGATGTTGCCGGGCCGTCTCGTCGGGGTGTCGCGCGACGCCGACGGCAATGCCGCCTACCGGTTGGCGTTGCAGACCCGTGAGCAGCACATCCGGCGGGAGAAGGCGACCAGCAACATCTGTACCGCGCAGGTGCTGCTGGCGGTGATGGCCGGCATGTACGCGGTCTATCACGGCCCGGACGGGTTGCGGGCGATCGCCCGGCGTACTCGTGGGGCGGCGGCGCGGTTGGCGGCCGGGCTGCGCGCGGGCGGTGTCGACGTCGCGGACGTGGCGTTCTTCGACACCGTCACCGCGACGGTGCCGGGTCGGGCCGCGCAGGTGGTGGCCGCGGCGGCGGCGCGCAACGTGAACCTGCGGCTGGTGGACGCCGACCGGGTCGGGGTGTCCTGCGACGAGACGACCACCGACGCGCATCTGCGGGCGGTGTGGGCGGCGTTCGGCGTGGACGGTGTCGAGGGTGACGTGGAGGTGGCGTTGCCCGACGGGTTGGCCCGCTCCGGTGACGTGCTCACCCATCCGGTGTTCCGCAGTCACCACTCGGAGACGGCGATGCTGCGGTACCTGCGGCGGCTGGCTGATTTCGACTACGCCCTGGACCGGGGCATGATCCCGTTGGGGTCGTGCACGATGAAGCTCAACGCCACCACGGAGATGGAGCCGGTCACCTGGCCGGAGTTCGCGCACCTGCACCCGTTCGCGCCGGACGCGCAGACCGCCGGCTACCGGGAGTTGATCGCCCAGTTGGAGGGTTGGCTGGCGGAGGTGACCGGCTACGACGCGGTCAGCGTGCAGCCCAACGCCGGGTCGCAGGGGGAGCTGGCCGGGTTGCTGGCGATCCGCGCGTACCACCGGGACCGGGGTGAGGGGCATCGGGACGTGTGTCTGATCCCGTCGTCGGCGCACGGCACGAACGCGGCGTCGGCGGTGATGGCCGGCATGCGGGTGGTCGTGGTGGGCTGCGACGGCGACGGCAACGTCGACCTCGTGGACCTCGACGCGAAGATCGACAAGCATCGGGACGCCCTGGCGGCGATCATGGTGACGTACCCGTCGACGCACGGCGTGTACGAGACGGGCATCGCGCAGTTGTGCGCGAAGGTCCACGACGCCGGTGGTCAGGTGTACGTCGACGGGGCGAACCTCAACGCGCTTGTCGGGTTCGCGAAGCCGGGGCGCTTCGGCGCGGACGTGTCGCACCTGAACCTGCACAAGACGTTCTGCATTCCGCACGGTGGCGGCGGGCCGGGGGTGGGTCCGGTGGCGGTGCGGGCGCATCTGGCGCCGTTCCTGCCGGGTGATCCGGTGGGCGCGTCCGTCGACGGCCGGCCGGTGATCTCCGCGGCCCGGTACGGGTCGGCGGGGATCCTGCCGATCCCGTGGGCGTATCTGCGGATGATGGGCGCCGGCGGGTTGGCGCGGGCCACCGCGGTGGCGGTGCTCGCGGCGAACTACGTGGCGGTGCGGCTGCGGGAGCACTTCCCGGTGCTGTACGCCGGCAACAAGGGCCTGGTGGCGCACGAGTGCATCCTGGACCTGCGGCCGTTGACGAAGGCGACCGGGGTGAGCGTCGACGACGTCGCGAAGCGGCTGATCGACTACGGTTTCCACGCGCCGACGATGTCGTTCCCGGTGGCGGGCACGTTGATGGTGGAGCCGACGGAGAGTGAGGACCTGGCCGAGTTGGACCGGTTCTGCGACGCGATGATCGCCATCCGGGCCGAGATCGACCAGGTGGGGTCCGGGCAGTGGCCGGCGGGCGACAGTCCGCTGTCGAACGCGCCGCACACCGCGGCGATGGTTTCCGGCGACGAGTGGCCGCACCCGTACCCGCGGTCGGTGGGCGCCTATCCGGGGGCGGTGGACCGGGCGGGGAAGTACTGGCCGCCGGTGCGGCGCGTGGACGGCGCGTACGGGGACCGGAACCTGGTCTGCTCGTGTCCCGCGCCGGAGGCGTTCGAGGAGTGAGGGCGTGCACGCCGGGGCGGTGGTGGATCGCCGCCCCGGCCGGCGCGCCGACGGGCCTCGTCGGCGCGTACGCTCACTGACGCTGCGTGATTGCTCAGGCGACGAGGGCGTGGCGGGCCGGTCCCCGGTGCGGGGCGATGGTCCGCCCGTCGGGGAGCAGCTCACCGGTGTCCTCGAAGATGATGACGCCGTTGCAGAGCAGGCTCCAGCCCTGCTCAGGAAAGCAGGCGAGGACGCGGGCGGCCTCGCGGTCGGTCGCGTCGGCGGAGGGGCAGGTGGGCTGGTGCTGACACATCGGGTTCTCCGGACTGTGGGGGCACTGTGTCATGGTTCACATGACCAGTGACGCACAGTACCAAGCTCAACCGTGCAACACCGAGCAAGGTCGCGGCTTGTTCACCCAGAATCGGCTGAACGGATGAGGCGGAACGGTCCAGACGGCGTGGAAGCGCTCCCACACGTGCCGGTCGTGGTGCCCGGCGCGCCACCCGGCTGCCGGTCCCGGCTGGTCGAGACCGCCCGGTTGCAGTGGCGCCTCGGCGACGGCGGCGACCCCACCGACCTGGCGCAACGCTTCCTCACCGCGCACGGCGTCGACGTCGACGACCTGTCGCGGCCCGGCCGGCACACCGCCGACGGGCCGTGCGGGGCGGCACTGTTCCTGTCCGCCGCCGCCGGCGCGCACGCCGTCGGCGCGCCGACCGGCGCGCCCACCCCCGTGCCGGCGCTGCCCGACCTGGTCGTGGTCGTCTACCACCACGGCGACCGCCCGCACCGGCCACCGTCGCCGGCCGGCTGGCGGCTGGGGGACTGGCGCGACAGCTGGACCCCGGACGCGCACGCCGCCGCCGTCGAGTCGGTCCGCGCCGCCATCGCCCGCGGCGACGTCTACCAGGTCAACCTCGTCGGACACGCCGCCGCCGACTACACCGGCGACCCGCGCCCGGCGCTGCACCGCCTCGCCGCGCTGCCCGGCGCCCGCTACGGCGGCGCCCTGACCGGGCCCGGCTGGGCGCTGGGCTGCGCCTCCCCGGAGACGCTCGTCGCGACCGAACACGGCCGGCTGGTCACCCGCCCGATCAAGGGCACCCGCGCGGCCACCGCCGCCGGCCGCCGCGACCTGCTCGCCTCCGCCAAGGAACGCGCCGAACACATCATGATCGTCGACCTGGAACGCAACGACCTGGCCCGGGTGGCCCGCACCGGCTCCGTCCGGGTCGACGAGCTGTTCGCCGTACGCCGCTGGTGCGACCTGTGGCAGGCCGAGTCGACGGTCTCCGCGGCGCCCGCCGACGGCCTGGGCCTGGCCGACCTGCTGCGCGCGGTCTGCCCCGGCGGGTCGGTCACCGGCGCGCCGAAGCACGCCGCGCTCGCCCAGGTGGCGGCGCGGGAGCCGGTCGGGCGCGGCGCCGGCATGGGCGCGTTGGGCTGGGTCGGGCCGGACCGGCTCGACCTGGGCCTGACCATCCGCACCGCCGCCGCCGACGCCCACCGGCTGCACCTGTGGGCCGGCGGCGGCATCACCTGGGACAGCGACCCCGCCGCCGAGGTCGCCGAGGCCGCCGCGAAGGCCGCCCCGATCCGCGCGCTGCTGGCCGCCGGCTGACCGCCCGGCCCCAGGGCCTCTCAGGCCGCGGCGAACGCGTCCAGGGCGGCCACCACCCGCTCACCGACGCCGTGGCCGCGGCCGTGCCCGCCGGACTCGACGATCTCCATCCGGGCGTCCGGCCAGTCCCGCGTCAACCGCCACGCGATGTCCGGCGGGCCGCTGACGTCCAGGCGGCCCTGCACGAGCACCCCCGGGATGCCGGCGAGCCGGCCGGCGTCGCGCAGCAACTGACCGTCCGGCACGAACCCCAGGTTCGCGAAGTGGTGGGTGACCAGCCGGGCGAACCCGTACCGGAACACCGGGTCGGCGTAGCGCAGGCTGGGCGCGTACCCGCCGGCGAGGGAGACGTGCACGTCCTCCCAGTCACACCAGTCGCGCGCCGCCCGCTCCCGCACTGCCGGGTCGGGGTCGTTGACCAGTCGGGCGTACGTGGCGGCCAGGTCGCCGTCCCGCTCGGCCTCGGGCACCCCGTCGCGGAACCGCGCCCACTCCTGCGGGAACACCCGACCCATGTCCCGGGTCACCCACTCGATCTCGCGGCGGGTGTTGGCCACCACGCTGAACAGCACCAGCGCGGTTACCCGCCCCGGGTGCGCCTGCGCGTACGCCAACGACAGCGCCGAGCCCCACGACGCGCCGCACAGCAGCCACCGGTCCACGCCCAGGTGCACGCGCAGCGCCTCCATGTCGGCCACCAGGTGGCCGGTGGTGTTCACCGACAGGTCGGTCGCCGGGTCGGCGGCCGACGGGGTGCTGCGCCCGCAGCCGCGCTGGTCGAACAGCACGACCCGGTAGGCGGCCGGGTCGAACAACCGCCGCCACGACGCGTCGGCGCCCGAGCCGGGACCGCCGTGCACCACCAACGCCGGCCGGCCGGCCGGATTGCCGCAGGTCTCCCAGTAGACGCGCTGGCCGTCGCCGACGTCCAGGTGCCCCGACGCGTACGGCTCGATCGGTGGATACATGCCCCAGGTCCTCCCCACACCAGAAACAACAGCGCTGTTACATTAACGGATGTGACCGCCCCCCACCGCGACGCCCTCGGCACCCTGCTACGCCACGTCCTGGAACTGCTCGACGGCGACGTCGCCGCCGTCCACGACCGACTCGGCCTCACCGACTACCGGCCCCGCTACTCACCCCTGGTCCGCGCCCTGGTCACCGACGGACCACTACCCATCCGCGACCTCGCCGCCCGCGTCGGCGTCACCCACTCCGCCGCCAGCCAGACCGTCGCCGGCATGCGCCGCGCCGGCCTGGTCACCCTCACCCCCGGCACCGACGCCCGCCACCGCATCGTCACCCTCACCGACCGCGCCCGCACGCTGCTGCCCGCCGTCGAAGCCGAATGGGCCGCCACCACCGCCGCCATGCGCCACCTCGACACCGAACTGCCCGTACCCCTCGCCGACGAGCTGTACGCCGTACTCACCGCCCTGCGCCACCGCCCACTACGCGACCGCATCGCCGACACCGGCCTGCTCCCACCGGCGGGTGGAACCCCCGCACCGGTAAGCAACGGATAGCCTTCCGGGCATGACTATGCGCCCGATCCGGATCATCGGCGACCCCGTCCTGCGCACCCCCAGCGAACCCGTCACCACCTTCGACACCGAACTACGCGCCCTCGTCGCCGACCTGATGGACACCCTGCTCGGCGCCCCCGGCCGCGCCGGCGTCGCCGCCCCCCAGATCGGCGTCAACACCCAGGTCTTCGTCTACGACGCCGACGGCCACCGCGGCCACCTCGTCAACCCCACCCTGGAACTGTCCGAAGACCTCCAGGACGACGACGAGGGCTGCCTGTCCATCCCCGGCCTCTACTTCCCGACCCCCCGCGCGCTGCACGCCACCGCCCACGGCTACGACCAGCACGGCGAACCCCTCACCATCACCGGCAGCGGCTTCCTCGCCCGCGCCCTGCAACACGAAACCGACCACCTACGCGGTCGCCTCTACGTCGACACCCTGCGCGGCGACACCCGCCGCCGCGCACTCCGGGAGATCCGCGCCGGCCGCTTCGACTCACCCAGCCGAGACCGCTGACACCCCAGCCCCTGCTCAGCCAGGCAACCGGGTCAACGCACACTCGGTGAACCCGGCCACCGGAGTGAAACCCAACCGCTCGTACAACCGCACCGCCGCGACGTTGTCCACCCGCACGTTCAACGTCACATGATCCACCGACGCCCGCAGCCGCGCGCACAACGCCGCCACCACACCCGCCCCCAGACCACGCCCCCGCACCGCCGGATGCGTCGTCACGTTCCCCACCGCCGCCACCCGCCACCGCGGCGAGAACACGTGCACCCCCGCCACCGCCACCAACCGACTACCCGCACGCACCCCCACGTACTGACCGGTGTCCACCATCCGCGCGTCGAACCAGTTCCCCGGATACGCCACCGCGTACAACTCCCGCAACAACGGCAGATCCGCCCGCCCCAACGGCTCACCCACCGCCGGCACCGCCGCCAACCGCCCCGGATCCGTCAACGCCATCCGCACATGCGCCGCCGCGTCCGACACCGCGTACCACCGCGCCACCGTCGCCTCCAGACCAGGGGACAGGTGCGCCCACAACCGCGCCGGCAACACCGGCGCCGCCGCCACCAGCAACCCCGACAACGCCGCCACCCGATCCGGCGCCCCGAACGCCAACAACGTCGGCAACTCCACCCCGTGGTACAGCAACACCACCTCGTCACCCGACCGGAACCACGACGTGTACGGCCAGAAGAAATCGTCCAGATCACCCAACTGGTAGGCGTGCAACACCGGATCCCGACCCAACAACCCGGCCAGCACCGCCCGGTCGTGCTCCGCCCGCACCACCATCACCGCACCGCCACCCACTGGTCGTAACCCAACCGCGCCACCAACGCCACCACCACCACCAACAACACCACCCGCACGAACCCCGCACCCCGCCGCAACGCCATCCGCGCGCCCACCACCGCCCCGGCCACGTTGCACACCGCCATCGCCGCCCCCAACAACCACCACACATGCCCCGTCACCCCGAACACCACCAGCGCCCCCAGATTCGTGCCCGCGTTCACCACCTTCGCCATCGCCGACGCGTGCACGAAATCCGCACCCACCAACGCCGTGAACGCCAACACCAGGAACGTGCCCGTACCCGGACCGATCAACCCGTCGTACAACGCCACCCCCAACCCCGCCACCGCCACCGCCACCACCACCCGCCGCCGGGTCCGCCGCGACGGCGACGCCACCACCCCCAACCGCGGCCGGGTCAGCACGAACACCGCCACCGCCACCAACACCACCAACACCACCGGCCGGTACGCCCCCGCCGGCACCGCCCCCGCCAACGCCGCACCCAACCCCGCCGTCACCACCGCCAACCCCGCCGCCGGACCCGCCACCGCCCAGTCCAGCCTCGTCCGCCGCGCATACGTCACCGCCGCCGTCGACGTACCGAAGATCGCCGCCAACTTGTTCGTCCCCAACGCCGTCGCCACCGGCACCCCCGGCGCCGCCAGCAACAACGCCGGCAACAACAGCAACCCGCCACCACCCACCACCGCGTCCACCCACCCGGCCAACGCGGCAGCGGCCAGCAACGTCACCAACGACCCGGCATCCACGGCCGCATTCTGCCCACCCCGCCACCACCCGCGAGCACCCCTGTGGCCAGCCTCACCGCCCCCGACGACGCCGCACCCACAACCCGACCGACGCCACCGCCACGAACACCAGCACCGAACAACACAACAGCTTCACCATCCGACCAGCCTGCCACCACCACGTAGGGTGTGCAGGTGCGCCTGGCCACCTTCAACCTGCTGCACGGCCGCTCCCTCACCGACGGGCTCGTCGACCCCGACCGACTCGCCGCCGCCGTCACCGCCCTCGACGCCGACGTGCTCGCCCTCCAGGAAGTCGACCGCGACCAGACCCGCAGCGGCAAACTCGACCTCACCGCCCTCGCCGCCCGCGCCCTGCACGCCGACCACCACCGCTTCGCCGCCGCCGTCGTCGGCACCCCCGGCGAACACTTCCGCCCCCTCACCCACGACGACGACGGCCACGGCGAACCCCTCTACGGCGTCGGCCTCATCAGCCGCCACCCCGTCCGCTCCTGGCAGGTCACCCGCCTACCCGCCGCACCCGTCCGCTCACCCATCCACATCCCCGGCCACCGCGGCGGACTCGTCCTGCTCCGCGACGAACCCCGCGTCGTCCTCGCCGCCGTCCTCGACACCCCCCACGGCCCACTCACCGTCGCCGCCACCCACCTGTCCTTCGTCCCCGGCTGGAACATGTGGCAACTACGCCGCGTCGTGCGCGCCCTGCGCGCGCTGCCCGCCCCGCGCATCCTGCTCGGCGACCTCAACCTCCCCGCCGGCGCCGCCGCCGCGCTGTCACGCTGGCGCCCCCTGGGCCGACTCCCCACCTACCCGGCCGGACAACCCCGCGTCCAACTCGACCACATCCTCGCCGACCCCCACCACCTCGACCGGCTCCCACCCGTCACCGCCGTCGACACCCCAGCCTCCACCGTCTCCGACCACCGACCCCTCATCGTCGACCTCGGCTGACCCTCACCCCACGCCGGTCTGCCGCTGGGCCGCGCGCACCGCGTTGCGGAACAACATCGCCACCGTCGTCGGACCCACCCCACCCACCCGCGGCGTGATCGCACCCGCCACCCGCGCACACGACTCGTCCACATCCGGCAACAACCGCCGCCCCTCATACCGCACCCCACCCCCGACCACCACCGCGCCCGGGCGCACATGCTCCGGCCGCACGATCCCCGGCACCCCCGCCGCCGCCACCAGGATCTCCGCCCGCCGCGTGTACCGAGGCCAGTCCGCCACCCCCGTGTGCACCACCGTCACCGCCGCGTTCGCCGTCGGCCGCTTCTGCGCCAACAACATCGCCAACGGCCGACCCAACGTCGCACCCCGACCCAACACCACCACCTCCCGGCCCGACACCGGCACCTGGTGGAACGCCAACAACGCCTCGATCCCCGCCGGCGTACACGGCAACGGCCCCGGCAACCCCAACGCCAACCGACCCATGTTCACCGGATGCATGCCGTCGACGTCCTTGTCCGGATCCACCTCGGCGAGGGCCCGGTCGTAGTCCAGACCCCCCCGGAATCGGATGCTGCACCAGCACCCCGTGCACCGCCGAGTCGGCGTTGAAATCCGCCACCACCGCATGCAGATCCGCCTGCGACGCCGACGCCGGCAGGTGCACGTGCGGCGACGCGAACCCCAACGCCGCCGCCTGCCGCTGTTTGATCCGGATATAACCCGCGCTCGCGTCGTCGTCACCCACCAACACCGTCGCCAACGCCGGCGTCACCCCCACCGCACGCAGCTCCGCCACCGACGCGGCCACCTCGTCCAACACCCGCTCCGCCACCGGCCCACCCGGCAACAACCGCGCCGACGAACCCGCAACCACCGAAGAAGAAGACATGCGGCACCTCGCCCGCGGAGGCCCAGGCGGTCGACCCCCACGACGAGCTCCCCGATGGTTCACCCATCCCCGTGCCGCCAGTCGCGTCCCCCACACCCTGCCACAGCGCGCGCCACGATCGCATCCACCACCGACTGCCACCCCGGCAACGACGCCAACACCGCGTCCGCGCGCCGCCGCCGATCCGCCGCCGACACCACCTGAAGATCCGCCAACACCGCCACCAACCCCGGCCGCAACGCCCGCTCCCGCTCCGGCGCCACCACCCCCAACACCGCCAGACACCGCGCGTACGTCACCACCACCCAGAACATCGCCTCCCGGTGCCGCCCCGCCGCCACCAACGCCGCCCCACCGTCGAACACCACCGGCCGCCCCGCCACCGCCAGATCCGCCCCGAACGCGAACCCCTCCCGCGGCATCCGCGCCACCTCGTCGAACACCACCGCCAACCCGGCCAGATGCTCCCGCACCCGCGCCGCGCCCACCCCGCCCCCGTCCACCGCCGCCAGCAGCCGCGGATACCGCACGCCGAACCCGAACCGCGTCAACACCTCCGACGCCCGCACGAACCGCCGTCGCACCGTCGGATCCACCAACCCCGCCACCGCCGGCCACACCGCCAACAGCGACGTCGGGAACACCCACGCCAACACCTGCTCCGCCAGCGGCGCCCCGGCGTCCAACCCCCGCAACCCGTCCTCGATCCGCCGCCGCACCCCCGCGCACCGCCGCCGCACCCACACCGGATCCGCGTACCCCACCGCCACCCGCCGCCGCACCGCCGCCAACCGCCCCGACGGATCCGCGATCACCGCATCGGTACGGAACATCGGCGCGAACACCCACGACCCCAGCACGTCCTCCGGCTCACCCACCTCCGCCCAGGTGACCGAACTGACCTCCAACAACACCCCCCGATGCACGAACTTGCCCACCTTCACGCCGGGGGAGTCCCGCACCAGCAGCACGTCCACGTCCGACCACACCGGCAACTCCGCGTCGCCCGGCAACCCCACCGTCGAGCCACTGAACCACGCCCCCTCGACCGACGGATCCGCCCGCATCCGGTCCCGCACCCAGTCGACCGCCACCGCCCGCGCCGCATCCACCCGCATCCGACCGATCCTGCCACCACCACAACCACCGGCCGCACACCCACAGTTGCCGATCGGACACGAAGCGTGGACCATCGACGACAGTAACTGTCGGTCGGATCGTGTGGGGCGATGCGCAATGGCGGACTACTTCCCGATACTCCACGGCCGCGCCGGCGAGTTCGACGCCCTCGACCACGTCCCCGACGACCTGGCGCCCCACCTCCTCCCCATCTTCGACGTCGCCGCCACCACGCACGGGCCCATCCACGACGCCCACACCTTCAGCCAGCACGCCCGACGCACCGTCCCCCGCGACATGACCATCGCCGTCGACGCCCACCGCCTACCGGACCCCGCCACCGGACTCCGACGACCACTGCCCGACATCGCCGAAGACCTGCACCAGTGGGGCAACCCGATGCTGCCCGTCGCCCACCCCCACGACAGCCCCGCCCGACTGGCCGACATCCGCGACGCCGCCGCCCTGCACGGCCACGGCGCCGTCCTGCGACTCGACCACACCGACGACGACGCCGAAAACCGCGCCAACCGCCTCCTGTCCGCCACCGACCTGCGCGCCGAACACGCCGTCCTGCTCCTCGACGCCGCCCACCTGCGCTCCGAACACGACCTCACCCGAGCCGAACCACTGGTCCGCAAACACCTCTCCTGGACCCAGCGGCACCCCTGGAAAGCCGTCGTCGTCGCCGCCGGAGCAATGCCCCGCAGCATCGCCCACCTACCCCCCAACACCGCCACCCCACTCCGCCGCCTCGACCTCGACCTCTGGCAACGCCTCCACGACCACGACATCCGATTCGCCGACTACGGCATCGCCCACCCCCGACCCGCCACCGGCGGCTGGGGACCACCCCCGAACCTCCGCTACACCGACCACGACGTCTGGTGGACCTACCGGGCCGCCCGCGACGACAACGGCAACAGCGCCATCCACGACCTGTGCCGAACCCTCGTCACCGCCGACCACTGGCCCACCCTCGGACGACACTTCTCCTGGGGCGACGAACAGATCGCCCTGCGCGCCGCCCGCCACGCCACCCCCGGCACCGCCCGACACTGGCTCGCCTGGGGCACCTCCCACCACCTGGCCCACGTCGCGAACCACCTCGGCCTGCCCGGCGCGCCCCCCGCCCGCTAGAGACCCAACCCCGACAACGCCCGGTTCGTCCGGTTGGCCGCCACCGCCGCCCGCTGCTGACCCGCCGTCACCTCGATGTACGTCTGCGACGACGCCAACGACGCATGCCCCAGCAACCGCATGATCTCCGCCGCGCTCGCCCCGTCCTCGGCCAACCGCGTCGCGAACGTGTGCCGCAACGCGTGCAACCGCGCCCCACGCGGCACCCGGTCACCGATGCCCGCCCGCCGGAAACACGACTCCACCAGATACTGCAGGCCACCGCGACGCAACGGCTCACCCTGCCGGTCCACCAGCAACGACCCGTCCGGACGCACACTGCGCGCCCCGAACCGCCGCCGCCGGCTGTCCAGGTAACCACCCACCACCCGGTCCACGCCCACCTCGATCGGCACCGTACGCGGCCGACCGCCCTTGCCGGCCACGTCCACCCGCCGCTCACCCTCGCGACCGGCAAGCGACGACACCCGCAGCGCCAGCAGCTCCGACAGTCGCAACCCGGCGCACAGCGCCAACGCCAGCACCGCCACGTCCCGCTCCGGCCACGGGTCGCGCTGCCGGCCCTCGGCCCGCGCCACCGCCGCCAGCAGCTCCTCCGGGGTGTCCTCGCCCCGCAACGGCTTGGGCCGGGGGAGCGGCGTGCGGGGCCGCCCGACCGCGGGCATCGGGTTCCCGGCCACCACCCCGTCCGCCACCAGGAACGTGAAGAAACTGTTCCAGGTGGACCAGGCACGGTGGACCGACGCGGCGGCGCGGGGAGCGGCGAACCGGGCGAACGCCGCGCGCATCAGCCGGGGGGACAGGCGCCCGACCGGCAGCCGGCCCAGGGGGAGGGGAGTGTCGTCACCGTCCGCCACCTCCAGCGCGGCGACGCCGGTGAGGTCCCGCCGGTACGCGGCCAGGGTGTGCGGGGAGGGCTTGCGGGTGGCCCGGGCGGTCAGGAACTCCTCGATCAACGCCCCTACCGTTTCGTCCGCTTTGTCATGCATAAGGGATATTATGCATGATTCTCGCGTTCCCGCCAGGCCGCCACTCCGGGGGAGCGCACCGACGAAAACGATTGCCGCGCCCCGCAGACTGGACCGCATGGTGCAGATCGACGCCGCACTCGTCCGCGCCCTGGTCGCCGCGCAGTTCCCGCAGTGGGCGCACCTGCCGGTCACCGCCGTCGCGCGCCAGGGGTGGGACAACCGGACGTTCCGCCTCGGCGAGCACCTGCTGGCCCGACTGCCGAGCGCCGAGGGCTACGTGCCCGGCGTCGCCAAGGAGGACCGCTGGCTGCCCGTCCTGGCCCGCCACCTGCCGCTGCCCGTACCCGAACCGGTCGCCACCGGGGCGCCCGGCGCCGGGTACCCGTACCCCTGGTCGGTGCGGCGGTGGCTGCCCGGCGACACGCTGGAGGCCGCCGACGGCCTGGACCGCGTTGCCGTGGCCCGGAACCTCGGCGGCCTGCTGGCCGCGCTGCGCGAGGCGCCGACGGCGGGCGGACCGGTCGCCGGCCGGCACTCGGCGTTCCGGGGCTGCCACCCGAGCGTCTACGGCGACGAGGTGGAGCAGGCCCTGGTGGCGCTGGACGGCCGGGTGGACGCGGCCGCCGCGCGGACGGTGTGGGCAGGCGCGGTGACGTCCGTCTGGCCGACGGCGCCGGTGTGGTTCCACGGTGACGTCTCGGCCGGGAACCTGCTGGTCGCGCGCGGCCGGCTCGCCGCGATGATCGACTTCGGGCAGTGCGGGGTGGGTGATCCGGCCTGCGATCTGGTGCCGGCCTGGACGTGGTGCGTCGGTGCCGAGCGCGCGGCGTTCCGGGATGCGGTGGGGTTGCCGGGCGACGCGTGGCGTCGGGCCCGGGGCTGGGCGTTGTGGAAGGCGCTCGTCACGATCGGGTCGGGGCCGGTCGCGGAGCCGTCGCGGGTGTTGGCGGCGGTGCTGGCGGACCCGGTGGCGGAGTGACGGGGGACCCCGACTCCGCCTTACTTGACATAATGTGGATTATCGAATCGCTTGGTCGGGGCGGCGGTGTCGGTGCCGGACCCCGCCGCCCCGGGTTTCGTGGGGTCAGGCCCCGACGTAGGCGGCGAGGTGTTCGCCGGTGCGGGTGGACCGCGTGGTCACCAGGTCGGCCGGGGTGCCCTCGAAGACGATGCGACCGCCGTCGTGGCCGGCGCCCGGGCCGAGGTCGATGATCCAGTCGGCGTGCGCCATGACCGCCTGGTGGTGTTCGATGACGATGACCGACTTGCCGGATTCGACCAGCCGGTCGAGCAGGCCGAGCAGTTGGGCGACGTCGGCCAGGTGCAGGCCGGTGGTCGGTTCGTCGAGGACGTAGACGCCGCCCCTGTCCCCCATCCGGGTGGCCAGCTTGATCCGCTGCCGCTCCCCTCCGGACAGCGTGGTCAGTGGTTGACCGAGCGTGAGGTAGCCGAGCCCGACGTCGGCGAGCCGGTCGAGGATGGCGTGGGCGGCCGGGAGGCGGGCGTCGCCGGCGCCGAAGAACTTCTCGGCCTCGTTGACCGGCATGGCGAGGACCTCGCTGATGTCGCGACCGCCGAGGTGGTAGTCGAGCACGGCGGCCTGGAAGCGTTTGCCTTCGCAGTCCTCGCAGGTGCTGGCGACGCCGGCCATCATGCCGAGGTCGGTGTAGATGACGCCGGCGCCGTTACAGGCGGGGCAGGCGCCTTCGGAGTTGGCGCTGAACAGGGCGGGTTTGACGCCGTTGGCCTTGGCGAAGGCCTTGCGGATGGGGTCGAGCAGGCCGGTGTAGGTGGCCGGGTTGCTGCGGCGGGAGCCGCGGATGGCGGTCTGGTCGATGCTGACGACGTCGTCGCGTCCGGCCAGGGAGCCGTGGATGAGGCTGCTCTTGCCGGAGCCGGCGACGCCGGTGACGACGACCAGGACGCCGAGGGGGATGTCGACGTCGACGTCGCGCAGGTTGTGGGTGGCGGCGCCGCGGATGGGCAGGGTGCCGGTGGGGGTGCGGGTGGCGTTCTTGAGGGTGGCCCGGTCGTCGAGGTGGCGGCCGGTGACGGTGTCGCTGGCGCGCAGGCCGGCGACGGTGCCTTCGTAGCAGATGGTGCCGCCGTCGGTGCCGGCGCCGGGGCCGAGGTCGACGATGTGGTCGGCGATGGCGATGGTTTCCGGTTTGTGCTCGACGACCAGGACGGTGTTGCCCTTGTCGCGCAGGCGGAGCAGGAGGTTGTTCATCCGGGCGATGTCGTGCGGGTGCAGGCCGATGGTGGGTTCGTCGAAGACGTAGGTGACGTCGGTGAGGGATGAGCCGAGGTGGCGGATCATCTTGGTGCGTTGGGCCTCGCCGCCGGAGAGGGTGCCGGCGGGGCGGTTGAGGCTGAGGTAGCCGAGACCGATCTCGACGAAGGAGTCGAGGGTGTCCCCCAGTGCGGTGAGCAGCGGGGCGACGGAGGGTTCGGGCAGGTCGCGGACCCAGGTGGCGAGGTCGCTGATCTGCATGGCGCAGGCGTCGGCGATGGAGATGCCGTTGATCTTCGAGGAGCGGGCCTCGGGGGCCAGGCGGGTGCCGTCGCAGTCGGGGCAGGTGGTGAACGTGACGGCGCGTTCGACGAAGGCGCGGATGTGGGGCTGCATGGCGTCGACGTCCTTGGCGAGCATCGACTTCTGAATGGCGGGGATGAGGCCGGTGTAGGTGACGTTGATGCCCTCGACCTTGATTTTGGTGGGCTCCTTGTGGAGCAGGTCGTGGCGTTCGCGGTCGGTGTAGTCGCGCAGGGGTTTGTCGGGGTCGAACATGCCGCTGGCGCGGAAGATGCGGCCGTACCAGCCGTCCATGCTGTAGCCGGGGATGGTGATGGCGCCCTCGTTGAGGGTGCGGTCGGCGTCGTAGAGGACGGTGAGGTCGAAGTCGGTGACGCTGCCGCGGCCTTCGCAGCGGGGGCACATGCCGCCGAGGCGGTGGAAGGTGCCCTTCTTGGTCTGGGTCTTGTCGGGGCCGCGGTCGACGGTGATGGCGCCGGTGGCGCGGACGGAGGGGACGTTGAAGGAGTAGGCGTTGGGTGGGCCGATGTGGGGTTGGCCGAGGCGGCTGAAGAGGATGCGGAGCATGGCGTTGGCGTCGGTGGCGGTGCCGACGGTGGAGCGGGGGTCGGTGCCCATGCGTTCCTGGTCGACGATGATGGCGGTGGTGAGGCCTTCGAGGATGTCGACGTCGGGGCGGGACAGGGTGGGCATGAAGCCTTGGACGAAGGCGCTGTAGGTCTCGTTGATGAGGCGTTGGGATTCGGCGGCGATGGTGCCGAAGACCAGGCTGCTCTTGCCGGAGCCGGAGACGCCGGTGAAGACGGTGAGGCGGCGTTTGGGCAAGTCGACGTCGACGTTGCGGAGGTTGTTCTCGCGGGCGCCGTGGACGCGGATGACGTCGTGGCTGTCGGCGTGGGCCTGGGGCATGGGTCTCCGTCCGGTTGGTGCGGTGTCGGGGCCGGCCGGCGTGCGGCGCGCCGGCCGGCGTACATTGTACGGTACGTCGCGTCGGGGTCAGCGTCGTTGGTTGATGCGGATGAGGTTGCCGGTGGGGTCGCGGAAGGCGCAGTCGCGGACGCCGTAGGGCTGTTCGGTGGGCTCCTGGACGACGTCGGCGCCGCTGGCCTGGAGGCGGTCGAAGAGCGTGTCGAGGTCGTCGGTGGCGAGGGTGAGCGCGCCGTAGGTGCCCTTGGCGATGAGTTCGTGGATGGTGCGGCGTTCGTCGTCGGTGATGCCGGGGTCGACGGCCGGGGGGTGCAGGACGATGCCGGTCTCGGGCTGTCCGGGTGGGCCGACGGTGAGCCAGCGCATGGTGTTGCCCTGGCCGACGTCGTTGCGCAGGTCGAAGCCGAGGGTGTCGCGGTAGAAGGTGACGGCGGCGTCGGCGTCGGTGTGGGGCAGGAAGGCGTAGTGGATCGTGATGGTCATGGTGGTCACGCTAGTTCGGTCAGGTGGCGGGGGCTTCTCGATTCCTGATCGGTCGGGTGGCGTGTTTGGTGAGGCACGGGGGTGGTTCGGCGGTGCCGGGCGCGTGGCGGGCGCGGTAGGCGCTGGGGGGTTCGCCGACGAGTTCGGTGAAGCGGGTGCTGAAGGTGCCGAGGGACTGGCAGCCGACGGCGAAGCAGACGTCGGTGACGCTGAGGTCGCCGCGGCGCAGCAGGGCCATGGCGCGTTCGATGCGGCGGGTCATGAGGTAGGAGTACGGGGTTTCGCCGTAGGTCTGGCGGAACTGGCGGCTGAGGTGGCCGGCGGACATGTGTTCGCCGCGGGCGAGGGCTTCGACGTCGAGGGGTTGGGCGTGTTCGCGGTCGATGCGGTCGCGGATGCGGCGTAGGCGGGCGAGGTCGCGCAGGCGGTGGGCGAAGGCGGGGTCGTCGGTGGCCGGGTGGTGGGTTGGCACGTGTGGCATTTTCGCTGGCCGGGGCGGGGGCGTCCAGGTGTTCAGCGCAGTCGGCGGGCGGTGAACCGGGTGGGTGGTTCGGCGATGGCGTCCTGGGCGGCGACGAGTTGGAGTTCGCGGGTGCCGGCGGCGAGGGTGGCGTCGAGGACCGCGTAGATGGAGTTGGTGGTGCGTTCCAGCGCGGTCGCGGGTGATCCGGTGGTGGCGAGGTGGGCCAGGTAGAGGGCGGCGGTGACGTCGCCGCCGCCGTTGGGGCTGATCGGCAGCAGCGGGGTGGTGACGGCCCAGGCGCCGTCGGTGGAGACGGCGACGACGTCGAGGTGGTCGGTGGGCAGGTCGCCGTGCAGGACGCTGGTGACCAGGACGTGGTCGGGGCCGGTGGCGCGGACGGCGTCGACGGCGGTGAGCAGGTCGTCGAGGGTGTGGGTGCGGCGGCCGGCGAGGAACTCCAGCTCGAACTGGTTGGGGGTGACGATGTCGGCGCGGGGCACGACGGTGTCGCGCAGGTATTCGGGGATGCCGGGGCGGACGAACATGCCGCGGCCGACGTCGCCCATGACCGGGTCGCAGCAGTAGAGGGCGGCCGGGTTGGCGGCCTTGACCTGGGCGACGGCGTCGAGGATGACGGCGCCGACGGCGGGGTCGCCCTGGTAGCCGGAGAGGACGGCGTCGGCGGTGCCGAGCACGCCGCGGTCGGCGATGCCGGTGATGACGTCGGCGACGTCGGTGGGGGCGAGCAGGGGGCCGCGCCAGGCGCCGTAGCCGGTGTGGTTGGAGAAGTGCACGGTGAGCACCGGCCAGACCTCGTGGCGCAGGCGTTGTAGCGGGAACACGGCGGCGGAGTTGCCGACGTGGCCGTAGGCGACCGAGGACTGGATGGAGAGGATCTTCACGGGCTCATCCTCGCACCTCGGCGGGGGTCACGCTCGGTGGTCGTCGGGCGACGGGTGCGGGTACGGTCGACCGTTCGGCTCCGGGTTTCGACCGTCGGGCGCGTGGCGGGTTTGGGCACCGCATGCGCGGGGGGCATGAAGCGAGGGGTTCTCGCCATCTGGACGGAGGAAGCACTGATGCTTTCCGCACTCGATCGTCGGCACACCGTCGCGCCGCCGGGGTACAGCCGGTGGTTGATCCCGCCGGCGGCGCTGGCGATCCATCTCTGCATCGGGCAGGTCTACGCGACGAGCGTGTACAAGAACTCCCTGATCGCGCATTTCGACTCGGGGCAGACGGCGATCGGGGTGATCTTCAGCATCGCGATCGTGATGTTGGGGTTGTCGGCCGCGGTGGCCGGTACGTGGGTGGAGGCGAACGGGCCGCGTAAGGCGATGTTCGTCTCGGCGTGCTTCTGGGCGGCGGGTTTCCTGGTGGGCGCGCTGGGCATCGCGTCGTCGCAGTTGTGGCTGCTGTACCTGGGGTACGGGGTGCTGGGTGGGATCGGGTTGGGGATCGGGTACATCTCCCCCGTCTCCACGTTGATCAAGTGGTTCCCGGACCGGCCGGGGCTGGCGACCGGGTTGGCGATCATGGGGTTCGGTGGTGGGGCGATGGTGGCCTCTCCCCTGTCCCGGCAGTTGTTGTCGTTGTTCGACCCGGGGTACGACCCGTCGAACAGCGGGTCGACGGCGTCGGGGTCGGCGTTGGTGTGGTTGTTCGTCACGCTCGGCGTCGGCTACTTCGTGATCATGATGTTCGGGGTGTTCAACGTGCGGGTGCCGGCGGCGGACTGGCGGCCGGCCGGGTTCGACCCGGCGAAGGTGGCGGCGAAGCCGATGGTGACCACCGCGAACGTGTCGGCGGCGAACGCGGTGCGGACGCGGTCGTTCTGGCTGCTGTGGGTGGTGCTGTTCTGCAACGTGACGGCGGGCATCGGCATCCTGGAGCAGGCCAGCCCGATGATCCAGGACTTCTTCCGGGACAACGGCACGTCGGCGGTTTCGGTGGCGGCGGCCGGCGGGTTCGTCGGGTTGCTGTCGCTGTTCAACATGGCGGGCCGGTTCGTCTGGTCGTCGACGTCGGATGTGATCGGCCGTAAGCCGATCTACGTGGTGTATCTGGGTGTGGGCCTGGTGCTGTACCTGGTGCTGGCGCTGGTCGGGCAGAGCGCGACGGCGTTGTTCGTGCTGCTGGCCTGCGTGATCCTGTCGTTCTACGGCGGCGGGTTCGCGACCGCGCCGGCGTATCTGCGGGATCTGTTCGGCACGTTCGAGGTGGGCGCGATCCACGGTCGGCTGTTGACCGCGTGGTCGGCGGCGGGGGTGGCCGGCCCGTTGATCGTCA
This sequence comes from Micromonospora sp. NPDC049201, assembly GCF_055586805.1. Taxonomy (NCBI): domain Bacteria; kingdom Bacillati; phylum Actinomycetota; class Actinomycetes; order Micromonosporales; family Micromonosporaceae; genus Micromonospora; species Micromonospora sp. NPDC049201. Next base: position 397,223 of record NZ_JBVJHM010000005.1, on the reverse strand, counting down.
ACGCGTTCCTGGACGCGCAGGGCGAGCCGGGCTCGTTGACCGCGTCGGCGTACCGGCCGGCGTTGTTCACGATGGTCGGGGTGCTGGCGGTGGGGCTGGTGGCGAACCTGCTGATCCGGCCGGTGCCGCGGCGGTTCCACGAGCCGGCGTCGGGCCGGGACGAGATGGTGGACGGGCAGCCGGTGACGGCGGAGCGGAGCGGGTCGTGAACGAGCGCAGCGGTGGCGGGCAGCAGGTCCGTCTGGTGGTGTCGTGGCTGGTGGTGGCCGTGCTGTTGGGCTACGGCGTGGTGCAGACGCTGATCACGGCGGCGAAGTTGTTCACGCAGTGACCCGTGGCGGCGGCCCGGGGTCCGTTCCGGGTCGCCGCGCCGGTCAGAGGCCACCGGCGACGCGCAGGACCGCGCCGGTGGTGTACGAGGCGTCGGGGCCGAGCAGGTGGGCGATCGCGCCGGCCACCTCGTCGGGTTCGCCGGCGCGGCCCAGCGGGATGCGGCCGGCGGCGCGCTCGGGGCGGTCGGGTACGCCGGAGCGGGTGTGGATGTCGGTGCGGATGATGCCGGGGGCGACCGCGTTGACGCGGATGCCGCGTGGGGCGAGTTCCTTGGCCAGGCCGACGGTGAGGGTGTCGGTGGCGGCTTTGACGGCGGCGTAGTGGATGTACTCGCCGGGGCTGCCGAGGGTGGCGGCGGCGGAGGACACGTTGACGATGGCGCCGCCGGCGCTCATCCGGCGGGCGGCCTGCTGGGCGCAGAGGACGTAGCCGATCAGGTTGACGTCGACGACGTCGCGCAGGTCCTCGGCGCGCAGGTCGGTGAAGGGGCCGATGGGGCTGGTGACGCCGGCGTTGTTGACCAGGCCGGTGAGCGGGCCGAGCTGGTCGGCGGCGGCGAAGAGCCGGCGTACCGCGTCGGGGTCGGTGGTGTCGGCGGCGACGGTGACGGCGCGTCGGCCGGCGGCGCGCACGTCGGCGGCGACGGTCGCGGCGGCGTCGTGGTCGGCGCGGTAGCCGATGACCAGGTCGTGGCCGGCGGCGGCGAGCCGGCGGGCGGTGGCCGCGCCGATGCCGCGCCCACCGCCGGTGACGATGGTGATCGAGGTCAATGCGTCCTCCCCTGCCCTGCTGGTGGGGGCGACGTTACCGTGGGCGGCACCGGCGGCGACGGAGAGGACTGTCACATGGGGCGGGCGTTGGTGCTGGGCGGCGGCGGGGTGACCGGGGTGGCCTGGGAGTTGGGGCTGCTGGCCGGGTTGGCGCAACGGGGTGTGTCGCTGGAGGACGCGGACCTGGTGGTGGGCACGTCGGCGGGTTCGGTGGTCGGGGCGCAGGTGTGTTGCGGGGTGCCGCCGGCGCAGCGGTACGCGGCGCAGTTGCGGCCGCCGGGTGACGAGGTGCCGGCCCGGCTCGGGTTGGGGGTGCTGGCCCGGTGGGCGTGGGCCGGCGGTCGGGGGCGGGACGCGGCGCGGGCCCGCGCGCGGGTGGGCGCGGTGGCGTTGGCGGCGCGTACCCCGTCGGAGCAGTCGCGGCGGGCGGTGATCGCGGCGCGGTTGCCGGCGCGGCAGTGGCCGGCGCGGAGGCTGCTGGTGACCGCGGTCGACGCGGTGTCGGGTGAGTTCGTGGTGTTCGACGCCGGCAGCGGGGTGTCGCTGGTCGACGCGGTGGGGGCCAGTTGCGCGGTGCCGGGGGTGTGGCCGCCGGTGACGGTCGGGGGTCGGCGGTTCGTCGACGGTGGGGTGCGGTCGCCGGTGAACGCGGATCTGGCCGCCGGGGCGCGGCGGGTGGTGGTGTTGGCGCCGACGAGTGCCGCGGTGGGGCCGATGCCGCGGGTGTCGGCGCAGGTGGCGGCGTTGCGGGCGGCGGGGGCGCGGGTGGCGGTGGTGGCGCCGGACCGGGCGGCGCGGGCGGCGATCGGGCGGAACGTGCTGGACCCGACGCGGCGGGCGGCGTCGGCGCGGGCGGGGTTCGCGCAGGCCGAGGCGGTGGCCGACGAGGTGGCGGGTGTGTGGCGCGCCTAGGCTCACCGCATCGACGGCGAGCTCGGGAGGTACGTGGTGGGTGTGGGTGTCGGTGACCTGGTCGAGGATTTCACGCTGCCGGACCAGACGGGTGCGCCGCGGCGGCTGTCGGAGTTCCTGGCCGCCGGGCCGGTGGTGGTGTTCTTCTACCCGGCGGCGATGACGCGGGGGTGCACGGCGGAGAGCTGCCATTTCCGGGACCTGGCGGCGGAGTTCGCGGCGGTGGGCGCGTCGCGGGTGGGGATCAGCCGGGACCCGGTGGAGCGGCAGGCGGAGTTCGCCCGCCGGCACGGTTTCGACTATCCGTTGTTGTCCGACGTCGACGGGGCGGTGGCGGCGGCGTTCGGGGTGCGGCGGCGGTTGCCGCTGGGCGCGTTGAGCACCCGGCGGATGACGTTCGTGATCGGTCCGGACCGGCGGGTGCTGGCGGTGGTGCACAGCGAGGTGAGCATGAACGCGCACGCCGACGCGGCGTTGCGGGCGCTCGGGGGTTGACCGTCGGGTTGTCGTGCCGGCCTGGTATCAAGGGCGGCAATCAAACAGGTGTACGGAAGAGGGCGTGATGGCGGTCCAGGGGTTGTCCACTGACGAGGTACAGCAGATCCGTGAGTCGTTGGCGGCGGGCCGGAAGCCGCGGGTGGTGTTCACCGAGGCGGCCGGGCAGGTGGCCGGGCAGCTCGGGCAGGTGGTGGAGCTGACCGACCCCGAGCAGTCCGAGGAGTTCGTGGTGGTGCGTTTCGGCCGCGACGAGTTGCCCTTCTCCCCCGCCGACGTGGCGGTCGCGCCGAAGGGCGCCGGGCGGCGGCCGGCCGCCGAGCCGAAGCCGGAGCCCGAGCCGGAGGTGGCCGCGCCGGCGGCGCCGGAGTTCGTGTTGGACACGCCGCGGGTGCCCGCGCCGCGTCGGGAGGAGCCGAAGGTGGAGCAGCAGGCGGAGCCGAGGCCGGCGAAGCGGGCGGTGAAGGCGGCGAAGCCGAAGACGCCGGCGGGGCTGACGGTGACGCTGGCGTACGCCGAGGGCGAGTGGACGGTGGCCGCGCAGCAGGGCGCGAAGGCGCTCGCCAGGCCGTACGTGGTGAAGCCGGCGGAGGCGCTGCGGATGGTGGCGTTGGTGGACGTGCCGGGGGTGCAGGAGGCGGTGGAGCAGATCCTGGGCGCGGAGCGGGCCGAGGCGGAACAGCAGGCGGAGAAGTTGCGCGCGGAGCTGGCGGAGATCGAGGCGCGGCTGGCGGAGTTGCGCGAGGCCCGCTGAGCGCTGCCCGGGACACCCCGCGGGGCCGGTGCGACCCCCTCGCACCGGCCCCGCGTCACCCCTGCGCCCGCAGGTCCATCAGTGTTGCGGAATGTTCTGTACCCCGATTCGGCGACGGAACACCCAGTAGGTCCAACCTTGGTAGGCGAGCACGATCGGAGTGAACACCACCGCCACCCACGTCATGATCTTCAGGGTGTACGGGGTGGACGCGGCGTTGGTGGCGGTGAGCGTGCCGGCCGGGTCGAGCGTGGACGGCAGCACGTTCGGGAACAACGCGGCGAACAGGGTCGCCACGGCCAGGGCGATGGCCAGCGCGGTGCCGGTGAACGCCCAGCCCTCGCGGCGTACCCTCGCCGCGGCGAGGCCGCCGAGCAGGGCGAGGGCGGCGCCAGCGGCGAGCACGACGGCGGCGGCGTTGGCGCGGATGGTCAGCGACCAGCCGAGGAACGCCACGGCGGCCACGGCGGTGCCGGCGCCGAGGCGGACCGCGAGCGTGCCGGCGCGTTGCCGGATGTCGCCGGTGGTCTTGAGCGCGAGGAACACCGCGCCGTGGGTGGCGAACAGGCCGAGCGTGGTGAGGCCGCCGAGCAGCGCGTACGGGTGCAGCAGGTCGAGCAGCCCGCCGACGTACTCGTGGTCGGCGTCGAGGGGGACGCCGCGGAAGATGTTGGCGAACGCGACGCCCCACAGCACGGCCGGGATCACGGAGCCTGCGAAGATGGCCCGGTCCCAGCGGCGTTTCCAGGACGCCTCGGGGCGCTTGTGTCGGTATTCGAAGGCGACGCCGCGGGCGATGAGGGCGAGCAGGATGAGCAGCAGCGGCAGGTAGAAGCCGGAGAACAGGGTGGCGTACCACTCGGGGAACGCGGCGAACATGGCGCCGCCGGCGGTGATCAGCCAGACCTCGTTGCCGTCCCAGACGGGGCCGATGGTGTTGATCAGGACGCGGCGTTGCCGGTCGTCGCGGCCGAGCACGGGCAGCAGCATGCCGACGCCGAAGTCGAAGCCTTCGAGGATGAAGTAGCCGGTGAACAGCACGGCCACGAGGAGAAACCAGACGGTGGTCAGTTCCACGGTGGGCTCTTTCGGTCAGTAGGCGAACGCGAGGGGGCGCTGCGCGTCGTCGGTGTCGTCGTCGGCGGGGGGCGGGGTGACGTCGGGGACGCCGGCGCGGGCGTAGCGGACCAGCAGCTTGAACTCGATCACCGCGAGGGTGGCGTAGATGAGGGTGAAGGCGGTGAAGGAGGTGAGCACCTCGGTCAGCGAGACGCTGCGGGACACGCCGTTGCGGGTGAGCATCTCGCCGAACACGATCCAGGGTTGGCGGCCCATCTCGGTGAAGATCCAGCCGAAGGAGTTGGCCAGCAGCGGCAGTGCCGGCATGACCAGGCCGGCGCGCAGCAGCCAGCGGCTGGTGGGGGTGCGGCCCTTGCGGTGGCTCCAGAGGACCAGCAGCGCGATGGCGGCGGCGGCCAGGCCGAAGCCGATCATGAAGCGGAAGCTCCAGTAGGTGACCGGGATGATCGGGGCGTAGTTGCCGGGGCCGTACTGGCTGGCGTACTGGGCCTGGAGGTCGTTGATGCCCTGCACGGTGCCGTTCGGGTCGCCGGTGCCGAGGAACGACAGCAGGTAGGGGATCTTGAGGGCGAAGACCTCGCGGCTGCCGTCGAGGCTGCCGACGGTGAGCACGGAGAACGAGGCGGGGCTCTCGGTGGTGTAGAGGCCCTCGGCGGCGGCCATCTTCATCGGCTGCACCTCGGTCATGATCTTGCCTTGGATGTCGCCGGTGAGCACGACGAGGGTGGCGGAGGTCAGGACCACCCAGGAGCCGAACTTGGTGGCGAAGCGGTAGGCGCCGGTGTCGGCGCTGCCGCGGTCGCGCATCACGTGCCACAGCCCGACGGTGACCACGAGGGATCCGGCGACCAGGAACGACCCGGCGAGGGTGTGCGGGAAGGTGACCAGCGCGACCTTGTTGGTGAGCACGGCGCCGAAGTCGGTCAGTTCGGCGCGTCCGCTGTCGGGGTTGATGCGGAACCCGACCGGGTTCTGCATGAACGAGTTCGCGGCGAGGATGAAGTAGGCGGAGAGGTTGGTGCCGATCGCGGCGGCCCAGATCGCGGCCAGGTGCAGGCGTTTGGGCAGCCGGTCCCAGCCGAAGATCCACAGGCCGATGAACGTGGATTCGAGGAAGAACGCGACCAGGGCCTCGATCGCGAGGGGCGCGCCGAAGATGTCGCCGACGAAGCGGGAGTAGTCGCTCCAGTTCATGCCGAACTGGAACTCCTGCACGATGCCGGTGACCACGCCCATGGCGAAGTTGATGAGGAACAGCTTGCCGTAGAACTTGGTGAGTTTGAGGTACCGCTCGTTGCCGGTGCGGTGCCACATGGTCTGCAGGACGGCGACCAGCACGGACAGGCCGATGGTCAGCGGCACGAACAGGAAGTGGTAGACGGTGGTGACACCGAACTGCCAGCGGGCGACGTCCAACGCGTCCACCTGAGAACCCCCAGCCTTCTTACTACGAGACGTAGTAAATACTACTCGGCGTCGTAGAAAAAAGTTCAGAGTCGGAGGGCCCGAACCGACCCGGGACCAATGACCCTGATCACCTCCACCGGCGCGGCCGTGCGACCATCCAGCACTGATGGACACCTCCCCCTGGCGCGCGCCGCTGCTGTGGCGCGGCGCGCAGACGTTCGCCCGGGCCGCCGTCGCGCTGATCGGCCGCCTGGAGGTCACCGGCGACGTGCCGGAGGCGCTGCGCCGCGGGCCGCTGATCCTGGCCGCCAACCACATCAGCCCGTTCGACCCGGTGGTGCTCGCCGCCGCCTGCCGGGTCCGGCGCGTCGCCCCCCGGATCATGGCCACCGGCGGGCTGTTCCGGGCGCCGGTGCTGGGGCCGCTGATGCGCCGCGCCGGGCACATCCGCGTCGATCGCGGCACCACCGCCGTGCACCGGTCGCTGGAGATCGCCGCCGAGGCGGTCGCCGGCGGGTCGGTGGTGCTGGTCTACCCGGAGGGGCGCATCGGGCTGGCCCCCGGCATGTGGCCCGAACGCGGCAAGACCGGCGCGGCCCGGCTCGCGTTCGCCAGCGGCGCCGCCGTCGTCCCGGTCGCCCAGTGGGGCTCGCACGAGGTCCTGCCGTACCGGGCGCCGAAGGGCATGCTGCGCGGCCTGGCCCGGGCGCTCGCCCGGCGGCCGGTCATCCGGGTGCACTTCGGCGCCCCGGTGGCCCTGGCCGACCTGGATCCGGGCGCGCCCGGCGCGGCCCGCCGCGCCACCGACCGGATCATCGACGCGATCACCGACGACCTGGCCCCGCTGCGCCCGCACGAGCCCGACGGGCCCCGCCACGTCGACCCCGGCCGGCCGGTCGACCCGAGCCGCGCGCACCGCCGGCACCGAACCGGCTGAATCCGCCGCGCGGCCCCGACATAGGGTGAGACCGTGGCAGACGTGAACGCTCCCGTCGTGCTGATCACCGGCACGTCCACCGGCATCGGCCTGGCCACCGCCGTGGGCGCGGCCCGCGCCGGCTGGCGCACTGTCGCCACCCTGCGTGACCCCGACCGGGCCGGCCCGCTGCGCGCCGCCGCCGACGCCGCCGGGGTCGGCGACCTGCTGGAGGTACGCCGGCTCGACGTGGTCGACGAGTCCTCGGTGACCGCCTGCGTGGCCGACGTGGTGGCCCGGCACGGCCGGCTCGACGCGGTGGTCAACAACGCCGGCGCCGGCCACGTCGGCACGCTGGAGAGGGAGACCGTCGACGACGTCCGGGCGGTGCTGGAGGTCAACTTCTTCGGCGTCCTGCACGTCACCCGTGCCGCGCTGCCGCACCTGCGCGCCGCGAGCGGGCGGCTGATCACGGTGACCAGCGTCGGCGGGGTGGTCGGGCAGCCGTTCAACGAGGCGTACTGCGCGGCGAAGTTCGCCGTCGAGGGGTTCATGGAGTCCCTGGCGCCGGTGGCGGCCACCGTCGGGGTGAGCGTCTGCGTGGTCGAGCCCGGCGCGGTGGCCAGCGAGTTCGTCGCCAACGTCGGGATCGACGCGGACACCGCGGTGGCCGCCGCCGGGCCGTACGGGCCGGCGCTGCGGGCGTACCTCGGTCGCAGCGCCGCCGCGTTCGCCGCCGCGCAGTCGCCGGCCGAGGCCGCCGCGGCGGTGGTGGCGACACTGACCGACCCGGAGCCCGCCCCCCGTGTGCAGACCTCCCCCGCCGCCCGCCAGTTCGTCGCCGTCAAACTCGCCGACACCGACGGCCTGGCCGTAACCGCCCTGACCGCCGACTGGCTGCACTGACCTCCCCCGCCCCCGCGATCTTGCACTTGCTGCCCGGGCGTATCGGGCAGAACGCCTCGAACGAGGGCCGGAAGTGCAAGATCGCGTGGGGGTTACTGGGCGGCGGCCAGGCGCGCGTCGAGGGTGGCCAGGTCCGGGACGAACCACACCTGGTCGTGGCGGTTGGACTCGGCGACCAGGGCGCGCAGCGCGCCGCTGCCGGCCAGATGCGCGGAGATGTCCCCGACCACCACGAGGCGCAGCCGGTAGTTGACGAACTTCTGCATGACCTCCCCGGCGAAGCGGGTGCCCAGCGTGAAGAAGCTCGGGTCGAGCCGGGCGGCGGGCACCGCCACCACCGTGGCGCCGGCGAACGCCGCGCCGATCAGCTCCAGCGCGTCGGCCTCGGTGACGATCGGCGGGCCGGCCGGGTCGCAGACCAGCACCGTGACGCCGGCGCGCTCACGCAGCTCGTCAGCCACGGTCGGCCTCCTTCCCGGCGAGCAGGCCGTTGTCGCCGTCGAGCACCGCGTCGAGCAGGCGCAGCAGCTCGGCGGTGGCGCCGAGGTCGCCCAGGACAATGATCTTCATGTGGTGCCGTTCCTCGTCGTGGACCGTCTGCACGCGCAGCGGACGGTCCGGGTCGGGGTGGGTGGTGACGCCGGCCAGCACCAGCGTGGCGAGCCGGTCGGCGGCGGCCCGGTCGACGCCGTCGAGGGCCACGATGCTGGACACCTCCGCCGCCGGGCCGGCCGGTCGCGCGGGCCGGCCGGTGAACGCGTCGAGGTCGGCGCGGGCGATCCGGTACTGCTTGCCGATCCGCGTCGCGGGCAGCCGGCCGGCGCGGATGTAGCCGCGGACCGTGCGCACGTGCAGCCCGAGCCGCGTCGCGACCTGCTCCACCGAGTACATATCATTACTCATCGCACCCTATGTTAGCCGCCTCGGGTAACGATAGGGAATTTCACCGGCCGGACACCCGCCGGCCGTATCGGCCCGGCATACTGCCGGCGTGCAGCCCCGTCACGGCTACCTCGACGCGCCCGCGCCGCTGGCCTTCGCCCACCGCGGCGGCGCGGCCGACGGCGACGAGAACACCGCCGCCGCGTTCGCCCGCGCGGTCGCGCTGGGCTACCGGTACGTGGAGACCGACGTGCACGCCACCGCCGACGGCGTGCCGGTGGTCTTCCACGACCCGACGCTGCGCCGCGTCACCGGCGAGGCCGGGCGCATCGCCGACCTGCGCTTCGCCGACCTCGCCTCGGTACGCGTCGGCGGCGCCGCCCTGGTGCCCCGCCTCGACGACGTGCTCGGCGCGTGGCCGCAGGTCCGGTTCAACGTCGACGTCAAGGCCGACGGCGGGGTGGCGCCGACCGTCGAGGCGGTGGTGCGGGCCGGCGCCGCCGACCGGGTGCTGCTCGCCTCGTTCAGCGACGCCCGGCTGACCCGGCTGCGCGCCCTGGCCGGCCCGACGGTCGCCACCAGCCTCGGCATGCGCGGCGTGGCCCGGCTGCGGATGGCCTCCCTGCACGGCCGGCCGCTGCGACTGCCGCCGTCCGTGGCCGCCGCCCAGGTCCCGGTCTCCTACGGGGGAATCCCGGTGGTCGACCGCCGGTTCCTCGCCTACTGCCACCGGATCGGCCTGCAGGTGCACGTCTGGACGATCGACGAACCCGCCCGGATGCACCAGTTACTTGATCTTGGGGTGGATGGCATCATGACCGATCACGTCGGCGTGCTCCGCGACGTCTACCGCAGCCGCGGCCACTGGGCCGCCTGAACCCCGAGGACCGCCCCGATGGCCGAAACGGTCACCCCCGCCGTCGCCGAGCCCGCGCCCCCGGGCAGCACCCGCCGCGAACGCACCGGCTGGTACCTCTACGACTGGGCCAACTCCGCGTTCCAGACCACCGTCATCACGGTCTTCCTCGGGCCGTTCCTGACCACCGTCACCGAGCTGGCCGCCGGCTGCGAGCTGGGCGCCGACCGCTGCGACGGCGTGGTGCACCCGCTGGGCATCCGCGTCGCCGCCGGCTCCTACTACCCGTACCTGATCTCGCTGTCGGTCTTCCTCACCGTGTTCGTGCTGCCCGTCATCGGCGCGATCGCCGACCGGTCCGCGCACAAGAAGCGGCTGCTGGCCGCCGCCGCGTTCACCGGCGCCGGCGCGACCATCGCGTTCGCGTTCGTCACCGGCGAGCGGTACCTGCTCGGCGGCGTGCTGTTCCTCATCGCGAACATCTCCTTCGGCGCCGCCGTGGTCGTCTACAACTCGTTCCTGCCGCAGCTCGGCGGCCCGGACGACCGCGACGCCATCTCCAGCCGCGGCTGGGCCATCGGCTACCTCGGCGGCGGGCTGCTGCTCGCGCTCAACCTGGTCGCCGTCACCGCGTTCAGCGAGGAGGGCAACGCCCAGCGCACCCTCGACCTGGCCCGCTGGTCGATCGTCTCGGCCGGTGTGTGGTGGGCCGCGTTCACCCTGCTGCCGCTGCGCTGGCTGCGCGAACGCCCACCGGTCGCGGTGCCGCAGGGCGGCGGCAACGTGCTCACCGACGGCTTCCGGCAACTCGGCCGCACGCTGCGCGAGGTCAAGGCGTACCCGCTGACGCTGTTCTTCCTGCTCGCGTTCCTGGTGTTCAACGACGGCATCCAGACCGTCATCACCCTCGCCAGCCAGTACGGCACCGAGGAACTGCGGCTGGAGCAGAGCACCCTGATCGTGACCATCCTGCTGGTGCAGTTCCTCGCCTTCGGCGGCGCGCTCGCCCTCGGCGCGCTCGCCCGACGCATCGGCGCCTGGAAGACGGTGCTGCTGTCGCTGGTGCTCTGGACCGGCGTGATCATCGCCGCGTTCCGGCTGCCCGCCGAGGCGCCGGTGCCGTTCATGATCCTCGGCGGCTGCATCGGGCTGGTGCTCGGCGGCAGCCAGGCGCTGAGTCGATCGCTGTTCAGCCAGCTCATCCCCGCCGGCAAGGAAGGCGAGTACTACGGCTTCTACGAGATCAGCGACAAGGGCACCAGCTGGCTCGGGCCGCTCGCGTTCGGCCTGGTGTTCCAGCTCACCTCCTCCTACCGGGTGGGCCTGGTGTCGCTGCTGATCTTCTTCGTGGTCGGCTTCGCGCTGCTGGCCGCCGTGCCGATACGCCGGGCCATCATCGCCGCCGGCAACACCCCGCCCCGGGTGCTCTGAGCGCACCCGGTCGATCATCTCGGCCGGTATGCGGCGGCGTCGATCGGCTAGGCTGCCCCGACGTGACCGACGACGCCGCCGCCCCGACCTGCCTGGCCCGCCCCCTGCCGGGGCCCGGCGACGACCGTGCCGGCGGCTGCGCCGCCGCCCGGGGCATCGACGGCCGGCCGCTGCACGCCGCCGCGCTGAAGTTCTTCTGGGGGCCGATGGACTGCGGCAAGTCCACCATGGCGTTGCAGATGAACTACAACCACGCCCGGCAGGGCCGCCGCGGCCTGGTCACCACCCGCATCGACCGCTCGCTGGGCCCGCAGGTCACCACCCGCATCGGCCTGGCCCACGAGGCCATCGAGGTCACCGACGGACTCGACCTGCGTGACCTGGTCCGCGACGCGTGGGCCGAGGGGGTACGCGTCGACTACCTGATCTGCGACGAGGCGTCCTTCTACGACCTGCACCACGTCGAGCAGATGGCCGAGCTGGTCGACAAGTTCGACGTCGACGTCTACGCCTTCGGCCTGGCCACCGACTTCCGCTCCTGCCTGTTCCCGGCCGCGCAACGGCTCTTCGAGCTGGCCGACGAGGTGGCCCGCATCCAGGTCGAGGTGCTGTGCTGGTGCGGCCGGGAAGGGCTGCTCAACGCCCGGGTGGTCGACGGCCGGGTGGTCCGCGAGGGCGCGCAGGTCGTCATCGGCGACACCATGGACACCGCCGACGTCCGCTACCAGGTGCTGTGCCGGCGGCACTACCGCTCCGGCGACCTGGGCCCACGCGCCTGAGGCTCAGAACGGGTCCCCGCACACCCGCCAGCCGCCGTCCTCCGGCACCACCGGCAGCTCCCGCTCCTCGCTGCCGCCGCCGTCACGGTTCAACCGCACCAGCACCGTGCCGCGTGGCCGACCCGCCCGGGTCGACACCGACACGTCGACGATCTCGTAGCCGCTGACCAGCGGCGGGGTCCGCACCCAACTGCCGAACCCGGCCTGGCTCCACCGGCTGCGCGCCTCGGCGCACAACCGCCCGTACGCCCGGTCGGTGTCGCCGGCGGCGACGTCCCGGAAGAACCCGTCCGCGGTCTCCCGCACCGGCCCGTCGGCCTGGAGCACCACCTGCGCGTTCCACACCGCCAGCCCGGCCACCCCGATCAGGCAGGTACCCAGCCCGAGCACGGCGACCAGCACACCCGCGCGCATCGGCCGGCGACGCCGGGCCGGTCGGTGCCACACCTGCTGACTGCCCATCACCACCGACGGTAGGCAACCGGCGACCGGCGCGCAGCCGGTTGCGCCGCCCGGCGGTGGTGACGGGCACCGTCGGCGTACGCCCCGGAGCGGCCGTGGACGACGCGCGCCGGTCGACCGCCGGTACCTGACAGGAGGTGACAGGTACCGGCGGCAGACTGCCCGGCATGACGACGCACGCCGACCTCGCGATGGTCAACCTCGACAGTTCCGACCCGGCCGCCCACGCGGCGTTCTACGGCCACGCCCTCGGCTGGGAGATCACCCACAGCGAGGCCGAGTACGCCATGATCACCTCCTCCGGCGGCACGTCGATCGGGTTCGGGCTGGTGCCCGGCTACACGCCGCCGGCCTGGCCGGACCCGACCGGCGTCAAGCGCTACCACCTGGACCTGACCGTCGACGACGTGTCGGCCGCGGAGCGGGACCTGGTGGCGGCCGGCGCGACCCGGCCGGCGAACCAGCCCGGCGGCGGAGGCTGGACCGTGCTGCTCGACCCGATCGGGCAGCCGTTCTGCCTCTGCCCGCGCCGCCCGGAGTGAGACCGGCTCAGCGCAGCGGGCCGCGGGCGACCGCGGCCCGCATCGCGGCCGGGTCACCGGCGGGCACGTACTCCAGCCACCAGGTGGCGCCCGCCGCCGCCAGGTCGGCCAGGTAGGCGCGCTCGGCCCGCTCGTCGGCCCGCCGCCGCCGGCCGCCGACCGCCACGTCGAACGGCGCACCGTCGGCGCGGGTCGCCGGCAGCGCGGCGACCAGGGCGGCCACCTCGTCGGCGGTGAAGTCGGACCAGCCGTCGGTGTCGGTCAGCTTGTAGGGCACGATCCCGTCGGCCCGGGCCGCCCGCCGCAGCACCGCCTTGGCCTGGGTGCTGCCGCCGACCCAGACCGGCACCCGGGGCGACTGCACCGGCGCCGGTCGCAGCGCCACGCCCTCGGCGCGGTAGTGCCCGCCCCGATGGGTGACCCGCTCGCCGCCGAGCAGCGCGACCAGCAGGTCCAGGCCCTCGTCGAGCATCGCGGCGCGGGTCTTCACGTCGGTCGGCTCGCCGAACGCGGCCAGCCCCCGGTCGGCCGGATCGCCGAGACCGACCGCGACGCCCGCCCGACCGCCGGAGAGGTGGTCGAGGGTGAGCACCTCCCGGGCCAGCTTCGCCGGGCGACGCCGGGGCAGCGCGGTCACCGTGGTGCCCAGCCGGACCCGCTCGGTGCGCCCGGCCACCGCCGCCAGCACCAGCCACGGGTCCCAGGTCGGCGGGTCGTCACCGGCGTGGTGGATGAGGTAGTCCTCCAGGAAGACGCCGTCCCAGCCGGACCGCTCGGCCAACTCGCCGAGCGCGACCAGGTCACCGACCGTCACCGAGGCGCCGCCGCAGGAGATCTCCAGGCCGTGTCGCATCCTGGCACCCTACGGCCCGGGTCCGACGCTCAGCCGCGCCGGCGGGCGCGGGCGGCCCAGATCGCGTACGCCGGGTCGCGGTCCAGGTTGTGCCGGTCCCGGTCGTAGCGACGGGTGGTCCGCGGATCGGCGTGACCCATCGCGTCCTGCACGTCCTCCAACGGCACGCCCTCGGAGCGGGCCGTGGTGGCGAACGCGTGCCGCAGCGAGTGCGGCGACAACCGCGCCCACGCGGCGATCCCGGCGGTCTGCGCCAGCCGACGCACCAGCCGGAACACGGCGTGCCGGTCCAGTCGCCCGCCGGTGGCGGTGACCAGCAGCGGGCCGGTCAGCTGCGGCACCGTGACGCCCTGGGCGGCAGCCCGCTCCGCCAGGTAGGCGTCCAGCGCGTACGCGGTGCCGGGGGTGAGCGCGCGACGGCGTACCTTGCCGCCCTTGCCGACGAAGCGGACGCTGCGGTGACCGCGTTCCGCGCCCAGGTCGGCCAGGTCCAGCGAGACCAGCTCGCCGACCCGCAGGCCCAAATCGGCCAGGAGCGCGAGGGCGGCGCGGTTGCGGGCGGCGGTCGGGCCGGTGTCCGCCTCGGCGGCGGCCAGCAGCGCGTCGACCTCGTCCGGGCTGAGGCCGACGGTGGCGGAGTGGTCCCGGTCGACCCGGGGCCGGTCGGCCGCGGCGACCGGATTGGCCGGCACCGCGCCCAGCTTGACCAGGAAGTCGTACCAGCTCGACAGCGCGGACAGCCGGCGCGCCACGGTGGCCGGGGTCAGCGGGCGGCCATCGCGTCCGCGCGGGGTGGACTCCAGGTCCCGGCCGTACGCGTTGACGTCGAGGAAGGTGACCCGCAGCGGCTCCAGGCCCCGCTCGGCGCACCAGCGCAGCCAGCCGGTCACGTCCCGCCGGTACGCGTCGCGGGTGTGCTCGGACAGCCGCCGGTTGCGCAGCCACGCCTCGGTGAAGTCGGCCGGAGCGCCGGACACGGCGACACGGGCGCGGGGCAGGACCTCGGGACGCAACATGCGAGAAAGGTTCTCAGTCGGCGGCGCGTTTCGCGACGAGGCGCGCCGCGACCGGATCGCGGGCAGGGGTTACCGTCGTGCGGTGCGCGCCAGCCGGCTGGTCTCCCTGCTGCTGCTCCTGCAGTCCCGGGGGCGGATGACCGCCCAGGAACTCGCCGACGCCCTGGAGGTGTCGGTGCGGACCGTCTACCGCGACGTCGAGTCGCTCGGCGCCGCCGGCGTCCCGGTGTACGCCGACCGCGGCCCGGCCGGCGGTTACCGGCTGGTGGCCGGCTACCGCACCCGGCTCACCGGGCTGACCGGGCCGGAGGCCGAGGCGCTGTTCCTCGCCGGCCTGCCCGGGCCCGCCGCGGAGCTGGGCCTGGCGACCACGGTGGCCGCGGCCGAGCTGAAGGTGCGCGCCGCGCTGCCGGAGGAACTCGCCGACCGCAGCGGCCGGCTGCGGCACCGGTTCCACCTGGACGCGCCCGGCTGGTTCCGGCACCCGGAAGCCACCCCGCACCTGGCCACGCTGGCCGGCGCGGTGTGGGAGGACCGGATGGTCCGGCTGCGCTACCGGCGTTGGCGCGCCCCACGGGAGGTGACCCGGCTGGTCGCCCCGCTCGGCGTGGTGCTCAAGGCCGGCCGCTGGTACCTGGTGGCCCGGTGCGAGGAGCAGGTCCGCACCTACCGGGTCGGCGCGGTGCTCGACGCGGTGGTCACCGACGAGCGGCACCAGCGCCCGGACGGCTTCGACCTGGCCGCCTACTGGCGGGAGTGGACCGCCCGGTACGAACGTGACGTCTACCGCGGCGAGGCGCGCATCCGGCTCAGCACCGCCGCGTTGGAGTTCCTGCCCTACGTCTTCCCGCCGGAGATGGCGCGGGCGGCCCGGGCGGCGGCCGGCGAACCCGGCCCGGACGGCTGGCGGGAGACCACCGTGCCGATCGAGTCGACGCGGCACGCCCACGCCGAGTTCCTCAAGCTCGGCGCCGAGGTGGAGGTGCTGGCCCCGGCCGAGCTGCGGGACCGGTTCACCGCCACGGCGCACGCGCTGACCCGGCTCTACCCGTCGGACACCGACGCGGGGACGGCCGGCGCTCCGGTCTCCCCCGCGTCGGCGTGACGCGCGTTCAGACGGTGGTGAGCTGCCGGTGCCCGTTGCCCTGCGCGGTCGAGGTGACCGCGATCCGGCGCGGCTTGGCCCGCTCGGCGATCGGGATGCGCAGCGTCAGCACCCCGTTGTCGTAACCGGCCTCCAGCCGGTCGGTGTCGAGCGTGTCGCCCAGGAACAGCTGCCGGGTGAACGTGCCCATCGGACGTTCGGCGGCGACCAGCTCGACGTTCTCGCCGCTCGGCCGACGCCGCTCGGCGCGGACGGTCAGCACGTTGCGCTCGACGGTGCAGTCGATGCTGTCCGGGTCCACGCCGGGCAGGTCGAAGGCGGCGTAGAAGTGGTCGCCGTCGCGGTAGGCGTCCAGGTGCATCACGGCCGGCCGGGCGGTGGTGCCGAAGAACTGCTCGGCGATCCGGTCGATCTCGCGGAACGGGTCGGTACGCATCAACATGGTCCTGCCTCCTCGGTTCTCCTGGCCCAAGGTCTCGACTTGAGTCTCAGTGACTCAACTTCCGGTTTCTGTTTTAGCGCGGCGGCCCGCCGTCGTCAACCTCCGTCGGCCGCTGCCCGGAAACGGCGCTCGGGTGCTCACGGCCCGGTCCGCCAGTAGACGCCCTGCTCGCGGGTGAGCAGCACGTCGTCGACGAGATAGCGGCGCAGCGTGACGTGGTCCGCCGCACCGCCCTCGCACCAGGAGCGCAGCGCCTCGTCCACCATCCGCTCCGGGTAGCGCCGCCCGGGCTCGAAGGTGCGCTCGGTGATGTGTTCCAGCAACACCCGGCGGCGACCGCGCTGCGCCGGCAGCCGGATCAACGCGCCGTCGCGCAGGAACGTGCGCAGGATCGTCTCGCGCCGGTCGGCCGGCGGGAGCGCCGGCGACGACGCCCCGGCCCGGGCGAACTCGCGCAGCCGCTCACCGTCGACGCGCAGGCCGTCGGCGTCGGTCAGCACACCGGCGTCGGTGAGCCGGCGCACGGCGGTGGCGACGTCGCGGGCCGGCAGGCCGGTGCGCGCCACCACGGACGGGACGTCCCGGGCGCCGAGCACGATCGCGGCGAACACGGCCCGGCGACGTTCGTCGGCGAGCGCCCCCGCGAGAGCTTGAGCGGTCATGGCCGGCAGCCTGCCAGCAGCCACCCGGCCCGGGCCAGGCGTTTTCCCGGCCGCACCGGCGGCCAGGCACGCCACGGCGGCTCGGCTGCCGTGGGTCGGCTGCGGTCAGGCCGGAACGGCGGCGGTGAAGTCGACGTCGGCGGTGTCGACCGTGCCGGCGCGGCGGCCCGGCGCCCGCTGGAAGCCCCAGTAGAGGTTGGTGTGCGCGATCACCTGCGCCGGCGGGGGCGCGCCGTAGGCCGACAGGTCCTCGGTGGTGTGGGCGTCGGCGACCAGCGTGACGTCGTAGCCGCGGGTGAACGCGCCGTGCAGGGTGGAACGGACACAGGCGTCGGTCTGCGCGCCGGTCACGACGAGCCGCCCGACACCCCCGGCGGCGAGCACCTGCTCCAGGTCGGTGGCCTCGAACGAGTCGCCGTAGGCCTTGTGCACGAGCGGCTCGTCGTCGCGGCGCACCAGCTCCGGCACGATCCGCCACTGCTCACTGCCGGTGGGCAGCTCCTCGCTGCGATGCTGCACCCAGACCACCGGGACGCCGGCCGCGCGGGCGCGTTCGACCAGGGCGGCGATGTTCGCGACCACCCGGTCCCGGTCGTGGGCGCCGCGCACCACGCCGTTCTGCACGTCGACGACGAGCAACGCGGTGCGGGGGCGGTCGGTGAGCGTGGTCATGACGAGGGCTCCTTCGACGGCGGCGATCCCCGCCAACCTAACGACGGCCCCCGACACTTTCGCCGCACCGCGCGGCGGTCACAGGAAGCGGTGCATGACGTGCAGACCCACCCGGCCCAGGGTGGGATGGGCGAACGCCTCCGGCACGGTGCCGACCACCGTGAAGCCGAGCCGCCGGTAGAGCCGCACCGCCACGGTGTTGGTCTCCACCACGGCGTTGAACTGCATCGCGGCGAAACCGGCCCGGCGGGCCCAGTCCAACGCCTCCTCGCACAGCGCCCGGCCCACGCCACGACCGCGCGCGTCCGCGGCGACCAGGAAACTCGCGGTTGCCACGTGCGCACCCGGGCCCGGCCGGTTGGCGCCCATCTTGGCGCTGCCGAGCACGACGCCGTCGTCGTCCACCGCCACCGAGGTACGCCCCGGCGGGCGTTCCACCCACACCTCGCGTGCCACTGCGGCCGACCAGGCCGGATCGTAGACGAACGTGTCCCCGGCGGTGATGACGTCGGCAAGGATCGGCCAGACCTGACCCCAGTCGGCGTCGACGTGCTCCCGGATGCGCATCGTCGGCACGCTAGCCCGCGGCGTCGCGCGCGGCCACCCGTTTCCACCCGCCCCCGCGCCGGATCACCGTACGGCCATACTTGTCGCCATGCTCTGGGGTGTCAGCGGACCGATCTTCCTCCTCGACTACCTGGGCGCGGTCGCCGTGGCCGTCGCGGTCGCCGTGGCGGTACGCGAGCTGACCGGCCGCCGGGCCCGGGGCACGACACCCGACCGGGTCGAGTTGGCGTACCTCACCGACCGGGCGCTGCTGGCCTGCCAGGTGGGCGTGGCCGCGCTGCGCCGCGCCGGCGGGGTGACCGTCGGGGAACTCGCCACCCTGCACGCCGACGGTCCACCACCGGCCCGGCCGCCGGCCCTGGTCCGCGCCCTGCACACCGCGCTGCGCCGCCCGCAGACCTGGGCCGCCGTGCTGGCCGACCCCGACGTCGCGCGGGCGCTGCGCCGGATGGTCGGCCGGCTGGTCCGCGACGGCTGGCTGCTCACCCGCGCCCAACGCCGACGGGTCGCCCTGGGCACGCTGCCGCTGTTCCTGGTCGCCGCCGTCGGGGTGACCCGGCTGGTGGACAGCGCGGTCGAGGGCCGCACCGCCGGCGGACCCGCCTCGGTCGCCGGGCTGCTGCTCTGCTGCCTGGCCACCGCGCTGGGCGGCTGGTGGCTGACCGAGGTGCCGGAGACCGGCGCCGCCGCACGGCGTCTCCTGCGCCGGCTGCGCCGCGAGCACGCCGACCTCGACCCCGAACGCCGTCCCACCTGGCAGGGCCGGGACACCGACGCGTTGCTCACCGCCATGGCGCTGTTCGGCCCGCGACCGCTGCTCGCCGTCGACCCGGCCTTCGCCGTCCAGGTCGGCGTCGACCCGGAGCGGGGCCGTCCCCGACCGGAACGCCGCCCCGCCCGCCGCTGAGCGGCCCTCGACGGGCGGCGCCGTCGCCGATGCGGCAGAGTGACCCCACGACCGCAGGGCAGGGAGGTGAGCCGTGGACGGAGTGGTGTTCCCCGCGACCGGCGACGGCCGGCGCAGCACGACCGCGCTGGGCCGCGCCGTGGTCGCCGACGCGCTACGCGCCGTCGACCCGGTCGGCGCCCGCTCCGTCGAGCACGAGACCGACTGGCGGCGCGGCTACCTCACCCACTTCCGCCGACTGGTCGAGGCCGGCCTGCTCTCCCGCGCCGCCGCGCTCACCGTCGCCCGCGACGGCCTCACCGCGCTGCACACCCGCATGCGGTACGCGCCGCCCGGCGGCGGCCCCGACGTCGCACTCGACGCGGCGCTCACCTCGACCGGCCCGGAACCGCCGCTGCACACCGCCACGGTCACCGGCGCCGGGCCGGTGGAACGGGAACTGTCCGTGCCGTACCGGGGGCAACGCCTGCGCGGCGACGACCTGCGCCGCCGCCTCGACGCCTGGGTGGACGCCGGCGTGGTCGAACCGAGCTGCGCCGAGGCGGTCGGCGCGGTGCTCGCCAACCCCGACTGGCTGGACCTGCGCGACCAGCGCGTCGTGGTGCTCGGCGCGGGCGCCGAGATGGGCCCGCTGCCGTCGGTGCTGCGCTGGGGCGGCGACGTGGTCGCGCTCGACCTGCCCCGCCCGGAGATCTGGCGCCGGGTGCTGCGCACCGCACGCCGTCACGGCGGGCGCCTGCACCTGCCGGTGCCGGCCGGCACCGGCGACGACGACGCCGCGCTGGCCGCCGCCGCCGGCGCGGACCTGCTGCACCGGCTGCCGCAGGCCGCCCGCTGGCTGGCCGGCATCGACGGCCGGCTGGTGCTCGGCAACTACGTCTACGCCGACGGCGCCACCAACGTGCGGGTGGCCACCGCCGTCGACGCGCTCACCGTCGAGCTGACCCGGCACCGCCCGGACGCGGCGCTGGCGTTCCTGGCCACCCCCACCGACGTGTACGCGGTGCCCGGCGACGCGGTCGACCACGCCGACCGCGGGTACGCCGCCCGCGGCCCGGCCCGCCGGTCCCTGCGGCTGATCTCCGGCGGCCGGCTGCTGCGCCGCAACTACCCGCCCGGCGCCGACCCGGGCGTCAACGACAGCCTGGTCCCCCAGCAGGGACCGAACTACGCGCTGGCCAAACGGCTGCAACGCTGGCGCGCGGCGGTGGCCCGCGACGCGGGCACCACGGTGTCGTTCACCGTCGCGCCGCCCACCCGCACCCGGTCCGTGCTGCGCAACCGCGCGCTCGCCGCCGCGTACGCCGGCGCGCACCGTTTCGGCGTCGAGGTGTTCGAGCCGGCCACCAGCAACACGCTGATGGCCGCGCTGCTCGTGCACGACCTGCGCACCGGCGGCGGTCCGACGCAGGAGCACCCGTGGCGGGACGAAGCGTACGCGGCGGCACACGGCGGGCTGTGGCGGATCCCGTACGCGCCGCGCAGCGCGCTCGGCCTGGCCGTGCTCCTCGGTCTCGGCGGGGCCCGCGCCTGAGGCGGGTTTCCTTGTCTTGAGCGCCGGGAAGGCTCCGGTATGGCCGAGACATTCGCGAGCGAAGACCTGAAGACGCTGCGGTCCATGGCGCGCGGGGCCGGGATCCCGGAGGCCGAGCGCCTGTCGCACGACGACCTGGTCGAGGTGTTGCGCCGGGCCGGCCTGGCCGACGGCACCTCGGACGACTGGCCGGACCAGCCGATCGAGGACCCGGCGCACCTGGCCGGCCTGCCGCGTAGCTCGCTGCGGCAGGGCGACGAGAGCACCGGCGGCGGGGCCGCCGAGGAGGCGATCGGCGCCCGACCCGGTGAGTCCGGCACCGAGATCGACGACCGCACGCAGCGCTGACCACGTACGGCTGTGCGGGCCGCCGCCGCTCCGGCGGCGGCCCGCACGTCACGTCCCGCCGGCCTATGCTCGCCGGATGCTGTCTGAGGTGACCGGACTGTCCCGACACTTCACCGAGGAGTCCCTGCGGGCCCACCTGCTGGCCCGGTCGACCCGCACGCCGGGCGGCTGCCTGGTCGTGCGCGGTTACGGCAGCCGACGGGGGGTGCACCAGAAGGTGGTCGGCCGGGCGTGGGCGCACGTCGCCGCGTACGCGGTCTTCGTCGGTGGCTATCGGCCGGGCCTGGAGGTGCGGCACGACTGCGGCGTGCTCGACTGCATCGAGCCGACGCACCTGCGTCAGCTCAGCCGCGGCGACAACCGCCGCGCGCGGCGGCAGCAGCCGACCTGCCGCAACGGGCACGAGCGGGAGGTCGACCCCGGCACCGGTCGGTTCCGGAAGGTGTGCCGGCACTGCAACAGCGACGCCCAGCGGCGGTGGCGTGAGCGCCGCGCCGCCGAGGTGGCCGCCGCCCGGGCCGGGTACCGACCCTGAGCCACGATCCGGTCGTCAGCGAAGCTGGTCGGCGCGGTGCAGGTGATCGAAGATGATCTGGTCGACCGGGGAGACGCGGTCCCGGTCGGCGTAGGCCAGCCAGGTGATCTCCTCGATCTCGTGGGCCGGCCGCAGGACGCCCCGGTAATCGGCGGTGTGGCAGCGCATCCGTACGACGGTGCCGTCCGGATGCCCGTGCGCCTGGCCTCCCGGACGAGCGTGTCGAGGTCGCGTCGCCGGTCCGCATCGGACGGCACGCGGGGCGATGACACCAGCTTGAATCCTTACGCACAAGAACTGTCATTATGATGTAGTGGCGATATGTCCCTTTAGGGCCGCCAGATTTTCGTAATGTCGTAATCGGTAATCCAATAAATAGCCGCCAGGTGGTTCGGGTCGGCTCCGACGACTGGCACCCGGGGCGGCTGTGCGCCGCCCCGGGTGCTCCGGTCAGCCGGACTCGCGTTCCGGCCGGTCGGTCAGAAGTTCGTCGTGAAGTTGTAGAGCACCAGCGCGGTGTCGTCGAAGTACGGTGACGCCACCCAGGTCGCCCGGTCGGCCCGGCTGTTGATGCCGTTGACCAGACCCCACTGCCCGTCGTAGTTGATCAGCCACGAGCCGCCGCTCGCCCCGCCGGTGAAGTTGCACGGAGTGATCTTGATGGTCTGCGTCCACACCGCCGGGTTCTCCTGCACGGAGTTCGCGGCGCACTGCTTGAGCCGGCGGCCGTTGAACGGCGCCTCCGCCGGGTAGCCGAACGCGTTCATGAACTGGTTCACGCCGGCGTTGACCCACAGACCCTGCGAGCCGTACCGGTTGATGTGCTGGCCGCCCTGCGTGCCCATGACGGCCACGGCCATGTCCTCGGCGAAGTTCGAGTCGTTGATCCACGCCGTCATGGTCCACAGCCCCGTTGCGGTCCAGGTGCCGAGCGGACGCGGGTTGGCCGCGTCGCCGTTGTACGCCGGGACGAAGGTCCAGTTCGAGGCCAGGGTGCCACCCCGGCCGCCGTGGATGCAGTGACCGGCGGTCCAGACCTCGTTGCCGGCGGCCGTGTTCACGATCGTGCCCGAGCAGACGTAGTTCTTGCCGTCCATGGTGAAGAAGACCTTGCCGGCCGTGAACGCGGTCGGGTGGCTGCTCGGCAGGTTGGGATCGGTCGCCTGGGTCCCCATCCCTCCGGTGGTGGTGGCGCCGCGGGCGGGCGGGACGATCAGCTCCTGGCCACTGTTGCGCGGCGCGGGCGCGGACTTGAGGCCGGCCTGCGGCACCGCCAGGGCCCGCCGGTACTGCTCGGATTCCTCGACCGGCCGCGCGGCGCGCATCCGCGCCGGCGTCCAGTACGCGGCCAGCACCGCGTCGCGCGACAGCCGGTGTCCCGCCGTCGCCTCGGCGGCCCGGGTCGCGTCCGCGGTGATCGTCGGGGTGAAGCCGGTGATCCCGGCGGCGGCGGCATCGGGCGCGTTGACCACCGCGTCGCGTTCAGCCGCGTTGGCCCCCGGCCCGACGACCAGCACGGGCACGACGACTGCGGCGATCGCCAGGGCCCGAAGGGCCCGTCGTGATCCGGTCGACCAAACCTTCATCTGTGCGGTCCTCCCGTTGCGGACGCCACCTGTCGCAGCGCCCTGCGTACCGACACCCTGAGCCCTGCGCACGTCCGGGAGGGCCGATCGTGGACACGGCTGGACAGGATTGGACACGGTTGGACAGCAGTGCTCAGCGCTGAACGCCACGCCGCTCCTCCTCGACCCCGTGGCCGCTGCGGGCCAACGGGAACGCCGCCGATTCCCTACGGTGGTGCCATCCCGACGGTTCTCCACAGGAGGTCGGCATGGCACTGTTGTCGCGCGAGGTCGTCGAGCGGGTCCTGCGCGCCGGCCGCGAGCAGGACGTCGAGACGTTCGTGGGCCTGATGGCCCCGGACGGATACCTCGAATGGCCGTTCCGGCCACCGGGCGTGCCCGGCCGGGTGCGGGGGCGTGCGGCGATCCGCCAGCACCTGACCGTGACGGCCGGGTCCCTGATCACGTTCGACGAGCACCGCGACATGGTGCTGCACGAGAGCACCGATCCTGAGGTGGTCGTCGTCGAGTACGAGGCCCACGGCACCGTGGTCGCGACCGGCGCGCCGTTCACGCAGACCGTGATCGCGGTCTTCCGGGTCCGGGACGGCCTGATCGAGTCCTACCGCGACTACATCAACCCGCTGCCCCTGATGGCGGCGCTGGCCGGCGCCCCGGACGGGCGCTGACACGGACGACAGGAGCACCCCCGTGGAGCAGGACGAACAGCGCCGGCACTCCTCGTCGTTCGGCGCGGCGGCGACCGCGTACGCCGAGCACCGCCCGGACTACGCGCAGGCCGCGGTGCGGTGGGCGATCGAGCCCGCCCCCGGCCGGCGGGTGCTCGACCTCGGTGCCGGCACCGGCAAACTGACCGCCACCCTGGACGCGGTCGGCGCCGAGGTCACCGCCGTCGAGCCGGACCCGGCGATGCTGGCCGAACTGCGCCGCGCGCTGCCAGGTGTGCCCGCGCTGTCCGGCAGCGCCGAGGCGATCCCGCTGCCGGACGCGTCCGTCGACGCCGTGCTGGCCGGTAACGCCATGCACTGGTTCGACATGGCGGCCGCCGGCCCCGAGATCGCCCGGGTCCTCACGCCCGGCGGCGTCCTGGCCGGCCTGTGGAACGTCATGGACGACGAGGTCGACTGGATCGCCGGCCTGGCCGAGGTCAGCGGTAGCGCGGCCATCGGCCCGCGCGACACCCCGGCCAGCTGGCGTGCCGAGACGGCGCGGATGCACCTGCCGGGCAACGGCGCGCCGGCCCACTTCGACGTGCCCGAGCAGGCCGCGTTCCGGCACGGGCAGCGCCGCACCGCCGACTCCCTGGCGGCGACGCTCGCCACCCGGGCAGGCCTGCTGGTGATGCCGGCGCCGCAGCGGCAGGCCACACTCGACCGCATCGGCGCGTTCCTGGCCAGCCGGCCGGAGACCGCGCACGGCGAGTTCACGCTCCCGATGCTCACCTGCGTGCTGCGCGTTCGGCGACAGTGATGCCGCACGAGGGGCCTGCCCACGAATCCGGGATGACCGGCGCGGACGTCCGCGCCGCCGCCGCCGCGATGACAGCCGTGCTGCTGCCGGCCGCCGGCCGGGACTGGACGGTACGCGCGGGCGACCTGGACTGGTCCTGCTGGACCACGGCCGCGCACATCGCGCACGACGTGGCCGGGTATGCCGGTCAGGTGGCCGGCCGCCCCACCGACGGTTACCTCCCGTTCGACCTGCGGGTGCACCCCGACGCGCCACCGGTGCGGGTGCTGACCGTGGCGACCGCCGCCGCCGGGATGCTCGCCGCGCTGGTGGAAACCGCCGACCCGGACGACCGGGGCTGGCACTGGGGTCCCTGCGACCCGGGCGGCTTCGCCGCGATGGGGGTGGCCGAGATCCTGCTGCACACCCATGACGTGACCCGCGGTCTCGACGTGCCCTGGTCGCCGCCGGCCGGCCTGTGCGCCGGGGTGGTGCGACGGCTGTTCCCCGACGCGCCCGCCGGTGCGCCGGCGCCGGTGCTGCTCTGGCTCACCGGCCGGGCCCCGCTGGGCGACCGGCCGCGCCGGACGTCGTGGACGTGGCGGGCCGCGCTCGACTGAGGAGCACGCCGGTTCAGGTCGCCGGGTCGGCCGCCGCGGTGAACGCCGTGACGTGGTCGGCGGACCACTGACCAAACGTGCGCGCCGGCCGGCCGAGCAGGTGCGACACCGTGGAGGTGACGTGTGCCCGATGCCCGAGGGTGGCGCGCCACGCGGCCAGCAGCATGTCCACGGCGGGACGCGCGGCCTCCGGGGCCTGGCGACGGAACTCGTCGGGCGGCAGGTCCTCGAACGCGATCGGCCGGCCCAGGGCGGCGCCGATGAGGCTGACCTGTTCGGCCTGGCTGAGCGACTCGGGGCCGGTCAGGACGTAGTCGCCGCCGGCGTGCCCGTTCTCGGACAGGATCCGCGCGACGACCGCGGCGACGTCCCGGTCGTCGACGGGGGCGGTCTGGGCCGCGCCGTACGGCCACCGGACGACAGCGTCACGACGGATCGCCGGGGCCCACCAGTGCAGCGCGTTGGAGGCGAACATCCCCGGCCGGACGATCGTCGCGTCGAGACCGGTCGCCGCGACGAGCTGCTCGATGCGGGCGTGCAGCGTCGCCATCGGGTTCGGCTGCTGGAAGAACGGGTGCGGGGTGCGGTGTGGCGCGGACAGATAGACGACCCGTCGCGGCTGGGCGGCCAGCCGGTCCACGACGGCGGGCGCGGTGTGCGGCGGGGCGGTCCAGACCAGGAAGACGGTGCGGACGGCGGTCAGGGCCGCGTCGAGCGATGCGGGCACGGTGAGGTCACCGGTGACGACCTCGACGGTGGCGGGCAGGGTGGCCGCCGGCTCGGGGCGGCGGACGAGGGCGCGGACCGGCACGCCCGCGTCGACCAGTTGATCGATCACGGCGCGCCCGACCCGGCCGGTCGCCCCGGTGACGAGCACCGCGTCTGTACGTTCCATACCCATCATCGAACCGTTACCCGGTTAAAAACGCAACCTGGTAACTCTTGTTACCCTGATGCGGTGAGTGAGCCGGGCGGGCTGCGGGCCCGCAAGAAGGCGCAGACCCGGGGCGCGATCGCCGATGCCGCGATCGCGCTGTTCCTGGCACGCGGGTTCGAGCAGGTGTCGGTGTCCGACATCGCGGCGACGGCCGAGGTGTCGAAACCGACCCTGTTCCGTTACTTCGCGACCAAGGAGGACCTGATCCTGCACCGGTTCGCCGACCACAACGGTGAGGCCGCACGCGTGGTACGCGACCGCCAACCCGACGTCGCGCCGATGACGGCGCTGCACCGGCACTTTCGGGCCGGCCTCGACCGCTTCGAGCCGGTGACCGGCCTCAACGATCATCCCCAGGTGGTGGAGTTCCACCGACTGGTGTTCAGCACGCCGAGTCTGGCCGGACGGCTCATGCAGTACCTGCTCGACGACGAGGAGGCGCTGGCGGCGGCCCTCGGCCCGGGCGTCGGGCCCCGACTGCTGGCCGCCCAGGTGATCGCCGTGCACCGCGTGCTGGCGCGCAACAACTGGCAGAAGATCGCCGACGGGCGGACCGCGCACGAGGTCCACCCGGGGGCGGTCGTCGACGCGGACCGCGCCTTCGCCGGACTGGGCCGGGCGGCGGGCGACTCCTGACGCGCTCCGCGGCGACCCGCGGCCGGGCTCAGCGACGCCACCAACGCCACCGGCGGCGGGCGCGGGCCGCGGGCGGGGCGGGCGGCACCGGCTCCACCGGCGTCGCGGTCACGACACGCTGCTGCCGGTCGGCCCGCCACCGCCGTACCGCCTCGTCGACGTTGACCGGGCGGACCACCACCCGAGGGCCGGTCGGGGCACGCAGCCAGGCCACCACCTCGGCGTTGAGCGCCGCCACGTACGACCGGACCGCGTCCTCGGTGGGCAGGTCGCGCAGCTCGGCGGGAAGTTGTTCGACGCGGCGGCGCAGTTGCAGCGGGGTGGGCAGCATCAGGTCGGACGGGATCTGCTCCCGCTCCAGGAAGCTGCGGATCCACCAGCCCTCGTCGTAGGGCTGGTGGCGGCCCGGGATCGGTTTGCCGGCGCCCGGCAGGTTGTCGAACTCGCCGCGTTCCTGCGCCGAGCGGATCTGCGCCTCGACCGCGGCCTCCCAGCCTGTCGTCACCGCCGTCACCTCCCGCTCCCACCGTATCCGTCGGCTGCCGACCATGGTCAGCGTCGCAGCGCGCGGAAGTGTTCCCGGCGCGTAGTGTTCCGCCGACGAAAGGAGCGGCGACGTGCGTGACTGGCTGATCGGCCTCGGCGTGGCGACCGGGTGCCTGGTCGCGAGCTGGGCGGTGCTGGTGCTGGCGGCCCGGCGGCTGCCACCCGGCCTGTTGCGTGACCTGGCCGCGTTCGTGCCCGACTGTCTGACCACGGTGCGGCGGCTGCGCCGGGACCCGCGCGTGCCACGCCGGGCCCGGATCGCGATCGTCGTCGCCGGGGTGTGGCTGGCCAGCCCGATCGACCTGATCCCGGAGTTCCTGCCGGTGATCGGCCCGCTGGACGACATCGTCGTGGTGGCGCTCGCGTTGCGCTACGCCGGGCGGCAGGTGCCCCGGCAGGTGCTGCTCGACGCGTGGCCGGGCGAGCCGCGCCTGTTGCTGCGCCTGCTCGGTCCGGCCGCGCGGTGACTGCTCAGGGCAGCCGGCGTACGTGCCGGTGGCCGTCGCGGGGAAACGGCGGGCGGGCCGGCAGCACCTCGACGAAGACGTACCCGCTCTTCTCCGCGACCCGGCAGGAGGCCGGGTTGTCGACCTGGTGCAGCAGTTCCAGGCGGGTCAGGCCGCCGGCGGCGAAGCGGGCGAACGCCCAGCCGGTGACCGCGTCGACGGCCCGCGGCGCGACGCCCCGGCCACGGGCCGGGGCCGCGGTCCAGTAGCCGACCTCGGCGGCCGGCCGCCCGGGCTGGACCTCCTTGAGCACCACGCAGGCCACCAGCCGCTCCCCCGCCGGGGTGTCCTCCAGCACCGCGAAGCTGAACCGGCGCCCGGCGGCCCAGCCCTGCCGGACCCGGCGCAGGAACGCGCGCGCCTCGGTGCGGGTGGTGACCGGGAAGCGGGTCCAGGCGCGCAGCACCGGGTCCCGGTAGGCCTCCAGCAGGGCGTCGGCGTCGCCGTCGCGCCACGGTCGCAGCAGCAGGCCGGGCGCGGACGGGGTGGCGGCGGCGGACAACACGACGGACATCGTCCGAGTGTCGCGCGTCACCGGGGGTGAACGCGAGGCCGGCACGCGGTCAGCGCGGCGGTTCGCGCAGCACCGCCACGCCGCCGGGCCCGACGGTCACGTGCTCGTCGACCGGCTCGTCGGTGAGCAGCTCGTGCCCGGCCGCGGGCACCCGCTGCGGGCGGTCGGTGTGGTTGAGCAGGAACAGCCAGCTCTGGTCGCCGTCGCGGCGGCGGACCGCCTCGACGCCGGGCGGCGCCGGGCAGGTCGGGGTGACGCCGGCGAGCCGGGCCGCCTCGACGAGCAGCCGGCGGTACGAGTCGTCGTCGGGCCGGGTGGAGACGTACCAGGTGCGGGCCGCGCCGACCCGGTGCCGGGTGACCGCCGGGCGGCCGTCCAGCACCCCACCGATGTACGCGGTGACCTGCTCCGCCCCGGCCAGGTGCACGGTCTCCGACCAGATCCGGCCGTACCCGCCGCTGGTCAGCGGCACCCGTTCGTCGTCGGCGAGCGGGTGGAACTCCTCCACCCGCACGCCGAGCAGGTCGCGGTAGGCGCCCGGGTAGCCGCCGAGGCGGACGCGGGCGTGTTCGTCGGCGACGCCGCTGAGCCAGGTGACCAGCAGGTGCCCGCCGTCGTGGACGTGTCGGCGTACCCAGTCGACGGTGGCGTCGGAGGCCAGGTAGAGCGCGGGCAGCACGAGCAGCCGGTGGCCGTCGAGCGGGTCGCCGGGCGTCACCAGGTCGGCGGTGAGGCCGGCGTGCCACAGCACCCGGTGCGCGGCGGCCACCTCGCCCGGGTGGTCGAGGCCGTCGCGGGGCATCCCCGGGTGGCGCAGCGCCCAGCCGCTGGCGGCGTCGTAGGCGATCGCGACGCGCGCCTCCACCTGCCCCGTCGCGGTGCCGGCGAGCCGGCCGAGCGCGGCGCCGAGGTCGGTGGCCTCCCGGAAGACCCGGGTGTCCGCGCCGGCGTGCGACACCACGGCGGAGTGGAACCGTTCGGCGCCGCCGGCCGGGGCGCGCCACTGGAAGAACATCGCCCCGGCCGAGCCGCGGGCGACGTGCGCGAGGCTGTGCCGGGTCATCCGGCCCGGTTCCTTGGTGTGCATCCGCCCGGTGACGTGGATCTGGTTGGGCGCGCTCTCCATCAGCAGCCACGGCGCGGGACGGCCGGCGCCGTGGCGGGCCCAGCCACGCGCCAGGTCGGCGACGAGCGCGGTCTGCTCCTCCGCGCCGCCGTCGATGCGGTCCGGGTAGTGGTCGACGGCCACCAGGTCCACCTCGCGCGCCCAGCGGGCGTGGTCGACCGGCACCCAGTCGCCGAGCACGTGGTTGGTGGTGACCGGCACCGCCGGGTTCGCCGCCCGCAGCACGTCCCGCTGCTCGGTGTACGCGGACAGCAGCGTGTCCGACCAGAAGCGACGGAAGTCGAGCAACTGGCCGGGGTTGGCCAGGTACTGGGTGGCGCGGGGCACGCCGACCTGCGCCCAGTCGGAGTAGTGCTGCCCCCAGAAGCTGGTCACCCACGCGTCGTTGAGCGCGTCGAGGTCGGCGTAGCGGCCGGTGAGCCAGCGGCGGAATGCCGTCTCGGCGTGGTCGCAGTGGCAGGTGGTGCCGTACTCGTTGTGCACGTGCCACAGGGCCAGCGCCGGGTGGTGGGCGTACCGGGTGGCCAGCACCTCGGCGATGGTCCGGGCCGCGGTGCGGTAGGCGGGCGCGGCGGCGCAGTAGGTGTCGCGGCTGCCGTGGTGCAGGCGGACGCCGTCGGCGGTGACCGGCATGGCGTCCGGGTGACGCCGCGTGAACCAGGGCGGCGGGGACGCGGTGGGGGTGGCCAGGGCGGCCCGGATGCCGGCGGCGTGCAGCAGGTCCAGCACCTCGTCGAGCCAGTCGAGGGTGTAGCGGCCGGGGGCGGGTTCCAGGCGGGACCAGGCGAACACGCCCACGGTGACCAGGTTGACCCCGGCCGCGCGCATCAGGGCGACGTCCTCCGACCACACCGCCGGTGGCCACTGCTCCGGGTTCCAGTCTCCGCCGTAGCTCAGCCGACCGTCGCTCCACAACGCTTTAGTTGTCATCCCCGTCAAAGTAGGAAGAGGTGAGGAGGAAAGTCAATGCGACAGATCATTGACAGTTAGTTGTGGTTCCCAAGAAACTTGCGGGGCCGCCCGTGTCGCCGCGAGGAGACGCCCATGCCGTACCGCCCACCCCTGGTCCCGTACGAGACGTTCGTGGCCGACCCACCCGACCTGCCGGTGCGCGCCCCCGGCGAGGAGGGCGCCGACGACGTGCTGCGGGCCGAGGTGGCCGCGGTCGACCCGCACGGTGTCACGCTCACCGCCACCTGTTCCTCCGGCCGCACGCTCGTGGCGCGCGTCGAGGCCGCCGGGGACGGGATCGTCCGGGTACGGCTCACCGACGACCTCTCGGTGCGCAGCCGCTCCGCCCGGGCGCTGACGCTGACCCGGCCCGTACCGCACCCGGCCGAGGTCACGGTCGACGACGCGTACGCCCGGGTGGACGCCGGCGGCGTGCGCGCCGAGATCCGCCTCGACCCGTGGGGGCTGCGCTTCCTCGACGCCGACGGTCGGCTGCTGGTGGCCGCCGACGGCGGCACCCGGGACATCAGCGGCCGGCGGCGCACGCTGCCGCTGGGTCGGTCCACCCTCGACGGCGACCCGGTCGCCTGGCACGAGAGCTTCGTCGCGCCCGGCGACGAACGGTTCGTCGGCTTCGGTGAGAAGTTCACCCCGCTGGACAAGCGCGGCCAGCGACCGTTGATGTGGAACTTCGACGCGTTCGGCGGCGAGTCCGACCGGTCGCACAAGAACGTGCCGTTCTACCTGTCCGACCGCGGCTACGGCGTGCTCGTCGACAGCGGCCTGCCGGTGCAGTTCGACGTCTGCGCCAGCACCCACAGCAGCGTGCAGATTCTCGTCCCGGACGACCTGCTCGACTACTACGTGCTGGCCGGCCCGACCCCGGCGCGGATCCTGGACCGGTTCGACGCGCTGACCGGCCGGCCGTACCTGCCGCCGCGCTGGGCGTTCGGGGCCTGGATCTCCTCCGGGTTCTTCCCCGACAGCGAGCAGCGGGTGCGCGAGCGGGCCCGGCTCATCCGCGAGCGGGACGTCCCGTGCGACGTGCTGCACCTGGACTGCTACTGGCAGGTCGCCGGCCGCTGGTCCGACCTGCGCTGGGACGAGCAGGCGTTCCCCGACCCGGCCGGCCTGCTCAAGGACCTGTCCGAGGCGGGCTTCCGGGTGTGTCTGTGGATGAACCCCTACCTGATGACCGACAGCCCGCTGTACGCCGAGGCCGAGGCCGCCGGCTACTTCCTGCGCCGCCCCGACGGCGACACCTACGTCGCGGACACCTGGCACGGCAGCTACCCGGTCTGCGCCATCGTGGACCTGACCAACCCGGCGGCGGTACGCTGGTTCCAGGGCCTGCTGCGACCGCTGCTGGCCCAGGGCGTCGCGGTGTTCAAGACCGACTTCGCCGAGGGGGTGCCCGCCGACGCGGTGGCGCACAACGGCATGACCGGCGTCGAGCTGCACAACGTGTACGCGCTGCTGTTCAACGACGTGGTCGCCGACGTCACCGAGGAGGTCGCCGGGCACCGCACGGTGTGGGCGCGCTCGTCGTACCTGGGCGGGCAGCGGCACAGCGCGCAGTGGAGCGGCGACGTCAACGCCACCTGGCCGGGCATGGCCAGCACGCTGCGCGGCGGGCTGTCCCACGGGCTGTCCGGGGTGCCCTTCTGGAGCCACGACACCGGCGGCTTCCACGGCACGCCGGAGCCCGACCTGTACGTGCGCTGGACGCAGTTCGGCGCGCTGTCGCCGCTGGTCCGGCTGCACGGCACCACCAGCCGGCTGCCGTGGGACTTCCCGCCGGAGGCGGAACGGCACGCGGTGGCGGCGCTGCGGCTGCGCTACCGGCTGCTGCCGTACCTGTGGTCGGCGGCGGTGGACGCGGCCCGCACCGGCAGCCCGATGCTGCGGGCGTTGCTCGTCGACACCCCGGACGACCCGACCGCCTGGGTCACCGACCTGCAGTACCGCCTCGGCGTCGACCTGCTGGTGGCGCCGGTGCTCGACCCGGGCGGGGAACGCGCCGTCTACCTGCCAGCCGGCGACGACTGGCTGGACGCGGCGACCGGCCAGCGCCACCCCGGCGGCCGACACCTGCGGGTGCGGACGCCACTCGACCGGCTGCCGCTGTACGTGCGGCGCGGCGCGCTGGTCCCGACTGTGGCGCCCGCGCCCACCGTGGCCGAGGGCCCGTTCCGCGACGTCACGCTGGTGTCGTGGGGCGGGACCGATGGCGTGACGGTGGTCCGCGACGACGACGGCGACAGCACGGTCACCGCCGTCCGCGACGGCGACACACTGCGGGTACGCGTGGACGGGCCGCTCGACGTGCGCCGCGTCAGCGCGGTCGGCGCGGACGCGCCGCGCCGGATCGTGCTCGACGGCGAGCCGATCCCGGTGACCCCGTTCGCGCCGTGGTTCGGCGGCTGAGCCGCCCGGCGGGCACCGTGCCGATTTAGTTTAAGCTTTGGCCGAATCCGACGGACGGCGGCGCAGGAGGCGGACAGCACGTGATCAGCATCGACCGGCCGGTCCAGACGGCCGACCTCGGCGACGTGCGGGTCGCCAACCGGGCCGTGGTGCTGGGGCACGTGCGGCGGCACGCGCCCTGCTCGCGCGCCGACGTCGCCGCCCGCACCGGCCTCAACAAGGCGACCGTCTCCAGCCTGGTCAGCGAGCTGATCGAGTACGGGCTGCTGCGCGAGACCGGGCTGACCGAGAACCGGGTGGGCCGCCCGGCCACCATGCTCGTGCTCGACGGCGCCCGCTACGTCGGGCTCGGCCTACAGATCGGCGCCGACGAGTTGGTCGTGGTCGCCGCCGACCTGAGCGGCGAGCGGCTGCTCACCTGGCGACGCGCCTTCGCCGCCGCGCTCGCCGGCCCCGAGGAGACGGTACGCGCGCTCGCCGCGCTCACCCGACGGGCGGTCACCCGGGTCACCGGCGCCGGGCGCACGGTGCTCGGCCTCACCGTGGGCGTGCCCGGCCTGGTGGACGCCGACGGCGCTGTCCCGCTGGCCCCCGCGCTGGGCTGGCGTGGCGTGCCGCTCGCCGCCGAGCTGCGCCGCGCGCTACGCGACCCGGGCTTCCCGGTCGGCGTGGACACCGACGCCAACCTCGCCGTCTCGGCGGAACTGCGGCACGGCCCGTACGCCGGCACCGCCGACCTGATCCACCTCACCGGCGGGCTGGCGGTCGGCGCCGGCCTGGTCAGCGGCGGCCGGCTGCTGCGCGGTGGCCGGGGCTTCGCCGGCGAGATCGGCCACCTGCCGGTCCTGACCGACGGGCCTCGCTCACCCGACGGGCCGGCGTGCCGGTGCGGGCGCCGGGGCTGCCTCGCGTCGCTGGCCGGCGTGGACGCCGTGGTGCGCCGCCTGCTGCCCGACGCCGCGCCGGACGCGCCGGTCACCGACTACCTGCCAGAGATCGACCGGATCCAGGCGCTCGCCCGCGCCGGTGACGAGCCGGTGCGCACCGGGCTCACCGAGATCGGCCGGCGCCTCGGCCGCGCGGTGTGCGTCCTAGTCGACCTGCTCGACCCGGAGGTGGTCGTGGTGGGCGGCCACCTGGCGACGCTCGCGCCGTGGCTGCTACCGGCCGCCCGCGCCGAACTCGCCGCCCGCACGCTCGCGCCGCCGGCCGGGGTCCGGCTGGAGGCCAGCACGCTCGGCTCCGCCGCCAGCGCGTTGGGCGGCGCCACCGCCGCCCTGGCCACCGTGGAGGCCGGGCAACTACCCGCCGCCTGACCCTTGACCGCGCCGGCCCCGGATGCCAACCTCGGTAGCGCCGCTTCCGGACCGGGCAATCCGTGGGCGGCCTGTTTTCCGGCGGTTGTCGAAGCGCTTCACCGCAGCTCCGGGCCGACCCGCCGGCCGACCACCCCACCCCCTTTTTTCGCGTGCGTGCCACCGTCCTCACCACCCGGCAATCGAAGCGCTTCGATGACCGGGAGTGTGACCCGCACGCCCACCGGAGGCGCCCGCCATGACCGACCCCACCCCCCACCGCGTCGACGACCTGCTCGCCCGCCTCACCGTCGGAGAGAAACTCGGCCTGCTGCACCAGTGGCAGGCGCCCGTCCCCCGGCTCGGCCTGCCGGGGTTCCGCACCGGCACGGAGGCGCTGCACGGCGTCGCCTGGCTCGGCGAGGCCACCGTCTTCCCGCAGGCGCTCGGCCTGGCCGCGAGCTGGAACCCGGACCTGATCACCGCCGTCGGCGCCGCCGTCGGCGACGAGGTCCGGGCCAAGCACCGCGCCGACCCCGACCGGGTCGGCCTCAACGTGTGGGCGCCGGTGGTCAACCCGCTGCGCGACCCACGGTGGGGACGCAACGAGGAAGGCTGGTCCGAGGACCCCTGGCTCACCGGCCGGCTCGCCACCGCCTACGCGTCCGGGCTGCGCGGCGCGCACCCCACCCGGCTGCGGACCGCGCCGACGCTCAAGCACTTCCTCGGCTACAACAACGAGACCGACCGGGCGCTCACCTCCAACGACCTGCCGCCCCGCGTGCTGCACGAGTACGAGCTGCCGGCCTTCCGCGCGCCGCTGGCCGCCGGTGCGGCGGTCGCCGTGATGGCGTCGTACAACCTGGTCGACGGCGTGCCGGCGCACCTGAGCCCGCTCATCGACGGCGAGCTGCGCGGCTGGGCCGACGACGAGGTGATGGTGGTCGGTGACGCCGGCGCGGTCGGCAACATCGCCGGCATGCAGAAGTACCTGCCCGACCACGTGGCCGGCTTCGCCGCCGCGCTGCGCGCCGGCGTGGACAGCTTCACCGAGGACGACGACGACCCCCGCCCCACCGTGGACCGGCTCACCGAGGCGCTGGCGCGCGGGCTGGTCGCCGAGTCCGACGTGGACCGCGCGGTCCGGCGGATCCTGTCGGTCCGGCTGCGCCTGGGCGACCTGGACCCGCCCGGCCACGACCCGTACGGCGACGTGCCGGCCGACGTGGTGAACTGCCCGGCCCACCGGGAACTGGCCCGCGAGTCGGCCCGCCAGTCGGTCGTGCTGCTGTCCAACGACGGGCTGCTCCCGCTCGCGTCCGACCGGCGGGTCGCGGTGCTCGGCCCGCTCGCCGACACGGTGCTCACCGACTGGTACAGCGGCACCCTGCCGTACGCGGTCAGCGCGTTCGAGGGGCTGCTCGGGCGGCTGCCCGAGGTCACCACCCACCCGGGCGTCGACCGGATCGCGCTGCGGGTCGGCGACCGGGCCGTCCGGTGCGTCGACGGCGGGCCGCTGACGCTCACCGACGCGGCGCCCACCGAGTTCGACGTGGTCGACTGGGGGCAGGGCGTGGTGGCGCTGCGCGCGGCCCACCACGGCCGGTACGTGGGCGCGGACGACACCGGGGCGCTCGTCGACGACCGTCCCGGCCCCGGCGGCTGGGTGGTCCGGGAGACGTTCCGCCCGCGGCACCGCCCCGACGGCACCGTGCTGCTGCGTCACCTCGCCACCGGCCGGGACGTCGGCGTCGACCCGGCCGGCCGGCTGAGCGTCGCGGTCGACGAGCCCGCCGCGTTCACGGCGGAGCTACGCGTCGACGGCGCGGCCGAGGCCGCCGCGCTGGCCGCCGCCGCCGACGTGGCGGTGGTGGTGCTCGGCAACCACCCGATGGTCAACGGCCGGGAGACCGAGGACCGGGTCGACCTGGACCTGCCGACCGGCCAGCTCGACCTGCTGCGCGCCGTGCACGCCGCGAACCCGCGTACCGTGCTGGTGCTGACCAGCAGCTACCCGTACGCGGTGGGCTGGGCGCGGGAGCACCTGCCGGCGGTGCTGTGGAGCGCCCACGGCGGACAGGAGCACGGCCACGGGCTGGCCGACGTGCTGCTCGGCGACGCCGACCCGGGCGGACGGCTGACCCAGACCTGGTACGCCGACACCGCCGAGCTGCCCGACCTGCTCGACTACGACGTGATCGGCGCCGACGCCACCTACCTCTACCACCGGGGCGAACCGCTGTACCCGTTCGGCCACGGGCTCAGCTACGCCGAGTTCGACTACGCTGACCTCCGGTTGAGCACCGCCACGGCGCACACCGACGAGGAGGTGGAGGTGAGCGTCGAGGTCACCAACACGGGCCGCCGCCCGGGCACCGAGGTGGTGCAGCTCTACACCCGGCAGCGACGCTCCCGGGTCAAGCAGCCGCTGCGGCAGCTCCGCGACTTCGCCCGGGTCACCCTGGAGCCGGGGTGCGCGGCCCGGGTGACGCTGCGGCTGCGTACCGCCGAGCTGGCCTGGTGGGACGAGAACCGCCGGGCCATGGTGGTGGAGGACGCCACCCACTCGCTGCTGGTGGGCCGCTCCGCCCGGGACATCCGGCTGGTGGGCGCGCTCGCCGTGCACGGCGGCGGCGACGGGGCGGCCACGCCGGCGGCGGAGCGCTCCGGGACGGCCCGGTGAGCGGCCGCGCCGCCGGCGAGCAGGTCACCATCGCCGACGTGGCCCGCCACGCCGGGGTGGCGGCGAGCACCGTGTCGTACGTGCTCAGCGGCAAGCGGACCATCTCGGCGGCCACCCGGGGGCGGGTGCTGGCCAGCGTCCGCGCGCTGGGCTACCACCCGAACGCCGGGGCGCGAGCCCTGGCCAGCCGCAAGGCCAACGTGATCGCGTTGGTGCTGCCGCTGCGTACCGGCATGCAGGTGCCGGTGGTGATGCGGTTCGCCACCGCGGTGGTCACCACC
Source organism: Micromonospora sp. NPDC049201 (assembly GCF_055586805.1). Lineage (NCBI taxonomy): Bacteria > Bacillati > Actinomycetota > Actinomycetes > Micromonosporales > Micromonosporaceae > Micromonospora > Micromonospora sp. NPDC049201. Next base: position 360,500 of record NZ_JBVJHM010000005.1, on the reverse strand, counting down.
GCCCGCCGCCACGACCACGACGTGCTGCTGGTCACCGCCGACGAGGGGCCGGCCGGCCTGCACCGCATCGCCGGCAGCGCGCTCGTCGACGGCGTGCTGCTGATGGACGTGGAGCTGGAGGACTCCCGGGTGCCGCTGCTGCGGGAGCTGGCGTTGCCCGGCGTGCTGATCGGGCACCCGGCCGACAGCACCGGCCTGGCCTGCGTGGACCTGGACTTCCGGCGGGCCGGGGAGCTGTGCGTGGAGCACCTGGCCGCCGCCGGGCACCGGCGGATCGCGCTGCTCGGCGCCCCGGCCGCCGTCTACGACCGGGGCACCGGCTTCGCCCACCGGACCCGGGCCGGCGTGTCGGCCGCGGCCGAGCGGCTCGGCGTCGACGCGGTGACCCGGCCCTGCGAGGAGGGACCGGCGGCGGTCCGCCGGGACCTGGCGGCGTTGCTCGCCGACCACCCCGACGTCACCGGCCTGGTGGTGCAGAACGAGTCGGCGGTCGGGCCGGTGCTGGCCGCGCTGCCGACGCTGGGCCGGCGGGTGCCGCAGGACGTCGCGGTGGTCGCGATCTGCCCCGACGAGCTGGCCGAACCGTCCGGGTTGACCTGCGTGCCGGTGCCGGCCGAGGAGGTCGGCCGGCAGGCGGTGACGTTGCTGATGCGGCGGCTGGGTGACGAGCCGGTGCCGGAGGTGACGTTGCTGGAACCGACGCTGACCGTGCGCGACACCAGCCGGTGAGCCGGCCCCGGGTCAGCCGCCCTGGAGCAGGAGCAGGAACGGCGGGCCGGGGTTCACCACGGTGGACACGTTGGCCGCCACGACCACCAGCGCGGTCACGGCCAGCACGGCCAGCAGCAGGCTGAGCCACCGGCGTGGCCGCCACGACCGCACCGCGAGGCCGGTCAGGGCGGCGGCCAGGAGGCCGACCAGCGTGCCCTTCACCACGTGCCAGCGCACGTACTCGTCGAGCATCACGCCCAGCGCGGGCGACACCGGGCCGTGGTCGAGCTGGTCGCGGACCTGGGCCAGCATGACCAGTCGGGCGTCGGCGGGACCGGCCGTCAGATGCGGCAGGAGCGTGCCGAACGGCGACACGGCCCCCTGGACGTTGGCGATCAGCAGCACCGCCGCGGCGAGTGCGAGCGCCCCGAGCGGCAGCCGGAACCGTCGGGCCCGGTAGGCCAGCGTCACCAGCACCACGAGCAGCGGCACCGCGATCAGCACCCGGATCAGGTGGTACCGGAACTGGTGGTCGACGGCGTGCTGGAGGTCGGGCGGGAAGTCCGTGCCACCCGCGGACCAGTAGGCGAGCAGGGCGCGCGGGAGGTCGTCGAGCCGGTCGGGGCCCAGCGCGAGCGGGGCGAGGAAGAACGCGGCGGCCAGGACGACGGCCATGGCGCGGAGCCCGACGTCGCGACGCCGGGCGGTGGGGGTGGGCAAGGGAACTCCTAGTCGGATCGGCTGCTGCGCAGGTAGGCGAGCACGGCGAGGACCCGCCGGTTGGTGTCGTCGCTGAGCGGCAGGTTCAGCTTGGTGAGGAGGTTGCCGATGTGCTTGGCGACACCGGCCTCGGTCAGGGACAGGATCCGGGCGGTGGCCGCGTTCGAGTGACCCTGCGCGATCAGGCTGAGGACCTCGCGTTCGCGGGCCGTGAGCTGTCTGAGCGGGTCGCGGCGGCGTTGCATCAGTTGCCGGACGACCTCGGGGTCGATCACCGTGGCGCCGTCGGCCACCCGGCGCAGGTGCCCGGCGAACTCGGCCACGTCGCCGATGCGGTCCTTGAGCAGGTAGCCGATGGACCGGCCGGAACCCGAGGCGAGCAGTTCCCCGGCGTAGCTGTGCTGCACGTACTGGCTGAGGGCGACCACCGGGAGCCGGGGGTCCTCGGCGCGCAGCGAGACGGCGGCCCGTAACCCCTCGTCGGTGTGGTTCGGCGGCATCCGGACGTCGGTCACGACGAGGTCCGGGCGGTGCTCGTGGACGGCGGCCAGCAGCGCGGGGGCGTCCCCGACCGCGGCGGCGACCTCGATGCCGAACCGGGGCAGCATCGCGGTCAGCCCCTCCCGCAGCAGCACCGAGTCCTCCGCGATCACGACGCGCACGGCAGCTCCACCCGCAGGATCGTCGGCCCGCCGGGCGGGCTCGACATCAGCAGCCGGCCGCCGGCAGCGGCGGCCCGGTCGGCGAGCCCGGTCAGCCCGGACCCGCGCCCGGGGTCGGCGCCGCCGCCGCCCTCGTCGCGGACCTCGACCACCAGCCGCCCGGCCGCGCGCCGGACGGTGACGGTGACCTCGCTGGCGGCGGCGTGCTTCACCGCGTTGGCCAGGGCCTCGGAGATCGCCGCGTACGCGACCGCCTCGACCTCCGCCGGCAGCCGGGCCGGGGCGACGTCGACGTGTACCTCCAGGCAACTCGCCGCGGCCAGTTCCTCCACCGCGGCGCGCAGGCCCAACTCCCGCAGGGTACGCGGGCTGATGCCGCGGATCAGGTTGCGCAGCTCGGCCATCAGCGTCTTGGCCTGTTCGTGCGCGGCGGCCATCGCGGCAGCGGCCGGCGAGGACGGCGGCAGGTCGAGCCGGGCCATCCCGATCTGCATGGTCAGGGCGACCAGGCGCTGCTGGGCGATGTCGTGCAGGTCCCGCTCGATGCGCAGCCGTTCGGCGTCGAACGCGTGCACCAGCCGGGTCCGGGACCGGGCCACCTCGACCAGTTCCTCGGACCGCTCCGGATACAGCAGCATCCGGGCCAGCGCGGCGTGCGCGCCGCCGAACAGCGCGCTCAGGTAGAGCAGGGCCGGGATCAGCAGCAGGCCGCCGCCGGCGCGCGCGACGATGCCGAGCAACGAGTCGGCGACCGAGATCCGGTGTTCCACCGACACCGGCGTCGACACGACGAGCAGCCCGACGATCCCGAGCACGCCGAGCCAGAGCGGTCCGACGACGCCGAGCAGGACCATGTAGGCCACGGCCCGCCAGGTGGCCGGGTCGGTGTAGAGCGCGCCGCGGCGCCCGGGCGGCGGTGGGGTGTCACCGGCGAGCCGCAGCCGCCACCGCTCGGCCCGGGCCATGGAGAGCGCCAACTGCGGCCCCAGCAGTGCGAGCAGGCCCACCCCGATCAGCCCGAGGCAGGCCGCCACGATCAGGTAGCCGCTGGTCCGCCCGGCGTGCAGGAGCACGGCGGCCGAGACCAGCGGTGTCAGCGGCACCGCCAGCACGAGCCACAGCAGGCCGGCGGCGAGCGCCGTCGTGGCCGAGTAGGCGAACCCACGCCACGGCCAGGCCGAGACCAGGAACCGTCGCCCGGTCACCGCCCTGAGCAGCGTGTCTGTCATGTGACCAGGCTAGGGGGCGGTCGTCCGCCGCCGACAGCGCGCTGGGGCGACCCTCCGGGTAGACCTGGCACTACCGGCGGCGGTCCACGGACCAGACGCCGCCCGGCGGTCGTCCGGTCAGAGGCTGTCCGGGCGGCACAGCGCCGGGTGCCGGGCGCCGGGCGTCGCGTACCAGGGCGCGCCGTCGTCGGTCAGCGCGGTGCCGATCCGCAGCCGGGCCCAGTCGTCCAGGTCGGGCAGCGCGTCGGGGGCGAACCAGGCCACCGCGAGGGACTCGTCGCCGTCGGCGGTGGGTGTCCCGCCGACGGCCCGGCAGCGGAACCAGACGTTGAGGTACTCGCAGACGTCGCCGTTGGGGTAGCGCACGGGGTGGGTGGCCACGCCGGCCAGCCGCACGATCGTCACCTCGACGCCGGTCTCCTCGCGGACCTCGCGCACCAGCGCGTCGGCGGGCTGCTCGCCCGGGTCGACGGTGCCGGCGGGCACCGACCAGCGGCCGTTGTCGCCGCGTCGGGCCAGCAGCACGCGTCCCGCGTCGTCGGTCACCACGGCGCTGGTCCCGTAGAGCATGAGCAGGTCGTGGCCGACATGCTGGCGCAGCCGGGCGACGTACGGCGACACGGGCATGCTGGGCAGGCTACCGGTCGCCCTGCCGGTGCCGGCGGACCATCCCGGCGGCCAGCGCCGCTTCGTCCAGGTCACCGGCGGCGACGCGACCGGCGACGGTACGGCGCACCAGCCGGTCGGCCAGGCCCGGCGCGTGCCGAGCCATCGCCAGTTCCAGCCGGCCGCGTCGGGTGGTGGCCACGTCCCGGGGTGCGCGGCGGGCGGCGGCGGCGCGCAGGATCGCCGTGACCACGCCCTCGACCGGCTCCGGCCGGGACACGCCGCGCAGCGACAGGCCGGCCGCGACGGTGCTGTCGTGGATCGGGGAGTCGACCATGCTGGGGTAGACGACGGTGACCCCGACGTGGGTGCCGACCTCGTGGCGCAACGCGTCGGCGTACGCGACGAGCGCGCGTTTGCTCACCCCGTACGCGGCCGCGAGGGGCAACGGCAGCACGGCCATCCGGCTGGCCACGAAGATCACCCGACCGTGGGCGGCCTCCAGGGCGGGCAGCGCCGCGGCGGTGGTCCGCCACGCGGCGAGCAGGTTCACCTCGATCTGCCGGCGTACCAGATCGTCGGGGGGCAGTTCGGCGGGGGCGGGCCCGCCGACGCCGGCGTTGTTGATCAGCAGGTCGAGCCCGCCGAGCCGGGTGACGGCGGCGGCCACCGCGTCGGGGGTGGCCGCCGGGTCGGTCAGGTCGACGCCGAGCACCGGTGGTGTGGCGTCGACGTCGGCGTGCAGGTCCAGCCCGACGACGTGCGCGCCGGCGGCGGTCAGCGCGGCGCCGAGGTGTCGACCGAACGTGCCGCGGGCGCCGGTGACCAGCACCCGCCGGCCGGCCAGCGCGTTCACCGGGCCGCTCCGGCCCGGCGCCGGCCGGCGGCCAGTTCCCGGCGCAGCTCGGCCAGGTAGGCGTCGAAGTCGACGCGCATGTGCGGCCGGCGGTGCCCCCAGCGGGCGGTCGCGGCGTGCAGTTCGGCGCGGCAGGCGGCGACCTGCCGCGCCGGTTCCGGTGGTGTCCAGGTGCCGGCCAGGCGGGCGGCGACCAGCCGGGCCTGCGCCTCCAGCAGCGGAAACGCCGCGCCGGTGGACTGCATGAGCCCGACGAACGCCAGCCCGGGGGCGTCGAGGTGGAACACGTGCCGGTACAGCGGCAGCCGGTCGGCGCCGTCGCCGAGCAGGTCGGCGTCGAGGAACGGCACGGCCACCCGGTAGCCGGTGCACCACACCACCAGGTCGACGGCGTCGACGCGGCCGTCGGTGAACTCGACGCGGTCGCCGGCGAAGCGGGCGATGCCGGGCCGGGCGTGGATGTCGCCGTGGGTGAGCCGGGACAGCAGCGCGTCGGAGAGCGTCGGGTGGTCCTGGAGGAAGCCGTGTGTCGGGGCGGGCAGTCCGTAGCGGGTGGGCGGGCCGACGACGGTGGTGAGCATGCGCTGGCTGATCCGTTGCCGCAGCCGCCAGGGCAGCCGGCGGGCCAGCGCCCCGTTGAGCGTGTCGGCGGGGCGGCCGAGCAGGTACTTGGGCACCACCCAGACGCCGCGGCGCAGCGACAGCAGCGTGCGGGTGGCGGCGTACGAGGCGTCGACGGCGATGTCCATGGCCGAGTTGCCGCCGCCGACCACGAGGACCCGCCGGCCGGTGAGCTGTTCCGGCCCGCGGTAGTCGTGGCTGTGCAGTTGTTCGGCGGCGCACTCGCCGGGGTAGGGGTCGGGTCGGTGTGGCGCCCGGTTGTGCCCGTTGGCCACCACCACGGCCTCGACGTCGACCTGCACCGGGCCGTCCGGGCCGGTGGCGTGCACCCGCCAGCCGTCGCCGGCGCGGGCGACCCGGTCGACGGTGTGTCGCAGCCGCACCGCCGCGCGCAGGCCGAACCGGTCGGCGTAGTCGCCGAGGTAGCCGGCGACGCGGGTGTGGTCGGGGTAGTCGGGCCAGTCCGCCGGCATCGGGTGGTCGGCGAACTCGGTGCGTGCCTTGCTGGTGTTGAGGTGCAGCGTCCGGTAGGCCGGGGAGCCGGGCGCGCCGTACACCCAGAGGCCGCCGACGGTGTCGGTGGCCTCGAACGCGACCGCCGGCACGCCGACGTCGGCCAGTGCCTTGAGCGTGGCCAGTCCGGCCGCGCCGGCGCCGACGACCGCCACCCTGGGTGCTGCCATGCCCGCCTCCACTAATCCAACGACTGCTGGATAGTCCCCGGCGGTGGTGCCCCGGTCAAGGGGCGGCCGGCGGGTAGAGCCCGTCGAGGAGGCGGTGCACGAACGCGCGGAACTCCCGCCGCTCCCGCGCCTCGGAGCCGGCGCCCGCGGCCAGCGCCACCACGTGCCCGTGCACCGCCCAGACCAGGCTGCGCACCGTCACGTGCGGAGCCGGCTCGACCAGCGCCCCGGCCGCCGACGCGGCGACGAGCAACTGCTCGACCTGCGCGTACAGCGGGGCGGCGTAGCGCCGGTCCAGCTCGGTGTGCCGCCGCGGCTCCAGCCAGCGGCGCAACCACAGCGCGGTGGTCTCCGGCCGGTCCTCCAGGAAGTCCACGAACACGTCGACCAGGTCGTGCAGCGCGCGTACCGCATCGGCGGGCCCGGCGGCCAGCGCGGCGCGGGCGCGGTCCCCGGCCGCCTCCACCGCCTCCCGTTCGGCGCTGAACACCCGCGCGAAGCAGGCGTCGTAGAGCTGCGCCTTGGTGCCGGTGTGGTGGGCGACGGTGGCCACGTCGACGCCGGCCGCGGCGGCCACGTCGCGCACGCTGACCGCGTCGAAGCCCCGCTCGGCGAACAGCGCGGTGGCGGCGGCGAGCACCAGGTCGCGGGTCGGTCGCTGGTCGTCGCGGCGGGGCCGGCCCGGCCGGCGACGGGGCATGGTCATCCGGCCATTGTTCCCCCTACAATCCAGCATCCGTTGGATTGGGGTGGGCGTGCCCCGGAGCAGGAGGCGGCGATGACCGGGGTGGACCCGCGGCGCGACACCGGCGCGCTGCCCCGCGGCCCGCTGGCCGGGTTCGCCGCCGGCTCGCTGGGCATGGGCGTGTGGATCACCGTGCCGGGGCTGCTGCTGCTGTACTTCCTCACCGACGTCCTCGCGGTCGCGCCGTGGCTGGCCGGGCTGACGCTGCTGCTGCCGAAGGTCGCCGACGTGCTGCTGCACCCGTGGATCGGGCACCGCTGCGACGTCGAGCAGGCCCGCCGCGGCCACCGCCGGCGGCTGCTGCTGGCCGGCTGCGCGTTGCCGGCGGCGTTCGCCGCCCTGTTCGCGGTGCCCGGCGGCCTCGCCGGCGCGCCCGCCGCAGCCTGGGTGGCGGTGTGCTTCGTGGCCGGCAACCTGCTGTTCGCCGCCTACCAGGTGCCCTACCTGGCCACCCCGGCGGACCTGCGGATCGGCTACCACGAGCGGACCCGGCTGATGGCGTTCCGGATGGTGGTGCTCACCCTCGGCATCCTGGTCTCCGGGCTGCTGGCGCCGCTGCTGGCCGGCGGCGACGACGCCACCCGCGCCGGCTACCTGCGGATGGCCGGGGTGCTGGCGGCCGGAATGCTCGCCGCGATGCTGGTCGGGGTGGCGGGCATCGGCCGGCTGCGCCGCGCGGCGGGCGACCCGACGCCGCGGCACGCCACCGGCGGGTGGCGGGCGCTGACGGCGAGCCTGCGGGACCGGCAGTTCCGTCGGCTGGCCGGCGCATACCTGGCCATGTCGACCACCACCCACCTGGTGCTGGCCGGGGTGCCCTACTACGCGCGGTACGAGCTGGGCCGCGCCGGGCTGACCACGGTGCTGGTGGCGGCGTTCGTCGCCCCGGCGCTGCTGGTCACGCCGGCCTGGTCGGCGCTGGCCCGGCGGGTCGGCAAGCAGCGTGCCCTGCTGGCCGCGCAGGCCGCGTTCGCGGCCGGGTCGCTGGTGCTGGCTCTCGGCCGGGCCGCCGGCCTGCCGGTGCTGGTCGCCGCCGTGGCGGTGCTCGGGGTGGCGTTCGCCGGCATGCAACTGCTGCCGTTCTCGATGCTGCCCGACGTCATCCGCGCCGCCGGCGCGCCACGCGCCGGCACCTACACCGGCGTGTGGACCGCCACCGAGGCCACCGGCGCGGCACTCGGCCCGTACGCGTACGCGTTGTGCCTGACCGCCGGCGGGTTCGTCGCGTCGAGCGCCGGGGAGACCGTCACCCAGTCGGCGGGCGCCCTCACGGCGCTGCGCTACGGCTTCGGGTTGCTGCCCGCCGCCGTGATGGTGGTGGCGGTGCTGCTGCAACGCCGGTACACGCTCGACGGCGCGGCCCGCGCCGACGCCGGCCACTAGACTTCGCCCCCGATGGACGCCACTTCGCCCCCGACGGACGCCGAACCCGCCACCGAGACCCGCCCCTGCGCCCACTGCGCCCGGGAGGTGCCGCAGCGTGTCGGCGCGGGCCGCCCGTTCCGCTACTGCCGGGACAACGACGGCGCCTGCCAGCGGGCCGCCCGCAACTCGCGGATGCGGCACCGCAACGCCCCCGGCCTGCCCGGGCAGGTGGCCCGCACCTGGGAGGCGGTGGACCGGCTCGACCAGATCGTGGAGACGCTCACCGACGCGCTGCACGCCGAGCTGTCCCCCGCCGGCGTGGAACGGCAGCTCGCCGAGCTGCGCGCCGAAACGTCGGCGCAGGTCGCGGCCGCCCACGCGGAACGCGACGACGCCCGCCGCGACGCCGAGGACGCCGCCGCGTCGGCCACCCGCGACCGGCAGGACGCGCGGGCCGCGCGCACCGACCGCGACGCGGCCCGACAGCGCGCCGACGCCGCCGAGACGGCGACCCGCGCGGCCGTCGAGCGGGCCGACGCCGCCGAGACCGCCCGCGACGCCGCCCGCGCCGAGGCCGGCGCCGCGCAGGCGTTGCGGGTGCAGGCCGAACGGGACCGCGACGCCGCCCGCGCCGAGCTGCGGACCGTGCGGGCCGAACGCGACGCCGAACGGCAGCGGGCCGCCGAGCTGACCGCCGACCGGGACACCGCCCGCGCCGACGCCGAACGCGCCACCCACGCTGCGGCCGAGGCGCTGGACCGGGCGCAGCGGGCCCGCGCCGACGCGGACGCGGCCCGCGCCGACGCCCAGGCCGCCCGGGCGCAGGCCACCGAGGACCGCCGGGCGGCGCGGGCCGCCGCCGAACGCGCCGACGCGCGGGCCACCGACGCGCAGCGGGCCCGCGCCGACCGGGAACGGGCCGACACCGCGCGCGCCGAGGCGGTGGCGGTGGCCGACGCGGCCCGCGCCGAGGCGACGGCGCTGCGGGCCGAACGGGAGGCGCTGGCCGCCGAGCTGGCCGAGGCCCGGCGGGCGGTGGGCGTCGCGCAGGCGCGGGCCGCCGAGACGGCGGCGCGGCTGGCCGCGGCGGACACCGACCGCGACGCCGCCGAACGGCGCGCCGGGCAGCTCGCCGACCAGGTCAGCGACCTGGCCGGCGCGCTCGCGCGGCTCGGACGTCCCACCTGACCGGATTGCGGCCGGGGGCGCTCGCGCGGCTCGGAGGTCCCGCGCCGGTTGACCGGCCACGCAGCGGGACGGGGCAGCGCGGCACCGGCCGGCCGGGCGAGGATCACGGCATGGGAAAGACGCATGAACGCATCGACGGCCGGTTGCGGGAGTTCATCGAGGCGCAGCCGATGTTCTTCGTCGCGACCGCCCCGTTGTCCGGCGACGGCACCGTCAACCTGTCACCCAAGGGGCTGCGCGGCTGCCTGGCGGTGCTCGACGCGCACACGGTGGCCTATCTGGACTTCGCCGGCAGCAACGCCGAGACCATCGCGCACCTGCGGGAGAACGGCCGGGTCACGCTGATGTGGTGCGCGTTCGCCGGCCCGCCGAACATCGTGCGGGTGCACGGGCGCGGCGAGCCGGTGTTCCGCGACGACCCGCGCTGGCCCGACCTGCTACGGCACTTTCCCGACATCGACCCGGGCCCGCACGGCCTGCGGGCGGTGATCGTGGTGCGCGCCGAGCTGATCCGCGACACCTGCGGCTACGCGGTGCCGCTGATGAGCTACGACACCGACCGGGACCTGCACGGGCGGCGGTTCGCCCGGGAGGACGACGCGTCGCTGTCGGCGTACTTCGCCGGCAAGGACCACGTCGCGACCAGCATCGACGGGCTGCCCGGCCTGCCACTGCCGTTGCCGCCCACACCGGCGGTGTGAGCCGTCCGGCGCTGGGCCGGCTCGCGGTCGCCGGTCAGTGGATGCCGGCCATCAGACCGCGGATCTGTCGGGTGAACATCACCGCGGCCACCCCCAGCAGCACCGACGCCAGCCCGAACGTCAGGAAGTACGCCGACTGCGACCAGTTCTGCGCCAACCGGGCGACCTGACCGCCGATCGCGTCGCCGACGGCGGTGGCGAGGAACCACAGGCCCAGCATCTGGCTGGCGTACTTCACCGGGGCCAGTTTCGTGGTGGCCGACAGGCCCACCGGGCTCAGCGACAACTCGCCGGCGACCTGGATCGCGTACACCGCGACCAGCCACCACGGGGAGACCAGGCCGCCGCCGACGGCGGCCTGCGCGGCGGCGGCCATCAGCACGAACGACAGGCCGTTGAGGACCAGGCCGACGGCGAACTTCGTCGGTGTCGACACCCGGTGGCCCAGGCGCAGCCACAGCCAGGCGGCCAGCGGCGCGCCGATGATGATCAGGATCGGGTTGACCGACTGGAGCCAGGACGCCGGGAACGTGAACCCGGCCACGTTCCGGTCGGTGCGGTCGGCGGCGAAGATGTTCAGCACCGAGCCGGCCTGGTCGTAGATCAGCCAGAACGCGGCGGCGAACACGAACAGCCACACGTACGCCTTCATCCGGCGGCGTTCGGTGCCGCTGATCTCCCGGTCGGTGAGGATCCGCGCGAAGTAGCCGACGGTCACCAGCACGGTCACCGCGGTGAGCAGGTTGACCACCGTGTTCACGGTGAACCAGCCGGTCAGCAGCAACCCCAGCAGGACCACCAGCAGCACGGCGGTGACCGCGCCGGCGCGGGTCAGCGCCCGCCTCCGGTCGGCGCCGAGCAGCGGGTCGGCCGGTCGGGCGCCGGCGTCGCCCAGATTGCGGCGGCCGAGCACGTACTGCGCCACGCCGAAGGTCATGCCGACGGCGGCCGCCCCGAACCCCAGATGCCAGTTGATCTTCTCGCCGAGGAAGCCGGTGATCAGCGGCGCGATGAACGCGCCCAGGTTGATGCCCATGTAGAAGATCGAGAAGCCGGCGTCGCGTCGCGGCGAGTCCCGCTCGTACAGGTCACCGACCATGGTGGAGATGTTGGGTTTGAGCAGGCCGGTGCCGAGCACGATCAACGCCATGCCGGCGAACACGCTCCACCCGGTGGGCACCGCCATCACGTAGTGGCCGGCGGCGATCACCACCCCGCCCCACAGCACGCTGCGCCGCGCCCCGAGCAGCCGGTCGGCGACCCAGCCGCCGGGCAGCGCCATCAGGTACACCATCGCGTTGTACGTGCCGTACACGGCGTTGGCGGTGGACTCGCCGACGCCGAGACCGCCGTCGGCGACCGTCGCGGTCAGGTACAGCACCAGGATGGCCCGCATGCCGTAGAAGCTGAACCGCTCCCACATCTCGGTGAGGAAGAGGGTGGACAGCGCCCGCGGGTGACCGAAGAAGGTCCGACCCGCGGGCGGTCGGGCCCCGACCGGCGCGTCACTGCTCATCGTCACCTCCGGCACGCATGGTGGGTAACATCCCCGGTGACGGGCGAAACACTCCAGCCGATTCGGGCGGCTGCCCCGGCCGGTTACCCTTGACGCTCCCGACCCGCGCACGGCCCGACCGACGCGGGTGGGGAATGGGCGGGCGGTGACCGGCCGTTACACCTGAGGACCAGCACCACGAACGAGGGGAAGTCGATCATGGGCGAGCGTATGCTGCGCGGTAGCCGGCTGGGCGCGGTCAGCTACGAATCCGACCGCAACACGGAGCTCGCGCCGCGTCAGACCCGCGAGTACCTGTGCGCCAAGGGCCACCAGTTCGAGGTGCCGTTCGCCGTCGACGCGGAGGTCCCCACGACCTGGGAGTGCAAGTTCGACGGCAGCGTCGCCCGGCTGGTCGACGGCAACGAGCCGGAACAGAAGAAGGCCAAGCCGCCGCGTACCCACTGGGACATGCTGCTGGAGCGGCGGTCCATCGCCGAGCTGGAGGACATCCTCGCCGAGCGGCTCCAGGAGGTCCGCACCCGCCGCGGGCGCGCCTGAGCACCGACAACATCGAAGCGCCCCCGGGGATGACCTCCCCGGGGGCGCTTCGTCACGTCCGCGACGATCTCAGCGGTCCACGATCTCACCCTCGATGGCCGGGCCCGGCCGCGGCGACTGCCCCGCCGGCGGCGACTGCGGCGACGGGGCCGGCGCGGGCTGCGGCGCACCCGGATACACCCGCACCCGACGCGGACCGAACAGGTCACCGGCGACCATCGACGACACCCGCCGCTCCGCGACACGGCGCACCCCACCACCGGCGAGGCGCCGCAGCGGCGGCACCAGCAGCAACAGCCCCACCGCGCCGCTGACCAGCCCCGGCAACGCCAACAACAGCGCACCCACCAGCCCCACCAGGCCGTCGGTCACCTGCGGCCCCGGCGGCTGGCCGGCCTGCGCGGCGGCCCGGAACCGCCGCCACGCCCGCATACCCTCCCGGCGCAGCAGCACCAGACCCAGCAACGACGCCGCGAACACCAGCAGCAGCGCCGCGCCGAACCCGACGGCCCGCCCGACCAGGACAAAAACGGCCAGCTCCAGCAGCGTCAGCAGCAACAGAGCCAACGGTACGAATTTCAGTCCTCGGCGCATCTCACCTCATCGGCCCGCACGTGTCGTCACGCCCCTCCAGCATGACACGCCCCCGCTCACGGCCACCGGGCCAACGCGTCCGGGCGGCCCCGCACCGCCGCCCGACGGTCCCGCACCCCCCACCGGGTGACCCGCCACAACGCCTCCGCCACGATCAACGGACTCATCTTGCTGTCGCCGTGTTCCCGCTCGGCGAACGTGATCGGCACCTCCACGATGCGCACCCCGGCACGGTGCGCCAGCCGGGACAACTCCACCTGGAACGCGTACCCCTGCGACCGCACCGACCCCAGGTCGATGGCGTCCAGCACCGCCGACCGGTACACCCGGTAACCGCCGGTGGCGTCGCTGACCGGCATGCCCAACGCCACCCGCGCGTACAGGTTGCCGACCCGCGACAACAGCAGCCGCCGCCACGGCCAGTTCACCACCCGCGCGCCGCGCGTCCACCGCGAACCGATCACCACGTCGGCGTCGCGGGCGGCGTCCAGCAGCGCCGGCAGGTCCTCCGGGGCGTGCGACCCGTCGGCGTCCATCTCCACCACCGCGTCGTAGCCGCGCTCCCGCGCCCACCCGAACCCGGCCAGGTAGGCCGCGCCGAGACCGTCCTTGCCGGGCCGGTGCAGCACGTGCACCTGCGGGTCGACGCCGGAGATCGCCTCGGCGATGCCGCCGGTGCCGTCCGGGCTGTTGTCGTCGGCGACGAGCACGTCCACCGCGGGCGCCGCCACGCGGACCCGGGCGACGATCCGCCGCACGTTGTCCGCCTCGTTGTAGGTGGGGATGACCACCAGGACCCGCCCCACCCCGGGATGGCCGGCTTGCGCACCCACCGTCGTACCGCCTCTCCTCGGCTCAGCCGGGGACGACCTCCCGGCGTCGACGCGCCACGCCCGCGCCGAGCAGGGCCGCGACCGCGAACGCCGCGAACGCCACCTCCGGCCACGCCCCGACCACGGTGGCCGGGGTACGCCCGTCCCCGAGTCGCATCTGCCGCACCACCACCTCGGCGGTGTTGAACCCGGTGGCACCGTCTACCCGCCCGTCCGGGGAAACGAACCCGGACACCCCGACCGTGGAGGCCATCAACGCGGCACGGCCGTGCTCGACGGCCCGCAGCCGCACCATCGCCAACTGCTGGCGGGCCTCCGCCACGTCGAACGTGGCGTTGTTGGTCTGCACCACCAGCAGTTGCGCGCCGCCGGTGACGGTGTCCCGCACGATGCCGTCGTAGGCGACCTCGAAACAGATCACGTCGCCGAGCGTGGCCACCCCGGCGTCCAGCACACCCGGCCGGTCACCGGGCACGAAATCGGACCGCACCCGGTCGACCTCGGCGCTGACCTTCCGGGCGATCGCCCGCAGCGGCACGTACTCGGCGAACGGCACCGGATGCCGCTTCGTGTACACCTGGCCCAGGTCGGGGCCGCCGCCGGGCCGCCACAGCAGGCCGGCGTTGCGGACCTGACCCGGGCCGGGACCCAACAGCACGGCGCCGACCAGGATCGGCGCGCCGATCGCGTCGGCGGCCTGCGAGATGCGGTAACCGGCCCCCGGGTTACGCAGCGGGTCGATGTCGCTGGAGTTCTCCGGCCACACCACCAGGTCGGGGCGCTGCGCCTCGCCGCGCCCGACCCGCTCGGCCAACTCGACGGTGGCGTCGACGTGGTTGTTGAGCACCGCCTGGCGTTGGGCGTTGAAGTCCAGCCCGAGACGCGGCACGTTGCCCTGCACGATCGCCACGGTCACGGTGTCCCCGCCGCCGCGTACCCCGACCGGGACGGCCGCCCCGGCGGCCAGCAACGCCACCAACACGGCGGTCAGCCCGGCGACCCGCCGCCACTGCCCCACCGGGCGGCGCCAGTCCCGCCACGCCACGGCGAGCAACAACCCACCGGCGAGCGCCACGGCGAACGTGACAAGCGGCGCGCCGCCGAGCGCGGCCAGCCGCAGCAGCGGCGAGGTGTCCTGGCTGAACGCCAGCCGCCCCCACGGGAACCCACCGAACGGCGTGCGGTCGCGCAGCGCCTCCTGCCCCACCCACAGCACCCCGGTCAGCAGCGGCCACCCCACCCGCCACCGGTCGGCCAGCGGCGACACCCAGGCCGTCGCGGCACCCAGCAGCGCCAGGTAGCCGGCCTGCAACAGCGACAACAGCGCCCACGGCAGCCAGCCGGTGTGCAGATTCGTCCACTCCAGCAGCGGCGCGAACAACGCCACCCCGGCCAGGAAACCCAACCCGGCGCCGGCACGCAGCCGCCGCCGGTGCGCCGCGGCGGCCAGCAACGCCACCCCGACCGGCGCGAGGGGCCACAGCCCGTACGGCGGGAACGCCAACAGCAACGCCAGCCCGGCCGACACGGCAGCCGGCACGGCCAGCCTCAGCGGCAGCGGACGCGCCACGGCGCCCGGGTGGCGTGCCCCGTCGGTGGCACGCGGCTGTTCCCGGTCGAGCGTCGTCACCGGCACCTCACCACGATCACGGGCCGAAGGCTACCCGGCCGCCCCGCCGACCTGCCCGTAGGTGGCCCGCTGACGGAAATCGGGGCGCGGCCCAAGCCGCGCCCCGATGCTCCCAGGCCCTCCCCGGCCGGTGGGGCGAGGACGATCGGCGCCGACCTTCGGACCGACCGGACGTGGACTGGCTGCCCCCGCCTGGCCGTTGTCTACTGGCCGTTCCTCTCACCCTGCCCGTACACCGGTAACCGCGACCGGTTCGCGCCGCCCCGCCGACCCCCGCCCGCTGGACCTGGCCGCCGCAACCTTCCGGTCGCTCGGCCAGCGGACGAGAGGACGAAACGAACAACAGCCGCTTCCCGTGGTAGGACTCAAAGACGGTACGGCGTGCACCCCCGTCGCTGTCAACCCACCCGGGCCTGTCGTGTGTTGCGCCACGGCGTGTCGCGTCGGCGCGTCTCGATACGCCGACAACCGACAGGGCCCGCCGGCGGAAGGCTCAACCGGCCAGATGCCGCCGCAGCAACGCCACCGCCACCCCCGGATGATCACCGGCGAGCAACCCACCGGCAGCCAACACGTAGTCCACGTCGACGACGGCGCGCGCCGCCCGCGGCAGCGGCCACCCCCCGGCGTGGTCACCGAGCACCGCGGCGAGCACACCGGCGGCGTCGACCGGCGCGGCGTGCCGCAACACCCCACCGGAACCGACCATCACCTTCACGTCCCGCAGATCCCGACCGGCGCGTTCACCGGTCGCCGCGCCCCGGGCATGCCGACGCAACGCCACCGTCGCGGCCAACCCGGCGATCCGCCGCTCCACGGCCCGGTCGGCGTCGTCGACAGGCAGGAACCCGGGATCCGCGGCCCGCACCGCCGCCGCAGCCGCCAGGGCGTCGGCCTCCCCCACCGCGAGCAGCCGCTCCTCGACGGCGGCCCGGACCACACCCGGGGCACTCCACCGCATCCCCAGATCCCCCTCGACGGTACGGGCCCGCCACAGCGTGCCGGCGACCTCCTGGCCGGGACCGCTGTCCCGCTCGTCGGGAGTGAGCACCGAATAGACATCGGTGGTGGCGCCACCGACGTCGACGACGGCCAGGTCCCCGCCGAGCGCGTCGGCCAGAACCTCCACCCCGGTGAGCACCGCATCCGGCGTCGCGGCCCGCACCAACCGGGCGAAACGACCCCCGCGGGACAACCTCTTACCGCCGATGACGTGCCGCAGGAACACCTCCCGGATCGCCGCGCGGGCCGGGCCGGGCCTCAGCACCCCGATCCGCGGCAACACATTGTCCGCGGCGGTGACCGGCACCCCCGCCGCGGACAACACGGCACCCAACTCGCCCCGCACGTCGACGTTGCCGGCGAGCACCACCGGCACCCGCCAGCGCGCCCGCGCCAACCGCGTCGCGTTGTGGGTGAGGGTGTCCGCGTCCCCGCCGTCGGTGCCACCGACGAGCAGCACCACATCGGGCCGGGCGGCACGCAACGCCGCCAGGTCGGCCCGCCCGAGCCGCCCGGCGGCCACGTGCACCACGTTCGCCCCGGCGGACAACCCGACCCGCCGGCCCGCCTGCGCCGTCACCAGCGGCTCGTAGCCGACCACGGCCAGCCGCAGACCACCCCCCGCCGACGAACACACATACCAGGGCACGTCCCCACCGACCAGCCCGGCGGTGGCCGCGCCCACCGCCGCGTCCAGACCGTGCAACACGTCGGTGCCCACCGTGGTCGGCGCGGCCGCCGCACCGACCAGCCGGGCACCGTCGAGGTCCACCACCGCGGCCTTCGTGTACGTCGACCCGACATCCGCGCAGACGGCGAGGTTCACGCGCCGCTGCCCTTCGTCAGCGACCCCGGGCACCGCACAACCATGCTCACGCCGCTGGGGGGACAACCACCGTGCCGGTGGCGGTGACCGCCACGACCGGCTCGGCGAGCACCTCGGCGGCCGACTCACCCCGGTCGGGGCGGCCCCGGCACACCACCCGCGCGGCGAAGTCGATGGTGCGGCTGCGGGTCCCGACCCGGATGACGGTCGCGACCACCTCCAACACGTCACCGGCCCTCATCGGCGCCCGGAACTGCACATCGGAGTAGGACGCGAACAACCCCTCGTCACCGTCGGTACGGATGCACACCTCGGTCGCCACATCCCCGAACAACCCCAACGCGTACGCCCCGTCCACCAGGTTCCCGGCGTAGTGGGCGTGCGAGTACGGCACATACCGGCGGTGCGTGACGGTCAACCCCACCCGGGGATCCTGCTCGCTCAACTGCTCGCCTTCCTGGAAGTGATCAACGCGTGCACGAGGTAACTGGCCACCTCACCCGGAGTCGTCCCGCGACCGAAGATCCGGTCCACGCCCAACTCGTCGGTCATGGTCTCGTCGAAACGCGGCCCACCCACGATCAACAGGGGCCGCTTCCCGGCCGGCATCGCCTCCCGGAACGCCGCCGACATCTCCCGCGTGTTGTGCAGATGCGCGTCACGCTGCGTCACCACCTGCGACACCAGCACCGCGTCGGCCCTCTCCTTCCGGGCCGCCTCGACCAGCTCCGGCACACTCACCTGCGCACCCAGGTTGCTGACCCGCAACTCCCGGTAGTACTCCAGACCCTTCTCCCCGGCGATGCCCTTCACGTTCAGGATCGCGTCGATGCCCACGGTGTGCGCGTCCGTGCCGATACACGCCCCGACCACCGACAACTTGCGACGCATCCGCTGCTTCACCACCGCGTTGACCTCCTTGGCCGACAGCAGCGGAAAGTCCCGCTCCACCACCTGCACCCTGTCCAGGTCCACCAGGTGGTTCACCCGCCCGTACACCACGAAGAACGTGAACCCGTCCCCGATCGGCTTGGCGTGCACCAGCATCGCCGGATCCATGCCCATTCTGTTCGCCAACTGCACCGCGGCGCCCTCGGCCCGCTTGTCGTGCGGCACCGGCAACGTGAACGACACCTGCACCATGCCGTCACCCGTGGTGTCCCCGTACGGCCGCACCACCGACTTCCCCGTCATGCGGGCTGCTCCAGGATCTCCGTCGCCGGGTTGTAGTAGTCACCCTCGTGCCGCGCCACCCCGTCCAGACCCTTACCCCGGTCCGCCGGCCGCTTCATGATCCCGAACGTGCCCTCGGCGATCGCCGTCAACAACGACTGCTCCCCGATCCGCTCCAACAACTCCACCGCCTCACCCAGCACCCGATGCGCCCGCTGCTGGATGAACCCGCCCGGCGCCGGCACGAAATCCTCGTGCAACCCACCCGCCGCGCCCAACACGTACCGCACGTTCTGCAACGCCACGTCCCGGTCCGACAACCACGGCGTCACCACCGCCTCCGTCATCATCCCCACCAGCAGAATGCCCTGCCCCGTCATGGTCCCCACCAGGTTGAAGAACCCGTCCAACAGGTTCCCCCGGAACACGTCCCCGGTCATGTGCTTCGTCGGCGGCATCCACTTCAACGGCGCGTCCGGGAACAACTCCCGCGCCAACAACGCGTGCGCCAACTCCAACCGGAACGACTCCGGCACATCCGGATTGATCTCGAACGCGTGCCCCAGCCCCAACAACCCGTCCGACAACCCCGCCTCGTGCGCGAAGAACTCGTTGAGCAACTGCGACACCGTCACCGTGTGCGCCTCGTCCACCGCGTCCGCCGTGGTCAGGTAGTTGTCCTCACCGGTGTTGATGATGATCCCCGCCCGCGCGTGCACCTGCCGCGAGAACCGCTGATCCACGAACGTCCGAATCGGGTTGATGTCCCGGAACAGAATCCCGTACATCGAGTCGTTGAGCATCATGTCCAGCCGCTCCAAGCCGGCCAGCGTCGCCATCTCCGGCATGCACAGCCCCGACGCGTAGTTCGTCAACCGCACGTACCGGCCCAACTCCCGCGACGTCTCGTCCAACGCCGCCCGCATCAACCGGAAGTTCTCCTGCGTCGCGTACGTGCCCGCGAAACCCTCCCGGGTCGCCCCCTCCGGCACGTAGTCCAACAACGACTGCCCCGTCGACCGGATCACCGCGATCACGTCCGCGCCCGCCCGCGCCGCCGCCTGCGCCTGCGGAATGTCCTCGTAGATGTCCCCCGTCGCCACGATCAGATAGATCCACGGCCGCTGCTTCGGATCCCCGTGCCGCCTCACCAGCCGATCCCGCTCCGCGCGCCGCCTGTCGATCTGCCGGATCCCCGCCGCGACCGCCTTCCGGGCCGCCCGCCGCGCCGCCGTCGCCGCCTTGCCAGACGGCACCCCGAACCGCACCGACCCCGCCGCCGCCTTCTGCGCCAGCAACGTCACATCCGAGACGCCCTCCCGCGCCAACGCGTCGAACACCGGCACCGCCACCCCGTGACCCAGACCCACATCCGCCACCACGGCGTCCACCAGCCGGTTCACCCACGGAATACCGTCCGGGTCCGCGCCCGACACCCCGGCCAGCCGCAGCACCGCCCGCTCCACCGACACCGTGGTGTGGCTACGCGCCAGATCCACCACCGGCTGCCCCGCCCGACGCGCCAACTCCCGCGCCCGCGACACCAGCACCGGATCCAGCCCAAGCTTCCCTGTCACGAAGACCCTTCCTGATAGATCACGTCACCGCGCAACACCGTCGCCCGACACACCGGCAGCGGCGTCGGATCATCCGGCCCCCGCAACTCCGGATCCGCCGCCAACAGCACCGGCAAACCCCGCTCCACCCCGGCCGGCGCATCCCACACCGCGAACGTCGCCGGCGCCCCCAACGCCAGCACCCCCTCGCTGTCCAGATGCACCGCCCGCCACCCACCCCGGGTGTGCGCCGCGAACGCCGCCCGCACACTCATCCGCTGCGACGGATTGTGATGCGCCGCCGCCGCCCGCACCGACCCCCACGGATCCAACGGCGTCACCGGCGAATCCGACCCGAACGCCAACGCCACCCCCACCCCGTGCATCGCACCCATCGGATTCGACTCCAACGACCGGGACAAACCCAACCGCGACTCGTACATCCGACCCGCGCCGCCCCACAACCTGTCGAACGCCGGCTGCATCGACGCCACGATCCCGAACTCCACGAACCCGGCGATCAACCGCTTGCTCATGATCTCCGCGTGCTCCACCCGGTGCCGCGCCGCCCGCAACCGCTCCGTGCCCACCCGCTCCGCCGCCGCCGCGAACCCCGCCAACACCGTGCCGATCGCCGCGTCCCCGATCGCGTGGAACCCGCCCTGCATCCCGTGCGCCGCACAGTCAAACAAATGATCACGAACCTGCTCCGCCGACACGTACCCGTGCCCACACGCCCCCGGCTCCCCGTCCAGATACGCCGCCGACACGTGCGCCGTCCGCGACCCCAACGCCCCGTCCGCGAACAGATCCCCACCCGCACCCACCGCACCCAACTCCCGGGCCTTCGCCGCACCCGACAACTCACCCCAGTACCCGTACACCTCCGGCACCCCGGCCCCCGAGATGCCCAACAACCCGGTGAAATCCTCCTCATCCGAAATGCCCGGACCACCACACTCGTGCACCGCCGCGATCCCCAACGACGCCGCATGCCCCAACGCCCGCCGCTGCGCCGCCACCCGCTGCGCCCGCGTCACCGACCCGAACGCCGCCGCCCGCACCACATGATGCGCGTCCCGCCGCAACCAACCCGACGGGTCGTACCCCGCCACCGACGACACCTCCGGACACGCCGCCAGCAACGCCGCCGACACCAACGCCGAATGAATCGACGCCTGCGACAGATACACCCGCCGCCCACCCGCCGCCCGATCCACCGCCGCCGCGTCCGGCACCACCGGCGTCACCCACGTCGACTCGTCCCACCCGTGCCCCAACACCACCGCGTCACCCGGCAACCCCGCCGCGAACGCCGACACCGCGCCCAGCAACTCCCCGGCCGACCGCACCCCCGACAGATCCAGCCCCGACAACGCCAGACCGGTATCCGTCGCGTGCACGTGCGCGTCCACGAACGCCGGCGTCACCAACGCGCCGTCCAACTCCACCACCCGGTCCGCCGACGGCGCCTCCGCGTCCGCACCCAACCAGGCGATCCGCCCGTCCCGCACCAACAACGCCGTCGCGCTCGGCTCGGCCGGACAATGCAACACTCCACCGCGGTACAGCGTCGAGGGATTCGTCATGACCTCAGTCTGCCGCCAGCCGCGCCTCGAACAGACCACGCACCCCCGGCTCGGACCGCAACAACTCCAACGCCAGCTCCGCGTGCCCCGGCACGAACCCGTTCCCCACCAGCATCGTCACGTCCGCCGCCAGACCCTCCGCGCCCAACGCCGCCGCCGCGAAACTCGTCGCCATCGAGAAGAAGATCACCGTCCCGCCGTCCGCCGTGGCCAACACCGCGCCGTGCTCACAACCCGGCACGTCCACGCACACCACCGTCACGTCCGCCGGCACCCCCAACGCCGTGGTCACCGCCGACGACAACCCCACCGGATCCCGCGCGTCCGCCAACGCCACCGCGTCGGCCACCCCGGCCGCCGCCAGCGCGTCCCGCTCCGCCACCACCGGCACCACCCCGACCGTACGACCCGCGCCCGCGCGCCGCGCCGCCGCCAGGGACAACGACCCGCTCTTACCGGCCCCACCGATCACCGCCACCGACACCGGACGCGCGTCACCCTCCCGCGCCCGCCGCGCCACCTGCTCGGCCACCACCCGCGCCGTCAACGCCGGCGCCCCGCACACGTCCAGCACGGCCAGGGACAACTCCGGATGCAGATCCGCCGGCAGCACCGCGGCGATCGACCGGGCGAACAGGATCGCGTACCCGTCGCACGGCACCTGCTCGCTGCGCCCGTCCCACCGGGCCAGCCCGTCGGAGATCGTCAGCGGCGTCAGCGTCAACGACACCAGCGTGGCCACCCGGTCGCCCGCGCGCAGCCCCAGCGGGGACCGGCGGCCCGCCTCCTCCACCGTGCCGATCAGCATCCCGCCGGACCCGGTCACCGGGTTCTGCATCTTCCCCCGGGTCGAGATGATCTCCAGCACCTCGGCGCGGACCTTCTCGCCGTCCCCGCCGTGCTTCTCCGCCAACTGTCGGAAACTCGCCGCGTCCAGGTTCAGCCGCTCCACCCGGATCCGCACCTCGTTCGCCGCGATCCGCGGGTCGGCGTCCAGCCGCCAGGCCGCCTGCGGCAGCACCCCCGCCGGTTCCACGACTCGGTGCAGACCCACCGGTGACGTCACGCCGACCCCCTACGTCCAGCCGCCCGAACCCCGGGGTGGGGTTCGCGTCGCGGGAAAACTTACGGCAGACTAATTTCTTCACCGCAGATTTTCCAGTAGCCTTCGCAAGGTTGATCAAACCGCACCGCAGACGAGGAGGGGCCGTGACCCAGACCCAACCGGTGGAGACCATCCCGACGCCCCGCTCCACGCCGGTCGCCGTCCCCGCCGCCGGACAGCCCTACGAATACCGGCGCGCCCCCCTGGTCGAACCCGACTGGACCCGCTTCCCCGGCTGGCGCCACGTCACCCGCGAACAGTGGGAGAACGCCCAGTGGCAGCGCGTCAACTGCGTCAAGAACATCAAGCAGCTCCGCGCCGTCCTCGGCGACACCGTCGACGAGACCTTCTACGCCGACCTCGAAGCGGACCAGAAGGCCCTGGCCACCATGTCCATGCTGGTGCCGCCACAAATGATCAACACGATGGTGCCGTTCGCGCCCATGACCACCGAGGCGCTGCTCGCGGACCCGATCCGCCGCTACATGATCCCGGTCGCCTCCGACCGGCGCACCGACTGGCCGTCACACCCCTACGCCAGCCGCGACAGCCTCCACGAACACGACATGTGGGTCGCCGAGGGTCTCACCCACCGCTACCCCACCAAGGTCCTCGCCGAGCTGCTCTCCACCTGCCCGCAGTACTGCGGCCACTGCACCCGCATGGACCTCGTCGGCAACTCCACCCCCGCCGTCGACAAGCTCAAGCTGACGCTCAAGCCCGTCGACCGCTACGACGCCCACATCGCCTACCTCAAGGCCCACCCCGGCGTACGCGACGTGGTGGTCTCCGGCGGCGACGTCGCCAACGTGCCCTGGCGCAACCTTGAGTCCTACCTCATGCGCCTGCTGGAGATCGAAACCATCCGCGACATCCGGCTCGCCACCAAGGCCCTGATGGGTCTGCCCCAGCACTGGCTCCAGCCCGACGTCGTGGAGGGCCTCGAACGCGTCGCCCGCACCGCCGCCCGGCGCGGCGTCAACCTCGCCATCCACACCCACGTCAACCACGCCCAGTCGCTGACCCCACTGGTCGCCAGGGCCGCCCAGACCGCCCTCGACGTCGGCGTCCGCGACGTCCGCAACCAGGGCGTGCTGATGCGCGGCGTCAACGCCACCAGCGCCGACCTGCTCGACCTCTGCTTCGCGCTCCAGGGCGAGACCGGCATCCTGCCGTACTACTTCTACATGTGCGACATGATCCCCAACGCCGAGCACTGGCGGGTCCCGGTCTGGCACGCCCAGCAACTCCAGCACGACATCATGGGCTACCTGCCCGGCTACGCCACCCCGCGCATCGTCTGCGACGTGCCGTTCGTCGGCAAGCGCTGGGTGCACATGCTCACCGACTACGACCGTGAGCGCGGCATCTCCTACTGGACGAAGAACTACCGCACCTCGATCGAGTCCGCCGACCTGGAGGCGCTCAACAAGCGCTACGCCTACTACGACCCGATCGACACGCTGCCCGAGGCCGGCCAGTCCTGGTGGCACGCCCACCGCGACGACTGACCCGCGCCGACGCACACCCCGAAGGCGGGCCACCGGTACTCCGGTGGCCCGCCTTCGTCCGTCGTCACTTCTCGAACGCGTCCTTGACGTCGCGACCGGCCTGCTTCACGTTCTCCCCGGCCTGCCTGGCGCGCGCCGTGCTCTGCTCGCTGGCGCCCTCGGCCCGCAACCGCTCGTTGTCGGTCACGTCACCGATGCGCTCCTTGGCCATGCCGCTCATTTCCTGGGCCTTGTTCTTCGCCTTGTCGGTGAAGCTCATGTCGCCCTCCTCGTCTGGGCTGCGCGTTCCTCTTGTCGCGTCCCCGGTGTGTCGGAGTGCAAACACGTGCGGTGGCGCACCACCGCTAGGGCATCCTAGGACAATAGGGTGAAGGCAGGTGTCAGGCGGGTCCGGTACCCGCGTGGTTGACTGAGGCGATGAACGAGATCCTGCTGGTACGGCACGGCGAGACCACCTGGAGCGCCAGCCATCGGCACACCTCGTACACCGATCTGGAGCTGACCGCCGACGGCGAGCGGCAGGCCCGCGCGCTCGCTCCCCTGCTCGCCGGCCGACGCTTCGTGCGGGTGCTGTCCAGCCCTCGGCAGCGGGCCACCCGCACCGCGCTGCTGGCCGGGCTCACCGTCGACGCCACCGACCCCGAGCTGGCCGAGTGGAACTACGGCGAGTACGAGGGCCGCACCACCGCGGACATCCAGGAGGAACGACCGGGCTGGAGCATCTGGACCGACGGCGGCCCCGGCGGGGAGTCACCGAACGCCGTCGGCGCCCGCCTGGACCGGGTCCTCGACCGGGTGGTCCCGCTGCTGGAACACGGCAGCGTCGCGCTTGTCGGGCACGGCCACAGCCTGCGGGTGCTCGGGGCACGCTGGATCGGGCTGCCGCCGTCGGCCGGCGGGCTGCTGCGGCTGGACACCGCCACGCTCAGCGTGCTCGGTCACGAGCACGGCCGGCGGGTCATCCAGCGGTGGAACCTGCCGGCTCCGACGACGACCGGGACCGGCCCCGACCAGGCAGCTCGCCACTGATCTTCGGCGGCCGGTTCTCGTAGGGCGTGGACAGCACCACGGTGGTGCGGGTGGTGACGTTCGCGGCGATGCGGATCTCCTGCAACAGCCGTTCCAGATCGGCCGGGCCGGCCACCCGCACCAGCAGGAGATAGAAATCCTCCCCCGCGACCGAGTAGCAGGAATCGATCTCGGGCAGGTGGGCCAGCCGCTCCGGCGCGTCGTCGGGCTGCGACGGGTCGAACGGCCGGATCGCCACGAAGGCGGTCAACGGCAGCTCCAGCGCCTCGAACGACACGTGGGCGGCGTACCCCTTGATCACGCCGCGCTGCTCCAGCCGGCGGACCCGCTGGTGCACGGCGGACACCGACAGGCCCACCCGCTCGGCCAGATCCGTGTACGACAGGCGACCGTCCCCGGTCAGCGCCGCCACGATCGCGCGGTCGATCTCCTCCACGCGCTGCAACCTACCGGAGATAGCGCTCCCACGCCGTACCCGCCTCGCCGCGGTGACGCTCAGCGGGCCGTGCGGTCGCGGACCGCGTCGGCGGCGTAGTTCAACACCTCCACCATGTCCTCCTCGTCGAGGAACGGCAGATCGGTGAGGATGTCCGTGACGGACATGCCGTCGGCCAGCATGGCCAGCAGCGTGGCCACCGGGACGCGGGACTGCCGCACGCAGGGCGCCCCGCCCATCACGTCGGGGTCGGCGGTGATCCGGGGGAAGGTCACCGCGACAGGTTAGCCCTTCGCCAGGGCGCGGGAGATGACCAGCCGCTGGATCTGGTTGGTGCCCTCGACGATCTGCAACACCTTCGCCTCGCGCATGTACCGCTCGACCGGATGGTCGGCGACGTAGCCGGCGCCGCCGAGCACCTGCACCGCGTCGGTGGTCACCCGCATCGCCAGGTCGGTGGCGAACAGCTTCGCCTTCGCCGCCTCGATCGAGTACGGCCGGCCCGCGTCGCGCAGCCGCGCGGCGGCCAACAGCAGCGCGCGGGCGGCGGAGATGCCGGTGGCGTGGTCGGCGAGCATGAAGCCGAGGCCCTGGAAGTCGACGATGGCGCGGCCGAACTGCTGCCGCTGGCGCGCGTAGTCGACCGCGTAGTCCAGCGCGGCCTGCGCCAGGCCGACCGCGCAGGCGGCGATGCCGAGGCGGCCGGAGTCCAGCGCCGACATGGCGATGGTGAAGCCGGCGCCCTCGCCGCCGATCAGCCGCTCGGCCGGCACCCGGGCGTCGTCGAACGCGATCTGCGCGATCGGGGAGGCGTGCAGGCCCATGGTGCGCTCGGCGGCCTGCGGTGCGATGCCGGGCGTGGCCCGGTCGGCAAGCAGGCAGGAGATGCCCTTCGGGCCGGGCCCGCCGGTGCGGCAGAAGATGTTGTAGAAGTCGGCGACCCGGGCATGGGTGATCCACGCCTTGGTGCCGGTCACCACGTAGTCGTCGCCGTCGCGGACCGCCCGGGTGGTCAGCGACGCCGCGTCCGACCCGCCCTGCGGCTCGGAGAGGCAGTACGCCCCGAGCAGCTCCCCGCCGATCATGTCGGGCAGCAGCTTGCGCTGCTCGTCGGTGCCGAACTGCGCGAGGGGGTAGCAGGACAGCGTGTGCACGCTGACCGCCTCGGCCACGGCCAGCCACCGGCTGGCGAGGATCTCCAGCACCTGGAGGTAGACCTCGTACGGCTGGGCGGCGCCGCCGTGCTCCTCGGCGTACGGCAGGCCGAGCAGGCCGGCCCGGCCCAGTGTGCGCAGCACGTCCCGGGGGAACTCGGCCCGCTCCTCGAAGCCGGCGGCCTTCGGCGCCAACTCCCGGTCGGCGAGCTCGGTGGCGAGCTCCAGCAGGTCGTGTGCCTCGTCGGTGGGCAGGATCCGGTCGACGTTCATAGCGCGATGAGCTCCAGGGGTGGGTGAGCCGGTGCGGCGTCCGGGTCCGGACCCTGCCAGCTTAACGGTCGTTTGGGCGGCGGTGGGAGTCCGCGTCCCTGTCGTACCCGTGGTCCATGATCCTTGTCGTCACAGCGGCACGGAGCACGGGCCGGCGACGGCGTCCCGGCTTGCCCGGCGACGCCCACCGGCGGGAAGGTCGAAACGATGACGGAGCCGACGGACGCCGCACGGCGACGACGGAGCGTGCTGCGGGTCGCGCCCCCGGCGCGGGCCCGCAAGTTGGCCAAGGTGCCCTTCGTGGAGCTGGCCGACGGCCGATTGCAGGGGGTGGTGTCCAGCGGGTCCGACGTGGAGCGGGTCTACGTCTCCTCGGTGACCGCCGGCAGCCACGCGGTCAACTGCAGCACCAACAACAACCGCCCCTGCGGCGGCCTGCGCGGCAGCCTGCTCTGCAAGCACCTGCACGCGCTGGCCGACGAGGCCGTGCTCCAGTACGGCGTCGAACAGGTGGCCCGCTACCTGCGCATCGACACCGGCGACGGCGTCGACAGCGGCGTCGCGCTGCTGGCCCGCACCGACGCGCGGCACGAGCCCGGGCCGGCGGCGGTGGTGTTCAGCCGCTTCCTGCGCCACCTGGCCTACCTGGAGGTCCCGCCGAGCACCACGCCGGTGCCCGAGCTGCACTGGTTCCCGGCCACCGCGGCGGTGCGCTGATGCTCGCCGCGCAGCTCACCCGCCTCGACGACGGCGCACCCGCCGGGCTGGCCGAGGCGCTCGCCGTGGTCGACGGCGTCGACGACTCGCTGACCCGCGGGCTGGCCCGGCCGGGCGAGCCGGACGCCGCCGCCTGGGCGGCGCTGGCCGCCGCGGTCGACGGCACCCCGCTGGCCGAGCGCGCCGCCGCGGCGGTGCGCGCCGCGACCACCGGCGCGCTCACCGAGGACCACCTGGCCGTCCTCGCCGGCGCCCGCGCCGCGCTGCTCGGCGCCGTCCACGACGCGCTGCTGGACCGGCTCGACACCGCGCTGCACCGCTCCCGCGCCCCGTGGCCCGCCGCGCCGTCGGCCGCGCCGGGCGCCACCCCCGCCCTGGCCGGGGCGCGCGCCTGGCTGCACGAGCTGACGCTCGCCGGCTGGCGCGGCACCGACCACGAGCTGCTCTCCGGCGCCGCCGGGCCGGTGGAGGCCACGCTCGCCGAGCCCTCCCAGCGCCGCCTCGCGGTGCTGCTCGACGGTCTCGCCGCCGAGCTGCGCGCCGGCCTGCCGGTGACCGCCGCGACGCCGGCGCCCACCCGCCGGTGGGCCGACCTGTGGACCCGGGCCGTGCTGCTCGCCGCCGGCGCCGCCACCGAGGCCGCCCCGGCGGAGACGGTGTCCGGCCGGCTGCTGCCGCTCGGCGTCGACGTGCACGAGCACGACACCGCGTTCCAGGCGCAGCTGCACGCCCTGCTCGAACCGGCCGGCGGCGGTCCGGGCCGGCTGGTCCGGGTCACCGTCGTCGCGGCCAAGGTAGCCACCATCGTCGGCCCGGCCGGCTGGCGGCTGCTGGAGGCGTACCCGATCCTGCTCAAGGCCCTCGCCGAGCGGCGGGCCGTGACCGTCACCGACCTGCCCGCGCACGGCGGCGACCTGCACTGGGTCGAGGAGCGCGCCGTGCTCGGCGACCCCGCCGACCCGTTCGCCACCGCCCGGGTGCTGCTCGCCGACGCGACCGCGCCGGCCACCCCGCCGCTGCAACGCCACCCCGCCGCGCTCGCCGAACCGGTCCTGGTCGAGGGCCGCGTCGTCCGCGACGACGACGGTGACCCGGTGGTCGCGCTCGACGGCCGGACGCTCCCGCTGGCCGTCGACCGGCTGCCCGCCGCCGGGCCGCTCACCCCGGCGCTTCTCAACGCCGCCACCGCGTGCCTCGGCCTGCTCCGCTGGGACGACGGCCGCTGGCTGCTGCAACCACTCGCCGTGCGGGCCACCGTCAAACGGCAGACCGTCGAGGCGCACAACGGCGACTGGGCGTGCGGCGTCACCGACCCGAAGGTGGCCAAGGCCGAGGCGCGGGCCGGCGACGCGGTGGCCGTGCTGCGCGAACGCGCCGGAAGGTTGCTGCGCCGATGACCGCCGACCGCGACCACGCCAACCGCCGCCAGGTGCTCTACTGGCGACTGCTCGCCCGCCTGTTCCACCCCGACGAGCAGCCCGCGCTGGAATCCGCCAGCGTCGCCGTCGTCGACGACCTCGACCTGCCCACCGCGCTGCTGGACCCGGCCGTCTCCGTCGACACCGTCGTCCAGCGCTTCCCGGCGCTCGCCGACGAGCTGCGCGACCTGCTCACCCCCGACCCCGACGCACCGGCCGGCCCGTTCGAGCCCACCGAGACCGAGGTACGCCGGGCCGCGCTGGCCTCGAAGCTGCTGCTCAACGTGTTCGCCACCGGCGCCGGCGAGGTCAGCGCCGGGCAACTGGCCCGCTGGCAGGCCGACGCCGGCTGGTTCGAGCAGGCCTGCGGCGTCGCCCCCGGGGAGCTGCGCCGCGACGGGACCGGTCTCGGCGCCACACTCGCCGGCCTGGAGGGCGACCTGGTCCGCCGGATGCGCCTGCGGGAGGTGCTCGCCGACCCGGCGCTGGCCGCCCGGCTCACCCCGAGCATGTCCCTGATCGAACAGCTCCTGCGCGACAAGTCGAACCTGTCCGGGGTGGCGCTGGCCAACGCCAAGTCACTGATCCGCCGCTACGTCGACCAGGTCGCCGAGGTGCTGCGCACCCAGGTCGCGCAGACCACCGTCGGCACGGTCGACCGCTCGGTGCCGCCCAAGCGGGTCTTCCGCAACCTCGACCTCGACCGCACGATCTGGCAGAACCTCACCAACTGGAGCCCCGACGACGAACGCCTCTACGTCGACCGGCTCTACTACCGGCAGACCGCGCGGCGCACCACACCGTCCCGGCTCATCGTGGTCGTCGACCAGTCCGGCTCGATGGTCGACTCGATGGTCAACTGCACCATCCTCGCCTCCATCTTCGCCGGGCTGCCCAAGGTCGACGTGCACCTCATCGCGTACGACACCCGGGCGCTGGACCTCACCCCGTGGGTGCACGACCCGTTCGAGGTGCTGCTGCGCACCAACCTCGGCGGCGGCAACGACGGCCCGGTCGCCATGGCAATGGCCCGCCCCAAGATCGTCGAGCCCCGCAACACGGTCCTGGTCTGGATCTCCGACTTCTACGAGTTCGGCCGCTCCCAGCCGCTGTTCGACGGCATCGAGGCCGTGCACCGCTCCGGGGTGAAGTTCATCCCGGTCGGCTCCGTCAACAGCTCCGGCAGCCAGAGCGTCAACCCCTGGTTCCGGCAACGCCTCAAGGACCTGGGCACCCCCGTCATCTCCGGCCACATCCGCAAGCTCGTCGTCGAGCTGAAGAACTTCCTCACCTAGGAGAGCACCCCTGATGTCCGACATGCTCCGCGCCCCCGCCGAGGTCACCTACGCCGACGAGCTGGCCTACCTCGAGTCGGTCGACACCGGGCCGAAGCCGTTCTCCTGGCGCCTGAGCCCCCGCATGGTCCGGCTGTTCGTGCTCGGCTCCGAACGCGCCGACGGCCTCGACCGGGCGATCCCGCAGAAGTGGTTCGGCGACCGCAGCTTCGTCGAACGCAGCATCGTCACGCTCGCCTCCGACCGGGGCCTGCTGCTCATCGGCGACCCCGGCACCGGCAAGAGCTGGCTCGCCGAGCTGCTCTCGGCCGCGATCTGCGGCAACTCCACGCTCGTCGTGCAGGGCACCGCCGGCACCACCGAGGACCACATCAAGTACTCCTGGAACGTCTCCATGGTCATCGCCCGCGGCCAGTCCCGCGAGTCGATGATCCCCTCGCCGATCATGACCGCGATGGAGCAGGGCGTCATCGGCCGATTCGAGGAACTCACCCGCTCCACCAGCGACGTGCAGGACGCCCTCATCTCGATCCTGTCCGAGAAGTACGTCTCCATCCCCGAGCTGGACCAGGACAACATCGTCTTCGCCCAGCCCGGCTTCTCGATCATCGCCACCGCGAACAGCCGCGACCGGGGCGTCAACGACCTCTCCTCCGCGCTCAAGCGCCGGTTCAACTTCGTCCGCATCCCGGTGGTCACCAACAAGCGCAGCGAAGCCGAGATCGTCCGCTTCCGCACCGAGGAGCTGCTGCGCCGGCACCGCATCGAGCTGGAGGTCCCGCCCACCCTGCTCGACATCCTGCTGCAGAGCTTCGCCGACCTGCGCGCCGCCGCGTCCGCCGCCACCAGCGACGACGAGAAGCTCGAGTCGGCGCTGTCCACCGCCGAGCAGATCGGCGTGCTGGAGGACGCCGTCCTGCACAGCCAGTTCTTCGGCGACCGCACCCTGCGCGCCGGCACGCTCGCCGGGTCGCTGGTCGGCTCGCTGGCCCGACGCAGCCCGGAGGACCTGGCCATCCTCAACAAGTACCTGCACGGCGTCGTCGAGCCCCGGGCCAAGGCCGACGGCGGCGAGTGGGACGGCTTCCTCGACGGCGGCCGCCAGGCGATCGCGTCGCTGTCATGACCGCACCCGCCCAGACCGGCCTCTTCGGCGCGCTGCGCGAGCAGCTCACCGACGCCGCCGCCGCGTTCGCCGAGTCCCCCGACGCGCTCGCCGGGATCCTCGCCGGCATGGTCGACGACGTCGACCGGGCCCTCTGCGAACGGCTGGAGATCTTCCCGGTCTGCCACCACTCCCCCGCCTCCGCGCTGGCCATGGCGCGACGGCTGCGCGCCCACCCACCCAAGGTGATCTACCTCGAACTCTGCGAGGACCTGCGCCCCCTCCTCGACGAGCTGCGCAACTGCCGCCTCCCGGTGGCCGTGCAGGCGTTCGCCACCGAACTCGACGGCTTCCCCGCCGAGTGGAGCCCGCTGAGCGTCATCGCCCCGATCACCGAGGCCTCCGCGGAATACCAGGCCATCGCGTACGCGCTGGACACGCCCGGCGTCGAGCTGGTGCTGGTGGACCGCTCCACCGACCACGTCTTCCAGTGGACCCCGCGCGACGACCAGCCGGCCGACCCCGACCCGACGCCGGCCACCGACGAGGACGCCGCGCTGCACGGCGACGCGGTCGGCGTGGAGATCGGCGACCTGCGCCCCCGCTTCGCCGAACTGGAAGCCCACCTGCTGCACCACGGCAAGGTCCGGCACTGGTCGGAGTGGTGGGACCAGTACGTCGAACGCCCCCTCGCCGACGCCGACCACGACACCTACCGGCAGGTCATGGTGCTGATCGGCAGCCTGTTCCGGCGGCTGCGCCCCACCCGGTCCGCCCGCGACGACCGCGACGAGGACCGGGAACGCCACATGTGGACGCGGATGCGCCAGCACCTCGCCGCCTCCGGCGCCGACCCGGCCGACTGCCTCTACGTCTGCGGCGCGTTCCACGCCGCCAGCCACGTCGAACAGTTCGGCCTCGACTCCACCGCCCCGGACTTCCCGATCAGCCCCCGCACCGGCACCCGCTGGCGCTACGGCCTCATCCCGTCCAGCCACTCCGCCATCGAGGCGCAGTTCGGCCTCGCCCCCGGCACCGTCTCCATCGCGGCGGCGAACTGGGCCGCCGCGGTCGGTCGCACCCGGCTCACGCCGTACCGGCTGGCCGGACAGCAGACCGGCAAGAAGGGCCGCCGCACCCGGGCGACCCCGACGGCCACCTCGCCCGACGAGACCGCCGACCGGCTCAGCGGCTTCCTCGCCGCGCCGCCGGCGCTCGACGCGCTGGACGAGGCGGAACTACGCGGCTGGTGCGTCGACATCGTCCGACTCGCCCGCCGCAACGGCTACCTCGCCAGCACCGCCGACGCGATCGCCGTGTTCGAGACCTCGATCCTGCTGGCCAACCTGCGTAACCGGGCCAAGCCGACCCCCTACGACTTCGCCGACGCGGCGGTCACCTGCATCGAGAAGGACGTGGTGCCGGGCCGA
This sequence comes from Micromonospora sp. NPDC049201, assembly GCF_055586805.1. NCBI lineage: Bacteria > Bacillati > Actinomycetota > Actinomycetes > Micromonosporales > Micromonosporaceae > Micromonospora > Micromonospora sp. NPDC049201. The sequence continues at coordinate 327,681 of NZ_JBVJHM010000005.1, read as the reverse complement.
CGCGACGTCCGCCGGCTCTGCGAGATCCTGCTCGGCGGCGACCGCGTCGGCCAGGTCGGATACGACTCGCTGCCGCCGCTGGCCCGCGACGTGCTCGACCGGCTCCGCCCGCTCGGGCTCGACCTGGAGCGGCGTACCGTGCAGCGGGCGCTGCTCGACCTGCGCGCCGACCCGGCGCTGGAACCCTGCTCCGACCTGCTCTGGATGCTGCGCCACCTGCTGCCCGCCGACGCGGTCCGCCCGATCATGGGCGAGCGCCGCCTCGGCCACCGCTCCACCCAGGAGAGCTGGGACCTCGCCCTCGGCCGCAACCAACGCGCCCTCATCGAGCTGGGCTACGAGGGCGTCACCGTCGAGCAGGTGCTGGAGCAACGGCTGCGGCGCGCGGTCCGCGGCCCGGACGCCACCGCCGCCCGCGCGCTCGCCGCCGTAGAGGACGCCATCCGCCTGCTCGACAGTCCCCGGCTGGTCGACGAACTCGGCGCGCGGGCGGTGGAGCTGCTCGCGGCCGAACGCACCGTCGACGACGCGCCGGAGGTGCTGCGCCGCATCCGGCGGCTGCTCGCCCACCACCGCACCACCGCGCCGACGCTGCCGGCCTGGTGTCAGGCGTTCGTCACCACCGGGTACGCCCACTACTGCACGCTGCTGCCCACCGCGTTCGTCGACGAGGCCACCGGCGTCCGCCAGGTCGGCGCCATGCTCGGTTTCCTGTTCCACATGGAGAGCCTCGCGCTGTCGCTGGGCTGCGACCGGTCCCAGCTCGAACTGGCCGTCGCCCAGGCCCACCCCGAGGCGCCGGCGAAGCTGGCGCTGCTCTGGGCCGCCCGCCACCAGCTCGGCCTGCTGCCGCTGGCCCAACTCCGGGAGCACTGCGCCGAGCTGCTGGGCAACCCGCTGGTGGTGCCGGCGTTCCCGCAGTACCTGTCCGGGTTCGTGCACGCGCTCGACCCGGTGCCGGGGCTGGCGCCCTTCGTGGTGGAGACCATGTCGGCAGCGTTCGCCGGGCTGCCGGACGCGGTGCTGTTGCCGTGGCTGCCCACCCTGATCACCACGCTGCGGGAGCACGGCCCGGAGCTGGTGCCGCTGCTGGTCAAGGAGGCGGAGCGCACCTTCCCCGCCACGCTGCCCGAGCTGGACGCCTGGACACCGCCGTGGGCCGCCGCGCCCGCCGCGCCCACGGCGGCACCGCCGCCGGCCCAGCCGGGCCCGGTGAACGGCATGCTGGTCGGCCACCCGGACGCGCTGGACGCGGTGGCCGCGTTGCTCGGCTGCGACGCGCCGTGGCGCTCCCCCACCGGGCCCGACCAGCCGACCGGCGGCGGCTCGCCGCTGCTCGCCGCGCATCCGGACACCGCCGTCGCCGTGGTGGCCCTGCTGACGCCGGACCGGCCCGAGGTCAGTACGGGGTGACCAGGGGCCGACTGTCGTCCACGAAGTACGACGAGAGCATCCGGGTCTCGACGTCGCCGACGTTGCGCGCGTTGTGCACGACGCCCGGCGGGATCAGGAACGGCTCCCCGCCCGCCACGGCGAGCGCAGGCCGGTCGTCGAACTCCATCACGATGTCGCCCTGGATCAGATAGCCGACCTCCTCGCCGGGGTGGCTGTGCCGTCCCGACTGGCTGCCGACCGGAATCTGGAACAGGGTCTGCACGATCAGGCGGCCGGGCACCTCGGCGTGGGCGCGCTGCAACTCGGTGCGGGTGACGCCCTCGGTCGACGGCTTCATGACGGCGTGCTCCTCTCCGCGCGGCCGACCGGGCCGCAACCCGACGGTAACCCGATCCCCGCCGCGGTTCGGGCCGGTTGCCGGCGGCAGGCACCATGGAGTGGTGATCCGCTTCCTGCTGAACCTGTTGTGGCTCGTCTTCGGCGGCGGCATCGTCCTGGCCCTGGGCTACGGCGTGGCCGCCCTGATCTGCTTCGTCCTGGTCGTCACCATCCCGTTCGGCGTGGCCTCGCTGCGCCTGGCCTCGTACGCGCTGTGGCCGTTCGGGCGCACGCTCGTGCCGAAGCCGGGCGCCGGCGTCCCGTCCGGGCTGGCGAACGTGCTCTGGGTGCTGCTGGCCGGCTGGTGGCTCGCCCTGTCGCACATCCTCGCCGGGGTCGCGCTCTGCGTGACGATCATCGGTATCCCGTTCGGGGTGGCCAACTTCAAGCTGGTCCCGGCCGCGCTGTGGCCGCTCGGCCAGGAGGTCGTCGAGACGCCCTGACCAGGCCGTTCTCGCCCGCCCGCCGGGCAGCACCCGTCCCTGGTCGGTCCCTTTCGAGCTGATGGCGGAAACGACTCAGGGCCGCCACGGCTGCGGTGTCCGACAGCCAGGAGCAGCACCGTCGCGGGACGAACCGCCACGCCCCGCCGCCCGGGCGCGGCGGGCGACACGCTGGAGGCCGCCGACGGCCTGGACCGCGTCGCCGTGGCCGGGAACCTCGGTGGCCTGCTGCGCGTCGGGCGAGTCGTTGCCGCTCTCAGCTCGAAAGGCGCCACGGACGGCTGTCTGCCGCCGCGGGGCCGTGATTCCGACGCCATCACGTGCCTCCGCTGCGCGCCGCCGACGGGTCACACCCCCTACGGCATCCTAGGAGGATAGTGTGCTCGGCGAAACGACCGAATGTGGCTCGCGTTCCACCGCGGGTGACTACGGTCGGTGAGGTGGGGGGTCGGGACGGGGTGATCGAGGCGCTCAAGGCGGATCCGGCGCTCGCCGGGCTGCGTCGTTCGCTGGACTTCTACCACGGCGACCGGGCCCGCGAGGCCGCGCTGGACGCGTTCTACGCGCCGCTGGTGCGCGCCGGCGACCTGGTCCTCGACATCGGCGCGCACGTGGGTGACCGACTGGCCAGCTTCCGTCGACTCGACGCCCGGGTGGTGGCCGTGGAGCCACAACCGCTCTGCGCACGGGTGCTGCGCGCCCTGCACGCGGGCGACGAGGCGGTCACCGTGGTGGAGGCGGCCTGCGGGCGCACCACCGGACCGGTGCGGCTGCACGTGAACTCCGCCAATCCGACCGTCTCCACCGCCTCCCCCGGCTTCGTCCGGGCCGCCGGGCAGGCCGCCGGCTGGGCGGGTGAGACCTGGGACGCCGAGATCGAGGTGGCCGGCACCACCCTGGACGCCCTCCTCGCCGAGCACGGCGTGCCGGCGTTCATCAAGATCGACGTGGAGGGTTTCGAGGACGCGGTGCTGGCCGGACTGAACCGGCCGGTGCCGGCCCTGTCGTTCGAGTTCACCACCATCGCGCGGGACCTGGCCGGGCGCTGCCTGGACCGACTCACCGCGCTGGGCTTCACCGGGTTCGCCGTGGCGCTCGGTGACGAGATGGGATTCGCGCTGCCCGGCTGGCGGTCGGCGGCCGAGGTGGCGGCGTACCTGTGCGCGGTGCCGCACGAGGCGAACGCCGGCGACGTGTACGCGCGGAGCTGACGGCGTCCACTCGGCCAACCGCTTCGACATGGCATCGACGCTGCTCACCGGCTTGATCCACCCATCCGCTGCCCCGCCGCTTTTTTCAGGGCTCGAACTTAGCCGTGTTTCGTTATCTGCCCGTTATTGACGTGACCGGCGCCACTTCGGTTGACTGCCACGGAACCGCTACCGCAACCGGTTCCGAAACATCCCCCTCACCCCTGCGACCCGGGAGCGTCACGTGCCGATCACCATCGCCGACGTCGCCACCCGGGCCGGGGTGAGCAAGACGACCGTCTCGCGCGTGCTCAACGGCAAGGGCGAGGTGCACATCCGCACCGCCGACCGGGTCCGCGCCGTGATCAGCGACCTCGGCTATGTGCCCAGCGCCCGCGCGGTCGGCCTGGCCCGGGGGCGTACCCGGGTGGTCGGCATGCTGGTGCCGGCGCTGACCTGGCCGTGGATGGGCGAGGTGCTCCAGGGCGCGGCCGACGCGGTCGAGGCCGCCGGCTACGGCATGCTGCTGTTCACCTGCACCCACGGCGACGAGTCGATGCGCCGCTTCGCCTCCCAGGTCTCCGCGAAGTCCTTCGACGGCCTGCTCGTGGTCGAACCCGAGGGCACCCTGGACTACATCACCGGGCTGCACCGCCGCGGCCTGCCGGTGATCCTGATCGACGACCGCGGTCACCAGCCCGGCTTCCCGTCGGTGCGGACCACCAACGAGGCCGGCGCGCGGGCCGCCGCCGCGCACCTGCTGGCGCTCGGACGCCGACGACCGCTCGTCATCACCGGCCTGCGCCGGTTCGGCTGCACCCGCGAACGGCTCGCCGGCTTCGCCGGCGGCTACGCGGACGCCGGCGTACCCATCGAGCCGGCGCGGGTGGTGGAGGGCGACTTCACGTTCGAGTGCGGGCGCGCGGCGGTGCGCCGGCTGCTCGCCGACGGCGTGCCGTTCGACGCGGTCTTCGCGCACAACGACCTCTCCGCCGCCGGCGCGCTCCAGGCGCTGCGCGACGCCGGCCGCCGCGTCCCACAGGACGTGGCGGTGGTCGGCTTCGACGACCTGCCGCTGGCCGGGCACACCCACCCGCCGCTCAGCTCGGTGCACCAGCCGCTGCGGGAGATGGGCGCGGCCGCCGCCCGGCTCCTCATCGCCCACCTCACCGGCACGCCGCTGCCGGACACCCCGACCGTCATCCCCACCGGCTTCGCCGCCCGCGCCTCCACCCGCGTCACCTGAGCAGTCACCCCGCCGAACCCGGCGACCACACCGGCGGGCCCCGCCCGCCGGTGGCACCACCGCACACCCTCCATCCACCACATCCCGCCCGAGGACATGCGGGACCACCGAGGGAGACCTCCATGAGAAGAAGGCACCTCCTCGCCGTCGCGCTGGCCGGCGCGATGGTCACCACCACGGTCGCCGCGTGCGGCGACAGCCCGAACGCGAACAAGAAGAGCGGCCAGGCCGCGACCGTGCTGAACGTCGGCATGCCCAACGGCCCGCAGGCGGAGAACAACAATCCGTTCCTGACCACCTCGGCCGCGGCGTCGCTGGGCTACCGCTGGCAGATCTACGAGCCGCTGATGATGTGGAACCCGGTCAAGCCGGCGGACCCGTTCAAGCCGTGGCTGGCCAGCAAGGCCGAGTGGTCGGCGGACTACAAGTCGGTCAAGGTCACCATCCGTGACAACGCCACCTGGTCGGACGGGCAGAAGGTCACCGCCGAGGACGTGGCGTTCACCTACAACCTGGTCAAGAAGTTCCCGGCGCTCAACGACCAGGGCGTGCCGTACACGGACGCGGTCGCGACCGGCAACGAGGTCACCATCTCGATGTCCAGCCCGCAGTTCGTCAACCAGCAGAAGGTGCTGTGGCGGGTGCCGATCGTGCCCAAGCACCTCTGGGAGAAGATCGCCGACCCGACCACCGACCCGGTGAAGCAGCCGGTCGGCAGCGGCCCGTACACGCTCAAGTCGTTCACGCCGGCCACCACCACGCTGACCGTGCGGGACAAGGGCTACTGGCAGGACGCGCCGAAGGTGAAGGAGCTGCGCTTCACCTCGTACACGGACAACAGCGCGCAGACCACCGCGCTGGCCAACGGCGAGTCGGAGTGGAGCTTCGTCTTCATCCCCAACTACCAGACCGTGTTCGTGGCCAAGGACCAGAAGAACCACAAGGTGTGGGCACCGCCGGTGCTGGGCATCCACGGCCTCTACCTGAACACCACGAAGAAGCCGTTCGACGACCCGACGCTGCGTAAGGCGATGAACATGGTCGTCGACCGGGCGGACATCTTCACCACCGCCGAGGCCGCGTACTTCCACCCCGAGGTGAAGAGCGTGACCGGGCTGCCCAGCCCGGCCGGGGACCCGTTCATCGCGGCGGAGTACAAGGGCCAGGAGCACAAGGTCGACGTCGAGGGCGCCAAGGCGCTGCTCACCGGCGCGGGCTACAAGCTCGACGGCACCACGCTCAAGGACAAGGGCGGCAAGCCGGTGACGATCAAGTTGACCGACCCGGCCGGCTGGTCCGACTACCAGACCAGCCTGGAGATCGTGAAGGACAACCTGTCCAAGATCGGCATCGCGGCGACCATCGACAAGGCCAACCAGGACGCCTGGTTCCGCAACGTGGAGCAGGGCAACTTCGACGCCACGTTCCGGTGGACCGAGAGCGGCGCGACGCCGTACGACATCTACCGGACGATCATGGACGGCCGGGTGCTCAAGCCGATCGGGACCGCCTCGCCGGCCGGCAACTTCGGCCGCTTCGACGACAAGGCGGCGACCGACGCGCTGATCGCGTACGCCAACGCCACCGACGACGCCGCCCGCACCACCGCGCTCGCCACGCTCCAGAAGATCTTCGTCGAGCAGGTGCCGATGATCCCGGTCGGCGCGGACAACATCGGCGGCGCGTACAGCGTGAAGAACTGGACCGGCTGGCCGGACGACTCGAACCCGTACGGCGCGCTCCAGCCCACCCAGCCCAACGCGGTGGACGTGGTGCTGCACCTCAAGCCGACCGCCGGCTGACCCGGCGTCGTCTCCCCGGCCGGCGCGCCCGCCGGCCGGGGAGACGGTGCCCGCCCCTCACCCCGGCAACCCCAGACAGGAATTCGGCATGACGACGACCGAGAGCGCCCCGGCGCCGGCCGACGAGGTGGTGCTGGAGGCCGTCGGCCTGACCAAGCACTTCCCGGTCCGCCGGCGGCTGCGCGACCTCCTCTCCCGGACCTCGGCGGTGGTGCACGCCGTCGACGACGTCTCGATCGCGCTGCGCCGCGGCCGGGTGACCGCGCTGGTCGGCGAGTCCGGCTCCGGCAAGTCCACGGTGGCGCGGCTGCTGGCCCAGCTCTATCCGCGCACCGCCGGCGACATCCGGCTGCACGGCGTCCCGACCCGGGTCCGCGGCGGCCGGCGCTTCCGGGCGTACGTGCGCCGGGTGCAGTTGATCCTCCAGGACCCGTTCGCCTCGTTGAACCCGGTGCACACCGTGCGCTACCACCTCACCCGGTCGCTGCGCATCCACGGCAACGCCGGCGACGGCGCGGACGGGCTGGAGAAGGCGCTGGCCGACCTGCTCACCCGGGTCAGCCTCACCCCGCCCGAGCGCTACCTCGACGCGTTCCCGCACGAGTTGTCCGGCGGCCAGCGCCAACGCGTCGCCATCGCCCGGGCGCTCGGCGCGGACCCGGAGGTGCTGCTCGCCGACGAACCGGTCTCCATGCTGGACGTCTCGATCCGCCTCGGCGTGCTCAACCTGCTCCAGGACCTCAAGGACCGGCTGAACCTCGCCATCCTCTACATCACCCACGACATCGCCTCGGCCCGCTACTTCGCCGACGAGACGATCGTCATGTACGCCGGGCGGATGGTCGAGGGCGGCGACAGCGAGACGGTCACCCAGCGGCCGGCGCACCCGTACACCCGGTTGTTGATCGATTCGGCGCCGGACCCGGAGCGGATCACCGGCGCGGGCGCCGGCGGTGTCGCGGCGGCCGGGCCGGACCACGGCGAGCCGCCGAGCCTGATCCGCCCGCCGGCCGGCTGCCGGTTCCATCCGCGCTGCCCGCACGCCATGCCGCGGTGCGCCGCCGACCTGCCGCCGCCGATCCCGATCGACGACCGGCCCGGGCACTGGGCGGCGTGCTGGCTGTTCGACGGGGCAACCGTCGCGGCGGCGGAGGCAACCGTGCCCGAGGAGGCAGCCCGATGAGGTTCCTGCTGCAACGGGTGGCCTTCTACCTGTTCACCGCCTGGGCGGCGATCACGCTCAACTTCTTCATCCCGCGGATCGTGCCGGGCGATCCGGTGCAGTCGTTGATCTCCCGTAACCAGGGTCGGATCAGCGCCGACGCGATCGCCTCGCTGCGGGTGCTGTTCGGGCTGGACTCCGACCGCAACCTGTGGGAGCAGTACGTCGCCTACTGGGGGCAGCTCCTGCACGGCGACCTGGGCCTGTCGTTCACGTTCTTCCCGGCGCCGGTGTCGGAGGTGATCGGGAGCAGCCTGCCGTGGACGGTCGGTCTGGTCGGCGTCACCACGGTGGTCAGCTTCCTGATCGGCACCGCGCTGGGCGTGGGCGCCGGCTGGCGGCGCGGCTCGTGGATCGACGGGCTGCTGCCGGCCACCACGTTCCTCTCCTCGATCCCCTACTTCTGGCTGGGTCTGGTGGCGATCGCGTTGTTCGCCGGTCCGGGCAGCTTCTTCCCCTCCTCCGGCGGCTACGAGCCGGGGCTGGTGCCGGCGTTCGACGCGTACTTCATCCCGAGCGCGCTCCAGCACAGCATCCTGCCCGCGGCGACCATCCTGGTCTCCTCGATGAGCGGCTGGATCCTCAGCATGCGCAACATGATGGTCACCGTCGCCAGCGAGGACTACATCACGGTGGCGCACGCCAAGGGGCTCTCCGAGCGCCGGGTGGCGCTCAGTTACGCCGCGCGCAACGCGCTGCTGCCCAACGTCTCCGGCTTCGCGTTGTCGCTGGGCTTCATCGTCGGCGGCACGCTGCTGGTGGAGATCGTCTTCTCCTATCCGGGCCTGGGGTTCCAGCTCTTCCAGGCGGTCGGCAGCAAGGACTACCCGCTCATGCAGGGCATCTTCCTGATCATCACGATCTCGGTGCTGGTGGCGAACCTGCTCGCCGACGTCGCGTACCTGCTCCTCGACCCGCGGACCCGAAAGAGCTGAGCGATGACAATCTCCCCGTCGAGCATCGAGCAGGTCATCCCCGGCCAGGGCGCGATGGCGCAGCCGTCGGCCCGGGCGCGGCGCCGCCGGTTCCGCTTCGTGGCCAACGCCAAGGCCGCGACCGGCCTGGCCATCCTCGGCGTGTACGTGCTGCTGGCGGTCATCGGGCCGTGGATCGCGCCGTACGACCCGGACGCGCGAGGCGCGGACGTGCTCCAGGCGCCGTCGACCCGGCACTGGTTCGGCACCACCCACCTCGGGCAGGACATCTTCAGCCAGATCCTGGTGGGCGCGCGCAGCGTGATGGTGGTGGGCCTGATCGCCGGCGTGCTGGCCACGATCCTGTCCGTCCTGATCGGGGTGACCGCCGGCTACCTGGGCGGCGCGGCCGACGAGGGCCTCTCCGCGCTGTCCAACGTGTTCCTGGTGATCCCGGCGCTGCCGCTGATCATCATCGTGGCGTCGCTCGTCGACCAGGCCGGTGACCTGCTGGTCGCGCTGATCATCGGGCTCACCTCGTGGGCCTGGGGCGCCCGGGTGCTGCGCGCCCAGACGCTGTCGTTGCGCCGCCGCGACTACGTCGAGGCGGCGCGGGCCAACGGCGAGCGGACCTGGCGGATCATCGGCTTCGAGGTGCTGCCGAACCTGACCGCGATCATCGCCTCCGGCTTCGTCGGCACGGTGATCTTCGCGGTGATGTCGGAGATCACCCTGGCGTTCATCGGCATCTCCTCGGTCAGTTCCTGGAACTGGGGCACCATCCTGTTCTGGGCGCAGGGCCAGCAGGCGCTCGCACAGGGCGCGTGGTGGTGGTTCGTACCGGCCGGGCTGGCCATCGCGCTGCTCGGCACCGCGCTCGCGCTGATCAACTTCGGCATCGACGAGTTCGTCAGCCCCCGGCTGCGCACCGGCGGCCGGACCCGGATCCGCACCGCGGACGGCCGCACGGTCCGGATGCGCGTGGGGTTCACCCCCGTGCTGGCCCCGGCGGCGGCCCCCGTCCCGATGCCCGACACCCGAGAGGACCAGACCCGATGAGCGACCAGGTGCTGGAGATCCGGGGACTGTGCGTCGACTACGGCGTCGGCCCGGACGCGGTGCGGGCGGTCCGCGACGTGGACCTGACGTTGCACCGCGGCGAGGTGCTCGGCCTGGCCGGGGAGAGCGGCAGCGGCAAGTCCACCCTGGCGTACGGGCTGACCCGGCTGCTGCCGCCGCCCGGCGTGGTCAGCGGCGGCCAGGTGATCTACCACCCGGCCGACGGCCCACCGGTGGACGTGCTGACGCTGAGCCCCGCCCGGCTGCGCGAGTTCCGCTGGGCGGAGACGTCGATCGTGTTCCAGGGCGCGATGAACTCGCTCAACCCGGTGCACCGGGTCTCCACCCAGCTCCTCGACGTGATCAGGGCGCACGAGCCGAGGAGCACCCCGGCGAGCCGGCGGGCCCGCGCAAAGGACCTGCTGCGCCTGGTCGGGATCGCCGCCGACCGGCTGGACAGCTACCCGCACCAGCTTTCCGGCGGCATGCGGCAACGCGTCATGATCGCCATGGCGCTGGCGTTGGAGCCGCAACTGGTCATCATGGACGAGCCGACCACCGCGTTGGACGTGGTGATGCAACGGCAGATCCTCGGCCAGCTCACCGAGCTGCGCGAGCGGCTCGGCTTCGCGGTGCTGTTCATCACCCACGACCTGTCGCTGCTGGTCGAGTTCTCCGACCGGATCGCCATCATGTACGGCGGCCGGATCGTCGAGGAGGCGCCCGCCGCCCGGCTGTACGCCGAGCCGCTGCACCCGTACACCGAGGGGTTGCTGCACTCGTTCCCGGCGCTGCACGGGCCGCGCCGGGAGCTGACCGGCATCCCCGGCTCCCCACCGGACCTGCGCGCCATGCCGGCCGGCTGCGCGTTCCACCCGCGCTGTCCGAAGGCGTTCACGCCGTGCGACGAGCGCCTGCCGGTGCTGGGCCCACCCGGTGTCGACGATCCGACCCGGGCCGTCGCGTGCTGGCTGCACCCGGCCGTCGCCCCCCTGCCCCGCTGAGAAGTCCGAGCCCACCGCTACCGCGAGGAGAACCATGGACACCGACCTCAACCGCCCGAGCGTCGATCAGGCCGACCCGATCGACACGCTGCCGCCGACCTTCCGGTGGGGGGTGGCGACGTCGTCGTACCAGATCGAGGGCGCGGTGGCCGAGGACGGTCGCACGCCGTCGATCTGGGACACCTTCTGCCGGGTCCCGGGGGCGGTGGCCAACGGCGACCACGGCGACGTGGCCTGCGACCACTACCACCGGATGCCGCAGGACGTGGCGCTCATCGCCGACCTGGGGCTGGACACCTACCGGTTCTCGGTGGCCTGGCCGCGGGTGCAGCCCGGCGGGCGCGGGCCGGCCAACACGGCCGGGCTGGACTTCTACGACCGGCTGGTGGACGAGCTGCTCGGCCGCGGCGTGGACCCGTGGGTGACGCTCTACCACTGGGACCTGCCGCAGGAGCTGGAGGACGCCGGCGGCTGGCCGAACCGGGACACCGCGTACCGCTTCGCCGACTACGCGGAGCTGGTCTTCGCCGCGCTCGGCGACCGGGTCCGCACCTGGACCACGCTCAACGAGCCGTGGTGCTCGGCGATGCTCGGGTACGCCTACGGCGACCACGCCCCCGGCCGGCGGAACCTGGGCGACGGCATCGCCGCCGCGCACCACCTGCTGCTCGGGCACGGGCTGGCCGGCCAGCGGCTGCGCGCGGCGGCGCAGACGCCGATCGAGCTGGGGCTGACCGTGAACCTGTCCACCGCCGACCCGGCGACCGACAGCGCGGCGGACCGGGACGCGGCGCGGGCGGCGGACGGGCTGGGCAACCGGCTCTACCTGGACCCGGTGCTGCGCGGGTCCTACCCGCAGGACGTGATCGACGACCTGGCGGCCGAGGGGGTGCGGATCCCGGTCGAGGACGGCGATCTGGACGTCATCGCCACCCCGATCGACGTGCTGGGCGTGAACTACTACTTCGGGCAACTCCACTCCGGCGTGGACGAGCAGGGGCGGGAGCGCGACGACGACGGCCGACCGGTGCGCCGGGTGGTCCGCCGGGACCTGCCGCGCACCGCGATGGACTGGGAGATCGTCCCGGAGTCCTTCACCGACCTGCTGGTGCGACTGCACCGCGACTACCCGGGCGTGCCGATGGTGATCACCGAGAACGGCGCGGCGTTCGACGACGAGCCGGACGCGGAGGGGTTCGTGGCCGACGACGACCGGGTCGGCTACCTGACCGAGCACCTGCGGGCGGTGGCCCGGGCCCGGCAGGCGGGCGCGGACGTGCGGGGCTACTTCGCCTGGTCGCTGCTTGACAACTTCGAGTGGGCGTACGGCTACGACAAGCGGTTCGGCATCGTCCGGGTGGACTACGACACCCAGCGCCGCACCCCGAAGCGCAGCGCGCTGTGGTACCGCGACACCGTCCGGCGGGCGCGCGAGCGGCGCTGATCCGACCTCCGGGGCGGCCGAGCGGGAGCTTCCCGGGCGGCCGCCCCTTTCTTTCACGTCTTGACATAAGCCCGGAACAACGGTTCGCTCATTCGCGGATGTCTATTCATCCGGAAGGAGCACCCGTGTCCCCCACCACCGTTGCCCGCCTCGCCGGCCGCGTCGCCCTGACGCTCTGCCTCACCGCCGGCGCCCTCGTCCCCACCACCGCCGCCCACGCCGCCGGTGAACGCGTCGACGTCTGGCTCACCACCACCTCCGACAGCGGCGGCCGGACCGTCACCCGTGGGCTGCAACAGCAGAGCCCACTCGCCTTCGCCGCCACCAGCCCCGGCGCCACGCACACCATCACCGTCGACGAGAACACCCGCTACCAGCCGTTCGAGGGCGCCGGCGCGTCCATCACCGACACCACCGCGTACCTGCTGCGCGGCGGCCCGATCAGCGCGGCCACCCGGGACGCGGTGATGCGCAAGCTGTTCAGCCCCACCGACGGGATCGGGCTGTCGTTCGTCCGCAACCCGGTCGGCGCGTCCGACCTGTCCCGGCCCGGCAACATGTCCCTCGACGACACCTGCTGCGACCTCAACGACTTCGGCGCGAACGGCTACGACACGAACGTCGAGCTGCTCACCGCGCAGGCCCGCCAGCTCAATCCGGCGCTGCGGGTGATGGTGGTGCCGTGGAGCGCGCCCGGCTGGATGAAGGACAACGGCCGGATGGACCAGATGGGCTGGCTGAAGTGGGAGCACTACGCCACCTACGCGCAGTACCTGGTCCGGACGCTCCAGGCGTACGCGGCGCGCGGCGTCACCGTCGACTACCTGTCGGTGCAGAACGAGCCGAACTGCTGCCAGGCCGGCAACCCCACCGCGATGGACTACCCCGGCATGAGCTGGAACGCCGCCGGCCTGACGGAGCTGACCAAGAACTTCGTCTACCCGGCGTTCCGCGCCGCCGGGATCAACACGAAGGTGCTGGTGCACGACTGGAACTACGGCGACTACGGCACCATCGGCTCCGGGCTGCTCGCCGACAGCGCGGTCCGCACCGACCCGCTCTTCGGCGGCATCGCCTGGCACGGCTACTTCGGCGACCCGGCGGTCGGCAGCCAGGTGCGCGCGCAGTACCCGGCGGTGCCGCAGTTCAGCACCGAGCACTCCGGCGGCACCTGGATCACCAACCAGCACAACGAGGACATGGCCGACATCGTGAGCTACGCCCGGAACTGGAGCCGCAGCGTGGTGAAGTGGAGCCTCGCGGTCAACCAGAACATGGGCCCGCACAACGGCGGCTGCGGCACCTGCACCGGCCTGATCACCGTGCAGGAGGGCGGCGCCCGGGCCGGCCAGGTGGACTACACGATCGAGTACTACACCACCGGCCACCTGACCAGGTTCGTCCGGCCCGGCGCGACCCGGATCGACTCCACCGCCAACGGCACGGTGCAGAACGTGGCGTACCGCAACCCGGACGGCTCCAAGGCGCTGCTGGCGCACAACGGCGGCACGTCCGCGCAGTCGGTCCGGGTGGTGTGGGGCGGGCAGTCCTTCAGCTACCCGCTGCCGGCCCGAACCACCGCCACGTTCACCTGGTCCGGCACCCAGTCCGGCGGCGGCGCGACGCCGACCGGCCCGGTCACCGGCATCGGCGGAAAGTGCCTGGACGTCACCGACAACGCCAGCGCCGACGGCACGCCGGTGCAGATCTGGAGCTGCACCGGGGCGGCCAACCAGCGCTGGACCCGGGCCGCCGACGGGACGCTGCGTGCGCTCGGCAAGTGCCTCGACGTGGCCGGCGGCGGCACCGCCGACGGCACGAGGGTGCAGCTCTGGGCGTGCAACGGCAGCGCCGCCCAGCAGTGGACCGCGACCGCCGGGCGGGACCTGGTGAACCCGCAGGCGGACAAGTGCCTCGACGTCACCGGCAACACGTCCGCCGACGGGGCGAAGACGCAGGTGTGGAGCTGCACCGGGGGCGCCAACCAGAAGTGGACGCTGCCGTCCTGACCCCACGGGGTGGCCGGGCCGGCGGCGACGCCGGTCCGGCCGCCGCCGCGGATGACGCCGGTCCGGCCGGGCCGGCCGGTCAGCGGCCCGGCGACCGCCGCGATGGGGCCGGCCGGGCCGCCGGCTCGCGGCGCACGCCGCCGTCGCGCAGCAGCCGGGCCATCGGCAGGGTGGCCGCGCCCATCGCGACCGCGTCCGGTCCGAGCCGGCACAGCTCGACCGAGGTCTGCGCGTACGGCTGGCGCAGCGCGTGCCGCGCGGTCGCCTCGCGGATCGCCGGCAGATGGCGCTCGCCCAGCGCCAGCCCGGCCCAGCCGCCCAGCACCACCCGCTCCGGGTTGAACAGGTTCACCAGGTTGGCCAGGCCGGCGCCGAGGTAGCCGACCGTCTCGTCGATCACCGTCGCGGCGGTGCGGCTGCCGGCGCGCAGCAGCTCACCGAACGCGCTCTCCTCGTCCCCGCCGGGCGCCGGGCGGCCCCGGTTGGCCCGCCGGAACCGGTCGAGCACCCCCTCCGCGCCGACGTACGCCTCGAGGCAGCCGAGGTTGCCGCAGCGGCAGCGCCGGCCCCCGTACACGATGGTGGTGTGGCCCCACTCGCCGGCGCTGCTGTGCGCGCCGCGGTAGCCGACGCCGTCGGCGACCACGCACGCCCCGACACCGGACCCGACCAGGACGACCACCGCGTGCCGGACGCCACGGCCGGCGCCGAACCACATCTCGGCCTGGCCGAGCGTCTTGGCGCCGTTGTCGATGTGCACCGGCACGTCGGTGCCGGCGCGCAGCATCGCGCCGAGCGGGACGCCGTCCCAGCCGAGTGTCTGCGCGTGCACCACCGCGTCGGCGGCGCGCTCGACCGTGCCGGAGACGGCGACGCCGAAGCCGAGCACCGCGGCCGGATCGACGCCCGCCTGCTCGGTCACCGCGGCGAGGCCGTGCAGCAGGTGCGTGGCGACCTGTCGCGGGTCGGGCTCGGCGGCGGCGATCGGGTACTCCGCCTTGGCCAGCGCGGTCATGGTCAGGTCGAACAGCTCGACCTGCACCCGAGTCTCGCCCACGTCGGCGCCGACCAGGTAGCCGTGGCCGGGGGCGACCCGCAGCAGCACCCGGGGGCGACCGCCGTCGGACTCCACCGAGCCGGCCTCCTCGACCAACCCTTCGGCGATCATCTCGCCGACCAGGTTGCTCACGCTGGCCAGGCTCAACGCGGTGGACTGGCCCAGCTCGTGCCGGCTGAGCGGGCCGTCCAGCCAGATCCGGGTGAGCAGGACCGACCGGTTGGCCCGGCGCATGTCGCGCACCGTGGTGCGTCTGGCGTCCACGTCCGCCGCCGTCCTTCCCTACATTTCACGTCCTGAACGAAGTGCTGACAGACTACTGCGCATTTACACTTAACAAAGTTAACTGATAACCTCCGCCGCATCGATGAGGAGGTATGTCATGCGACTCGGACGTGGGACGACCGCTCTGCTCGGTGGTGTCGCGCTGCTCGCCGCCACCGTGGCCCTGCCCGCCGCCGGTGGCTTCGCCGCCGCCGCGAACCCCACCGCGCTGGTGGCCTGCGACGCGCCGGCCTGGGCCGAGGGCGTCACCTGGACCGCCGGCAGCCGGGCCAGCTACGCCGGCCGGCTCTATCAGGCGTTGGTCACGCACACCCCGCCGGTCGGCGCGGGCTGGACGCCGGCCGCCGTGCCGGCGCTCTGGACCGACCTCGGCGCCTGCACCGGCGGCACACCGTCACCCAGCCCGACCACCCGGCCACCGTCACCCACGCCCAGTCCCACCGCGTCCCCCTCCCCCACCCGGACCCCCACGCCGACCCCGACCGCGACGTCCACGCCGGGCGGTGACACCTGCGCGCTGCGGTCCCGACCGACCGGCAAGGTGCTCCAGGGCTACTGGGAGAACTGGGACGGCGCGGCCAACGGCGTGCACCCCGGACTCGGCTGGATCCCGGTCACCGACGCCCGGATCACCGGCCACGGCTACAACGTGGTCACCGCCGCGTTCCCGGTCATCCGCGCCGACGGCACCGTGCTCTGGGAGGACGGCATGGACGCCGGCGTCCGGGTGCCCACCCCGGCGCAGGTCTGCCAGGCCAAGTCCGCCGGCCTGACCGTACTGCTCTCCATCGGCGGCGCCGCCGCCGGCATCGACCTCAGCTCCGCCGCCGTCGCCGACCGGTTCGTCGCCACCGTGGTGCCGATCCTCAAACGGCACAACTTCGACGGCATCGACATCGACATCGAGACCGGGCTGACCGGCAGCGGGAACATCAACCAGCTCTCGCCGTCGCAGGCCAACCTGATCCGGATCATCGACGGGGTGCTGGCCCAGATGCCGGCCGGTTTCGGGCTCACCATGGCGCCGGAGACCGCGTACGTCACCGGCGGCAGCGTCACCTACGGCTCGATCTGGGGCGCGTACCTGCCGATCGTCAGGAAGTACGCCGACAACGGCCGGCTCTGGTGGCTGAACATGCAGTACTACAACGGCTCCATGTACGGCTGCGCCGGTGACTCGTACCCGGCCGGCACCGTGCAGGGCTTCACGGTGCAGACGCAGTGCCTGAACAACGGGCTCACCGTCCAGGGCGTCACCATCCGCGTCCCGTACGACAAGCAGGTCCCCGGCCTGCCGGCGCAGCCCGGCGCGGGCGGTGGCTACCTGAGCCCGTCGCTGGTCAGCCAGGCGTGGCACTCAGTGCCGGGACTCAAGGGCCTGATGACCTGGTCGGTCAACTGGGACGGGTCGAAGGGCTGGACGTTCGGCGACAACGTCCGGGCGCTCCAGGGCCGCTGAGCCGGTCCGGGGCCCCGCCGACCCGCGGGGCCCCGGACCCGGTCAACCGACCCTGATCTGCTTCGGCGTGGTCTTCGAGTCCAGCCAGGCGTTGACCAGCTTGGTGAAGTCGCGGCCGGTCCGCTCGTTGAGGAACGCGATGAACGACGCGCGGTCCTGTTGGGTGTTGCGCTGGTCCTGCACCCAGGCGCGGGCCAGCACGAAGAACGTCTTGTCGCCCACCTGCCGGTGGATCTCGCGGAGCATGGCCGCCGGGCAGAGGTAGACGTTGCCCTCGGCGAACCGCTTCGGGTCGGGCCTGCCGGGCGGGCCCAGCTTCTTGCGCAGGGCCGCGTCGCCCTCGCGCAGGTAGCGGTCCAGGCTCGCCGCGCTCAGCTTCAGCGTCTCCTGGGTGTACAGGTCCTGGGCGTACTTCGCCCAGCCCTCGTTCAGCCACAGGTCGGTCCAGCTCGTGGGCGTGACGGAGTTGCCGAACCACTGGTGGGCGTACTCGTGGAGCAGGTCGCTGCCCCAGCGGTCCCGGCGGGCCCGGGTGTCCTCGATCTTCCCGCCCATCGTGATCATCTGCTGGGTCTCCATGCCCGACGCCGAGTCCACCACCACGACGCCGCCGGAGGGGAACGGGTACGGGCCGAACTTCTTCTCCAGCCAGGCCAGGTACTGCGGGGACTTCTTCAGGTACGGCACCAGATCGTCGTCGGCGCCCTTGCGGTACCAGTAGGTCAGCGGCACGCCGCGCGGCCCCTTGGCGGTCAGCTTCTGGTACTTCCCGACCGCGAGCGTGGTCAGGTACGTCGCGACCGGGTCGGCGCTGCGGTAGGAGAACGTGGTGCCGGACTGCCCGGCCGGGGTGCCGCCGGCGATCGCGGTCCACCCCGCCGGCACGGTCACCCGGATGTCGTAGAGCGCCTCGTCGGCGGGCTGGTCGTTCGCCGGGTACCAGGTGAACGCCCCGAACGGCTCCTGCATCGTCCAGAGGCCGCCCTCCTTGGTGACGGTGAGGCCGAGGTCCTCCACGTCCTTGCGGTGCGACGGCATCGGCGTGGTCCGCGGCCGGCCGTGGTACTTGACCAGCAACGTCACCGGTTTGTCGGCCACGACCGGCGCGGTCACCGTGAGCTTCTCCCGGGCCACCGCCGCGGTGACCGGCGCGCCGTCCAGCGTCACGCCGTCGAGCTGGTAGGGCATGAAGTCGAGCACCAGGTTCGGCGCGTCCCGGACCGGACGGATCCGCAGCGTGGCGGCGCCGGTGAGGGTCCGGGTCGGCGGCGCCCACTGCACCGCCAGGTCGTAGTGCAGGACGTCCAGCGCGTCGGTGCCCCGCGCCGGGTAGACCTTGTCGGCCACCGGCGTGGAACGGCCCGCCTGCCAGGCGGTGTAGTCGACGGCGGGGACGGTCGGACCGGGCGTGGTCGGCGGAGCGGACGGGTCGGCGGCCGGCGCGGCGGGGTCGGTGGTGCACCCGGCGGCGAGCAGCGGCGCGAGAAGCAGGATCAGCGGTACGCGGCGACGCATCAGCGCACCATACGGGAATGATCCACTTCTGGGGGCCCCTCCGCTGGCGTCCGCCGGGACATGCTGCCAGGCTGTCGGGCGTGTATGACTACGACCTGCTGGTGCTGGGCTCCGGACCAAGTGGACAGAAGGCGGCGATCGCCGCGGCCAAGCTGGGCCGTCGCGTCGCCGTCGTGGACCGTCGCGACATGCTCGGCGGGGTGTGCATCAACACCGGCACCGTGCCGTCCAAGACGCTGCGCGAGGCGGTCCTCTACCTGACCGGGCTGAGCCAGCGTGACCTCTACGGAAGCAGCTACCGCGTCAAGGAGGACATCACGGTCGCCGACCTGGCCGCCCGGACCCAGCACGTGATCGGCCGGCAGACCGACGTGATCCGCGACCAACTGGCCCGCAACCGGGTCACGATGATCACCGGCACCGGCCGGTTCGCCGACGCGCACTCGGTCTGGGTCGACGCCGGCTCCGGCCGGGAGACCCGGGTCAGCTTCGACAAGGCGGTCATCGCCGCCGGCACCCGCCCGGCACGCCCGGACAGCGTCGACTTCGACGACCGGACGATCGTCGACTCCGACGGCGTCATCAACCTCCAGGCCGTGCCGCGCAGCATGGTCGTGGTCGGCGCCGGCGTGATCGGGATGGAGTACGCGTCGATGTTCGCCGCGCTCGGCACCAAGGTGACGGTGGTCGAGCGCCGCGAGCGGATGCTCGACTTCTGCGACGAGGAGATCGTCGAGTCGTTGAAGTACCACCTGCGGGACCTGTCCGTGACGTTCCGCTTCGGCGAGGAGGTGGCGTCGGTGGAGAAGCACCGCACCGCCGCGCTCTGCGTGCTGCGCAGCGGCAAGAAGATCGTCGCCGACACGGTGATGTACTCCGCCGGCCGCCAGGGGCAGACCGACGAACTCGCGTTGGAGGCGGCCGGGCTCACCGCCGACCACCGCGGCCGAATCCAGGTCGACGCCGACTACCGCACCGCGGTCGAGAACATCTACGCCGTGGGCGACGTCATCGGCTTCCCGGCGCTCGCCTCCACCTCGATGGAACAGGGCCGCCTGGCCGCGCAGCACGCCTGCGGGGAACCGGCCCGCGCGATGCCGGAACTGCAGCCGATCGGCATCTACACCATCCCGGAGATCAGCTTCGTCGGGAAGACCGAGGACGAGCTGACCGACAGCTCCACCCCGTTCGAGGTGGGCATCGCCCGCTACCGCGAACTGGCCCGGGGGCAGATCGTCGGCGACTCGTACGGCATGTTGAAGCTGCTCGTCTCGCCGACGGACGGGCGCCTGCTCGGCGTGCACGTGTTCGGCACCGGCGCCACCGAGATCATCCACATCGGGCAGGCGGTGATGGGCTGCGGCGGGACGGTCGACTACCTGCTCGACGCGGTGTTCAACTATCCGACGCTGGCCGAGGCGTACAAGGTGGCGGCGCTGGACGCCGCCAACAAGATCCGCAACATCACCCGGATCGACGGCTGAGCGACATGCGGGCGAGCCGGACCGCGGTGCTGGTGTGCCAGGGCCGTGCCGCCGCCGACGGGCGGCTCGCCCCGGGGCGCTTCACCGACCCGACCGCCGCGCCGATGCTGCGCCCGGACGAGCGCGTCGCCGTCGACCGGGTCCGCGCCGGCGCGGCGCCGCCCGGCTGGCGGCCCCGGGTCGACTACGAGAGCGTCCGCGCCTGCGCCGAGGTGATGGCGCCCCGCACGGTCGCCGTCGACGACGCCGTCCGGGAGCGGCCCGGCCCGCAGGTGGTGATCCTCGGCGCGGGGCTGGACGGGCGCGCGTGGCGGATGCCGGAACTCGCCGGGGCGGCCGTCTTCGAGGTCGACCAGCCGGCCAGCCAGCGGGACAAACGCGACCGGGCCGGCGCGCTGCCCGGCGCCCCGCCCCGGTTCGTTCCGGTGGACTTCGGCCGGGACCGGCTGGGCGAGGCGCTGGCCGCCGCCGGGCACCGCGCCGACACGCCGACGACCTGGGTCTGGGAGGGCGTGGTGCCGTACCTGACCCGGGCGCAGGTGGCGACCACGGTCGAGGCGGTGGCCGCCCGTTCCGCACCGGGCAGCCGGCTCGTGGTCAACTATCAGACGCCCGCGGTGACCACCACGCTCGGCCGGGTGCTGGCCCGGCTGCTGGCGGCCACCACCGGCCGGTCGAGCGTCTGGGTGGACGAGCCGTGGCGCTCCACGTGGACCCCGGCCGCGATGGCCGCCCTGCTCACCCGCCACGGCTTCACCGTCACCCGCACCGAGCACCTGCTCGACACCGCCCGCCGCCTGGGCACCCCCACCCACCACCCCCGCTCCCTCCGCCACAGCCACATCACCACCGCCGACCACCCCTAACCCCCACCCTCCCCACCCTCCCCTCCCGCCCCCTCTCTCCCCCGCGATCTTGCAGTTGCGGCCCGGTGGAAGCCCGGTTTGTCCGCGATGCCGGGGCCGAATCTGCAAGATCGACGCGGCGTGGGGCAGGGACGGGGGGACGGGGGGTCAGCGGCCGGTGGCGTAGTTCTGGGCGCCTCGGGGGTTGGCGGCGGCGGACAGGACGCCGGTGCGCGGGTCGCGGGTGACGGCGCACAGGCGGCCCAGGCTCCACGGGTCGGCGCGGCGCACGGTGTGGCCCTTCGCGCGCAACGCGGCCAACACGTCCGGGTCGAACCGGTCCTCCACCACCAGCACGCCCGGCTCGACCTCACGCGGGTAGAACGACGCCGGCAGGCTGGTGGTGTGCCAGGCCGGCGCGTCGATCGCCTCCTGCAACTCCTGTCCGCCGGCGACGTGACGCAGCAGGAACAGCAACTGCCACTGGTCCTGCTGGTCGCCGCCGGGCGTGCCGCAGGCCAGCACCGGCTCGCCCGCACGCAGCACCAGTGTCGGGCTCAACGTGGTACGCGGACGCCGGCCCGGCCGCAGCGACGACGCGAGCCCCTCCTCCAGCCAGCACATCTGCAACCGGCTGCCCAGCGGGAAGCCCAGCTCCGGAATGGTCGGCGAACTCTGCAACCAGCCGCCGCTCGGGGTGGCCGAGATGATGTTGCCCCACCGGTCCACCACGTCGACGTGGCAGGTGTCGCCGCGGGTCACCCCGTCCGCGCGTACCGTCGGTTCGCCGGTGCTCGGGTCCGGCGGGCCGGCCCGCCGGGCGGCGTGCGCGCCCAGGTGCGCCGGGAGCCGCGGCGACGCGCCCGCCGGGCGACCCGGACGCAACCCGGTCGCGGCCCGGTCGCCGATCAGCGCGGCCCGTTCGCGGGAGTACGCCGACGAGAGCAGCGCCGCGCCCGGCACGTCGGTGTCGCCGTACCACGCCTCCCGGTCGGCGAAGGCGAGCTTCAGCGCCTCGGCCTGGGCGTGGATGCCGTCCACGGTGGACGGATCCAGCGCCCGGGGATCGTCGAGCGCGTCGAGCGTCGCCAGCGCCTGCAACAGCACCGGGCCCTGGCCCCAGAAACCGGTCTTCGCCACGGTGTGCCCGCGCCAGTCGAGCGTGACCGGCTCCTCCCAGGTGGCCGACCAGCCGGCCAGGTCGTCACCGGTGACCAGGCCGGCGTGCGGGCGACCACTGGAGTCACGGAACGGGCGGCGACTGAACCGGTCGATCGCCTCGGCGACGAAACCCTCCCGCCAGGCGCGCCGGGCCGCCTCGATCTGCGCCACCCGGTCCGCCCCGGCATCCCGCCCGGCCTCGACCAGGCGGCGCAGCGTCCCCGCGTACGCCGGGTTGGTGACCATCTCCCCCGGCGCGGGCGGGCGGCCGTCGCGCAGCCAGAGCCGCGCGGAGGTCGGCCAGTGCTCGGTGAACAGCGACCGGACCCGCGCCACGGTCTGCCCGGCGGCGCCGACCAGCGGATGACCGGCGGCGGCGTAGCCGATCGCCGGTTCCAGCACCTCGTCGAGCGGGCGGGTGCCGTGGTCGCGCAACAGGAGCAGCCAGGCGTCGACCGCGCCGGGCACCACGGCGGCGAGCGGGCCGGCGCCGGGCACCAGGTCCAGACCGAGCGCACGGAAGTGCGCGACGGTGGCGCCGGCCGGGGCCGGGCCCTGGCCGCAGAGCACCCGCGGGGTGGGATCGCCGGCCGTGGCGAGGATCGCCGGCACCTCGCCGCCGGGGCCGTTGAGGTGCGGCTCGACCACGTGCAGCACGAAACCGGCGGCGACCGCGGCGTCGAACGCGTTGCCGCCGCGCTCCAGCACGCCCATCGCGGACTGGCTGGCCAGCCAGTGCGTCGAGGAGACCATGCCGAACGTGCCGCGCAGCGTCGGCCGGGTGGTGAACGTCATCGGGCGGCTCCTGCGGGCGACGGCGGCCCGGTGAGCCTACGCCGCGCCGGTGTCGGCGCGCGCCGCGCCGCCGTCCCGGTCCGGCCCGTCCGCGCGGTCCGTTCCGACGACGGGCAGCAGCGCGCCGTCCAGCGGGAACAGGCAGGCGGCGTGCTGGCCGGGACCGACCTCGGCCAGCGCCGGATCGGTCCCGGCGCACGCGTCGCGGGCCTGCGGGCAGCGGGTACGGAAGCGGCAGCCGCTGGGCGGGTCCACCGGGCTGGGGATGTCACCGGAGAGCACGATGCGCCGGCGTTCCCGCTCGACGCGGGGATCGGCCACCGGCACCGCCGACAGCAGCGCCGCCGTGTACGGGTGCGCCGGCCGCTGGTAGATCCGCTCCGGCGGGCCGGTCTCCACGATGCGGCCCAGGTACATCACCGCGATCCGGTCGCTCATGTGCTCGACGGCGGCCAGGTCGTGCGCGATGAACAGGTAGGTCAGCCCGAGATCCCGTTGCAGCCGCCGGAGCAGGTTCATGATCTGCGCCTGCACGCTCAGGTCCAGCGAGGCGATCGGTTCGTCCAGCACGATCAGGTCCGGCTCACCGGCCAGCGCGCGGGCCACCCCCACCCGCTGACGCTGGCCGCCGGACAGCTCGTGCGGGTGCCGGTCGGCGGTCTCCGGCCGCAGGCCGACCAACTCCAGCAGCTCCGCCACCCGGGACCGGCGGGCGGCGGCGGACGTGGCCAGCCGGTGCACCACGAGCGGCTCGGCGACGCTGTCCGCGACCGTACGGCGCGGGTCCAGCGACGCCTGCGGGTCCTGGAACACCATCGCCACGTGCCGGCGCATGCCGCGCAGGCGACGCCGGGACAGCCGGGTCACGTCCGCGCCGGCCACCCGGACCCGGCCGGCGGTCGGGT
This sequence comes from Micromonospora sp. NPDC049201, assembly GCF_055586805.1. Taxonomy (NCBI): domain Bacteria; kingdom Bacillati; phylum Actinomycetota; class Actinomycetes; order Micromonosporales; family Micromonosporaceae; genus Micromonospora; species Micromonospora sp. NPDC049201. The sequence goes on along the minus strand of NZ_JBVJHM010000005.1, from coordinate 304,069 downwards.
CGACCAGCCGCATCAGCGCCAGGCCGGCGGTGGACTTGCCGCTGCCGGACTCACCGACCAGGCCGAGCGTCTCGCCCCGGCGGACGGCCAGGGTGACGCCGTCCACGGCGCGGACCACGCCGGCCGGGGTCGGGAAGTGCACCGCCAGGTCGTCCAGTTCGGCGACCACGTCCGCCGCTGTCATGGCGTCTCTCCCGGATAGAAGGTGCGGACGGTGTGCCCGTCGCCGACCGGCGTCAGCGGGGGCAGCTCGTGCTCGCACCGGGGGTCGGCGCGCACCGGGCAGCGCGGCCAGAACGCGCAGCCCGGCGGCAGGTCGAGCGGGCTCGGCGGGGCGCCCGGGATCGCCACCAGGTCCTCACCCCGGCGGGCCGGGTCCGGCCGCGCCGCGAGCAGCGCCCGGGTGTACGGGTGTGTCGGCGCGTCGAACACCGCGTCGACCGGGCCCTGCTCGACGATCCGCCCCCCGTACATCACCGCGACGGTGTCCGCGATGCCGGCGACCACGCCCAGGTCGTGGGTGACCCAGACGACCGCGGTGCCGAGCCGCTGCTGGAGGTCGGCGACCAGCTCGACGATCTGCGCCTGGGTGGTGACGTCGAGCGCGGTGGTCGGCTCGTCGGCGATCAGCAGGTCCGGCTCGCAGGCCAGCGCCATGGCGATGACGACGCGCTGGCGCATGCCGCCGGAGAACTGGTGCGGGAACGCGTCGACCCGCTGCGCGGCCGACGGGATGCCGACCAGGTCGAGCAGCTCCACCGCCCGGTCCCGGGCGGCGCGGCGGGTCAGCCCGAGGTGCGCCTCGGCCGCCTCGGTGACCTGCCGGCCGACCGGCAGCACCGGGTTGAGCGAGGTCATCGGATCCTGGAACACGAACCCGACGTGCCGGCCGCGCAGCCTGCGCCGGCGGTCGTCGGGCAGGGCGCTCAGCTCGGTGTCGAGCAGCCGGACCCGGCCGGTGACCGTGGCGGCGCGTGGCGCCAGGCCGGTCGCCGCGAGCAGCGTCATGCTCTTGCCGCTGCCGGACTCGCCCACCAGCGCGAACGTCTCGCCGGCCCGCACCTGCCAGGACACGCCGGCCACGGCGCGGGCCGGCCCGCGCCGGGTGCCGACGGTGACGGTGAGGTCCTCGACGGAGAACACGGCATCGCCACTGGTCACGGGATGCTGGCTGGGCATGCGCTCGTGGCCCTCGCTTCGCTCGGTGCGCTCGCTCATGCGGTGCTGACTGGGCATGCCCTCGCGGCCCTCGCTTCGCTCGGTGCGCTCGCTCATGGAGTGCTCCTGCGGGCCTCGCTGAGGGTGAGCTGGCGGGGGTCGAGCACGTCGCGCAGCGCGTCACCGACCAGGTTGAACGCGAGCACGGTCAGGAAGATCGCCGCGCCCGGGAACACGCCCAGCCACCAGGCGTCGGTGACGAAACCCCGCCCGTCGAAGAGCATCCGACCCCAGGCCGGCGCCGGCGGCTGGATGCCCAGCCCGAGGAAGGACAGGGCCGCCTCGGACAGGATCGCGAACGCCAACGACAGCGACGTCTGCACGATCAGCGGCGCGGCGATGTTGGGCAGCACGTGCCGGCGCATGATGCGCAGGTCGGACGCGCCGATGGAGACGGCGGCCCGGACGAAGACCTGCTCGCGGACGGCCAGCACGCCGGCACGGGTGATCCGGGCGAAGATCGGGGTGTAGACCACGCCGATGGCGACCATGGCGGTGAGCAGGCCGGGCCCGAGCACCGCCACGATGGCCACCGCCAGCAGCAGCACCGGGAACGCGAACAGCACGTCCATGCAGCGCATCAGCACGCTGTCCAGCCAGCCCCGGTAGTAGCCGGCGAACAGCCCGAGCGTCACGCCGGCGACCAGTGCGATGCCGACGCTGACCACGCCGACCTGGAGCGAGACGCGCGCCGCGACCAGCACCCGGCTGAGCACGTCCCGGCCCAGCTCGTCGGTGCCGAACGGGTGTGCCCCGCTGGGCGGGCGCAGCATCGCATCGACGTCGACGTCGTTGACGCCCGACGGGGCCAGCCAGGGACCGGCGACGCCCACCACGACCAGCAGCAACAGGACCAGCGTGCCGCCGACGGCGAGCGGGTCGCGGCGCAGCGCGTCCAGCACGCGACGCCGGGTGCTCTCGGATGCGCCGCTCACCTGACCGTGATCCTCGGGTCGAGGCGGGCGTAGAGAATGTCCACCAGCAGGTTGACCAGCAGGAACAGCGCGGCCACGAGCAGCACGGCGCCCTGCAGGACCGGATAGTCGCGGGCCTGGACCGCGTCGAACGTGAGCCGGCCGATGCCGGGCCAGGCGAACAGCACCTCGATGACGATGACGCCGCCGAGCAGGCTGGCCAGTTGCACCGCGACCACGGTGACGACCGGGATCAGCGCGTTGCGCAGCACGTGCCGCAGGATCACCACCCGGTTGCGCAGCCCCTTCGCCTCGGCGGTGCGCACGTAGTCGGCGGAGAGGACCTCCAGCACCGAGGAGCGGATGAACCGGGTGAGGATCGACGCGGTGACCAGGCCGACGGTGACCGCCGGCAGCGCCACATGCGACGCCCACCGGCCCGGGTCCTCGGTGAGCGCGACGTAGCCCGACGGCGGCAGCCAGCCCAGCACACCGGCGAAGAGGATGATCCCCATGATGCCCATCCAGAAGTCGGGCACCGAGACGCCGAACTGGCTGAACACGCGCGCCGCGTGGTCGACCGCCGAGCCGCTGCGCACCGCCGCGACGATGCCCAGCGGGAACGCCACCAGCAGCGCGAACACCACCGCGGTGAGCGCCAGCGACAGCGTCGCCGGCAGTCGTTCCAGCACGATCCGGCTGACCGGCTGGCCGGTGCGGAAGCTGACCCCGAGGTCGCCGGTGAGCGCGTGACCGAGGTAGCTGGCGTACTGCACGGGCAGCGGCTGGTCCAGGCCGGCGCGTTCCCGCAGCGCCTCGTACGTCTGCGGGTCGAAGCGGGTGCCGAGCGCCACCCGCACCGGGTCGCCGGGCACCAGTTGCAGCAGCAGGAAGACCACCAGGGTCACCCCGAGCAGCACGATCGCGGACTGGAGGACCCGCCGCAGGACGAAGCGGGTCATGTCACTTGCCGAGGGCGACCGTGCGGAACCGGATCGCCCGGTCGCTGCGGACGTCGTAGCCGGAGACCTTCTTCGACCAGCCCTGCACCACGTCCGGGTTGTACAGGTAGAGGTAGCTGGCGTCGTCGACGATCTGCTTCGCCGCCTGGTCGTACGCCTGCTTGCGGGCGGCCTGGTCGGTCTCGGTGCGGGCGGTGTCGAGCAGTTTGTCCACGGCCGGGTTGGCGTACTTGTGGAAGTTGAACGTGCCGCCGCTGTGGTGCTGGGCGTAGTAGAACTCGTCCGGGTCGACGTTGCCCAGCCAGCCGAGCATGAACCCGTCGAAGTTCCCCTTGGCCTGCTCGTCGAGCCACTGGGCGAAGTCCAGCGTACGGATCTTCACGGTGATCCCGACGTCCTTGAGCTGCGCGGCGATGACCTGGGCGGCGGTGACCGTCTCCGGGTACTCACTCGTGACCATCAGGTCCATGGTGAGGTTGCCGACGCCGGCCTGGCCGAGCATCTGCTTCGCCTTGGCCGGGTCGTGCGAGAAGGGCGCGTAGTCGTAGAAGAACGCGCTGTCGCGCGGGATGGCGGTCTGGTTGACCGTGGCGAGACCGAACTTGGCCGCCTTGGTGATCGCCTCCCGGTCCAGCGCGTAGCCGATCGCGCGGCGGACCTCGGGGTTGTCGAACGGCTTGCGGGCCTCGTTGAGCGCCACGTACCAGTAGTCGGTCGACGGCGCGGTCTTCACCACCGGGTCGTCGCCGTCGCGCAACGACGTCACCTGCTGCGGCGGCAGGTTGTCGGTCCACTGCACCTGGCCGCTGCGCAGGTTCTGCAGCGCGACGGTCGGGTCCTTGACGAACGTGAAGGTGACGCCGTCGAGCTTCGGCTTGTCACCCCAGTACGTGTCGTTGCGGACCAGCTTGATGCTGTCACCCGAGGTGTAGCCGGCGACCTTGAACGGGCCGCTGCCGACCGGCGCGGTCTTCACCTTGCCGGACTCCACGTTGGACTTCTCCACGATCGCCACGCCCTTGAAGCCGCCCAGGTTGGCCAGCAGGTTGGGGGTGGGCGCGGTCAGCGTCACCACGACGGTGGCCGGGTCGGGGCCGGTCACCGACTTGACGGTGGCGAACTTGTAGGCGGTGTTCAGCTTCTGCTTGATGATCCGCTCGTAGGAGTAGACGACGTCCTCCGAGGTCAGCGGCGACCCGTCGGAGAACTTCGCCCCGTCGCGCAGGGTGAACGTCCAGGTGAGCTGGTCGGCGCTGGTGGTCCACTTGGTGGCCAGCGACGGCACCATCTTCAGGTCGGCGTCCGGCTCGACGAGCGTGTCGTAGACGTTCTCCAGGACCTGGAAGCTGTAGTAGGCGGACGTCTTGTGCGGGTCGAGCTGGTCCGGTTCGCCGCCGATCGCGGCGTTGAGGACACCGCCCGCGCCCCCGGCGCTCCCGCCGCCGTCACCGACGTCGACGGCCTCGCCGCCGCTGCATCCGGACAGGACACCGGCCGCGAGCGTGAGCGCCGCGCCGATCACGCCGAGCTTGTTCCTGGACATTGGCCCCCCTGCCGCTTTCCGAACAAAAGAAAGTTTCGGCCACTCTTCTCGCCGAGCGGGATGATGTCAACCGAATCGAGCCGAATCGACCTGTCGACGCGCGGTTGCCGGTCAGGGTTGAACGGTGGTTCAATCCACCTTCCGCCACCGCGCGCTGGGAGTGCCGCCGTGACCACACACGAGGTCGTCAACCAGGTCCCGCCGCTGGTCGGCCACGACACCGCCGACGATCCGGCGCTGCTCGACGGCCTGGCCCGGGAGGGCGCCGGCTGGGCCGCCGCCGGGCTGCGCGAGCTGGGCCGGCTGGCCGGCGGCGAGGCGGCCACCGAGCACGGCCGGCTGGCCAACGAGCACCCCCCGGTGCTGCGCACCCACGACCGCTACGGCCACCGCGTCGACGAGGTGGAGTTCCATCCCTCCTGGCACGAGCTGATGCGTACCGCGGTCGGGCACGGCCTGCACGCCGCGCCGTGGGCCGACGACCGGCCCGGCGCGCACGTGGCCCGCGCCGCCGGCTTCTACGTCTGGCGGCCCGACGCCGGGCACGGCTGCCCGATCTCGATGACCTACGCGGCGGTGCCGGCGCTGCGGCACAGCCCCGAGCTGGCCGCGCGCTACGAGCCACTGCTCACCAGCACCGAGTACGACTTCGGGCTGCGCCCGCCGGAGAGCAAGCGCGGCCTGTTGGCCGGCATGTCGATGACCGAGAAGCAGGGCGGCTCGGACGTGCGCGCCAACACCACCACCGCCCGGCCCGAGCCGGACGGCAGCTACCGGCTGGTCGGGCACAAGTGGTTCACCTCCGCGCCGATGTGCGACCTGTTCCTCACGCTCGCCCAGGCGCCGGACGGCCTCACCTGCTTCCTGGTCCCCCGGGTGCTGCCCGACGGCGGTCGCAACCCGATGCGGCTGATGCGGCTGAAGGACAAGCTCGGCAACCGCTCCAACGCCTCCGCCGAGATCGAGTACGAGCACGCGGTGGCGTGGCGCGTCGGCGACGAGGGCCGCGGCGTGCGCACCATCATCGACATGGTCAACCTGACCCGCCTGGACTGCGTGATCGGCGCGGCGGCCGGCATGCGTCAGGGCGTGACCACCGCCGTGCACCACGCCACGCACCGGCAGGTGTTCGGCCGCTACCTGGCCGAGCAGCCGCTGATGCGTAACGTGCTGGCCGACCTGGCGGTGGAGTCCGAGGCGGCCACCGTGCTGATGACGCGGCTGGCCGGCGCGACCGACCGGTCGGCGCGTGGCGACGCCGGCGAGACCGCGTTCAAGCGCCTGGCGCTGGCGGTCGGGAAGTACTGGGTGTGCAAACGCTGGCCGGGGCACGCCGCCGAGGCGCTGGAGTGCCTGGGCGGCAACGGCTACGTCGAGGAATCCGGCATGCCGCGGCTGTTCCGCGAGTCGCCGCTGAACTCGATCTGGGAGGGCTCCGGCAACGTCGCCGCGCTGGACGTGCTGCGTGCGCTCACCCGGGAGCCGCAGGTGCTGGCCGCGTACGAGGCGGAGGTGGCCGCCGCGGCCGGCGCTGACCCGCGCCTCGACGCGGCGGTCCGCGCGGTGCGCGACGAGCTGGCCGACCACACCGACCTGGAGCTGCGGGCCCGCCGCGTGGTGGAGCGGCTCGCGCTGGTGCTCCAGGGCGCACTGCTGGTCCGGCACGGCCACCCGGCGGTCGCGGACGCGTTCTGCGCGTCCCGGCTGGGCGGCGACCACGGTCAGGCGTACGGGACGCTGCCCGGCGGCCTCGACCTCGCCGCGATCATCGACCGGGCCGCCCCGAAGGTCGGCTGACCGGTGCGACTCGTCTCGGCCCACATCCACCCGGTGAAGTCGCTGGCCGGCGTGGACGTCGACCGGGCCACGGTCGAGCCGTGGGGGTTGCGGCACGACCGGCGCTGGGTGCTGCTGCAACCGGACGGCGCGGTGCTCACCGCCCGCACCGCGCCCCGGATGCTCGGGCTGACCGCCGTGCCCGGCGTCGGCTCCCTCACGCTCACCGACCGGGCCGGCGGTTCGTTGGTCGTCCCCGAGCCGGTGGCCGGCCCGCCGGCCGCCACCACGCTGTCCCGGCTGGACTCGGTGCGTCTGGCCACCACCGAGGCGCACGAGTGGCTCACCGAGCGCCTGGCGCGTCCGGTGCGGCTGGGCTGGCTGGACGACCCGCGCCGCCGCCCGGTGTCGGAGGCGCACGGGGGCCGCCCCGGCGACCCGCTGAACCTCGCCGACGCCGGCCCGCTGCTGGTCGCCACGCTGCCGTCGCTGCGCCGGCTGCGGGACTGGATCGTCGAGGGCGCGCTGGAGCGGGGCGAGCCGGCGCCGGACCCGCTGCCGATGGCCCGGTTCCGGCCCACCGTGGTGCTCGACGGCCCGGTCGCGCCGTTCGCCGAGGACGGCTGGACCCGGGTGCGCATCGGCGCGGTCGACTTCCGGGTCGCGGAACGCTGCGACCGCTGCTCGCTCACGCTGGTCGACCCGGTGACGCTCACCAGCGGCAGGGAGCCGATCCGCACGCTGGCGCGGCACCGGCGGTGGGACGGGAAGGTGTGGTTCGGCGTCCGACTCATCCCGGTCGGCGCCGGCGAGATCCGGGTCGGCGACCCGGTCACCGCCGACTGACCGCCTCCGGACCCGGGGCCGCACGCGGCCGGCTCAGCCCGCGCGGGGGCGCCACTCGTCGGCGAGGACGGCGAAGACGAGCTGGTCGGCCCACTCGTCACGGAACCGGTAGCTGCGCACGTGCCGCGCCTCCCGGCGCATGCCGAGCCGGGCCAGCAACCGGGCGGACGCCTCGTTGCCGGCATGGCACCGGCCCGTCACCCGGTGCAGCCCGAACGGGCCGAACCCCCAGTCCAGCAGCGCGCCGGCCGCCTCGGTGGCCAGGCCCCGGCCGCCGTGGTCGGGATGGAAGACGTACCCCAGCTCGGCGGTGCGGTCGGCGCGGCTGCGCCAGACCAGCTCCACCGTGCCGATCACCCGGTCGCCGGCGACCGCGGCCAGCGTCAGGCAGTCGCCCTCCGCGCGCAGCGCGTCCTCGCCCACCATCGCGGCCACCGACGACCGGGACTGCTCCCGGGTACGCGGCTGCGCGAGCGTCCAGCGGCACACGTCGGGACGGCGCTGCCAGGCGTGCACGTCGTCCAGGTCGTCGGGCGTGACCGGGCGCAGCAGCAGTCGCGGCGTCCGCAGTGGATACGTCGGGCGGGCCATCGGGCGATGGTAGAGCCGCCTAGGGTGAACGGCATGCGCGTTTCCGCCGACGACCGCAACCCGCTCACCCGGCTGACGCTGGACCAGCTCCGGCAGCGCACGAGCGTCAAGTGGCGGCTGCACCCGCCGGACGTGCTCCCGCTGTGGGTGGCCGAGCAGGACGTGCCGCTCGCGCCGCCGGTGGCCGACGCGCTGCGCCGCGCGGTCGAGCTGGGCGACACCGGTTACGCGCACGGGACGGGCTACGCGGAGGCGCTCGCCGGGTTCGCGGCGCAGCGCTGGGACTGGCCGGACTTCCCGGTCGGGCGCAGCACGCTGGTGCCCGACGTGATGATGGGCGTGGTCGAGGTGCTGCGGCTGGTCACCGAACCGGATGACGCGGTGGTGGTCTGCCCGCCCGTCTATCCGCCGTTCTACGCGTTCGTCTCGCACGCCGACCGGCGGGTGCTGGAGGCCCCGCTCGGGCCGGACGGACGGCTCGACCTCGCCGCGCTGGACGAGGCGTTCCGCCGGGCCCGGCTGCTCGGCGCACGGCCCGCGTTCCTGCTCTGCAACCCGCACAACCCGACCGGCGTGGTGCACCGCCGCGACGAGCTGGCCGCCGTCGCCGAGCTGGCCGCGCGGCACGGCGTCCGGGTCGTCGCCGACGAGATCCACGCTCCGCTGGCGCTGGCCGGCGCGCGGTTCACCCCTTACCTCTCGGTCCCCGGTTCCGGGAACGCGTTCGCGTTGCTGTCGGCGTCCAAGGCGTGGAACCTCGCCGGTCTCAAGGCGGCGGTGGCGGTCGCCGGGCCGGACGCCGCCGCCGACCTGGCCCGGATGCCGGAGGAGGTCAGCCACGGGCCCAGTCACCTGGGGGTGCTCGCGCACACCGCCGCGTTCGCCGCCGGTGGGCCGTGGCTGGACCAGCTCCTCGACGGCCTCGACGCCAACCGCGCGTTGCTCGGGACGCTGCTCGCCGAGCACCTGCCCGCGGTGTCCTGGCAGCCGCCCGAGGGCACCTACCTCGCCTGGCTGGACTGCACCCGGCTCGGCGTGCCCACCGAGACGCCGGGTGACGGGCCGGGCGTGGTCACCGACCTGTCCGGCCCGGCGCGGATGTTCCTCGACGACGCCCGGGTGGCGCTCAGCTCCGGGCACGTCTTCGGCGCCGGCGGCGCGGGCTTCGTCCGGCTCAACTTCGCCACCTCGCCGGCCGTGCTGACCGAGGCGGTGACCCGGATGGGCCGGGCCGTCGCCGCGCCGGGGTGAGGGCGGGCCCGCGCCGGGTCAGGTGGTGGTCCGCCGGTCGAGCGTCTCGCGCAGGATCTCCGCGTGCCCGGCGTGCTGCCGGGTCTCGGCGGTGACGTGCATCAGCACCGCGCGCACGCTCAGCACCGTGCCGGGCTCGTGCCAGGGCACGTCCGGCACCGGATGCGCCGCCGACAGGTCGTCCAGACCGGCGACGATCTCCTCGGTACGGGCGGCGACCCGCGCGTACCGGTCGAGGATGGCGGGCAGCGTGTCCTCGGGCAGCATCTGGAACGTCCGCTCCCGTTCGATCGCCCAGCGCGGCAGTTCGCGCGCCGTGCCGGCCAGGAACTCCGCCCAGGTCACGCCGTCGGGCAGGGTGAAGGTCATCACCGCCGGGCCGTCGACCACGAACCGCAGCCAGGCCTCCTCGCCGGACGCGACGTGCTTGAGCACCCCGCCCAGGCAGAGCGCGCTCACGGTGGGGCGCTCCCCCGCCTGGGCATCGGTCAGGTCGCGCACCGTGGCGGTCAGCGCGGCGCGGGCGCCGGCGAGCGCCCGGAGCAGGTCGGTCCGCTCGGCGTCGAGCGTGGTGGGCGGCGCGGTCGGGGCGGTCACGGTCATCGGTTCCTTCCGGTCGGCGATCGGTACCGGTCGACGCTCGCAGGCGTAGCGGTCAGTTCCTGTCCGCTACCAAGGGCAGAATGCGGTCCATGCCGACGACGTCCGCCCGCCTGCTCGCCCTGCTGTCCCTGTTGCAGGCCCGTCGCGACTGGCCGGGCGCGGTGCTGGCCGAACGGCTCGGGGTGAGCGCGCGGACCGTGCGCCGCGACGTCGACCGGCTGCGCGAGCTGGGCTACCCGATCGCCGCTGTCAAGGGCCCGGACGGCGGCTACCGGCTGGGCGCCGGGGCGGCGCTGCCGCCGCTGCTCTTCGACGACGAGCAGGCCGTGGCGCTCACCGTGGCGTTGCAGACCGCGGCGACCACGGTGACCGGCATCGAGGAGTCGGCCGCGCGGGCGCTGACCACGGTCCGGCAGGTCATGCCGGCGCGGCTGCGCCACCGCGTCGACGCCCTGCGGGTGGTCGCGGTGGAGAAGTCCGGCGGCGCGGTCGGGCCCCGGGTCGAGCCGGGCCTGCTGGTGACGCTCAGCGCCGCCGTGCACGCCCGCGAGGTGCTGCGCTTCGACTACCCGGCCGGGCCGGCGGCCGACGCACCGCACGGCCTGCCGCCGCCGCGCCGGGTCCAGCCGCACCACCTGGTCACCTGGGGCGGGCGCTGGTACCTCGTCGCCTGGGACCTGGACCGCGACGACTGGCGCACGTTCCGCGTCGACCGGATCAGTCCGCGCACGCCGACCGGCCCCCGGTTCACGCCCCGGGAGCTTCCCGGCGGCGACGTGGCGGCGTACGTCGCCGGCCGGTTCCACGGCGCCGGCGGCTCCGGTGACTGGCCGTGCCGGGGGGAGGTGATCCTCGACCTGCCGGCCCGGACGGTCTCCACCTGGACCCGCGACGGCCTGGTCGAGGAGCTCGGCCCGGACCGCTGCCGGCTGGTGCTCGGCGGCTGGTCCTGGCCCGGCCTGGCGGCCCTGCTCGGCCGGTACGACGCCGACATCGAGGTGGTCGGGCCGCCCGAGCTGCGGGACGCGTTCGCCCGCCTGGCCCGGCGCTACGCCGCCGCGGCCGTCGGCACCCGCCGGCCAGCTTCCCCGTGACGACCGCCCTCGCCCGCAGCACGGCGACGGCGTCAGTCGGTCGGCAGGAGCGGGCGCATGAACGTGCGGTCGTACCGCAGCACGCACCCCGACTCGTCGCGGATCCGGTCGGCCGCGACGAACTCCGGGTCCACGCCGAACCGGGAGCGGTACCGCTCGTACGCCGCCAGGCTCTCGAAGCTGAACAGCGCCTCGGCGCGGTCGCTGGCGCCCTCGGCGGGCAGGAAGTAGCCGTGGTGCACGCCGCCGTGCCGGGCCACCAGCGTCATCCAGACACGGGCGAACCGTTCGAACGCCTCGATCCGGGCGGGATCGATGGTGTAGTGCACGACGCACGTGATCATGCGGCCACCCTAGCGGCGCGCGGTCACCGCCCGGCGTCGCTCGGGGGCGAGCCCAGTGGACCGGCCCCGCCCGTGCGCTCGGCGACCACCACCGCGATGCCGTCCAGCACCCGCCGCAGCCCGAACTCGAAGGCGTACTCCGGGCCGTAGGCCGCGCCGTGCGCCGCCCCGGCGGCCGAGCCGACCCGGGCCGCGGTCGGGTAGCTGCCCGAGGTCATGAACTTCTCCAGCCACGGGCCGTGGATCTGCCACCACTGCCCGTCGGTCATCCCGGTCTCGCGTTCCAGCCGCGCGCCGTCGTGGTCGGCGCGGGCGATGCTCTTGACGTGCCCGAGGACCAGGGTGAGCACGGCGTCCATCTCCACGTCGTCCAGCCCGATGTCGGCCACGGCGCGCAGCTCGTAGTCGTACTTGGCGAGCGTGTGGGGGCCGAGCACCGGGCGGCTGGTCTCGGCGCGCAGCAGCCACGGGTGGGCGCGGTAGAGCGCCAGATTGTCCCGGGCGATCCGGTCCAGCCGGCCGCGCCAGCCGCCCGGCACGTCGGCCGGGCGCGGCATGTCGCCGTAGACGGTGTCGACCATGACGTCGAGCAGCTCCGACTTGCCGGGCACGTAGGTGTAGACCGACATGGTTCCGGCGCCCAGCGCCTCGCTGACCCGCCGCATGGTGAGTGCGTCGATGCCCTCGGCGTCGGCGATCTCGACGGCCGCCCGCACGATCCGGTCGACGCTGAGCCCCGGACCGGTGCCGCGGCTGGTGGGCTCCCGGGTGCGCCAGAGAATGGCCAGGCTGCGTGCGGGGTCGGCCTTGCCGCTGCGCTCCTTCGACATAGTGGCTCCATCCTACCGGCGCCATACCGTATGGCGTACGGGCCGTCCGCTGGGGCGGCCGGCCGGAGCGGGACCCTCCGGCCGGCCGCCGGTCCACGGATCAGTCCCTCGACAGGTCCAGCAGCGCGTCGGCCGGGTCCGGTCCGGGCGGGCCCGCCGGCCACCACCGGCCGGAACGCCTGCGGAACGGGTACCAGCGGCCGTCCGGGCCGTAGCGCACCTGCACGTCCCGGCCCACGGTCCAGCGGTTGCGCCAGTTCCGCACCTCCGGCGTCGCGCCGCCGATCCCGCCGGCCTCGCGCAGCGCGTCGGTGGCCCGGGACACCAGCTCCCTCGGCGGGCTGAACACCGCGTCGACAGCGGCCAGGCCGGCGGCGCCGGCGTACTCCCAGGCCCTGATCGCCAGGGGCAGGTCGGCGGCCCGGCCGCTGGCCTCGCCGAGGCGGCGCGCGGCCCGCGAGCGCGGCATCCGCGACGCCAGCCGCACGGCGTCCGACCAGGCGTCGTGCTCGGGCGCGAGCACCTCGGCCGCGTCGGCGGTGAGCAGGCGCCGGGCCCGGGACGCGGCATCCGCGGCGAGCACGCCCAGCGCCTCGGCGTCCAGGCCGGGCGCGTCGTGCGGGGCCAGCAGCGGCGTGAGCGCCATCGGCTCGTCGCGGACCACCGGCGGCGGCCCGGGCAGGGCGGCCGGGACGCTCGCGTACGCCTCCTCGGCCCGGACGCCGACGGCGTCCGCCGCGCCGGCGGCGACCGCGCGGCCGGCGTTACGCGTGCGCAGCTCCTCGACCAGCTCCGGCTCCGCCCGGCCCCGCATCAGCAGCAGCACGAACGGATCCCGGTCCAGCAGCCAGGACGCCTGGTAGGACAGCGCCGCGGCGTGCCGGCAGGGATGGTCCCAGGACGGGCAGTCGCACGACGGCTCCAGGTCGCCGTAGCCGGGCAGCAGCCGCACCCCGGCGTCGTCGGCGGCGGTCACCAGCTCCTGCGGCATGTCCCGGTCGAGCAGCGCGGCGATGTGCCCGGCCCGGGCGGCGACCCGGTCCAGCAGGCGGTCCCACTCCGCGTCGGCGAGCGTCCCGATCCGGACCTCGGTGTGGTGCGGGGTGTACTGGTCGCCGTCGTGCACCGGCGCGGAGATCCGCCCGGGGCTGACCGTGATCGACCCGACCTGGCCGGCGAACGCGTACCGCCGGCCCTTCCTGAGCTGTTCCGGGTCGAGCGCGGTGTGCTCCATCGACTCGATCCAGGCATTGCCCCACCAGGTGTCGGCGAACTTCCGGCCGATCCGCCGGCCCGGCCCGAACGCCGGGAAGCTGCGGGCCCGCCCGTCGTCCTCGACCGGGCCGGCCGGCTCGTCGTCCGGCTCGTCGTCGAACTCGTCGTCGAACTCCACGTCCGTCATCCCTCGTCGCGCAGCCGCACGAGCCGGAGCAGCTCGGCGTCGGACAGTTCGGTCAGCGCGGTCTCGCCGCCGGTGAGCACCGCGTCGGCCAGCTCCCGCTTGGACTCCAGCAGCGCGGCGATCCGGTCCTCCAGGGTGCCCTGGGCGATCAGGCGGTGCACCTGCACCGGCTTGGTCTGCCCGATCCGGTACGCCCGGTCGGTGGCCTGCTCCTCCACGGCCGGGTTCCACCACCTGTCGTAGTGGATGACGTGGTCGGCCCGGGTCAGGTTGAGACCGGTGCCGGCCGCCCGGAGGGAGAGCAGGAACACCGGCGCCGCGCCGGCCTGGAACCGGCGGACCATCTCCTCGCGCTGCGGCACCGGCGTGCCGCCGTGCAGCAGTTGCGCCGGCACGCCCCGCTCGGCCAGGTGCCGCTCCAGCAGCCGGGCCATCCGCACGTACTGAGTGAAGACCAGGGCCCCGCCGTCCTCGGCGAGGATGGTCTCCAGCAGGTCGTCGAGGAGCTGCAACTTCTCCGAGCGGCCGGCGAGCTCGCCGTGCGGCTCCTTCAGGTAGTGCGCCGGGTGGTTGCACACCTGCTTCAGCCCGACGAGCAGTTTCAGCACCAGCCCTCGGCGGGCGATGCCGGTCGGGTTGGCGCGGATCTCGCCCATCACCTCGTCGACGACCCGGCGGTAGAGCGTCTCCTGCTCGGCGGTGAGCGACACCAGGTGGTCGGTGACCGTCTTCGGCGGCAGCTCCGGCGCGATGCCCGGGTCGGACTTGCGGCGCCGCAGCAGGAACGGACGGACCAGGCGGGCCAGCCGGTCCACGCCTGACGCGTCCCGGTCCACCTCGATCGGCCGGGCCCACCGGGCCCGGAACACGCCGATCGTGTCGAGCAGGCCGGGCGTGGTCCAGTCGAGGATGGTCCACAGCTCGGAGAGGTTGTTCTCCACCGGCGTGCCGGTGAGCGCGAGGCGGGCGTCGGCGGGGATCTCGCGCAGCGCCCTCGCGGTGCCGCTGAGCCGGTTCTTCACGTACTGCGCCTCGTCCGCGACCACCATCCCCCACCGCCGCCCGCCGAGCACGGCCGCGTCCAGTCGCATGCTGCCGTAGCTGGTCAGCACGAACCCGTCGGTGCGGTCGTCGAGCGTGCGGGCCGCGCCGTGGAACCGGCGGACCGGCACGCCCGGCGCGAACCGGCGGATCTCGCGTTCCCAGTTGCCCAGCACCGAGGCGGGGCAGACCACGAGCGTCGGCCCGGCGAGGGCCGGGTCGGCGCGGCGACGCAGGTGCAGCGCGACGACGGTGACGGTCTTGCCCAGACCCATGTCGTCGGCGAGGCAGCCGCCGAAGCCGAGCGAGGTCATCCGGTCCAGCCAGCGCAGCCCCCGCAACTGGTACGCGCGGAGCGTGCCGGCCAGCCCGGCCGGCGGGGCCAACCGCTCGGGGCCGCCGTCCGGCTCGGCGATCCGCTCGCGCAACGCGCCGAGCCAGCCGTCGGCCACCGCCTCGACGCGCTCGTCGTCCACCTCGGTGCTGGCGATCAACGTGGCGGCCAGCGCGTCGTACGCCTGGAGCGGAGGGAGCTGCCGCTCCCGGGCCCGGCGGGCCAGTTCCGGCTCGACCGCCACCCACCGCTCGCGCAGCCGGACGATCGGCCGGGACTTGGCGACCAGGTCCATCTCCGCGTCGGTGAGCGCCTCGCCGGCGAGCGTGAGCTGCCAGCTCCGCGGCATCGGCGCGGCCGAGCGGAGGAAGCCGGCCGGGTCGGCCGGCTGTTCCGGCGGCGAGGAGATCAGGACGCGGGCGGTGAGCTCGCGGGACAGCCGTGGCGGCCACTCGACGTCGATGCCGGCCGCGGCGAGCCGCCGTTCGGCGCCGCCCAGCAGGTCGGTCAGGTCCTCGTCGAGCAGTTCCAGCTCGACCGGGGCGGCCTCGTCGAGCAGCCGGGCCAGCGGCTGCCACACCGTCGCGGCCCGACGCACCGCGCGCATGGCCTCGAACGTGGCCTGCTCGCCGAGGCCGTGCGCGTCGCCCTCCCAGAGCGCGGCCGCGTCGCTGACCACCGTCGGGTCGGCGAGGCTGCGCAGGCGGACCACGGCGGTGAGGCCGGTGGTGGCGAAGTCGCCGCGCCCCTCCAGCCGCAACGCCACCCGCAGCCCGGTGTCCAGGCCGGCGGAGACCTCCCGCGCCCAGTCGCGCAGCTCCTCCACCGGCTGCGGGTCCAGGCCGGTGAACCGGTCGTCACCGGTCAGCCACGGCGCCGCCGGGATACGCGGCAGCGTGTCGGCCACCGCGTCCAGGAACGCCCGGACCAGGTCCTCGGCGTCGGGCAGCACGAGCGTCCCGGCGAACGGGTCGACCGGCACGGCGCGAGCCCCGGCCGGCATCGCCGCGGCGAGCGCGCGGATGCGCTCCACGACGGCGACGTCGAAGGGGCCGACCCGCCAGGCGTCGTGCCCGGCCGGGGTGACGCCGGGCAGCAGCCGGCCCCGCGCCACCAGGTGCAGGCCGGTGACCGCCACCGCCGACCAGAACGCGGCGGCGGGCGTCACGTCCGCCGCGTCGCGCAGCGCGACGAGCTGCCGCACCGCGTCGGCGACCGGCACGGCGCAGACCCGCACCTGCCACGCCTCGACCGGGCCGTCGAGGGGCAGGGCCAGCGTCAGCTCGCGGACGTCGCCGAGTTCGTCGCACTCGTCGGGCACCGCGTCGCCGGTCGGGTCGTAGAAGCTGACCGTGCCGGCCCGGGGCGGATCGCCCGGCGCGAAGACGACCGCGAACCGCGCGAGCAGCACCTCGTACCTCCCGTTCGCGTCGACGGTCCACCCCGCTTGGCGTACAACGTACCGTAGCTTACCCGTCCGCCCGGGCGGGTCAGTTGCGCAAGGAGTGGTATCTGCGGACCGCCAGCGGCAGGAAGACCGCCACCAGGACCAGCGGCCACGCCACCGCCAGCACCGGGTAGTGGGACACCACCCAGGAGTCACCGCCCCAGCCGGGGTTGCCGAACAGCTCCCGGACGGCGCCGACGGTGGCCGACAGCGGGTTCCACTCCGCCACCGTCCCGAGCCACGCGGGCATGGTGGACGGCGCCACGAACGCGTTGGACAGGAAGCCGAGCGGGAACTCCAGCGTCTGCACGCCGGCGACCGCCTGCTGCCCCCTCATCACCAGGCCGAGGAAGATGCCGACCCAGACCAGAGCGAAGCGCAGCAGCAGGATCAGCCCGAACGCGGCGAGCGTGGCGCCGACGCCGCCGTGCGCCCGCCACCCGACGGCGAGGCCGGCGAGCACCATCACCGCCAGGGTCACCACCGCGAACAGCATGTCGGCCGCGGCGCGGCCGATCAGCGGGGCCAGCGGCGACACCGGCATCGACCGGAGCCGGTCGGTGACGCCCCGGTCGACGTCGGCGGAGACGGCCAGGGTGGTGAGGCTGATGCCGAACACCATGGTCATGACGAACATGCCGGGCATCAGGAACTCGCGGTAGCTACCGCCGCCCGGCACCTGGAGCGCGCCGCCGAACAGGTAGGCGAACATCAGCACCATGACGACGTCGAAGCCCAGCGACGCGATGAGCGGCCCCGGGTCGCGGCGCCAGTGCGCCAGGCCGCGCCGGGTCAGGGTGACGCTGTCGGCGAACAGGAACGGTCGCCCGGGCACGGCGGCCGGGCCGATCGCGGTGGGCAGGGTCGTGCCGGTCACGCGGCCACCTCCTCGGCCGCCCGCGAGCGGTGGCCGGTCAGGTGCAGGAACACCTCGTCGAGCGTCGGACGGCGCAGCGCCACGTCGGCCACGGAGACGCCGCCCGCGTCGAGCGCCCGCAGCACCTCGGTGAGCGCGCCGACCCGGTCGCCGACCGGGGCGCTGACGCGGCGGCGGTCGGGGTCGACCTCCGGCTCGGCGCCGGCGACCAGCCGCAGCCGCGCGGCGGCCACGGCCAGGTCACCGGCGTCGTGCAGCACGAGGTCGATCCGGTCGCCGCCGAGCCGCGACTTCAACTCGTCGGGGCTGCCCGCGGCGATGACCCGCCCGCTGTCCAGTACCGAGATCTGGTCGGCGAGCCGGTCGGCCTCGTCCAGGTACTGCGTGGTGAGCAGCACGGTGGTGCCGGAGCGGACCAGTTCGCGGACCGACTCCCAGACCTCGTTGCGGCCGCGCGGGTCCAGACCGGTGGTCGGCTCGTCGAGGAAGAGCACCGACGGGGTGAGGATCATGCCGGCGGCGAGATCGAGCCGGCGCCGCATGCCGCCCGAGTACGCCTTGACCGGCTTGTCGCCGGTGTCGGCGAGGCCGAAGCGCTCCAGCAGCTCGGTGGCGCGCTGCCGGGCCCGCTTCGTGCCGAGGTGGCAGAGGCGGCCGAAGATGACCAGGTTCTGGTGGCCGCTGAGCACCTCGTCCAGCGCGGCGTGCTGCCCGACCAGACCGATGCGGTGGCGCACCTGGTCGGGCCGGCGGGCGACGTCGAAGCCGGCGACCTCGGCCCGCCCCTCGTCGAACCGGAGCAGGGTGGACAGGATCCGCACCGCGGTGGTCTTGCCGGCGCCGTTCGGGCCGAGCAGGCCGCACACGGTGCCCGGCGGGACCCGCAGGTCGAACCCGTCCAGGACGCTCCTGTCCCCGTACCGCTTGCGTAGCCCCTCCGCGATGATCGCGTGTTCGCCCGCTGCCACGTCGCGCCCTCCTCCGCAGTGTCGCTCCGACGGCAGGCCCTAGCGTACATCATACGGTAAGTGCTACGGCAGAGTTGGACACGACGCGGGGACGCCGGCTGGACGGCGGGGTCACGACATTCGGCGGGGCGCGGTCCGGCGACGGCCGGGACGGCGCGGAGCGGGCCTCGCGACGGCGAACCGGCCCGGGAGAGAGCGGGGGGCGCTCGCCTTCCCGCCACCATCACCATATAGCGCACCCCGGGTCTTGCGGCAAGACCCCGGTGAGGGCGCAGAATGGCCGGCCGAAGCGATTCTCCCGACATGGAAAAGGCCGCCCGGAGCGGCGGATGACTCGTGTCCGCGTCCGCCCGGACCGGCCCACCACAAGCGTTTCGCGGCACCCCGGCCGGCCGCCGGCCGCAGATCGGAGCTGATTTCGTGAATCAATCCGCCACCAGCGTCTTCGACCTTCCCGAGCGCCTCTCCGCGAAGGCCGATCCCGAACTGATCGCCCACGACGAACGGCACTTCGCGACCATCGGGGAGAGCCTGCGACGGTCGATCGCCGAACTGTCCGACCGGCTCGACGCCGAGCGCCGGGCCGCCGGCGGCAAGGGCCGGCAGGCCGTCGACCGGGACCAGGAGATCCGCCGGCTGACCGCGCGGCTGCGTACCCTGCGCCGGTACGGCCTGGACCTGTGCCTGGGCCGGATGGTCGGCGCGGACGGCGCCGACCCGGTGTACGTGGGCCGGCTCGGCCTCACCGACGGCGCGGGCGGCCGGCTGCTGCTGGACTGGCGCTCCCCGGCCGCCGAGCCGTTCTTCGGCGCGACCCACGCCAACCCGATGGGCCTGGCCAGCCGCCGCCGGTACCGCTGGACGCGGGGCCGGATCACCGACTACTGGGACGAGGTGTTCACCACCGACGGGCTGGCCGGGCACGCCGCGCTCGACGACCAGTCCGCGTTCATCGCCAGCCTGGGCGACACCCGGTCGGCCCGGATGCGGGACGTGCTCGGCACCATCCAGGCCGACCAGGACGCCATCATCCGGGCCGGGTCGCGGGGCACGCTGGTGGTCGACGGCGGACCGGGCACCGGCAAGACGGTGGTCGCGCTGCACCGCACCGCGTACCTGCTGCACGCCGACCCACGGTTGGGCGAGCGCCGGGGCGGCGTGCTGTTCGTCGGCCCGCACCAGCCCTACCTGAGCTACGTCTCCGACGTGCTGCCCAGCCTCGGCGAGGAGGACGTGCAGATCTGCACCCTGCGTGACCTGGTGCCCGAGGGCGCGACGGTGGTGGCCGAGACCGACCCGGCCTCGGCAAGGCTGAAGTCGTCCGCGGACCTGGTCCGGGCCGTCGACGCGGCGGTGCGCTTCTACGAGGAACCACCGACGTCCGGCATGACGGTCGGCGTCGCGGACGCCGAGCTGCGACTGACCGCCGACGACTGGGCGGACGCGTTCGCGGCGGCCGGGCCCGGCGTCCCGCACAACGAGGCCCGCGACGACGTGTGGGAGGAACTGCTCACCATCCTGCTGGAGCGGTACCACGGCGACGAGCCGGAACACGCGGTCCGGCGGTCACTGGCCGGCAACCGCGACCTGGCCGTCGCGTTCGGCCGGGCCTGGCCGCTGCTCGACCCGACCGACGTGGTGGCGGACCTCTGGTCGGTGCCGGCCTACCTGCGCCGATGCGCCCCGTGGCTGAGCGTGGACGAGATCCGGACGCTGCGCCGGGACGACGCCCGCGCCTGGACGGTCGCCGACCTGCCGCTGCTGGACGCGGCGCGGCAGCGAGTCGGCGACCCGGAGGCGTCCCGGCGACGGCGCCGAAACGCCGCGGCCCTGGCCGCGCAGCGGGAGCGGATGGACACGGTCGTCGACGCCCTGATCGCCACGCACGCCTACGACGACGGCGAGGGCCTGATGACCATGCTGAGCGGTGCGGACATGCGGACCAGCCTGATCGACGACAGCGGGCTGGCCGTCGCCGACCCGGACCTGCTGGCCGGCCCGTTCGCGCACGTGGTGGTGGACGAGGCGCAGGAGCTGACCGACGCGCAGTGGCAGATGCTGCTGTCGCGCTGCCCGTCGCGCAGCTTCACCGTGGTCGGCGACCGGGCCCAGGCCCGGCACGGGTTCGCCGAGTCCTGGCGGGAGCGGCTGGAGCGGGTCGGTCTCGACCGGATCGAGCTGGCCTCGCTGACCGTCAACTACCGCACCCCGGCGCAGGTCATGGCCGCGGCCGAGCCGGTCATCCGGGCCGTCCTCCCGGACGCCAACGTGCCGACGTCCATCCGCACCGGCGACCTGCCGGTGCGGTACGGCGACCGGTCGGAGCTGGGCGCGGTGGTGCACGGGTGGCTCGACGCCCACCCCGAGGGGACCGCCTGCGTCATCGGCGACCCCGCGTTCCCGGCCCCGCCCCGGGTCCGGTCGCTGACCCCGGAGCTGGCCAAGGGACTGGAGTTCGACCTGGTGGTGCTCGTCGACGCGGCGGCGTTCGGCGACGGCGTCGAGGGCGCGGTGGACCGCTACGTCGCGATGACCCGGGCCACCCGGCAACTCGTGGTGCTCGACTGACCGCCGCGGCGGGGCGACGACGTGCCGTCCCGCCGTCGGCGCCCGCCCGCCGTCACCGGGCCAGCAGCGCGCGCAGCGCGGCGCTGACCTCGGCCGGCGCCGACTCCGCCAGGAAGTGCCCGGCGGAGGTGGTGCGGTGCTCCAGGTCGGAGGCCCAGGCCCGCCACACCGCCGCGGCGTCGTAGCCGAGCGCCGCGCCCCAGTCCTGCTGGATCACCGTGACCGGCATCGCCAGCCGCCGCCCGGCGGCCCGGTCCGCCCGGTCGTGCGCGACGTCGATCCCGGCCGAGGCACGGTAGTCCGCGACGATCGAGTCGACCGCCTCCCGGGAGGCCCGCAGGTACTCGGCGCGCACGTCGGCCGGAATGGCCGCCGGGTCGCCGGCCCAGGCGTCGAGGAAGTACCCGAAGAAGTCGTCCGCGCTCGCCGAGATCATCCGCTCCGGCAGGCCGGGCGGCTGGGCCATCAGGTAGAGGTGGAACGCGACCGACGCGGACGCGCCGTGCAGCACCTCCCACATGTCGAGGGTGGGCAGGACGTCCAGCGACGCCAGGTGGGTGACCGCGTCCGGGTGGTCGAGGCCGGCCCGGACCGCGACCAGGGCGCCCCGGTCGTGACCGGCGAGCGCGAACCGCTCGTGGCCGAGCGCCCGGGCCAGGGCCACCACGTCGGCGGCCATGGTCCGCTTCGCGTACGTGTCCTCGTCGCGCGCGGCCGGCTTGTCGCTGGCCCCGTACCCGCGCAGGTCCGGGCAGATGACGGTGTGGTCGGCGGCCAGGTCGGCGGCGACGTGCCGCCACATCAGGTGGGTCTGCGGGAAGCCGTGCAGCAGCACGATCGGGCTGCCCGAGCCGCCCACGGCCACGTGCAGCGCCACGTCCTCGGCAACGGTGACCCGTCGCGTCTCGAATCCGGCGATGGTGGAGGTCATCGGTCGTTCCTTTCTTCGCTCGACTGGTGCCCGACCAGCGTCGCCGCGCCGGATGAGCAACCGATGAGCGCGGTACGGTGGCCCGGTCGAGGAGGGGGACGGTCGGTGCGGGTCAACTTCGGTGTGCTCGGTCCGGTGACGGCCTGGGACGACACCGGCGCACCCGTCGACCTGCGGGGTCCACGGCACCGCGCGGTGCTGGCCCGGCTGATCGTGGCCCGGGGTCGGGTGGTGCCGGTCGGGCACCTCGTCGAGGACCTCTGGGACGACCCGCCGGCCGGCGCGGTCGGCGCGGTCCGCACGTTCGTGGCGGCGCTGCGTCGCGGCCTGGAACCGCACCGCCCACCGCGGCAGCCGGCCCGGCTGCTGGTCACCGACGGACCGGGGTACGCGCTGCGCGCCGCCCCGGACACGGTCGACGCCTGGCGCTTCGAAACCGCGGTCGCCGACGCCGCCGACGCGCTGCCCCGGCCGACACTCGACCGGCTCGACGCGGCGTTGGGCCTGTGGCGCGGGCCCGGGTACGCCGACGTCGACAGGTCGTGGGCGCAGGCCGAACGCGCCCGACTCGACCAGGTGCGGCTCACCGCCGTCGAACGCCGGGCCGAGGCGCTGCTCACGCTCGACCGGGCCGCCGACGCCGTACCCGACCTGGACGCCCACGTGGCGGACCACCCGTGGCGGGAGGACGGCTGGCGGCTGCTCGCGCTGGCGCTCTACCGCGCCGGGCGGCAGGCCGACGCGCTCGCGGTGCTGCGCCGGGCCCGCGAACTGCTGCGCGACCAGCTCGGCCTGGACCCCGGCCCGCGACTGCGCCGGCTGGAGACCGACCTGAGACGCCAGGCCGACCCCGAGCCGGCCGGTCCCGCGCACGTCTGGGCGGAGGCCGCCGCCGCGTACCAGCGCAGCGTGGTGCCGGGCGCGCGGGCCCGGCTGGAGTCCACCGTCGGCCTGCTGCGCAGCCTCGCGGTGACCGGGCCGGGCGGCCTGGCCGCCGCCCGTGACCAGCGGCTGGCGGCCATCGACGCGGCCGAGCAGCTCGGCGACCCGGACCTCACCGCGCGGGTGATCGGCGGGTACGACGTGCCGGCGATCTGGACCCGGTCGGACGACCCGGAACAGGCGGCCCGGGTGGTGACCGCGGCGGAGCGGGCGCTCGCCGGCCTCGGTCCGGACGCGCCGGAGACGACCCGGGCGCGGCTGCTCGCCACCGTCGCGGTCGAGTCACGCGGCCTGCCGTCGACGCGGGGGCCCGAGGCGGCCCGGCAGGCCGAGGCGATCGCCCGGCGACTGGCCGACCCGGGGCTGCTGGCCCAGGCGCTCAACGGCGTGTTCCTCCAGATGTTCCACCGCACCGGGCTGGCCGCCGAACGGGACGCCGTCGGCGCGGAACTGGTCACGCTGGCCGCCCGGCAGGGCCAGGCCCCGGTCGAGATCCTCGGACACCTGATCCGGATGCAGGCCCGGGGCGCACTCGCCGACTTCGCCGGCGCGGACGGGCACGCGGACGCCGCGGACCGGCTCGCCGACCGGCACGAGTCCCCGCTCACCGGCGTGTTCACCACCTGGTACCGGGCCATGCGGACCGCGGCGACCGGCGCGCCGTACCCCCGGGCCGAGGCCGCCTACCGCTCGGCCGCGCCCCGGCTGGCCGGCTGCGGCATGCCCGGCGTGGCGCGCGGCCTGCTCCCGTTGGCGCTGCTGTGCCTGCGGGTGTGGCACGACCGGCCCGCCGACTTCCCCGACGACACCGACTGGGGTCCGTACGCGCCCTGGGCCCGCCCGCTGGTCCTGCTCGCCACCGAGCGCCCCGCCGACGCCGCCGTCGCGCTGCGCCGGACCCCCGCGCCCCCGCCCGACCTGCTGCTCGAAGCGCTGTGGTGCCTGACCGGCCGCGCCGCGGTGGCGCTCGGCGACCGGGCCGCGATGCGGCGGGCCCGGGCCGCGCTCGCCCCGGCGGCGCACGAGGTGGCCGGCGCGGGCAGCGGCATGCTCACCGCCGGGCCGGTCGCGACGCACCTCGACCGGCTCACCGCCGCTCTCGGGGAGGAGTCCGAATGACTCCCTCGTCCCCGGCCCGCCGCGCCGCCGCATCCGCGTGTCGCCGAGGCGGCTCCTCCGGCCACCGCCACCAGATGCCGTAGGCGCACTCCGGGTCCGGTCGCCGGAGGGTCAACTCGTAGACGACCTTCTCCCCCGCCGGGTCGGCACTGGGCCGGCAGCGGGTACGGGCGACCTCCTGACGGCTCGACCCCGACCGCGTTCTCCGCCACACCACGTGCCACGCCTCGGCCGGCGCGTCCACGTGGTCGAACTGCACCCGAACCGACAGCTTCCGAACCTGTCGCTCCTCGCAGCTCTCCCGGTAGTACGGCTTCATCGGCGCGTACACGTCCTCGAACACCTGCTTGATCCCGACGTTCACCCGACGGCCGCGGGCGAGCGGGCCGAGCAGGTACAGCCACCGGTAGACACGCCCGTCCTCCTCGGCGACGGCGCCGTCGAGCAGTCGATGTTCCGGAAACAGCGAACTCGCCTCCTCGACCACCCGGTTCTGGCCGCTCCAGTGGGAACGTACGCCCACCAACCGGATCTGCCGCGTGGCCCGGACGCGCTGCCGCCGGGTGTAGGCGTAGCGGTGATGGTCGGGGCCGCCGTCACCCGGAACACGCGTGACGACGAGCGAACCGTCGAGTTCCTCGATGACGAAGTCCGGTGGGCGGTAGACACACCGGAGGTAGTACGCCGTCACCACCACGGTGAGCAGGAGCGGCGCTAGCACGACGAGCGCCAGCGGTGAGAGGTGCAGCGCCACCGCCCAGGTGGTACCGACGCCGCACAGCGTCGCGAGGGCCGTGCCGGCCAGGACGACCAACTGAAGCAGGTCGGAACTCCGTCCGGCCAGTTGGGCGAGTGTGCTGTCCAACAATCTCCGCAGACTCATGGGTCCTCCCCCGGGGCGCCTGTTCGTCGGCGGGAAAGCCACCGACGGTCCGACCCACTCCACACAAACGCAGGAGTCCGTGGGTGAGCCAGCGGTCACGGGCGTCACTCAGCACTCACTCCGACTGTGCCGGCCGCCCGACCGCCCTCCCGAGCCGGCGGTCACGGCGCTAGGGTGCGGCGATGGACGAGCTGCGGAAGCTGTTCCGGCGGGCCGCCGACCACGCCGTCGACTACCGGCGGTCACTGCCGGAGCGGCCGGTCGGCCGGCCGGTCGACCAGGCCGCGCTGGACCAGGCGTTCGCGGCCCCGTTGCCGGCCGCGCCCACGCCCCCGGAACAGGTGCTGGCCGACCTGGTGGCCGCCGCCGACCCGGGGCTGGTCGCCACCGCCGGGCCGCGCTACTTCGGCTTCGTGGTCGGCGGCGCGTCCCCGGCCGCCACCGCCGCCGACATGCTCGCCGCCGGCTGGGACCAGATCGCGTTCAACGCGGTCACCTCGCCGGCCGCGGTCGCCGCCGAGACCGCCGCCGGCACCTGGCTCAAGGACCTGCTGGGTCTGCCGGCGTCGGCGTCGGTCGGCTTCGTCACCGGCGGCCAGGCCGCCAACACCGCCGGGCTCGCCGCCGCCCGGCACCAGGTCCTCGCCGACGCCGGCTGGGACGTGGAACGACGTGGCCTGCTCGGCGCGCCGCCGGTGCGGGTGCTCGCCGGCGCCGAACGGCACGCCACCATCGACCGGTCGCTGCGCCTGCTCGGTCTCGGCTCGGACGCGTTGCGCGAGGTGCCGGCCGGCCCGCAGGGCGCGATCGACCCGGACGCGCTGGCCGTGGCGCTGCGCGACGCCGGCCCCGGCCCCACCGTCGTCTGCCTCCAGGCCGGCAACGTGAACACCGGCGCCTGCGACGAGCTGCGCCGGGCCTGCGAACTCGTGCACCGGCACGGCGACTGGGTGCACGTGGACGGCGCGTTCGGGCTGTGGGCCGCCGCCAGCCCGGCCACCCGGCACCTGGTGGACGGCATCGAGGCGGCCGACTCGTGGGCCTGCGACGGGCACAAGTGGCTCAACCTGCCGTACGACACCGCGTTCGCGTTCTGCGCCCGGCCCGACGCGCACACGGCGGCAATGTCGTACTCGGCCGCGTACCTCGTGGGCTCCGGCGGGGCGCCGGCGGGCGCGGACCTGACCGCGGAGTCCTCCCGCCGCGCCCGTGGCTTCGCGGTCTGGGCCGGCCTGCGGGAGCTGGGCCGCGACGGCGTCACCGCGCTGGTGGACCGGTGCTGCGCGCTGGCCCGCCGGTTCGCCGCCGGGCTTTCCGCAGCCGGGTTCGAGGTGGTCAACGACGTGGTCCTCAACCAGGTGCTGGTCGGCTTCGGCGACGACGCGCGCACCGACCGGCTGGTGGCCGCGGTGCAGGCCGACGGCACGTGCTGGGTGGGCGGGACGACGTGGCGGGGCCGACGGTTGATGCGGATCTCGGTGTCGAACGCGACCACCACGGCGGCGGACGTGGACCGGTCGGTGGCGGCCATCGCCCGGTTGGCCGGCCAGCGGGGCACCTACTGAGCGCGACCGATTGATAGCGTCACGGTCACCGATGTCCTCCGGGGAGGTGGCCATGTGGGCGGACGAGGCCGCGCTAGACGCGGCGGGGCGCCGACTCGACGAGTGGGAGGCGGGCCTGGCCGACCGGGCCGCACGCGCGACGGCGCTGTCCACCCGGGCGCGGGCGCTGACCGGGTTCGCCCGCAGCGCCGACGGCCTGGTCGAGGTCACCGTCGACGCCGCCGGCCTGCTGGCCGACCTGCGGCTCGACGAACGCACCCGGCAGCACTCCGCCGCCCACACCGCCCGGCAGGTCCTGGCCGCCACCCGGGCCGCGCGCGCCGACCTGCTGCGGCAGCTCACCGACGCGACCACGGAGACGTTCGGCGAGGACGACCCGGCCGGGCGCTCGATCGTCGACTCCCACCACCGACGGCTCGACCCCGACCCAGGCCCGCCGGATGCCCGGCGGTGAGATCCTCCAGGTCGACCCCGACGACCTGACCGCCCACGCCGCCCACCTCGACCGCTGCGCCGACAGCATCGACACCGCCCACCGGGCCGGCCAGCACGTCCGGCTCGGCGCCAACGCGTACGGGCAGCTCTGTGCCGTCATGCCGGTCCTGCTCGACGGCCTTCAGCGCACGCTTGTCGATGGCGTCGGCGCCGCGGCCGCCTCGGTCCGGGACACCGCCGGCAAGGTCCGCGCCGGCGCCGAACGCTACCGCGCCGCCGACGCCCGCGCCGCACACCTGCTCGACCAGGCACGAGACCGGCGATGACCACCAATCCGCTGGTCGCCGGCGCGGCGGACACCGGGCCCAGCGCCTGGGCGGGGATCTGGATCTGCGAGGACATCGACCTCATCGCCCAAGGCGTACGCACCGGTAGCTGGATCGACGGCAGCCTCGGCGTCGTCAGCGCCGGCCTGGACGTGCTCGCCCTCGTCTCCGACCCGGTCGGCGCCCTGCTGCAATACGGCATCGCCTGGCTCATCGAGCATGTCAGGCCGCTCAGCGAGGCCCTTGACTGGCTCGCCGGCGACCCCACCGAGATCACCGCGCACGCCCGGACCTGGCGCAACGTCGCCGCGTCGCTGCGCGAGGACGCCGCCGAGCTGACCCACGCCGTCCGCACCGAGGTCGCCGGCTGGACCGGCGCCGCCGGCACCGGCTACCGGAACTGGGCCAGTGAACAGCAGCAGGCCGTCACCGGGCTGGCGCAGGGCGCCGAGGCCATGGCCGAGATCACCGAAGGCGCCGCCGGCCTGGTCGCCGCCGTCCGGCTGCTGGTCCGCGACGCCGTCGCCGCCTGCGTCTCCCGCCTGATCGGGTACGCGGCGGAACTGGTCGCCACCGCCGGGCTCGCGACGCCGCTGGTGGTGGAGCAGGTCACCACGACGGTGGCGTCGTGGGGCGCGCGCATCGCGCGGTTGTTGCGGGGGTTGCTGGCGAGCCTGCGGCGGCTGATGCCGGAGGTCCGACGCCTCGGCGACCTGATCGAGAAGCTGAAGCAGGCGCTGGGCCGCCTCACCGACTCCTCTCCCCGCTCTCCGCACGACCCGATCGACGGAGTTCACGGCGGGCACACCAGCCGCCCGCGCAACCTGTCCGACTACGACCGTCAGGAGGGCTGGGCGAGGAAGGCCTATGCGGCGATCCGACAGCAGGACGACACCGCGACGATCGCGGCCAACCTCGCCGAGGCACCTCGGCTTGATGGGTCCCGAGGCTTCTCACCCGCCGAGGTCGAGCGGATTCGACGGCACGTCTTCTTCGAAGAGCATCCGATGGACGACTTTGCCGGCGGGATCGTCCGCCAGCGGTACGACCCGAGCGCGCCGATGGCCGAAGCGTGGTTGCGCCTGCGACGTGGCGATCCCCTGCCGGAGGACTTCCGGCTGCTGGAACACGAGCTGGCCGAATCAAGGTACTACTCGGCCAACCCGCACGCGGACTACCGGGAAGCTCATCTCGCCGCGAATCGCGTCTCGAACTGGGAGGACGCGATTCCCGGCCCCACGTACGAGGACTACGCAGGGTGGGGAGAATAGCGCCATGGGCATGATGGTGGTTGCCCGCCGGGCCGACGCCCCGGTGGATGAGGTGCGCTACGAGTTCGGGTTCGAGGACCGGTTCGACCGCGTCCTCATCATCGACCCGCGGACGCTTGCCGCGCGGGTCGATGATGGCAGCTTCGATGCCGCCGCCAGCGCCATCACTGCCAAGATCGTCAACTCGTGGCGCGACACTGGCGACTTCCCGCAGAAGATGCTCTTCGCGAGTTGACCACCGGCCCCGCGATTCGGGCGCCCGTTCCGATCGCCGACGCCGGTAGGAAGCCAGCTGGGACGGCTACGCGTCGAGGACCCCGCACTGCAACGAGACGCGGACCCGCTCGGTGACCACCTCGCTCCCGCTGAGAGCGTCGCGAACCTCGGCAGCGAACGCGACACGACGCGGCACGGAGGGGAGCCGGTCGGCCGACATCGCGGAGAAGACACCGCCGACCATGTCGTCGACCGTGAGCGGAGCGTCGTACTCCACCGACGTCTCCGCGTACCGGTATCCGGCTCGGACGAGCGCCTCCCGGTTACGGCGCCGGCCCGCTTCGTCGGTCTGGCAGCTCGCGGTGACCGGATGCCCGAACAGCCGTTCCAGGCATCCGCGCAACGCCACCGACCACTCGGTGTCCTGCAGCCACAGCGGCGCACCGTTGGTGACCACGGCGATGCCGCCCCCGGGACGCAGCAACGGGCGCACCGCCTCGAACAGGGCGTCACGGTCCATGAAATGGACGGCGACGGCGACGGTCAACGCGCCGACGGCCCGCTGCCCGAGCAGCCGCCCCCACGAGGACAGGTCGCGGTCCGAGCCCCGCACCCAGGTGACGTTCGTCGTTCCGGCGTCCACGGCGGTGCGGCGGGCGATGGACAGCATGTCCGGCTCCGGGTCCACGCCGACGACCGCACCGACCCGGGCGGCGAGCGGAATGCTCATCTGGCCGGTGCCGCAGCCGAGGTCGACGACCGTGTCCTCGGCGCCGAGGCGGAACGCCGTGGTGAGCGCGTCGGGCACCTCAGGCGGATAGCCGCGCCGGTGTCGTGCGTAGTAGGTGGCCACCTCGCCGCCGAAACCCGTTGCCATGACGGAAGCGTGCCCGCTGCCGGCAGCATGGTGCGAGCCATTCTGCTCAGGGCACGGCATCGCGCAGGCGGCCCGTCGCTCAGCCGCTCGCGCGCGGTGCCGTTGCGGTGCGCGGCTCCGCCGTGCCAAAGGTCGAGGTGACGTCGCGGCCGTCGGGGAGCACGTCCGTGAGACTGATCCGTACGCCGGCGCGCACCACCTCGGTGCCGCGGCCGAACGACGCCGGCATCCGCCAGGTGCGCCACTTACGCAGCGGCACCCGCGCGTCCCGCTTTTGCCGCTTGAGGGTCGCCTCGGCGGCGATGACGTCGGCGTGACGGCCTCGACCACCTCCACGAGTTCCGCACCCGCCAGCAGGTGTTGCCGGACCCGACGCGCGCCACCGACCCCGAACTTGAGCAGACCGCGGTGCCGGACCAGGTAGAGCAGATAGGACGTGTCCTGCAGAGCGGTGAACGACCTGTCGCCCCGGCTCCGGTGGGCACTGCGGGCAGGAGCGGTCGCGAAGTCGCTGCCAGGCTCCGCACCGCTCGTGGACGCCCCACGTGCCGTGGGAGGAGGTTCCGGTCCGTTCGCCGCACCACGGCAGCCCGTGGACGTCGCCGGTGAGGTCGGTCCAGCCGTCGCGGCGGCGTCGGTCGAGTTCGGCGCCGAGGGCGATCGCGGCCTGGAACTCGGCGGCGACGCGTACGGGAATGGCGTCCGTCGGCGGAAGGTCGGCGAAGCGGCGAACCTGTTCCGCCAGGGCGGGTTCGTGCGGGACGCGGGCCAGCAGCCGCTCCCCGGCCGCGAGGGCGTAACCGGCGGACCGCTCGTCCAGGCAGGTGTGACAGCGGGTCCGCCAACCCGTACGGCAGATCCGATGGGCGCCGCAGGCCGTGCACCGGTAGAGGGCGACGCCGCTGTCCTGCGGCAGCACGTCGAGCCGCTCCATCTGCTCCGCCACCAGGTCGGCGCACGGACGGCAGTGGGCGTACCACGCGATGTCGGGGCCGCGCCCGCGCGAGTTCGCCCGGCCGTGGACGACCTCACCGCAGTTGACGCAGACCACCACGGGAGGCCGACCGGCTTGTGCCCTGCGAGTCGTCATTCGGCCGTGTCGACGTGGTGTCGGGTCGCCGCCACCGCCTGCGGGGTGCCACCTCGACCGCCGGTCTTCCACGACACCGTGCTGTAGTCGTCCCACCGCTTGTCGAGCGCCGTGGCGTCCGCCTGGTCGTCCGGGGCAACGGTGAAGTCGCGGCCGATCGCGTTCATCTGTGCCCAGGTGGCGTTGACGACGTCCGCGTACTGGTTGGCGTCCCGGCAGTCGAACCTGATCGTGATCGTGCGCTTCTCATCACCGACGGGGGTGCGGGGTTGGTTCATGGATCTCCTGTCAGGATCGGTCACCGACGGCGAACGACAGGTACGGGCTGGGCGCGCCGCTCCAGGTAACGTGCAGGGCCTCGCGGGCGCGGGTGGCGGCGACGAACAGCGGGGACCGCTCCCGGAGCAGGTCGTTGTCGTGCTGCATCCGGTCTACCTCCGTCGGCGTGACCTGCTGGAACTTCTGCATCGCCTTGCGTACGCCGGCCTTGATCGGCTTTTCCAGGACGTCGTAGCTCTGCCAGAACACGTTGGCGAAGGCGAGCTGGGGCACGAGCGGGCCTCTCGGGGTGGTGGACGGTCAGTCGACGACCAGTTCGTCCGAGGCGGGCACCTGCGCCTGGTCGTAGAACCAGCGGAGGTGGTCCAGCAACGCCTCGCGGGCCTCGGTGTCGGCGAGCACGGTCAGCGGGAAGCCGGGGCGCAGGGTGAGCTTGGCGGCGGCGATGTCCACCCCCGGCAACTCGTTGAGCCGTTGGCGCAGCTCCTCTCGAAGGGCCACCGCGTCGAACGGCGTACGGATGCTGAGGTGCTGGAAGACGACCTCGCACTTCCCGCTGGGATAGAGCGCCACCGGCCAGATGCTGCCGTACTCATGGTCCTTCCCCCGGGCCACCAGGAAGCAGGAGGTCTCGTCGCCGCTGCCGTAGCCCAGGATCCCGCCCATGGTCGTCCACGCGTCGAGCACGACGGCGACGGCCGTGGCGACCGTCGGCCCCTGGGACCCGGTGAGCTGTTCCATGAACCGTGCGGCGCGGTCGACGGCGCCGGTGGCGCGGGATCGCGGCTCGGGCAGGTCGGGGGGCGTCACCCCGGCGAGCTGCGCCAACTCCTCGACGGTGATGCGCTGCGCTTGGTCGGCGCGGCCGTTCTTGTCGAACGTCACGCCTTCGCCGCGCAGCACGTCGCGTGGGTCGTCGGTGCGGCCGGGTTCGAGCCACTTGAAGTTGCCCGCGACGACCCCGCCCGCCTGGAGCACCCGGTGGGCGTTCAGGGTCGGGTGGTTGGCCAGCCGGTTGCCCACCGGCTGAGGGGCCGTGCCGATCAGGGCTGCCAGGTCACCGTAGGTGGTCCACGTGCCGGCCGGCAGTTCGGCGAGGGCTTTCGCCAGCACGTCCCAGGGCACCTCGGACTGATTGCCGCTCTCCTCGGTGGGGCCGGGCCAGATGGTAACGATCCGGTCGGCGAGGGCGTCGGCCCGCGCCAGGATCTCCGAGCGACCCCACCGCTGCCGATCGGCGATGTCCCGGCTCAACTGGACACCGCTCTTCGCCAGGGCGGTCCGCTTGACAGGGAACGGTTTGTTGCTCAGTTCCGAGTTGTAGCCGGTGAGGGTCAGGTTCCCCAGGGTGTGCACGAGCGCGTCGTGCGCCTCGTCGGGGGTCTCGTCGGTGTCGAGGTCGGCGGCGAGCATCTGCCGCCATTCGTCGCTCAGGGTCTGCGGAAGCACGTGCTCGATGGTCAGCTTCTCCAGCGCCACCGGCTCCTTGCTGCCGTGGGACTCCTCCAGCCAGCGCAGCACCAGGTTGCGCTGGCTGGCCCGGCCGTTGAGATAGAACGGGATGGTCCGCACCAGGGCACGCAGGCTCGAGTCGGCGGCCCAGTGCTTGCGGCCCGTCGACAGGTATCTGCGCACCGCCTCGTGGACCGGCAGGTCTCGGTCCATCTCGGTGACCACGGCGAGCAGGATGCGGTTGATGTTCATCGTGCTTCGGCCGATCAGCAGCCGCCGGACGAAGAAGCTCTCCAGGTACAGCATCGCGGCGGCGATCTGCTCGGAGGTCGCCGTGCCCCGGTCCCGCCGGTCGAGCAGGTGCAGCAGCACCGGATAGACGGTGGTGGTGCCCCACGCGCTGAGTCGCTCCAGCCGCTGCCGTACGGCCGGGTCATGCTCCTCGGCGGGGTGCAGTATCACCCGCAGCAGCGCGCCGAGCCGGCTGAACCGCTGCACCTCGGCTTCAACGTCCGCTTCCGTCC
The DNA here is from genome assembly GCF_055586805.1 of Micromonospora sp. NPDC049201. Taxonomy (NCBI): domain Bacteria; kingdom Bacillati; phylum Actinomycetota; class Actinomycetes; order Micromonosporales; family Micromonosporaceae; genus Micromonospora; species Micromonospora sp. NPDC049201. The sequence continues at coordinate 271,550 of NZ_JBVJHM010000005.1, read as the reverse complement.
GCAGCTTCTCGAGGCGGGCCTGCTGGCTCGCATACGTGTCGGTCTGCTTGACCTTCGGGTCGCGGTGGACCAGGTCGAGCCAGAAGAGCAGGACCAGCTCCGTCGGGGTGAACCGCTGCTGCAGCGGCAGCCAGAGCGACTCGTAGACGACCGGTCCCCGGTTGGGCAACCGCATGAAGATGTAGTTGCGCAGCAGGTCGGCCTGAGTGAGCGTCAGCCCGGTGTTGTTCAGCGACTCGAAGATCCGGTAGACGTTGTCGCCCGGTTTGGCAGTGATCGCCACCAACGCCAGCCCGGTGATCACCGCGCTCTCGATCTGCTGGACGGTGATCGGCTCCTCGGCGGCGCCAAGGGCGTCCAGCGCCTTGGCAAAGAACTGGTACGCCCGGCCCACCGCGTGGTTCCCGCCGGTCTGCGGCGTCGACTTCACGCAGGCCACGTAGGCGTCCCGGTCGGCCTGGGTGGGGACCAGCTTCAACCAGCGCTGTTCCTCGAACGGGTTGGTCAGGTACTGCTGGTCGAGCCGGAGCCGGTGTTTCTGGTCTTCGTGTTCGGCCAGTTGATCGCGGATGGCGCAGAGCAGGATCGTCAGCGTGGTGAGCCGCTGCTGACCGTCCACCACGAGGTATTCAGCGACGCCGACGGCACCCATGGCCGGGCTGGGCGCGAGCACCAGCGAGCCGATGAAGTGGGTGGCGGTCGGGTGGTCGACCCGGTCCCTGGCGAGCTGGCAGACGTCGTCCCAGATCCGCTTGAACTGAAGCTCGGTCCACGAATAGGTCCGCTGGTAGAGCGGCACAAGGTATTGCCTCGTGCCTTCCAGCAGCCCTTGCACCGTGGTTTCGTGCGCCGTGACCATTCCACATCCGTCCTCTTTGGACCCGCCTGAGCCGGCAAGACAACCAGATCAGTGTGGCCGGGGGCAACACGCACGAAAAGTTGCCGCGTCGGATAGTTGACAGCCGGGCGTTCTGCACTCAGGTCACCTGTTGCTCAGCTCTTCAAAGAGCTCGCGTAATGCTGCGCCAGCACGGACCGAGACATCCTGATCGTGGGACGCAAGCGTCACTGAGGGACTGGGTCCCGAGTTGCGGCCGGACCTGACCAGTGAGGTGGAACGGCTGATGGCCCTCGGTAAGCCTTTCGTGCGACCGCGCACCCCGTCGGACTACTGGCTGTATGCGCGACTGTTTTCGTCGACGTGCCCGGTGGCAATGGAGGGTGGCGCCGTGGCCGGTGCGGTGATCGCGTTCCGCAGCCAGGACGACCCGGACGACGTCTACGTGCAGGACATGATGGTCCATCCCGACTTCCGGGGGCGAGGAGTGGCGCGGCTGCTGCTCGACTCGGTGCGGACCCGCGCGGCCGACTGGGGTTGCCACCGGCTCTATCTGACCTCCGAGCCGGAGAATCACGCCGCGCACCGGACGTGGCTCAGACTCGGGTTCCGTAACGTGCCCGGCGACCGGGACGTCGACGGCGTGCAGGTGCTGACGGACTTCAAGGGCCCGGGCAAGGACCGCGCAGTCTACGAGTTGCCGGTCAGCCGGGTCGCATCTCCTCGTCGATCTTGACGATGAGCCGCCGCGACTCCTCCTCGCCCAGGGCCAACGCGTCGAGGCCCGCCCACACCATCTCGTGCACGGCCACCTCTGCCGGCCGCTCGAGCTAGAGCGCCCGGTGAACGACTCGCGACAGACCACCGCCAGGTCCGGTTCGATGCGACTGCCGAGCGGGAAGTCCAGCAGCACGAACGGTCCGCGACCGCCCCGGCGGGCAGGCCGGCGGCGAGCGGCACCACCCGGATCGTGACGTGCGGCAGCAACGGTGCGCATCGGACGATCAGCTCCCGTCGTCCCCCAGCCGGTCCAGGTGGTTCAGCAGCGTTTCGATCTCGGCAGCCGGCGCGGATCCGGCGCCGTGGAGCGCGTTGATGTCACGCCGCAGGCCCTCCAGTTGGTGCCGGGCCTCCGGAACGTCACCCAGGCCGGCGACGAGCATCGCGATCTGCTGCCGTAGCGGAAAGAGTTCGGGGGAATCCGCGGGCATCACCTGCTGCTCGTCGGCGAGCAGGGCACGCAGCTCTCTCAACGCCTCGGTTGCCTCACCCAGTTCGGCCTGGCAGCTCGCCGCCTGTTGCCGGCACTGCCAGATCAGCTCTTCGTCCGGGACCGGACGCGCGGCGAGATCGACGATGAGCCGCTGGAACTCGGGTAGCGCCTGCCGGAACGCGCCGGACAGGACATACAGGTTCGCCAGGTTGAGCCGCAGCTCCAGGATTCGAGGCTGCTTGGCCCCGTGCCCTCTGCCGACCGGCCGCAACGCCGATTCGAGCAGCTCAGCGGCTTGCGTGAATCGTTCCTCCTCGGCGAGCGCCCAGACGCGGTCCTCCACCTCGGCCAGTTCGTCGAGCGACGGCGGCTCGACGATCTCCGTAGCAGCTCGCGGCCGGGCGATGTCGACGCGGGTGGGCGGCAGCGGCGACCTGGGTGGTAACGGCCCGAAGGGATAGCGGTACGGCATGGTCGGGTCGACGCGCTGCCCGTCCGCCACGGTCAGACCGATGTCGGCCGCTCTCTCGGTCGCGACCGCGCCGAACGGCGCCAGCAGCTCGTACACCTCGACGGCCGAATCCGGACGGTGCTGTGGGTCCTTGGCCAGCAGCCGGGCGAGGAGCTGCACCAGGACGTCCGGCACACCCGCCCGGTGGTTCGTGACGGAGGGGACCGGATCGTTCAGGTGTCGGTGCAGCATTCCGAGCGGGTTGTCGGCCCGGTAGGGCGGCTGACCGGTGAGCAGCTCGAACAACACGCAGCCGAGCGCGTAGAGGTCGGCGCGCGGGCCGACGGCGCTGTTGAGCGCCTGTTCCGGGGCCATGTAGGTCGGCGTACCGAGCGTGTGCCCCGTGGCGGTCAGCCGGGGCACGTCCGGCCCGAGCAGGGCCGCCACGCCGAAGTCGAGCACCTTGACCGCGCCGGCGGGGGTGACCATCACGTTCTGCGGCTTCAGGTCGCGGTGCACGAGCGAGGCGGCGTGCGCCACCGCCAGAACCGAGCAGATCTGCGTACCGATGGCGGCGGCCCAGGGCACCGCCAGCCAGCCGCGCTCGGCAATCAGGTCGGACAGGAGCACACCCGGTACGAGCTGCATGACGATATAGAGATCGTCGCCGTGGTGGCCGACATCGTGCACGCTCGGCACGCCGGGGTGGTCCAGCCGCGCGGTCACTCTGGCCTCGCGGATGAACCGGTCGATGGCGGTGTCCCGGTCGCCTTCCGGCACGGTCAGCTTGCGTAGGAACTTGATGGCGACCGGTCGGTCCAGCTTCTCGTCGAAGCCCGCCCACACCTCCCCCATGCCGCCGTGCCCGACCGGATACGTCAGCTCGTACCGGTCGGCTACCCGCTCCTGCGCCTGCATGCGTCTCCCCTCGGCGCCCCGTCAGTTGCTCTGCGGCTTGGCCGGCTAGTACCGCTCGCCGTAGACGTCGGCCAGTTCCCGGTACGCCTCGCGGACGGCCTCGCCGGCACTTGGATCGTGAGCCGCGTTCTCGGCGGCCACGGCGGCGAGTTCCAGCGCGTCACGGATCCGGGCCAGTTCCGCCTCGGTCTCACCCCAGAGGCCGGACACGCGTCGCCGCTGCTCGGTCAACGCCTGGGAGACGCGGCTGCTCGCGTCACCGGTCGTGGCAGGCTGCTGCTGGCGGCGCCACTGAGTACGCAGTTGCTGACGACGGCTCAGCACGTCGCTCGCCTCCCAGAGCACCTGCGCCAGGAGTTCGGCGCCTTCCGTGCCGTCGATGACGGGGCTCACCCCGGGCAACGCGCGGCCGGCGCGTTCCGCCAGCTCGACCAGGTCGAGGAAGTCCTCGCGTTCCTCGCTGCCGGTCAGGGCGTGGTGCAGATTCGGGAAGGCAGCCTGGTCGGGGGCCTCCACCTGGGGCGGCGGCTTCTTCGACATGATTCCGGCGAGCCCGAGGGCCAGCAGGAGCGCCACCAGTAACAGCACGACCAGCGCGGGTGCGCCAGAGCCGCAGAGCACGGCGGAGACGAGCATGGCGACGGCGCAGAGCACGATCACGCCGGGAACCTTGGAGGATTCCGGGCCAGCAGGGACCGCTCGCAGGTCGGTGATGCTGCCCCACTCATGCCGTAGGGGCGACCTGGTCACCTTGAGCGGCGCGAGCGCGGTCATGACGCGTGCCTCGTCCACGGCGATCCAGAGGTGGAAGGCGGGTTCGGACGGGGACAACCGTCCTCCTCTCGGCGGGTATTCAGTTAGGCGATGCCCTTGCGGCGGCGGATCATCTGGTACGCCTGTCGGCGCGCGAACTGGTTGAGTCGTGAGCGCAGGCTCTCGTCGTCGAGGTAGCGCTGCATCAGCTTGCCGTTGTCGTCGTGCCGGGACAGGATCACGTCCTCGATCCGCTTGTCGCAGACGACCCCGAAGTTGCTCTCGTCGTTGACCAGCGCGGCGGCTTCGAGGGTGCCGTCCTCGGCGAGGGCGACGATCTGCTGTTCGACCCAGACCTTGTCGGCCTCGCCGAGCCCGATACCGAACCGGTCGTTGAACGCGTCGATCAGCTCGGAAAGCGCGACCTTCTCCGGGTCGTGCTGGGATCCGGCGCCGCCGCCGACGAAACCGGGCAGCATCTGCTCACCCTCGGGCGACAGCGAGGCATCGTGCTCACCGGTCTTGCTGACCCGCAGGTGGGTCAGCTGCACCTCGCCGATGTCGACGGACGGGTCCTGGCGGCGCGGCAGCCGGTTGAGCAGCGCCCGCCCGTACAGGTAGAGCCGTTCCAGGTCCTCGTCGTGGTAGGGCACCACCTGGCTGAGGAACGCGTACATCCGGGTGTAGTCGCGCAGCGCGGACCGGAAGCCGTCCGCGGCCTCCGGGTCCTCGGCGGCCAGGGCCTCGAAGCGCTGGACGGCCGGCTCGGTGAAGCGGTAGAGCGCGGCGTGGGCCCGCTGGAGGCCGGTCTCGGTGGTCGCCTTCCGTTCCGCCGCGAGCAGCGCTTCGGCGTACGCCTGCATCTCGGACTGGACCAGCACCGGGTAGCAGGTGACCGCGTTCTGTGCGGTGTAGAGCAGGTTCGGGTCGGTGGGGGTGGTCGCGGCGGTCTCGAAGTATGGCTTGAACTGCTCGGCGATGTCGCCGGCCTCGTTGACGAAGTCCAGGACGAACACGTCACCCTGGCTCTTCAGCGGGTGGGTGCGGTTGAGCCGGGACAGGGTCTGCACCGCGGCGACGTTCTTGAGCAGCTTGTCGACGTACATCGTGGTGAGCAGCGGCTGGTCGAAGCCGGTCTGATATTTCTCCGCCACGACCAGGATCTTGTATTCGGTGTCCTGCTTGGCCTTCGGCGTGCCGGCGTGCTTGTCGTCGGCGGCGGTGTAGGCGAACTTCTCGGGCAGTTCGCCCTCACCGAAGCCGTTGACGCGTGCCTCGGTGTGCTCGACGCCGTCGACCTCCAGATCGCCGGAGAACGCCACCAGCGAGTCGCAGCCGACGTAGCCCTGCATGTCGACGTACTTCCGGATGGCGGTGTGCAGACGGACCGCGGCCTCGCGGGAGCCGGTGACCACCATGGCCTTGGCGCGACCGCCAAGGCGCGGCGCGGCGTGCTTTCGGAAGTGCTCGACGATGATTTCCGCCTTCTGGGCCTGCATCGTGGGGTGCAGGCTGGCGAAGCGGGCGAGTTGGGAGCCGGCCTTCTTCGGGTCGACCTCCGGGTCGTCGGGGTTGGCGTTGGCCAGCTTCCAGTACGACTTGTAGGTCAGGTAGTTGCGCAGCACGTCGAGGATGAAGCCCTCGTCGATGGCCTGCCGCATCGAGTAGGTGTGGAACGGCTGCGGGTTGCCGGTGACCGGGTGTGGCGTGCCGAACAGTTCGAGCGTCTTCGGCTTCGGGGTGGCGGTGAACGCGAAGTACGACAACGTCTCGTGGCGCCCCCGCGCCAGTGCCGACGCGGTGAGCAGGTCACCCGACTCGTCGACGTCGTCGCTGCCGAGCTTGAGCAGCACCTTCTTCAGCGCGGCGGCCGAGTCGCCGGACTGCGACGAGTGCGCCTCGTCGACGACGACCGCGAACCGCTTGCCCTTGAGCCCCTGGACCTGGTTGAGCACATAGGGGAACTTCTGCATGGTGGTGATGACGACCTTGGCCGTCTCACCCTGGAGGGCGGCGGCGAGCTGGGCGGAGTCCTTGTCGATGCGCTGCACCACGCCGGGCACGTGCTCGAACTGGAACACCGTGTCCTGCAACTGCCGGTCCAGCACCACCCGGTCGGTGATGATGATGACCTTGTCGAACACCGGCTCGTTGGGACGCAGCCCGTCCTTGGCGACGTCGGGCGCGGTGTGCAGGCTCGACAGCCGGTGCGCCAGCCAGGCGATGGTGTTCGACTTGCCCGACCCGGCCGAGTGCATGACCAGATAGTTGTGGCCCGCCCCGTGGCGGGCCGCGTGCTCGGTGAGCTGGGTGACCGCGTGCCACTGGTGGTAGCGCGGGAAGATCAGCGCCTTGGATTCCTTGTCGTAGTGCAGGAACCGCCGGACCAGGTCCATGAAGACGTCCGGGTGCCAGATCTGCTCCCAGAGGTAGGAGCTGCGGTAGCCCTTGTCCGTGGCCGGCGGGTTGCCTGCCCCACCGGACACGCCGGGCCCGTTCGACCCGGTGTTGAACGGCAGGAACCGGGTCTTCTCCCCCGCCAGCTTCGTCGTGACGAAGACCAGGTCGGGATCAACGGCGAAGTGCACGAGGGTACGCCGCGCGAAGAGCAGTTCCTTCGGGTCACGCGTCTTGCGGTACTGCTCCTTGGCGTCCTCGACGGTCTGGCCGGTGAGCGGGTTCTTCAGCTCGGCGGTGACGAGGGGGATGCCGTTGACGAAGAGGACCAGGTCGAGGGTGTTGTTGTTGCTGGTCGAGTACGCGAGCTGGCGGGTGACGGTGAGGCGGTTGGCGCGGTAGAGCTTGAGGGCGTCGTCGGTGATTGCGTGGGCGGGCTTGAAGTAGGCGAGCCGGATGAGGACGCCCTTGTCCTTGACGCCACGGCGGAGGACGTCGAGAGGGCCACGCTCATCGATCTGCTTAGCGAGGTGCTGGGCGAAGTGCCGCTGCGCTACATCGGGATCGTTCCCATGGTACGCCAACAGCTTCGCCCACTCATCCGGCTGGGCCGCCCCGATGAAGGCGAACAGATCAGCTGTGTCGAGCCCGAACTGCTGGTCGTAGTTGCTGGCCGCCCCCCGCCGCCACCCCGGGCCGACCAAGGCACTCTCAATCGCCGCCTCGAACGACGGCTCATGGTGAACCGGGCTCATACGTCTACTCCCCGCGCCGCCGTCACATCAATCTGCCCGGTCACAGCAGCCGAGATCAGCGCCTGCACCCTTTCCTGAAGCAATTCACGCTGTCTCCGAACTCGTGCAACGATCGTCTGGGATAATTGCCGCTCCACATCGATCCGTTTTTCAATATTTTCCTGCTCACGAAGAGTAGGAACTCGCACCCGGATTTTGTAGCAATCTCCCACCCTGATGTGTTCATGCAGGGATCCAGCACCAAGTAACCTGATCTGCTCTGCAACGGCGGAGCCAAGCAAGGCAAATAAGAGATACCGATTCCGAATAGCTCTCGGATTCGCTCTATAGAGCACCAGACGCTGACCGAGGAAGACAAGATCATCCGAATCCAGGAAGCCGAATTCACCAAGCGGCGCCTCTCGCGTAAGCAAAATGTCGCCTCGCCTGGGCGCCCCGCGCCGGTTCCAGCGGCGGAATGTCGCCTCGTCCACCCGAAGGGAACCCGCAAGGTCGACAGATCCGTTCCGAACATTGCTGGTCCGGATCATATGGTAGGGCGTCTCCTCTTCCACCACTGGGGCCGTCTTATTGACGCAATCAACTATTCGGTCACAAACCGCCGACACCGGGATTTCTCGAACCCCGCGCAGGGCATTCAACTCGCGGTCAATGGATGCTCGACCCCTTTGCGCAGCTAACTGCGCAGTCCGATCTCGCATTGCCGCCGCTTGATCAAGCGCTCGAACCTGCCTATCTAGAAAGTCCGCTATACGCACCTGCTCATCAAACGGAGGATATGGCAGCATGACATCGGCAAGAGTCGCAGGGTCGAACGCCGTTGAGCGTTCGCGGATGCCTTTAGCCAGCGACAAAATGTAACCATTAAGCGCCATATAGCGCAAAATGTACGAGAGGTATCGAACGTCAACACCCCGAGCCCCGGTGTATGCATGAACGACAGGAGATGCCTTGCCGTCCGAATCGGACACTCCAATGGCCCCAGCAAAACCGTCCATCGCGTGAACGACCAAGTCGCCACTCCTGATGCCCTGGTAGCCGAACTCCTGGATTGCCGCGGTAAAGCCATCCGTTCGACGATTGGTGCGAAGAGTGACTTGACCATCGCGGAAGGCTGTTACGACGCCGTCCTCAGGACGCACATCGCGACGCTGCCGAGAAAGAAGCCACCTTGCTCGCTCAACCCGCCAATGTACAGGGATCGAACCTAGGCCAGGCACCGCCGTCACTTCATCACCCCACCAAGCAGTTCCTGAATTTTCTCCTCGAGCGACTTGATTTCGGCGTCGATCTCTGCGAGAGACCTAGGGGGCGTGTAGACATAGAAGTTGCGGGTGAACGGGATCTCATATCCGACCTTGGTCTTGGTCTCATCGATCCATGCATCCGGGAAATGCCGAAGCACCTCGCGCTTGAGGTAGTCGTGGATGTCCTCGTTCAGCGGCACGTTCTCGTTGTCCCGTAGGTCCGGCTCCGGCAGTGGATTGCCCCTGCGGTCGGTCTGTACCTCGCCCTCCGGATCGCTGACCGAGAACGCCTCCCACACTGCCTTCTCCACCGGTGCCGGCAGCTCTCCCAGCCCGTTCAGCTTCATCGCGAACTCGGCCCGAGTCGCGGAGGACGTCCCGATCAGCGACTTCGCCGCCGCCAGTAATGACTCCCGTTCTGCGTACTTGAGCACCGCTCGCGCATCCGCGAATAACGCCACCGTTTCCTCCGTGACCTCGAAGCGCAGCCGCAACGGCCGCTCGACGGTGATGCGCTGGTAGCCGAAGTCGGTGGTCTTGAAGACCTTCACCTTGGCATGCTGCGGATGCTCAGGGTCGTCCGTGATCGACAGCGCGTTCACGTACGCCCGGGTCAGGTCGGCGATGTGCTCGTCGGTGAGCATTTTGCGCTTGTCACCGAGACCCTTGCGCATCTTGGTCCAGTAGTCGCGGCCGTCGAGCAGCACCACCTTGCGCGCCCGAGCCGGGTCCTTGCGGTTGGTGAGGATCCAGAAGTAGGTGGAGATGCCGGTGTTGTAGAAGAGCTGGTCCGGAAGCGCGACGATGCCCTCCAGGAGGTCGTTTTCGAGGATCCAGCGGCGGATCTCCGACTCCCCCGAGCCTGCGGCACCGGTGAACAACGGCGAGCCGTTGAAGACGATGGCGAGGCGGCTGCCGCCGTCCTCGGGACGCTTCATCTTCGAGATCATGTGCTGGAGGAAGAGCAGCGAGCCGTCGTTGATCCGGGGCAGCCCGGCGCCGAACCGGCCGGCGTGCCCGCGGGCCGCCTCGTCCTTGACGAACTTCTCGACCTTCTTCCACTCGACCCCGAACGGCGGGTTGGCGAGCATGTAGTCGAACCGCTCACCCTCGTGGCCGTCCTGGTTGAACGAGTTACCGAAGGCGATCTTCGTCGGGTCGCCGCCCTTGAGCATCATGTCGGAGCGGCAGATCGCATAGGTCTCGCCGTTGAGTTCCTGCCCGTACACCTCGACGGTGGCGTGCGGGTTGTGCGCCTGGATGTGCTCCTGCGCCTCAGTGAGCATGCCGCCCGTGCCGCAGGCGGGGTCGTAGATTTTCCGGACGATGCCGGGGGTGATCAGGTCGTCCTCGTCGGGGGCGAGCAGCAGGTTGACAATCAGCCGAATGACTTCGCGCGGGGTGAAGTGCTCACCGGCCGTCTCATTGCTGATTTCCGAGAAGCGGCGGATCAACTCCTCGAAGACGTAGCCCATCTGGTGGTTGGACACCACATCCGGGTGGAGGTCGATGTCGGCGAACTTCGCGACCACCTGGTAGAGCAGGCCAGCCTCGGCGAGCCGGCTGATCTGCGCATCGAAGCCGTACTTCTCCAGTACGTCGACTGCGCCGGGTGAGAAGCCGCCGATGTAGGCGCGCAGGTTGAGCGCCACGTGGTCCTGGTCGCCGAGCAGCTTGCGGAACGACATCTCGCTGGTGTTGTAGAACGACAGCCCGGCGGCTCTCCGCAGCACCGGATCGACGTTCTGCACGCCGGCATCCTTGAGCTGCTGGTGCCGGGCGAGCACCGCATCCTTTGTCGGCTCCAACACACAGTCCAACCGGCGGAGCACGGTGAGCGGAAGAATCACTCGACCATACTCGGACTGCTTGTAGTCGCCGCGGAGCAGGTCGGCCACTGACCAGATGAAGTTGGCCAACTCTTGGTGCTTGATGCTCACCAGGTTCCTTTCGATTGCCTTAAGGCAAGCAGTATGCCTGCTGCCCTGCGTCGTTCCAGTCGTCCACTCGGCCGAGTTGATCAACCGACTGTCAGAGTGTCATCGCTGACGGAGGATGCGCGCCGGGCCGCAGGCTTCCGCATCTGTCGTCCGAGCGCTGCGCCACCGTCGGATATCTGACGAGAAGTGCATTCGGTGAAAAGTCATTGTCGCCTCCCTTCGGGGCGGACCGCACCGCGCGCCAACCCGTCGGCGGTCAGTCGCACCAGTTCCGCCCCGAGCGCCGCCGCCTGTTGCATCGCGGACTCGAACGCGTCCAGCCGCCGAAACGCCTCCCCGTACGCCCCCTGCTCGTCCCGCGACACCCGCCGCACCTGCGCCCGCCGCACGTCGAACCGCAGCGTCCCCGACAGACTCGACGCCTGCCGTTCGTTCGTCGACGTCCGCAACTGCCCGGCCAGGAACCACGAGTCGAGAACCGCCGGATTGGGCCGCAGCAGGTACAGACCCGGCCCCAGCAGTGCTCCCTCGGCGGTCACCACGAGAGCGGTGAGCTGCCGGGCTACCACCGGCACGACCACGTCGCCGGAGACCAGGGGGAGCTCCTGCCCGAGCGAGCCGCCGCCGCGGGCCGAGGGCTCGCTGCGGGTGACCACGTCCGGCGCGGTGAGCACCGGCCGCCCGTCCCCGGCCGGCTCACCGCCGCCGCCGGGCACGCCCCGGATCGGGCCGAGGAGTTGCAGCGCGCCGGACCGGATCAGCTCGCCGACGGTGAGGCATTCCCCGTCAACCCCGTCGGGCACGGGCGTGACCTGCGGCATCAACGCCGGCAGGTCCGCGACGACGGCGGCCAGGCGCTCCCGCGTGCGTACCAGATGTTCTCCGCTCGCCTCGCCCACGACGGCGGGTTGGCGGCGGGCGGGGGTGAGGTCGACGTCCTCGTCCAGCAGCTCGATCACCGGCACCGCGCGGGCGTAGCCGGGCTCGTCGACGTCGGCGTCCGCGACGAACGCCCGCCAGGTGTCGAGGACGCGCGCCAGGTCGCCGGCGGCGGCGTCGACCAGCAGCGTCCGCGCCGGTGGCGGCCCGTCGGCTGGCGGGCGTCGCAGCACCCACAGATGCAGCGGTACGCCGTGCGGTGCCGCCGCCCCGGGCGGAAGTGCCACGACGGCGCGCAGTGCGCCGCGGCGCAGCAGCTCGGCGCGGATGCGCCGCCCGGCGCGGCGACCGGCGACGGTGGGCGGCATCAGCAGCACGGCGTGACCGCCGGGGCGCAGGTGCGCCAGGGCGTGTTGGACCCAGGCCAGCTCGGGTTCGGTACGCGGGGTGGTGCCGACGATCCACCGGGGATCGTGGCCGAGTTCCTCGTCGCCCCAGTTACTGGCGCCGAACGGCGGGTGACAGACCACCGCGTCGAAGGTGCGCCCCGGGTAGGCGTCGGCGCGCAGTGAGTCGCCGGTGCTCACCTCTCCCGGCACGTCGCGCAGGGCCAGCCAGAGTTCGGCGAGCCGGGCGAGGTCGCCGTCGAGTTCCTGCCCGTACGCGGAGGTGCAGCCGGCGCGGACGGCGGCGCGGAGCGTGGCGCCGGTGCCGGCGGCCGGGTCGAGCACGGCGCCGCCGGCGACGTCGGCGAGCCCGGCCATCAGGTCGGCAAGGTCGTCGGGGGTGGCGAACGCGCGGCCGGGGCCGGGGGCGGAGAAGCGTTGCCACAGCGCGTCGAAGGCGCCCTGCGGGCCGAGTTCGTCGGCGAGCGCGTCGACGTCGGGCAGCAGCGGTGTGAGCTGCGGGTCGGTGGACCGGGCGGGGCGTCGGCCGTGGTGCCGGGCGAGCAGTCGGGTGCCGACGGCGGCGAGACCAGCGGCCGGGGAGGTGCTGGTGGCGGCGAGGTGCCGCCAGAGCCGGTCGGCGGTGGCGAGGTCGGGGAGCTTGCCCTGAGCGTGTAGCCAGCGTTCAACCTGGGCGAGGTCGAACTCGGGGCTGGTCACGCTGCCGCCGACGGGCGCGGGGAAGTCCTCGTGCCGTTTGCGCCAGTTGCTGACGGCGGCCCGGCCGACACCGGCGAGCCGGGCGATCTCCGCTGCGGTGATGGTCGGCGTCTCCTGCACGTTCGAAGTGTGCCACAGACGTCAAGCGTCATGTCTGTTGACACGGTTCACGGACGATGCTGTCATTGAGCCCGTTGACACCCCTGCTCTCAACGGAGTTCGTCATGCACTTGGTGAACAACCCCAACGACACCTACCCGACCACGTTCTACCGGCTCGCCGTGCCACCCACCGTCGACGGCCTGTCGTCCGCGCTCCACGTCGACTACCTGCGGAGACACGGGTTCGAACCAACGCCGCATCGGGTCGGCGACGCGCCGGCGATCCTGGTGCACGGCAGCGCCCCGCGCAGCCGGGCCGAGTGGTGCGGCGTGCTGTCCGGACTGGTCGGTACGGACGTGACCATCGGCCACAGCAACGGCGGCGGTGCGCTGCTGCTCGCCGTGGACGACCGGGCGTACGCCCTGACCTTCGGCACGCTGGGCCGGTTCATGGTCGATCCGGAGCGGGTGGATCCCACGTTCGGGGTCTCCTTCGCCGTGCGGACCCTTAAGCCCGACGACATCCGCCAGGTACGGCGGCGGGTGCTCGGCGCCAGTGGCCGCGTGGACCGCAGCCTCGTGCCGGGCGGTCAGCCCATCTGGAGGTACGCCATCGACAAGTGGGGCGAGATCGTCGGCCAGCTGTCCGGCCGGGTCGACAATCCGAACCTGACCGCGTGCCGGCGCGTCGGCGGGGCGGTGCGGGTCGAGGGCGGTGACGCGCTGCGTATCCCGCTCGGCGTCTCCCCGGAACGGCTCCTCGCCGACCTGCGGGAGGTCGACCGGGTGTGCCGGCAGGAGTCGCCCCCGGCCGACCTGGAGTTCATCGAGCAGATCCGGCCGCTGCGACCCACCGACCCGCGACAGTCGGCCCTTGCCGACGAGTTGGACCGGCGGCTGGCGCTGGCGGAGCCGCCGGACCTCGGCGTCGCCGTGCCGGGCCGGCTCGTGGCCGACGTCGAGCACGTCGGGTCGTACCGGATCCGGGTGCCCCGCTCCGGACGGCGCCCCACCCTGACCACGGAGCTGGACCTGGCCGCGATCCTCGCCCACACCACCGGAGCGCTCGACGGTGACCGGTGGACCGGGCTGCACGACGGCACACTGACGCTCTACGCCGACACCGCCGGCACCGAGGAGCTGACGTCCACGCCGGTGTCCCGCTGGCTCACCGCGGAGGTGGCGGTCGGCACCGGTCACCTGCTGCTCCACGAAGGCCGGTGGTACGAGATCGGCGCTCGGCACCGCGAGTTCCTGCGCGACGAGATCGCCCGTCTCCTGGACCGGCCACCGAGCGTCACGCTGCCGGCCTGGACCACCGCGCTGCCCAACGAGGACGCCTACAACAAGGAGGCCGCGACGCGTCACCCCGGGCTGGTGCTGCTGGACAAGAAGCTCGTCCACACCCGTCAGCACCCCCGTGGAATCGAGGCGTGCGACCTGCTCGGCCCGAACGGCGAGCTGATCCACGTCAAGCGGGCGTCCGGCAGTTCCCCGCTCAGTCACCTCTTCGCGCAGGGTGTCACCTCGTACGACGCGCTGCGCTACGACGCCCGGGCGCGTACCCGGTTCCGTGACCTGGTGCGTGCCCAGCCCGGCGGCGTGGAGCTGCCCGAGGACTTCCGTCCCCGCACAGTGGTCTACGCCATCGCGCTGAGCGCCGGCCGCACGCTCACCGTGGACTCGCTCTTCACGTTCGCGCAGGTCGCGCTCTACCAGGCGGTGAAGACGCTGCGCGCCGAGGGCGTCGACGTCGAGGTCGTCGCCATCCCGTCCAGCTGACCGCGCGTCGCTGACCCACCCCGCGCCCGCCGCACCGCGCCGGGGTGGCCCCCTGCCCGTTGACGTCACTCCGGAGGCACCGTGCGATCCGACGAGTTCCGCCATGCCCTGAGCCTGCTCCCGGCCGCCCTGTACGACCGCGTTCCCGCGCTGCGTCGCCACCTGTTCCGCGCCGACTGTCCGGGCTGCCAGCGAATCGGCGACACGGTCACGCTCGCGCTCACCGCCGTCCACTACGGCCAGGTGGCCTCGGCAGGCCGACTCCTCGACAACGCCACCCGGCTGGCCGCCGAACACGACGCCGCCGGCCACCCGCCCGACCGGGAACGGGGACACGGCCGGGCCGAGCGCCGGGTGGCGGTCTCCGCGTCAGTCACCGCCAGGACCGACGCCGGCCGGGACGAACACCCCGCGCCGGCAACGGCCGATTCGTCCTACGCCTCCGAGGCGCGGATCGGCCCGACGCGTCCCCGAGCGCGGCCGGCCGGTCCGGTCCCGGTGTCGCTGCGGCGGCCCGGCTCCGGCCCGATTGTTTCGTCGCCGCGTTTGCTCCGGTCGCCCACCGGATAGTTGACTCGGAGACATGGCCCGCATCGCGTACGACGACACGGACGCGGCGGCCTTCGCGGCGACCCGGCACCTCGCCGACGACGGGCTCACCGCGTGGCGGGAGGCGGTCGCCCGGCACCTCGACCCGCGGCCCGGCATGCGCCTGCTCGACCTGGGTGCCGGCACCGGCAGTTGGGCACGCGCGTTCACCGCCTGGTTTCCGGGCCTGCACGTCGTCGCGGTCGAGCCGTCGCCGGCGATGCGCGCCCACGCCGCGTTCCGGCCGCTCCTGGGCGGCGACGCGGCGGGCATCCCGCTCTGCGACGGCAGCGTCGACGGCGCGTGGGTCTCCACCGTGATCCACCACGTGCCCGACCTCGCCGCCGCGGCGCGCGAGCTGCGCCGGGTCGTGCGCCCCGGCGGCCCGGTGCTCATCCGCTCGGCGTTCGCCGGCCGGCATCGGGCGATCACGCTGTTCCGCTACTTCCCGGAGGCCGTGCGCGTGCTCGACACGTACCCCGGCGTCGCCGAAGTCGGGTCGGCCTTCGCCGGCGCCGGTTTCCCCGCCGCGTCCGTCGAGCCGGTCCCGCAGGTCACCGCCAGGTCGCTGCGGGAGGCGGCGGGCACGCTGCGCCGGGAGGCGCACACGCCGCTTCAGTTGATCAGCGACGACGAGTACGCGGCCGGCGTCGCGCGCCTGCGCGAGGCCGCCCGGGCCGACACCGGGCCGGTGGTCGACGCGTTGGACCTGCTGGTCGTGCGCTGATCACCGCTGCGTGAGTCGTTTCCGCTCTCAGCTCGACAGGGGCCGTCCGGCACCGTCCGACGCCCTGCCAAGCGTGACGTGACGTGACGTGACGTGACCGAACGCTAGCCGACCTCGGGGTCGGCGAGGTGCAGCGACAGGACCTTCGCGGTGCCGACCGTCAGTTCGCGGTCGAGCACCCGGTCGCGGGGCACGAACACCATGGCCTGCCCCTCGCCGAGCACCACGTCCTCCTGCCGGGCTCGATGCTGCCGCCGGGGAGGCTCCACCGGTACGGCGAGACGGGTGCGTTGCCGTCGCGGTGCTGCATGAGGATCGCGCCGGTCGGGTCGACGAGCAGGACGAGGGCGACGTCGTAGCTGGTCATGCGCGGAGCATGGCACGACGCACCACTTTCGTCCAACCTAGGCAAAAGTTGTGCCGGAAACGCAGAAAGCTATGGACATATCGATATGCCTTTTGTAGCGTCGGCGCATCCCATGACCTGCCACCGTCCCGAGCAAGGAGAGGCAGTTGACTGGAAGACTCGCACCCGCGGTGGCCACCGTTACCGCCACCGCCCTCGTCGCCGCCCCCCACCGTCGCCGCCACGGCCGCACCGGGCACCGCCGCCCCGCCGCCCCGGGCGCCAACGAGGGCGACGCGCCCGGCTGGGGCACCGCCGAGGACTTCGCGCCGTTCCGGGGCGTGCTGCGCCTGTCCCGGTTCCGCCCGGCGGGTTCGTCGCCAGCTACACCGATGCCGGGAGCGACGGGCTGCCCGCGCTG
Organism: Micromonospora sp. NPDC049201; assembly: GCF_055586805.1. Classification (NCBI taxonomy): domain Bacteria; kingdom Bacillati; phylum Actinomycetota; class Actinomycetes; order Micromonosporales; family Micromonosporaceae; genus Micromonospora; species Micromonospora sp. NPDC049201. Next base: position 255,088 of record NZ_JBVJHM010000005.1, on the reverse strand, counting down.
ACCGGCACCGACCAGGTCGTCCTGGTCCTCCGCGTAAGACCGGCGAAAAGGAGAACGACATGTGTTACGGATTCGACGGGGAGGGCGCGCTGCGGCAGTCCCTCGACCGACGCAACCTGCTGCGCGGCTCGCTGGCGGCACTGGCCGGCGTCGGGCTGGCCAGCGGGCTCGGCGCGACCGCGGCGCAGGCCGGCGGTGGGCACCAGCACGGCCGGCGGCACGTGCCGAAGGAGCTGATCAGTCTTCAGCTCTGGACGGTCCGCGACGCGCTCAACGGCGCACCCGGCTACGACGCGACGCTGGCCCACCTGGCCCGCATCGGCTACCCGCGGGTGGAGCTGGCGCTCGGCTACTTCGGCCGCACTGCGAAGGAGCTGCGCGGGTTCCTCGACGGCATCGGCATCCGGGCCACCTCCAGTCACGACGGGATCGCCGCCGACGCCGCCGCGTTGGAGCAGAAGATCGCCAACGCCCGTACGCTCGGCCAGCGGTTCATGGTGGTGCCGTACCTGAACTCCGACCGCGAGGACGACTGGAAGCGCTGGGCGGAGCAGATGAACGTCGAGGCCGCCGCCGCGCGCCGGGCCGGCCTGCGGTACGGCTACCACAACCACGCGCACGAGTTCACCATCGACTTCGGCAACGGCCGGCGCCCGTGGGACGTGCTGACCGAGGAGTTGGACCCGAGGCTGGTGCACCTGGAGATCGACCTGTACTGGGCGGTGACCGGTGGCATCAACTCGGGTGAGGGCGTCGACGACCCGGAGGGCTTCGCGCTCGACGTCATCCGCTGCGCGCCCCAGCGGGTGTTGCAGTACCACGTCAAGGACCGCGACCCGGTCACCGGCGACATGGCCGACCTGGGCACCGGGATGATCGACTTCGCCCGGATCTTCCGCCGGCACCAGGTGCTGGAGTACATCGTGGAGAACGACACCCCGGACGTGACGCCGCAACGGACCGCCGAGGTCGGGTACCGCTACCTGCGCCACCTGACCTACTGACACGACGGCGCCTACGGCTCGCCGCACCCTCGGGTGGCCGAGCCGTAGGCGCCGTCCTGGTCAGCGGCGCCAGTGCTGGCGCGGGGCGTAGCCCTCGCGGCGCAGCCAGTGTTCGGTGTAGACGATCCGCTGCGCCTCGACGACCACGAGCGTCTCCTGGGGCGGCTCGGCAAGCGACCGGCCCCGCTCGGCGTGCTCGTTCTGCCAGCGGAACGCCGACCAGTGGTGCGCGTGGTCCGGATGGTCCGGGGCGAGCACCCGGGCGGTGCCGAACACCTGCGCGCCGCGACTGCTGGCCAGCCCGACCAGCGGCGCGAAGACGCCGACGGACACGCGCGGGTCGGCGGCGATGTTGCGCATCTTGGGCGAGCGCGGCGCCGCGGTGAACATCAGTGTGAAGTCGAGCGGGTAGAAGCGCACCGGGGTGGCCAGCGGCCCGTCCGGGCCGGAGGTGGCCAGCACGCACATGTTCTGCGACGACAGCAGGTTGTGGATGCGCTCCTCGAGGCGTTCCCGGTCCAGCTTCCTCGTCGGCGTCGGCCCGGCCAGCCACGGATTCGTCAACGGCACGCGACATCCTCGATCATGGCGGAACACTACCGGCCCGGGCCCGGAGGCGGGCGCCGGCCGACAGCCCTCAGGTCAGCCGGGCGCGGACCGCGGACAGGCGGGCGGGTGTCACGCCGGAGCCGAGCAGGTAGTCGGTGACGCCGCCGTAGCGCGCGTGCAGGTGGTCCCAGGTATTGGTGATCATGGAGGGCGGCGCGTTCTCGGTGAGCGCGTAGTCGGCGGCGATCGCCTCCACCGCCACGCCGGCAACGTGCAACGCGAGCGCCACCAGCACGCCGGTGCGGTCCCGGCCGGCGTGGCAGTGCACCACCACAGCACCGGGTGGCGCGTCCGCGATCGCGGTGAACGCCGCGGCCAGGCGGTCCCGGCTGGCGTCCACCAGCAACCGGTAGCTGTCCGGCGGGATGTCCTCGTCGCCGGTCGGATCGAAGCAGGCCGGGACGAGTCGGTAGGACGTGTCGGCGGCCAGTGGGCTCGGGTCCACCGCCGCCTCCGAGGGCCAGCGCAGGTCGAGCACGCGGCTCACGCCGTACCCCCGGAGGGCGGCGAGTCCGGCGGCGCCGAGCCGGCGGTGGTTGTCGGTGCGGACCAGCGCCCGATCGCGGACGCGCCCGCCGCCGATGGTCGCGATGCCGCCCAGGTCCCGCGCGTTGCGCAGGTCGGGCCAGCTCAGCCGGGGCACGATCCGAGCGTACGCCGGTGTTCAGGCCCGGACCAGCACCTCCACGGCCGTCTCGCGGACCACCGACACGTCCACGCCGGGCCCTGGGCCGCTGGCCGCCCCGGTCACCCGCCCAGCTTCGCGGTGCTGGCGCGCAGGACCACCTCGCCGCTCAGGCGCAGGATCCGCCGGCGACGGGTGGTGTTCTCGGTGAGCGCCAGCTCCATCACCTTCTCGCCGATCTCGCGTAGCGGCAGCGCCACGGTGGTCAGCGGCGGGGTGAGGTCGCGGACGATCGGGATGTCGTCGAACCCGGCGACGGACACGTCACCGGGCACCGAGAGCCCGTGGTCGCGCAGCGCCGCGTACGCGCCGATGGCCATCACGTCGGTCACCGCGAACACGCAGGTGGCCTCCAGTCCGCCGGTGAGCAGGTCGGTCATCGCCTGGTAGCCGCCGTCGCGGGTGAACGGCCCCTCGATCACGTCTGCCGGGTGGAGGGTGACGCCGGCGGCGGCCAGCTCGTCCCGGAAGCCGCCGAGCCGGTCGATGACGGTGGTGAGCGTCCGGGGGCCGGAGAGCACCGCGAAGCGGCGGTGGCCCAACTCCAGCAGGGCGCGGGCCATGGCGGCGGCGCCGGCCCGGTTCTCCGGCAGCACGCTGTCGACCTTGAGGCTGCGGTGCCGGCTGACCACGGCGACCCGGCCACCGCCGTCGAGGTAGGGCTTCAGCTCGGCCTCCATGGCCCGCTCCCAGCGGGTGTCCTCGAAGCCGGAGCCGATGAGCAGGATGGCGGGGGCGCGTTCGGCGCGCAGCATCGACACGTACGCGATCTCGCGTTCCGGGTCGCGGAACGTGCTGGCCAGCATGACCAGCAGGTCGTTGGCGCCGGCGACCCGCATGACGCCGCCGGCGACGGCGGCGAAGTAGGGGTCGGTGACGTCGTGACAGATCACGCCGACGGTGCGGTGGGAGGCCCCGGCCAGCGCCCGGGCGTGCGCGTTCGGGGTGTACGCGAGTTGCGCGGCGGCGGCCAGGACGCGGTCCCGCAGGTGCGGGGTGACCCGCATGCCGTTGAGCGCGCGGGAGGCCGTGGCCAGCGAGACGTCGGCGGCCCGGGCCACGTCCTCCAGCGTCACGTGCGTCCGTGGCTGCATCGCTTTTCCCCCTGCGCAACGTCTTGACCGGCGTGAATCGCCCTGGTTACCGTAACATTCTGAAAGCGCTTACTGAAAGCGCATTCAATCGCGTGACCGACGACCCGCCGGAGGGACACACACGTGGAGCGCACGTCTATCGGGATCATCCTCAACGGCGTGACCGGGCGGATGGGCTACCGGCAACATCTGGTCCGGTCCCTGCTCGCGATCCGGGAGCAGGGTGGGCTGCCCGCCCGCGACGGCAGCCGGATCTGGCCGGAGTTGACCCTGGTTGGCCGCAACGAGGCCCGACTCGCCGAGATCGCCGTCCGGCACGGGCTCACCTCGTACACCACCGACCTGGCCGCGGCGCTCGCCGACGACCGCCACCAGATCTACTTCGACGCGCAGGTCACCGCCCAGCGGGAGAAGGCGATCCGGGCGGCGATCGAGGCCGGCCGGCACGTCTACACCGAGAAGCCGCTCGCCGAAGGGGTGCCCGGGGCGCTGGAGCTGGCCCGGCTCGCCACCGACCGGGGCGTCCGCCACGGCGTGGTGCAGGACAAGCTGTTCCTGCCCGGCCTGCGCAAGCTCAAGCGGCTGGTCGACGGCGGGTTCTTCGGCCGGATCCTGTCGGTGCGCGGCGAGTTCGGCTACTGGGTGTTCGAGGGTGACTGGCAGGACGCGCAGCGGCCGAGCTGGAACTACCGCGCCGAGGACGGCGGCGGCATCACCGTCGACATGTTCCCGCACTGGCACTACGTGCTGGAGCAGCTCTTCGGCCGGGTCACCGCCGTCACCGCGGTCACCGCCACGCACATCCCGGAGCGGGTCGACGAGAACGGCGTCACCTACCCGGCCACCGCCGACGACGCGGCGTACGGGATCTTCGAGCTGGCCGGCGGCGTCATCGCGCAGATCAACTCCTCGTGGGCGGTCCGGGTGTACCGGGACGAGCTGGTCGAGTTCCAGGTCGACGGCACGCACGGCAGCGCGGTGGCCGGGCTGCGGGACTGCCGCATCCAGCACCGCGGCGCCACCCCGATGCCGGTGTGGAACCCGGACCTGCCGGTCACCGAGCCGTTCCGCGCCCAGTGGCAGACCGTGCCGGACAACGCCGACCACGACAACGGCTTCAAGGTGCAGTGGGAGGCGTTCCTGCGGCACGTCGTGGACGACGAGCCGTTCCCGTGGGACTTCCTGGCCGGCGCGCGCGGCGTGCAGCTCGCCGAGGCCGGGCTGCGCTCCGCCCGGGAGGGGCGGCGGGTCGAGATCGAGGAGATCGACAGGTGACCGTCCGGATCACGCTGCCCACCCCGGGCGGCGGTACCGAGACGCGGACGCTGCGGGAGCCGGCCGGCTGGCAGCGGCCGGCCGCACCGCCGGCCAGCCGGATCGCGTACGCGGCGGCGCACGTGGTCGCCGACCCGTACGCCGACAACGCCCCCGACGCGCCCGCCCGGCTGGACTGGGACGCCACCCTCGCGGTCCGGCGTGACCTGTGGTCGTGGGGGCTCGGCGTGGCCGAGGCGATGGACACCGCGCAGCGCGGCATGGGGCTGGACTGGGCGGCCACCCGCGAGCTGATCCGGCGCAGCGCCGCCGAGGCCGCCGCCTGCGGCGGGCGCATCGTCGCCGGGGCGGCCACCGACCAGCTCACCGGCGTGCCCGACACGCTCGACGAGGTGATCACCGCGTACGCCGAGCAGGTCGCGTTCGTGCAGGAGTGCGGCGCGGTCGCGGTGGTGATGGCCAGCCGGCAGCTCGCCGCGCTCGCCACCGGCCCCGACGACTACCGGCGCGTCTACCAGCAGGTGCTGGGCGCCAGCGGCGCGCCGGTGGTGCTGCACTGGCTCGGTGACATGTTCGACCCGGCGCTCGCCGGCTACTGGGGCTCGACCGACCTGGACGACGCCACCACGACGTTCGTCGCGCTGGTGCGCGCGCACGCCGACGTGATCGACGGCGTGAAGGTGTCGCTGCTCGACGCCGGCCGGGAGGTGCGGCTGCGGGAGCTGCTGCCGCCCTCCGTAAAGGTCTACACCGGCGACGACTACCACTACCCCGAGCTGATCGCCGGCGACGGCGAGCGGTCCAGTCACGCGCTGCTCGGCGCGTTCGCGGCCGTCGCCCCGGCCGCGTCGGCCGCGCTGCAACGGCTCGACGCCGGCGACCCGGCCGGCTTCCGGGCGATCCTGGACCCGACCGTGCCGCTGTCCCGGCACGTGTTCGCGCCGCCGACGCGGTACTACAAGACCGGCATCGCGTTCCTCGCCTGGCTCAACGGCCGGCAGCCCGGCTTCACCATGGTCGGCGGCCTGCACGGCGGGCGCGGCGTACCGCACCTGGTGGAGACGTTCCGGCTGGCCGACGCCGCCGGGCTGCTGCTCGACCCGGAGCTGGCGGCACACCGGATGCGCGGGTACCTCGACGTGGCGGGGGTGACCGGGTGACCGCCGATCCGCGGCTGGCGAAGCTGTCGCTCAACCAGCGCACCACCGAACGCTGGTCGGTCCGGGAGGCGGTCGACGGCTGCGTCCGCGCCGGCATCCCGGCGATCGGGTTGTGGCGCGAGCCGGTCGCCGAGATCGGCGTACCGGTCGCGGCGTCGCTCGTCGCGGACGCCGGGCTGCGTGTGTCCTCGCTGTGCCGGGGCGGCTTCCTCACCGCCGCCGGCGGGACCGCGCGGGCCGAGGCGCTGGCCGACAACCGGCGCGCCATCGACGAGGCGGCCGGCCTCGGCACCGACTGTCTGGTGCTGGTCGTCGGCGGCCTGCCGCCCGGCTCCCGCGACCTGGCCGGCGCGCGGGCGCGGGTCGCCGACGCGCTCACCGAGCTGGCCCCGTACGCGAGCGAGCGCGGCGTGCGCCTGGCGCTGGAGCCGCTGCACCCGATGTACTGCGCCGACCGGGCGGTGCTGTCCACGCTCGGGCAGGCGCTCGACCTGGCCGAGGCGTTCCCGGTCGACCAGGTCGGCGTCGTGGTGGACACGTTCCACGTCTGGTGGGACCCGGACGTGTGGCGGCAGATCGCCCGCGCCGGGGCCCGGATCGCCAGCTTCCAGGTGTGCGACTTCCTCACCCCGCTCCCGGCCGACGTGCTGCTCGGGCGCGGGATGATGGGCGACGGGCACATCGACTTCCCGCCGCTGCGCCGCGCCGTGGCGGCGGCCGGCTACACCGGGGACACCGAGGTGGAGATCTTCAACGCCGAGGTGTGGGCGACCGACCCGGATCAGGTCGTCGCCACCATGGCCGAGCGCTACGTCGAGCTGGTGCTGGCCGACTGACGCGCGCCCGGGTCCGGCCTCCCGGACGAAACACGTGGTCGTCCGGCGGACCGGTAGGTCAAGATCGGATCATGACCCTGCCGCCCCCCTCGATCACCACGCCGATCACCGCCGACCTGCTGCGCGGCGCGCTGGACCTGGAACGCACCGCGCACGGCGTGCTGCCGCACCGGCTGCCGGCCCGCGCCCGGGCCCAGAACACCGACCCGCAGGTGACGATGGCGGAGACGATGCCGTCCGGCGTACGCCTGGTGTTCCGCACCCGCGCCACCGTCGTCGAGCTGGACGTGCTGCCCACCAAGATGGTCTACCGGGGCGCCCCGCCGCGCCCGGACGGCCGCTACGACCTGCTCGTCGACGGGCGGCTGGCCGGGCAGGCCACCGCCGACGGCGGCAAGGTGCTCACCATCGACCTGACCACCGGCGCCGTGACCACCGATCCCGGACCGGTCGCCGCGGTCCGCTTCGCCGACCTGCCCGTCGGCGACAAGGAGGTGGAGATCTGGCTGCCGCAGCGGGAGATCACCGAGCTGGTGGCGCTGCGCACCGACGCGCCGGTCGAGCCGGTCGGCGACCGGGGGCGGCGGGTGTGGCTGCACCACGGCAGCTCGATCAGCCACGGCTCGGACGCCGAGAGCCCCACCGCCACCTGGCCGGCGATCGCCGCCGGGCTCGCCGGCGTGGAGCTGGTCAACCTCGGGTTCAGCGGCAGCGCGCTGCTCGACCCGTTCACCGCGCGGGCGATGCGGGACACCCCGGCGGACCTGATCAGCGTGAAGATCGGGATCAACCTGGTGAACAGCGACGCGATGCGGTTGCGCGCGTTCACCCCGGCGGTGCACGGCTTCCTCGACACGCTGCGCGACGGGCACCCGGACACCCCGCTGCTTGTCGTCTCGTCGATCCTGTGCCCGATCCAGGAGGACACGCCCGGCCCGGGCGCGGCCGACCTCAGCACCGGCACGCTGCGGTTCGTCGCCACCGGCGACCCGGCCGAGCAGGCCGCCGGGAAGCTCACGTTGCGGGTGATCCGCGCCGAGCTGGCCCGGATCGTGGCCGGCCGGGCCGCCGACGACCCGAACCTGCACTACCTGGACGGGCTGGAGCTCTACGGCGAGGCGGACTACGCCGAGCTGCCGCTGCCCGACGAGCTGCACCCCGACCCGGTCGCGGACCGCCGCATCGGCGAGCGGTTCGCCGCGCTGGCGTTCGGCGCGGGCGGCCCGTTCGCCGCCGCGGGCTCCTGACACGCCGACCGGTCGGGACGCTCGCGGCGTCCCGACCGGCCCGGGTGACGGCGGTGCGGTCGGGTCAGATCCGTCGCCGGCCGTAGGTGCCGGCGACGATCGCCACGCCGATCGCGGCGAAGACGACCTGGATGAGCAGCTCGATCCAGTCGACGCCGTTGGTGTCGGACACGTCCAGCGCGCCCGCTACGGCGGTACCGAGGAGCGCGGCGACCACGCCGATGACCAGGGTGAGCCAGATCGGGATGTTCTGCTTGCCCGGTACGACCAGGCGGCCCAGCGCGCCGATGATCAGACCGATGATGATGCCGGAGATGATGCCGCCGACGTGCATGATGGCCGCCCTTCCTCAGGGGTGTGAGTCGACCGGTCAATTGCCCCGGGCAACGAAAAATGAAACCGGGTGGCGGGCTGACCTGAGCGCCGCCGGTGAGGTGGGATGGGACGGACCGGACGGCGCGGCACACCGAGGAGGACGCGATGGCACACGGCCCGGTGCTGGTGATCGGACTCGACCCGGCTCGGATCCCGGGCTGGGACCCGGCGCCGGTGGTCGCCGCGATCGCGCGCGGTCACGCCCGCTTCGCCGAGCACGGGATCGAGGCCGACCTGTGCCTGGTCGCGCCGGACCCGGACGCCGAACGAGAGGTCGCGGCGGCGCTGACCCGCCGGGCGTACGCCTGCGTGGTGGTCGGGGGCGGCCTCCGCAAGCACGAGCCGCTGCTGGAGCTCTTCGAGCAGGTCGTCAACCTGGTGCACCGGCACGCCCCGGGCGCGGCGATCGCGTTCAACAGCACCCCGGAGGACACCGTGGACGCGGCGCTGCGCCGGCTCGGTTAGGGCGTGTCGCGCAGCGGCCACACCTCGACGACGCCGTGGGCCACCGCGCACGGGGTGCCCGACACCAGCTCGATCGCCTCCGCCATCGACGCCGCCTCGATCACCGCGAAGCCGCCGATCGGCAGCGCCGAGGTCAGGAACGCCCCGTCGCGCACCTCGGCGCCCGCGCCGTCGGGGTTGCGCACCTGCACCGGCGGGCCGGCCACACCCATCCGGACCCCGGCCGCCCGCAGCCGCTCGTCGTGCGCGTGGGCGGCGTCGCGTACCGCGGGGTCGGTGCGGTCGTAGCCGTCCTGGTCGCCGTACCCGATGGTGATGAACGTCGGCATGCTGCGGGCCCTCCGTCGCGGTTGCGGTCCTCGACCTGCCTACCACGCCCGCGCCGCACCACGGCGCGCCGCGCCCTGTCCGGGGACGTCGAAACCGATTTAGCACCATCGATTGACATCGTTATCGAACGCTCAGTAGCGTGGGCCGGCGGGAGCGGAGGGCACGCTCCCCGTGCGGCACGACACCGGTGTCCGGGTCCCGGTCGGTCGCTCCGCGCCCGCACTCCCATCCCGTCACCGCGCGTGCCACGGCGACCGCGGTGACGCAGGCACCTACCGATCCCCGCGGAGGACCCGATGATCCGAAGATTTCGACTGTGGAGCGCGGCAGCCGCCGCGATGGTGGCCCTGGCCGCCGCGGCGACGATGGCCGGCGGCCCGGCGAGCGCCGAGTCCAACGGGGGCGTCCGGGTGATGCCGCTCGGCGACTCCATCACGGACGGGTTCAACGTGCCCGGCGGCTACCGGACGGAGCTGTGGCGGCGGCTGGCGGCGGACAACTACCGGATCGACTTCGTCGGCTCGCAGTTCAACGGCCCGAGCAGCCTGGGTGACCACGACCACGAGGGGCACTCCGGGTGGACCATCGCCCAGATCGACGCCAACGTGGTGAACTGGCTGCGGGCGACGAACCCCCGCACCGTGCTGCTGCACATCGGCACCAACGACATGTACGGCGACACCAGCGGCGCCCCCGGCCGGCTGGCCACGCTCGTCGACCGCATCACGTCGACGTCGCCCACGACCGAACTCTTCGTCGCCACGATCGTTCCCAAGTCCGGCGCGGACACGCAGGTCCGCGCGTACAACGCGGCGATCCCCGGCATCGTGAAGAGCCGGGCCGACGCGGGCCGGCGCGTGCACCTGGTGGACATGTACGCCGCGCTGACCCTCGGCGACCTGGCCGACGGCGTGCACCCCAACGCCGGCGGCTACGCCAAGATGGCCGCCGCCTGGTACAACGCGCTGCGATCGGTCCCGGGCAGCATCAGCGACAGCACGCCCCCGACCACTGCGCCGCCCACCACACCGCCGCCCACCACTCCCCCGCCGACCACCCCGCCGCCGGCCGGCGGGTGCCGGGTGGCGTACGCGGTCAACGCCTGGGGCAACGGTCTCACCGCCAGCGTCACGATCACCAACACCGGCGGCGCGGCCGTCAACGGGTGGGCGCTGGCGTTCACGCTGCCGGGCGGGCAGACCATCACCGGCGGCTGGAACGCCTCGTACGCGCCGACGAGCGGGGCGGTGACCGCGCGCAACGTCTCCTACAACGGCACGATCGCCCCGAGCGCCTCCGTCGACATCGGCTTCCAGGCCAGCCACTCCGGCAACACCGGCAAGCCGGCGTCCTTCACCCTGAACGGCGCCCCCTGTTCGGTCGGCTGATCGGCCGCCGACGGACCGTACCCGCCGTCCCGACGCGCCCGGCCGCACCGGCCGGGCACGCCGGGAGCGGCGGGCGGTCAGGTCCGCACCGGCGCGTCGGCACGCCGGAGCACCCCCTCCAGCCAGCTTCGCTGCCGCCGCGCGTGGACCGCCTCCCCGCCCTCGTGGCCGTTGTACGGGTAGGTGTGCATCTCCCGCAGTGGCGGCACCGGCCGGCCGGCGGCGGCGCCGTACTGGTTGTACGCGGCGAAGCCGGTGCTCGGCGGGCAGACGTCGTCGCGCAGGCCGATGCCGAAGTGCGCCGGGGCGGTGGCCCGGCGGGCGAAGGCGACGCCGTCGACGTGGGCGAGCGTGTGCCGGACCGCCGCCTCGACCTCGCGGTCCACGGCCAGGTACCGGGCGATCTCGCCGTACGGGGAGGCGTCGGTGAGCTGGACGGCCCGCAGGATGTGACACGCGAACGGCGCGGTGACCAGCACCGCGGCGAGGTCGTCGACCAGGCCGGCGACCGCCAGGGCGAGACCGCCGCCCTGGCTGTTCCCGGCCGCGACGACGCGCGTCGCGTCGACGCCCGGCAGCGCGCGGACGGCGTCGACCGCGCGGACCGCGTCGGTGATCAGGCGACGGTAGTAGTAGTCGTCCGGGTTCAGGATGCCCCGGGTGGCGACGGTCGGACCGCCCGGGCCGCCGTGCGGGTCGGGGGTGTCGCCGCGGGCGTACCAGCCGCCCTGGCCCCGGTTGTCCATCAGCAGGTGGGCGTACCCGGCCACCGGCCAGGTCAGCCGCTCCCCCGGCAGACCCCGCCCGCGGCCGTAGCCGGCGTACTCCACCACGGCGGGCAGCGGCCCGTCGACGCCCGCGGGGCGGGTGTACCAGGCCCGCACCGGTTCGCCGTCGAAGCCGGCGTACGTCACGTCCCAGGTGTCCACCAGGCGCAGGCCGGTGGGTTCGGGCCGGACGTCGCACAGGACCGGGGTCGCGGCGGCCCGGTCGAGCGTGGCGCGCCAGAACCTGTCGAAGTCGGCGGGCTCGGGGACCTCCGGCCGGTACCGCCGGAGCTGGTCGAGTGGCAGGTCGGAGAAGGGCACGGATCCTCCACGGATGACGGGCACATCGATCGCCTTGACATGGATCAAGCGATGGCCATAAATTTCCGGAAAGCTTACGGGCCATTACCGGAATTTTCGGCCACGGTGGGAGGGCGCGAATGACATCCGTACGCTCGGATGCGCGGTTCGCCCCGACGGGGCCCGCGCCCGCGCCGCGGCCGGACCGCCGGCGCCGCGTCGGCCGCCGCCGGCCCTGGCGGCGGGCGCTGCGGCGGGACTGGCAGCTCTACTCGCTGGCCGTCCTGCCGCTGCTGTTCTTCCTGGTCTTCCGCTACCTGCCGATGCTGGGCAACGTGATCGCGTTCCGGCGCTTCCGCCCCGGCGGCAGCGTGTTCGGCGAGTACTGGACCGGCCTGCGCTACTTCCGGCTGTTCTTCACCGACCCCACGTTCTGGGACGTCTTCACCAACACGCTGGTGCTGGGCGCGCTGACGCTGCTGTTCTGCTTCCCGCTGCCGATCGTGCTCGCGCTGCTGCTCAACGAGGTGCGCAGTCGGTTCCTCAGGCGGTTCGTGCAGTCGGTGTCCTACCTGCCCCACTTCCTGTCGATCGTGATCGTGGCCGCGATGGTCATGCAGTTGCTGTCCGTGGACGGCACCGTGAACCAGGTGGTCGGCGCGTTCGGTGGGCAACCGGTCACGTTCATCCAGGAGCCCGGCTGGTTCCGGTCGATCTACGTCTCCTCCGAGGTCTGGCAGACCGTCGGCTGGGGCACCATCCTCTACCTCGCGGCGCTCACCACGATCGACGGCGACCTCTACGAGGCGGCCCGGATCGACGGCGCCAACCGGTGGCGACAGACCTGGCACGTCACGCTGCCCGGGATCCGACCGACCATGATGACGTTGCTGATCCTGAACATCGGCACGTTCATGGCGGTCGGCTTCGAGAAGATCCTGCTGCTCTACAACCCGCTCACCTACCCGACCGCGGACGTCATCTCCACCTATCTGTACCGGGTGGGCATCGTCTCCGGGAACCTCAGCTACGCCGCCGCGATCGGCCTGTTCGAGGCCGTGATCGGCTTGACGCTGGTGCTGTCCGCGAACGGGATCTCCCGGCGCGCGGTGGGGACGAGCCTGTGGTGACCGCCGACGCCCGGGCCCGGGGACGGGCGAACCGGCCGCGCGGCCCCCGGCCCAGCCGGGGCTACCGCGTCTTCCAGGCGGTCAACGCCGTCGTCCTCACCGCCGTGGTGGTGGTGACGGTGTACCCGTTCCTCACCATCGTGGCGCGCTCGCTCAGCGACAACGCCGCCATCGTCAGCGGGCAGGTCAACCTCGTCCCGCGCGGGTTCAACCTCACCGCGTACCGGGTGGTGACGTCCGACCCGGCGTTCTGGATCAGCTACCGCAACACCGTCGTCTACACGGTGGTCGCCACGCTCATCTCCGTCGTGCTGACCACCTGCTACGCGTACGTGTTGTCGAAGAAGCACCTGCGGGGCCGGACCGCGCTGGTCGGGATCGCCGTGTTCACCATGTTCTTCACCGGCGGCCTGATCCCCAACTACGTGCTGGTCACCAGCCTGGGCCTGAAGAACACCGTGTGGGCCGTCGCGCTGCCCAACGCCATCAACGTGTTCAACCTGCTGGTGATGAAGGCGTTCTTCGAGAGCCTGCCGGTCGAGCTGGAGGAGGCCGCCGCGGTCGACGGGCTGGGCACGTACGGGACGTTGCTGCGGATCGTCCTGCCGCTGTCGAAGGCGATGGTGGCCACGATGGTGCTGTTCTACGCGGTGTCGTTCTGGAACTCGTGGTTCGCCGCGTTCCTCTACATGGACCGGCAGGACCTGCTCCCGGTGACGGTCTACCTGCGCAACCTCATCGTGGGCGCGAGCGACGCCACGCAGACCGGCGGCGGGCTCGGCAGCGGCGACGACATCGTGCAGGCCGCCGCGACCATCCAGTCCGTGACCATCGTGCTGACGGTCCTGCCGATCCTCGCGGTCTACCCCTTCATCCAGCGCTACTTCGTCTCCGGAATCATGCTCGGCGCCGTCAAGGGATAGCGGCGCCGCCAACCGAAGGGAACACCCATGGTCCAGCTGTCCCGCCGCCAGGTGCTGCTCGGCACCGGCGCGGCCGCCGTCGTCTCGCTCACCGGATGCGGTGACGACGGCCCCGACAAGAAGGACCTCGACCGCAACCGGACCGGCGCGATGGAGAAGTACGGCGTCGGCGACCAGTTCCGGGCCACCGAGCCGGTCACGTTCTCGATCCTCTACAACAACCACCCGAACTACCCGCTCAAGCCGGAGTGGCTGTTCTGGTCGGAGCTGGCGAAGCGGACCAACGTCAAGCTCGACCCGGTCGCCGTGCCGCTCAGCGACTACGAGCAGAAGCGCAGCGTGCTCGTCTCCTCCGGGGACGCGCCGTTGATCATCCCGAAGACCTACCACCCGCAGGAGAACTCGTACGTCTCCTCCGGCGCCATCCTGCCGGTCAGCGACTACCTCGACCTGATGCCGCACTTCGCGGAGAAGCTGGAGAAGTGGAACCTCAAGCCGGAGATGGACACGCTCCGGCAGGAGGACGGCAAGTTCTACCTGCTGCCCGGCCTGCACGAGAAGCCCTGGCAGGAGTACACGCTCGCGGTTCGCACCGACATCCTGGAGCAACTGGGCATCCCGTCGCCGACCACCTGGGACGAGGTCTACACCATGCTCAAGGCGATGAAGGCGGCCCACCCGGACGTCCATCCGTTCTCCGACCGGTTCGGCAAGCCCAACCCGGCCGGCAACCTGCTGAACATGCTCGCCCTGTCGCACGGGCTGCCGGGCGCCGGCTGGAACTACCAGGCCACCGCCTGGGACGCCGGCGCCGGGAAGTACGTCTTCACCGGCGCGTCGGAGCAGTACCGGCAGGTGGTGACGTTCCTGCACAAGCTGGTCGCCGAGGGGCTGCTCGACCCGGAGACGTTCACCCAGACCGACGACCAGGCCCGCCAGAAGCTCGCCAGCGGCAAGTCGTTCGTGATCAGCACGAACGCGCAGACGCTCGTGAACGACTACCGCCCGGACATCGCGAAGATCAACCCGAACGCCCGGCTGAAGAAGATCATGTTCCCGATCGGCCCGGCCGGCCCGGTCAACCCGGCGAGCCGGCTGGAGAACGGCGTGATGATCTCCAGCAAGGCGCGCGACGGCAAGAACTTCGTGGCCATGATGCAGTTCATCGACTGGCTCTGGTATTCCGACGCCGGCGAGGAGTTCGCCAAGTGGGGCGTCGAGGGCACCACGTTCACCCGGGACGCCGCCGGCCGGCGCGCCCCCACCCCCGACGTCGACATCGTCGGGCTCAACCCCAAGGGCACCAAGCACCTCCAGAAGGACTTCGGCTTCGCCAACGGCGTCTTCGCGTACGGCGGCAAGCTGGACCTGGTGCAGTCGTTCTTCTCCCCCGAGGAGATGGAGTTCCAGCGGGAGATGAACGGCCGCAAGCCGGCGCCCTGGGTGACGCCGCCGCCCGCGCCGCTGACCGACGAGGAGCGCGAGCAGACCACGCTCTGGGCGACGGCGCTGAAGGACTACGTCACCCAGAACACGCTCCGGTTCGCGCTGGGCCAGCGCCCACTGAGCGAGTGGGACGCCTACGTCACCGAGCTGAAGGGCAAGAACGCGCAGGCGTACACCGATCTGGTCAACAAGGCGTACGAGCGGTACCGCAAGAACCACGGGTGACCGGCGATGCGCCAGATCGTCCCCGACCGGCCCGTCGGCCGGCTGACCGACGCCTGGCGGGCCTGCGTGGGCACCGGGCGGTTCGACCTGGCGCTGCGCCGGGACCACCAGGACTCGCTGGCGCTCGTGCAGCGCGACATCGGGTTCCGGCACATCCGCGGCCACGGCCTGTTCAGCGACGGCGTCGGCGTGCACCAGCCGTACGAGTACCGGGGCGAGCGCCGGGTGCGGCACGCGTTCACGTACGTCGACCAGGTCGTCGACGCCTACCTGGAGCGGGGCGTCCGGCCCTTCGTGGAGCTGGGTTTCATGCCGTCGGCGCTCGCCTCCGGGGACCAGACCGTGTTCTGGTGGCGGGGCAACGTCACGCCACCCCGCTCGTACCCCGAGTGGGGCGACCTGGTCCGCGCCACGGTGGCCCACCTGGTCGACAGGTACGGCCTGGCCGAGGTGCGCGGCTGGCCCATCGAGGTGTGGAACGAACCCAACCTGCCCGACTTCTGGCGCGACGCCGACCAGGCCGCCTACCACCGCCTGTACGAGGTGTCGGCGCACGCGGTCAAGGACGTCGACGCCTCGCTCCAGGTCGGCGGCCCGGCCATCTCCCCCGGCGCGGACGAGTGGCTGGCGCCGTTCGCCGAGTTCGTCGCCGCCCGCGACGTGCCCGTCGACTTCGTCAGCCGCCACGCGTACACCTCCGGCCCGGCCCGGCACGTGCCGTTCGGCACCCACCAGACCCTGGCCCCGGCGGCGGAGCTGCTGGAGCAGTTCGCCGCGCCGCGCCGCCACCTGGCCGGGACCGCGCTGGCGGACCGGCCGGTGCACATCACCGAGTTCAACTCCTCCTACCGGCCGGACAACCCGGTCCACGACACCGCGTTCCACGCCGCCTATCTCGCGCCGGTGCTGGCCGGCGGCGGGGACCTGGTCGACTCGTTCTCCTACTGGACGTTCAGCGACGTGTTCGAGGAGGTGGGTGTGCCGACCGCGCCGTTGCACGGCGGTTTCGGCCTGCTCGCCCACCGGCAGCTCAAGAAACCCACCTACCACCTGTACGCGTTCATGGCGCGGCTCGGCGGCGAGGTGCTCGCCCGCGGGCCGGACCACCTGGTCACCCGGCACCCGGACGGTCGGGTCGCGGTGCTGGCCTGGGCGCCGGTCGACGTCACCGGCCGGGCGGCGGCGCCGGCGCGGCACACCCTGGCGCTGTCGGTCCCGCTCGGCCCGCCGGGCACCACCTCGGCGTTCCAGCTCCGCTCGTCGGTGAGCGAGGAGGCCGGCAACGTCCGGGCGGCCTGGCGGGAGATGGGCAGCCCGCGCTCGCCCCGCCCCCGGCAGCTCGACGCGCTGCGGGAGGCCGCCGAGCCGGCCCGCGGCCACCGGGCCCTGCCGGTCACCGCCGGGCGGGCCGACGTCGACCTCACGCTCGCCCGGCACGAGGTGACGCTCGTCGAACTCACGCCGGTGGTGGACGAGACGCCGCCGTGGGACGACGGGCGGCTGCTCGACCCGACCGGTGAGCCGGCCCCGACAGGGGCGGAGCCGTGGTGAGCGGGCCCGGCCGGCGGGAGTTCGGCGACGGGCCGCTGTCGCGGGCCGCCGCGGCCGTGCACATCCTGCTCGTCGTGGAGCTGCTGCTCCTGCTCACCACCGTGCCGGGGCTGGTCGCGCTGGTGCTGCTCGACCGGGACGCCAGCAACCTGCCGCTGGTCGCGGTCTGCCTGCTGCCGGTCGGGCCGGCCGTCTCCGCCGCGCTGCACGCCCTGCGTCACCAGCGCCGGGACCTGACCGACCTGCGGCCCGCCGCCGCGTTCCGGCGCGCCTACCGGGCCAACCTGCCGGGCGTGCTGCGGGTCTGGGTGCCGACGCTGGCGTGGTTGACGCTCATCGCGGTGAACCTGGCCCACCTGCCGGCCGCGGCCGTGCCGGCCTGGTGGGCGGTGCCGCTGGCGCTGGTCGGGGCGGGCGTCACGCTGGTCGGGACCAACGCCCTGGTGATCGTCTCGCTGTTCGCGTTCCGCACCCGCGACGTGGTCCGGCTGGCCGGGTACTTCCTGATCCGCACGCCCGGCGTCACGGTCGGCAACATCGTCCTGCTGGGCGCCGCCGCCGGCGTCACCGCCGTCTTCTCCGAGGCGGTGCTCGCGCTCCTGGGCGCGGTCGGCGTGCTGGCGCTGCTCCGGATCGGCGACCCGATGATCGACGTGATCCGGAGGGAGTTCACCACGTGAGTACCGCTGCCACGGACGACCCGGCGAGCGGCGCGGAGCCGCGGCCGGTGGACACCACCACCTGGCACGCCGCCTGGCTGCCGCCGGAGGCGTTCCGGGCGCTCGGCACCCGGGGCGTCCTGGTGCACGGTTCCGGCCCGCTGGTGGACACCGTGCTGGACGAGGTGACGCGGGCCTGCGCCCGATACGGCGGCCGGGTGTGGCGCTCCCCGTCCTGGGACGTCGACGCCGACCTGGTGCTCGCGCTGCGCGACGCCGGTCCGCTGGCGAACGCGACCGCGGAGGCGGTCCGCCTCGCCGCCACGCCGGCGGTGAACGGCCGGGGCGACGGCACGCTCGGCGACGAGGGGTTCCTGACCGCCCGGTCGGCGGGCGTGACGGTGGTGCTGGCCGACGCGCCGGCCGGCCTGCTGTACGGGCTGTTCCACGTGGTCCGGCTGGGCGCGGCGGCGTTCGACGTCGACCGTCCGGCGCGGCGGCATGGCCCGGCGCTGTCCCGCCGGATGCTCGACCACTGGGACAACGTGGCCGTGCACCCGGTGTCGGGTCAGGTCGAGCGCGGCTACGCCGGCGGCTCGATCTTCTGGCGCGACGGCGCGGCGCGGCGGGACACGGCCCGGATCCGGGACTACGGGCGGCTGCTCGCCGCCGCCGGGATCAACGCGATCGCGGTGAACAACGTCAACGTGCACGACACCGAGGCGCGGCTGCTGACCGACCGGCTGGGCGACGTGGCGGAGATCGCGGACGTGCTGCGCCCGTACGGCGTGCGGGTGCACCTGGCGGTGACGTTCGCCGCCCCGGTGGTGCTCGGCGGCCTGCCCACCGCCGACCCCCACGACGAGCGGGTGCGGGCCTGGTGGGCCGCCGCCGCGGAGCGGGTGTACGCGCGCGTCCCGGACTTCGGCGGCTTCCTGGTGAAGGCCGACTCGGAGGGCCGGCCCGGCCCGTTCACCTACGGACGCGACCATGCTGACGGGGCGAACCTGCTGGCCGCCGCGCTCGCGCCGCACGGCGGCGTGGTGCACTGGCGGGCGTTCGTCTACGACCACCACCAGGACTGGCGGGACCGGTCGACGGACCGGGCCCGGGCCGCGTACGACCACTTCACCCCGTTGGACGGGCACTTCGCCGACAACGTGATCGTCCAGGTGAAGTTCGGCCCGGTGGACTTCCAGGTCCGCGAGCCGGTGTCGCCGCTGCTGCTGGCCATGCCGGCCACCCGGATGGCGGTCGAGGTGCAGGTGACGCAGGAGTACACCGGCCAGCAGCGGCACGTCTGCTGGCTCGGCCCCTGCTGGAGCGAGGTGCTGCGGTTCGCGCCCCGGGGCGACGCCGGCACGGTCGCCGACGTGGTGGCCGGCGCGCGCGGTGGCGGCCTGGCCGCGGTGGCCAGCACCGGGGACGACCCGTTCTGGACCGGGCACCCGCTGGCCCAGGCCAACCTGTACGCCGTGGGGCGGCTCGCCTGGGACCCCCGCCTGGCGCCCGACGTGGTGCTCGACGAGTGGATCGGGTTGACGTGGCCGCCGGCCACGACGCCCGACCCGGACCTGCTGCGGCGGACGCTGCACGAGATCATGGACGACTCCTGGCGCGGCTACGAGCGGTACACCGCGCCGCTGGGTGTCGGTTTCATGGTGCGGCCCGGGCACCACTACGGGCCCGACGTGGACGGCTACGAGTACACCGCCTGGGGCACCTACCACTTCGCCGACCGCGACGGCGTCGGGGTGGACCGCACCCGGGCGACCGGGACCGGGTTCACCGGCCAGTACCCGGAACCCTGGTCGGAGGTGTACGAGTCACGCGAGCGGTGCCCGGACGAGCTGCTGCTCTTCTTCCACCACGTCCCCTACGACCACGTGCTGCACAGCGGCCGTACGGTGATCCAGCACATCTACGACACGCACTTCGCCGGCGTCGAGCAGGTCGAGGCGATGCGCGAGCGGTGGCGTCGGCTCGCCGGCCTGGTCGAACCGGCGCTGCACGAACGGGTGGCCGAGCGCCTCGACGAGCAGGTCCGCAGCGCCATCCAGTGGCGGGACCAGATCAACACCTACTTCTTCCGCAAGTCCGGGGTGCCGGAC
Organism: Micromonospora sp. NPDC049201; assembly: GCF_055586805.1. Taxonomy (NCBI): domain Bacteria; kingdom Bacillati; phylum Actinomycetota; class Actinomycetes; order Micromonosporales; family Micromonosporaceae; genus Micromonospora; species Micromonospora sp. NPDC049201. Next base: position 235,508 of record NZ_JBVJHM010000005.1, on the reverse strand, counting down.
GCGTACGGTCGCCGCATCTGGTGACCCGGCGCGGTCACCACGGGTGCACCGTGCCGTCGGTCAGCCGGTTCACCGGCAGGTAGGCCGGCGCGTACGGGAACCGGGCCGCCGCCGCCTCGTCGATGTCCACCCCGAGGCCGGGCGTCTCGGCGGGGTGCAGGTAGCCGTCGGCGAAGTGGTAGCCGTGCGGGAAGACCGAGTCGGTCTCGTCGGTGTGCCGCATGTACTCCTGGAGGCCGAAGTTCGGGATGGCCAGGTCGAGGTGGAGCGCGGCGGCCATGCAGACCGGCGACAGGTCGGTGGCCCCGTGCGAGCCGCTGCGGACGTGGTGCAGCGCCGCGAGGTCGAAGATGCGCCGCAGGTGGGTGAGCCCACCGGCGTGCACCACCGTGGCGCGGACGTAGTCGATGAGCTGTTCCCGGATGAGCTGGGCGGCGTCCCAGATGCTGGTGAACACCTCACCGACGGCGATCGGGGTGGTGGTGTGCTGGCGGATGAGCCGGAAGCCCTCCGGCAGGTCGGCCGGGACCGGATCCTCCATCCAGGTCAGCGCGTACGGCTCCAGGCTGCGGCCGAGCCGGGCCGCCTCGATCGGGGTGAGCCGGTGGTGCACGTCGTGCAGCAGCCGCAGGGTGGGGCCGAACTCGTCCCGGACCCGGGCGAACACGCCCGGCACATGGGCGAGGTACGCCTCGGTGGACCAGGTGGTCTCGCTGGGCAGCGCGGCGTCGGCCGGCTCGTAGAACATCTTGTCGGCGCTGACGCCGTAGGTGCGGGGCAGGCCGGGCACACCGCACTGCACGCGTACCGCGCGGTAGCCGAGGTCGACGTAGCGGGCCACCTCGGCCAGCACCTCGTCGACGCTCTCGCCGTTGGCGTGGCCGTAGACGGTGACGCCGTCGCGGGACCGGCCGCCGAGCAACTGGTAGACCGGCAGCCCGGCGACCTTGCCCTTGATGTCCCAGAGCGCGGTGTCCACCGCCGCGATCGCGCTCATCGTGACCGGCCCACGTCGCCAGTAGGAGCCCTGGTAGAGGTACTGCCAGGTGTCCTCGATGCGGGCCGGGTCGCGGCCGATCAGCAGCGGCACCACGTGGTCGCGCAGGTAGGACGCGACGGCCAGCTCCCGACCGTTGAGGGTGGCGTCGCCCACCCCGGTGACGCCCTCGTCGGTGACCACCTTGAGGGTGACGAAGTTACGGCCGGGGCAGGTCAGGATGACCCGAGCATCGACGATCCTCACCATCAGGACATTAACAGACATCCATGGTCGCGGCGGGCCGACGGCCCGCCGGGCGGTCAGGTCGTCGGCACCCAGGCCACCGTCCGCATGGTGGTCGGGGCGGTCGCCTTCAGGCCGGTGTCGGAGACGGTCCAGAGCACCCCGTCGACCACCAGCGACCGGCGGACCGGCGTCCACTCCGCACCGTCGCCCAGCGACGGCGGATGGTCGATCGTGCCGGCCACCGTGAACCCGTCGTCGCCGACCCGCAGCGCCAGCATCCCGGTGGCCGGCGCGGCCCGGCCGGCCGTCCCGCCGGCCCGGTCGGTGACCACGCCCGGCCGGCTCACCGGCAGCACCACCAGGCGCTCCGGCGCCCAGTAGAGGAACGCGTGCGGGTCGGCCTCCGCGTCGGACCAGCCCTGCGCGACGTGGTGCCGGGCGATCCGGGTCGGCCGGGCCGGGTCGGCGACGTCGAACAGCGACACCTGGGTGCCCAGGACCTGCCCCCGGTCGGTCGCCTCCTGCCCGACCCCGAGCAGTCGGCCGTCCCCGGCCGGATGCAGGTACGACGAGTAACCGTTGATCTTCAGCTCGCCGGTCACCCGGGGCGCGGAAGGGTTCCGCAGGTCCACCGCGTACAGCGGGTCGGTCTGCCGGAACGTCACCGCGTAGCCGGTGGGGCCGAGGAACCGCACCGCGAAGATCCGCTCGCCCCGACCCAGCCCGGTGACCTGACCGACCCGGGTGAGCGTCGGGCCGTCGGGCCGCAGCACGTAGACGCCGGAGGTGGAGCGATCCCCGCGGCCCCACCGGTCCCCGGTGGTGGTGGCCACCCGCAGGTGGCCGTCCCACTCGGACAAGGCGTACTGGTTGATCAGCCAGCCCGGCACCGAGCCGGACGCGACGTGACGCGGGGTGCGCCCCGTCAGGTCGAACTGGTAGATCTCGGTGCCGCCGTCCGCCCCGCCCGGCGACGCCACCGACACCCGCCGGCGCTGGTCGTTGGTGAGATAGAGCCGAGGACCGCTGCTGTAGACCGTCTCGCCGTCGGCCGCGACGGTCACCGGGTCGCCGGTGCCGAGCGTGGACGCGCCGAGATCGAAGCTGAGCACGGTCACCATCGCGGTGCCGGAGAAGCCGGCCGGCCGGCTCACCCGGTCGCAGTCCACCCGCCCGGTGGCGGTGCGGCCGCCCTCGCGCACCTCGTACCGGGGCAGCCAGTCGTCGATCGTGGCCCGGTCGACGACGGCGCGGTTGGCGGCGGTCCGCTGCGCGTCGCTGCCTCGGCCCGGTGCGGGGAAGGCCAGCCGGGGTGTGGAGCGCACCACCACCCGGGCGCTCGCCCCGACCTGCCGCGCGTCGACCATGCTGCCGTCGATCCGGTAGTCGCCGAGGATCCGCGGCGCCCCGGCGAGGTCGACCAGGACCAGCCGGGCCTGCGGCTCGTCCGGGGCGAGCCGCCCCTTCGCCGCGGCGGACTTGACCACCCACCGGGCCGGGAGCAGCACGAGCGCCCGGTCGCCGTGCAGCAGCAGGCTGATGTCACCCCCGGCGAACCGCTCCCCCACCGTCGGGTCGATCGCCAGCCGGCCGGTCAGCCGGCGGCTCGCCGGATCCACCACGGACAGCACGCCCCGGGTCACCGTGACGATCCGCCGGCCGTCGGTCTTGACCAGGTCCGGTTCGTCCACACCGGCCTCGTGCACGGTGGTGCCGGAGAAACCGGCAGTGGGCGCGCTCGCCGCGTCCTTCGCGGCGGCCGGTCCGTCGACCCGCTCGGCGGCGGCAAGCGGCATGGCGTCCCCGTCCGGTCCGACGCCCCACGGACCGACGGCCGGCCGCGCCGCGGCCCGGAGCTGCCGCAACGCCTGCTCGCAGGAGTCGAACGCGACCAACCGCAGCCCGCCGGCCGACCCGCCCCGGTCCCGGGGCGGCGGCGCGGCCGACGGTGCGGCGGTGCAGCCGGCGAGGGTCAGCGCGACGACCGTCATCCAGCCGACGGTTCGGGATCTGCCACCAGTCATGGACCCTCAGACGTGGCCGCTCCGGACGCGGTTCCCGGACGCGGCGACTCAGCCCCCGGCCATCGCCCCGAGCACGATGAACGGCTCCTTGCCGACGACCACCTCCTCGGGCAGCGGCGCGTCCGGCGGCTCGTGGGACAGGTCCCGTTCGCAGGCGTAGAAGCGGACGAACGGGCGGCGCGCGCCGCTGTGCCGGTCGCGGATCGTGCCCCGCAGCATCGGGTACGCGGCCTCCAGCGCGTCGAGCACCTCGCGCTGCGTGGGCGGGCCGGCCACCTCGACGCGCACCTCGCCGGTGACGTGCGCCAGGTTCTTCAGGTGGGCCGGCAGCACGACCCGGATCACGGCAGCACCTGCACCTCGACGGAGAGCACCGGCGGCAGGTCGCGCACGATCGGCGCCCAACTGTCGCCGGCGTCCGCCGAGTGGTAGACCTGCCCGCCGGAGGTGCCGAAGTAGATCCCGCACTCGTCGAGCGTGTCGACCGCCATCGCGTCCCGCAGCACGTTGACGTAGCAGTGCGACTGCGGCAGGCCCTCGGTCAGCGGCTCCCAGTGCTCGCCGCCGGTGCGGCTGCGGTAGACCCGCAACCGGCCGTCCGGCGGGTAGTGCAGCGAGTCGCTGGTGATCGGCACCACGTAGATCGTCTCGGGCTCGTGCGCGTGCACCGCGATCGGGAAGCCGAAATCCGACGGCAGGTTGCCGCTGACCTCGCGCCAGCTCCCACCGGCGTCGTCGGTGCGCATCACGTCCCAGTGCTTCTGCATGAACAGGGTGTCGGGCCGGGACGGATGCTGGGCCAGCCGGTGCACGCAGTGGCCGGTCTCCGAATCCTGGTCGGGGATCTCCGCCGACCGCAGCCCCTTGTTGATCGGCAGCCAGCTCGCGCCGCCGTCGTCGCTGCGGAACGCCCCCGCCGCCGAGATCGCCACGTAGATCCGGTCCCGGTGGACCGGGTCCAGGATGATCGTGTGCAGGCACATCCCGCCCGCGCCGGGCTGCCAGCCGGGACCGCTCGGGTGCTGGCGCAGCGCGGTCAGCTCGGTCCACTTCTCGCCGCCGTCGGTGGAGACGTAGAGCGCGGCGTCCTCCGCGCCCGCGTACACCGTGTCGGGGTCGTGGCGGGACGGTTCGAGATGCCAGATCCGCTTGAACTCCCACGGCCTGGGCGTGCCGTCATACCAGAGGTGCTCGCCGACGTCCCCGGCGTAGGCGAAGTCGTTGCCGACCGGGGCCCAGCTCCGGCCGCCGTCGTCCGAACGCTGGATGAGCTGCCCGAACCAGCCGCCGGACTGGGACGCGTAGAGCCGGTCCGGAGCGACCGGGGAGCCGGTCAGATGGTAGATCTCCCAGCCGCCGAAGTGCGGGCCGTCGACCGTCCAGTCGCGGCGCCGCTCGTCCGACGTCAGCAGGAACGCGCCCTTGCGCGTGCCGACAAGCACTCGAACTATGCTCATATCCTCATCCTTTGTCCGCAGGTGCAGCAGCTATGACCACGGATCGCGTCGAGACTCATCGGTGTTCTACTCCCCGCCTACGACAATCGACGGCCCCACCGGCGGCGGCAAGGACGCCGCGCCGGCCGTCCGGGTTGTCGGTGGGAGTGGTTAACCTGCGCGCGTGACCGCCCCCGGAGACGTCCCACCCGACCACCTCGACCGCCTGCGACCGGTCTGCCTCGGCCTGCCGGAGACCCACGAGGAGCCGGCCTGGGTGGGCCTGCGCTGGCGGATCCGCACCCGCACGTTCGCCCACGCGTACACCGTCGGCCCCGACCACCCGGCCGCCGTCGCGCGGGCCACCGCGACCGACGAACCGCTCAGCGTGCTGACGTTCCGCGCGCCCGGCGACGAGATCGCCGGGCTGCTCGCCGCCGGTCCGCCGTTCTTCGCGCCGGGCTGGGGCGCCGACGTGGTCGGGATGGCGCTCGACGACACGACGGACTGGACCGAGGTCGCCGAGCTGCTCACCGAGAGCTACTGCCTGCGGGCGCCGAGGAAGCTGGCCGCCCGGGTCGACCGGCCGCCGGGCTGAGTCAGCCGAGCTTCTTGCACAGCGTCTCGAACGCCAGGTCCGGGCGACGCGGCACACCGAAGCGCTCGTCGCCGTAGGGGAACGGGCTCAACTCGCCGGTGCGGGCGTAGCCGCGCCGCTCGTACCAGGTGATCAGGTCGTCGCGCTGGACGATCACGGTCATCCGCAACTCACCGGCGTGCCAGCGCTCCCGGGCGTACCGCTCGGCCTCGGCCAGCAGCTCCCGACCCAGCCCGCCGCCCTGGTGACCGGGCGCGACGGCGAACATGCCGAAGTACGCGTGGTCGTCCCGGCGCTCCAGCTGACAGCAGGCGACCGGCGCGCCGTCCCGCTCCGCCAGCAGCACCACGCCGGCCGGACCGGTCACCGCCGCGACCACCATCTCCGGGTCGGTGCGCTGGCCGTCGAGCAGGTCCGCCTCGTGGGTCCACCCGGCCCGGGCCCGGTCCCCCCGGTAGGCCGACTCGATCAGGTCGACCAGGGCGGGCACGTCGGCGGGTCCTGCGGTACGGGTCGTGGTGCTGGTCATCGTGCTCTCCACGGTCGGCGCGGCGTACCCCGCCAGCGTACGCAGGCGGGTGCGCGACGCACCCGGCGGCACGGGACGGCCGGGGCCGGCGCGGCGTGGTTGACTGCCGGCGTGGAGACGACCATCGGCGCGTCGGGCCGGCCGGCGACGCTCGACCTGCCGGCCGGGCCGGTCCGGGGCGGGTTGGTGGTGCTGCACGGTTCGCACGCCGACCAGCGGTCCCACTTCCTCTACCGGCACCTCGCCCGGCTGCTGCCGCCGGCCGGCGTCGCGGTGCTGCGCTACGACCGCCGCCCCCGGATGGACGGCCGCGACGTGCCGCTCGCCGACCAGGCCGAGGACGCCGCCGCCGCGGTGACCGTGCTGCGCCGGCACGTCGGCCCCGCGCCGGTCGGGCTGTGGGGCTTCAGCCAGGGGGCCTGGGCGGCGGCGGTCACCACCGCCGCGCACCCCGTCGACTTCCTGATCCTGGTCTCGTGCAGCGGGGTCAGCCCGGCCGTGCAGATGCGCTACGGCACCGCCGAGCAGCTACGCCGGCACGGCTACGGGCCGGCCGACGTGGCCGAGCTGACCCGGTTGCGCGAGGTCGCCGAGGGGTTCCAACGCGGCGACGTGCCGCGCCCGACCGCGCAGGCGGCGCTGACGGCCGCGCTGTCGCGGCCCTGGTTCCCGCTGGCGTTCCTCCCCCGCGAGCTGTCCGAGCGGCCGGGCACCTGGGCCGACATGGATTTCGACCCGGCGCCGGTGTTCGCCCGGCTCGCCGGCCCGGTGCTGCTCTGCTACGGCGAAACCGACGGGTGGGTGCCGATCGAGGAGAGCATCGCGGTGTGGCGACGGGCGGCCCACGACGCCGACCTGACCGTGACCCGGCTGCCCGGTTGCGACCACGCGCCCACCCTCGACGGGCGCGACGAACTGGCCGCCGTCAGCCCGCGCTACGAGGCCGTGCTGCTCGACTGGCTCGACCGGCGGCTGCCGGCCGGCTCCCCTCGGGCGTGAGCTGAAACCGCGTCGCCGCCGACCCGCGACGCGGCTACGCTGCGCGCCATGACCGCCGAGCTGCCCCCGTACGAGTTCGCCTTCCCCGGCCCGCTGCGTGACCAACTGGTCGCCGCCGTGCTGAACGGCACCAAGACCAGCACCACCGGGCTGCTTCAGGACAACGAGATCGAGGGCGAGCCGCTGCCGACCGTCGGCAGCCGGTTCGCGGTGATCGACTCCGCCGGCCGGCCGGTGGCCGTGATCGAGCTGGTCGAGGTCCGCGTGGCCCGGATCGGCGACGTGGACCTCGACCACGCCCGGGACGAGGGCGAGGGCTACACGTCGGTCGCCGCCTGGCGCGCCGGCCACGAGGACTACTGGCACGGCGACGACTACCGGGGGTGGCTCGGCGAACCCACGTTCACGATCGACGACGACACGCCCGCCGTGCTGGAGCGCTTCCGCCTCGTCGAGACGCTGTGACGGCACGCTCAGCCCGCTGTGGGTGCAGTTGTCGTCGCTCTGGCGACAACACACGCACCCACAACCCGGTGGTGGGCGGGCCGATGCCGCTCAGTCGAGCCACCACGCCTGCATGTCCGCCCCGACCGGCGTGAAGCGCAGGACGGTCACCACGGCACCGGCCACCACGCCGGCCAGCAGCAGCACCCGCAGCCCGCGCGGCAGCGACCGCCGGTCCCGGGCCAGCAGCACCACGCCGTAGCCGGCCAGCAGCGGGCTGGCCAACCCGGCGAGGTAGAGCAGCGCGGTGAGGCCGTAGAGCCACATGAACGGGTTCCAGCCGTGCATGCCGAACGGCACCAGATCCTTCGGGTCGTACGCGCCGGTGCGCAGCTCGGCCGGGCCCGCGTCGGCCGACACCATCCGGCCCAGCCAGAGCGCGGCAACGGTGAGGAACGCGACAACCAGCGCCACCTGCGCCGTCGCGACGGTGCGTGCCAGCGGAGGACGGTCGGGCAGGGCATCGACGGACATGGGTGCACTTTAACCGCGCCGCCGAGGACCCGGTCACCTTCCCGCTCGGTGGCCTTCTGATGTCGGGGGCATCGACCCGGTGCAGGCTGCTTCGCGGCGGCGCCGCACGTCAGTGGGCGGGGGCCTCGGCGCGGAGGAACGCGGCAGCCCGCTGATCGAGCTTCCTCGCGTGCGCGGGAAGGCGGGGTCCGAAGCTGCTGAGGCGGGTTCGGATGTTCGTCACGGCGGTGCGGGCTCGACCGGATCGGACGCCGGCCATCGCGTCCATGGTGTGCTGCCAGTTCTCGGTCGCCTCCCGTAGCCGACCCCGGGCGCACTGCACGTCGGCGAGGTTGGCCAGGGTGAGTGCGTGGGTGCGCCGGTACGCCGTGGTGTTCCGGGTGGCGATCGACCGATTCAGTTGGGCTTCGGCCGCCGGGAGATCGCCAAGATCCCGGAGGGCCTGGCCGGCCTGGCTGGCGAGGGATGTCTCGGTGAATCCGCTGGTCCTGATCCATGCCGGCTCGTCGTCGGGCGAGGCGGCCGCGAGCGATGCCTCGGCTGCGGTGATCGCCGCTGACGTGCGGACCTTGTCGCCCGTCGCGCCGTGCCCTCGCGCGGTGAGGACCGTGAAGAGCGCCGTTGCCGCCGGCGTTGCCCGGCCCTTCGACCATTCCAGGGACGAGTTGGCCAGTTGCAGGGCTTCCTGTGCGTGGCCGAGGTCGACGGCCTGATGTGCCATCGCCCGCAGGGTGAAACTGGCGAGCGCCCGATCGTCAGCCTCATTCGCCAGGCGCAGCGACTGCACGTAGTAGCGCTGGGCGAGCCCGTGAAGTGACGAGTCGAAAGCCTTCCAGCCGGCCAGGTAGGTCAACTCGGCAGCAGCGCTGAACATGGCCCGACGGTCGCCGTCCGAGGAGAAGCCGCCGCGGAGATAGTCAGCGACGTCGGAGACGAGGTATTGCACCACGGCGAGGCGCGCATGCCCTCCCCCGAACCGCTCGTCCGCCGTGCTGAACACGGTCAGCATGTTTCGTACGGCGTCGATCTCACCGCGACCCACGGCGATGCCTCCGCCCTGCGCCCGTCGCCCACGGTCCGCGATCTCCTGCCAGGAGTCGAGGGGGACGGCCAACGCCGCCAATGAGTAGAGCGCGGTACGCCCGAACGCTCGTCGCTCCACGTCGGCCCTCCCGACCGTGAGAAGATCGATGACCGGCGCATGTCCGCGCCAGTCCAGGCCGCCCACCTCGGACTCAAGGCTACCGCTCTTGAGCAGTTCGAGACAGGTTGGTCGGACCACTCGACCGAGCCGGCGGGAGATCGCCTCGGCCAGATATCGGGCACTGCTGCCACTGGGCTTCACACCGGCAACCCAGTGCCCGACGTGGGATCGGTCGCAGGAGAACAGATGCTCACCGTCCTCGCGGGCGACGGCGCGAACCGCAGCGGCGCAGGCGTCGTACGACCACTGGCACTCCCTGATCGCCGCTCGTAGTTTCTCGTTGCGCTGCTTCGGTGACCGCGCCATTCGCTGGCCTCCCACCATGTCGGTGTTCCACACGTTCCACATGCCCGGTGGCCGGTCGGGCTACCGGCCATCAACGCGGCCCCTTCACTGTAGGTAGAACCTATGACACAGAAGGTGAGCGCAGATGGTCTCCGTGGTCGCGTCGGTCGTGTTCGGTGGGCTGGTGCCCGGGCTCCTGCTCGGGCTGCTCGCCTTCCGGGTGAAGTCTCGGTGGTGCCCGCGCTGCGGAGCGTCCACGCTGGCCAGCTACCCACCGGCGGAGCGCGACCGGTGACCGGCCGGCGGCTGCTCGACACCGACGAGATGCCGATCGGACGCCGCGTGGCCCGCTGGCGGGTCCGCCGCCGGATGACCCAACAGATGCTCGCCGACCGGCTCGGCAAGTCGAAGAGCTGGGTCGACAAGGTCGAACGCGGCGTACGCGCGCTGGACCGCTACTCGGTGATCCAGGAGATCGCCGAGGTGCTCCGCCTGGACCCGGCGGTCCTGCTCGGCCCTCACCGGCCACCGTCGGCAGCGGAAACCCGGCTGGACGGGGTCGAGGCGGTGCGCGCCGCCCTCGCCCGCTATCACCGCCGTCCCCCCACGCCGGTGCCGGCGGACCAGGTCGCACCGCACGTCGCCCATGCCTGGCTCACCTACCAGCATGCCCACTACGCCCAACTTCTGCGCGTCCTGCCCTCCCTGCTCGACGCCGCCCACGGCCACCGCGACCTGCTGGTACCCGCCTACCGGATCACCGCTTCGGTGCTGGTCAAGCTCGGCGAACCGGACCTCGCCTGGCTCGCCGCGGACCGCGCCGTCACCGCCGCCGGCAACCCCACCCACGCCGCCACCGCCACCATCGCCGTCACCCAGGCACTGCGCGCGCTGGGTCGGCACCGCCTCGCGCTCACCGCCGCCCGTGCCGCCGCCGACACCACGACCCACGATGCGGTACGCGGAACGCTGCTGCTTCAGGCCGGCCTCGCCGCCGGCTACGGCGACCGCCGGCACGCCGACGACCTGACCGACCGCGCCGCCGCACTCGCCGACCGCTGCGCCACCGACGACGACCCGCACCACACCGCGTTCAATCCCACAGCCGTGCTGCTGGCCCGCTTCCTGACCGCCCTCGAAATCGGCGATAGCACCGAAGCGGTGGCTCGGCACGAGAGCGCGATCCGTGCCGGCGGATGGTCCCGGCTGCCGGTCGAGCACCGCGCCGCGCACCTCGTCGACGCCGCGCGCGCCCACCTCGGCACCGGCGATCTCACCGCTGCCGCCCGGGCGCTGGTCGAAGCCGATCGGATCGCTCCCGCCGAGGTCCGTTGCCGGCCGGTCGCGCGTACCCTCGTCGCCGAGATAGCCCGGTGCGACCCGACGGCGGCCGACGTCGCCCGGATCGCGGCCATGATCGGTCTCACCCGCTGACCCGGACCGGGTGGAATTGAGGGGCGAATTCAGGGGTTGTTTTGCCGAACCCCCTGAGCGAATGCGCATTCCTTGCCGGGCCGACAATTCCACGGCTACTTTTCTCGACGTTGCGCTCACGCACCGCCGCGAAGGAGAGCACCCGTGGACCTCACCCTGACCTTTGACAACGCGTACGCGGCGCACGCCGCGGTCGTCATGTCGACAGTCGCCGAGTCGAACCCGGGCGAGACGCTCCGGTACTGGCTGGTGGCCGCCGACGACGTGCCGGCGAGCGCCCGGAACACGCTCACCCGCATCGCCGGGCCCAACGCCACCGTGGAGTTCCTCCGGGTGGACGCCGCGCAGGTGAACCTGTCGAAGGGCAGCGACCCGCTGATGGCGTACCTGTCACCGGCGATGTACCTGCGGCTGCTGGTCCCGGCGGCGCTGCCGGCGGACGTGCGCCGGGTGCTCTACCTGGACTGCGACACGATGTGCCTGAACAGCCTCAAGCCGTTGTTCGAGGTGGACATGGGCGGGGTGCCGCTCGGCGGGGTGCGGGACCCGTTCAACCGCCGGCTGCTGGACATGGGCGGCATCCCCGGCCTGTCGAGTTACGACCACCTCGACCCGCACGCGCTCTACTTCAACTCCGGCGTGCTGCTGATCGACGTGCCGCGCTGGAAGGAGTGCGAGGTGAGCGAGGTGTCGCTGGACTACCTGCGTCGGCACGCGCACGAGTCCCGCTACCCGGACCAGGACGCGCTCAACTTCGCGGTGCACGCCAACTGGCTGCGGTTGCCGTGGCGGTGGAACGACCTGATGGCCTGGCGACGGGAGCCGGAGTTCGGCGGCAAGCTCACCGACTCGTCGATCATCCACACCGCCGGCCCGGTCAAGCCGTGGCAGCCCGGCTTCCCGCAGGGCGCCCGGCGGGACTTCTACTGGCAGCACCGGCGGCGCAGCGGCGGCGGCCTCGGGTCGACGCTGCGGCGCTGATCCTCGCGGACACGACGAACGGCCCCGCCCATCGGGCGGGGCCGTTCGTCGTCGTCGGGCACCTAGGGGCCGGGCACCGCCCAGCGCAGGCCGGCCGGGTCCCGGAACACCACGCCCACCGGCGGGCCGCCACCTGTGGGTTCGAGCGTGGCACCGGCCGCCAGCGCCCGCTGCACGAGCTGGTGCGGATCGGCCGGCGCGAGCGGCAGCGGGCCACCCGGACCGCCCGGGTCACCCGGGCCGTCGGACCACTCGCTGACCGTCAGCCGGTGGCCGTCGACCACCAGTTCGGCGTGCAGGACGCGACCGTCCAGCAGACACTCCCGCTGCACCGGCACCGCCTCGAAGACCGCCGCGTAGAACGCGGTCACCGTGGCGACGTCGGTCACCGTCAGGTGCGCACCGTTGCGCGGATCCCCGACGCCCATCGCGTTACCGCCTCTCGTTCACTCCGCGATACGGGTTCGGCCGGTCCAGCGGAAGACCGCCGGCGTGCCGTCGACGACGCCGGCCGGATCCCGCTCGAAGTGCTCGTAGCCCCCGTAGTGCCGTACCTTGATCTTGGATTCCACCGGGGACACCCGGTGGTTGCGCAGCTCGACCGGCAACGTCGCCGGCCCGCCCTCCAGCACCGCCTCGACGATGCCGGCGGCGTCCGTGCCTATCTGGGGGGCCGCCAGCGGCCAGGCGGTCCGGTCGTCACCGTTGACGAAGGACGTCGCCGTCCGGACGGCCGGGGCGGGATCGGAAGAAGCTGTCATGGCACGACCTCCGTCGTTCGTGTTCCGCCTCGCCGTGCGCGCGCCGCGGGCGCCGCGCACGAGCGCGGGGCGGATCGCCGCCGGTTCCGCCGGGGCGGACCGTGCGGCGATCTCCCGTGCGACTCGAACGTAATCCAGATCACACCGCCGACGTACCCTTAGCCGCCCCCTAGCGGGGGCCGGCAGGCCCTACTCCCAGCGGAACAGGCGGGTGGCGAGCAGGCAGCCCAGGATGGCGGTGCCGGCCAGCACGAGCAGCTGCGACACGGACGGGCTCTGCCCGGCCCACGCGGCGGAGAGGGTGTCCACGGTGGCGCCCAGCGGCGAGTATTCCCCGATGCGGGCCAGCACGGTGGGCATCTGGTCGCGGGGCAGCCAGGCCCCGGCCAGGAACAGCAGGGGGAAGAACAGCGTCGGCCCGATGGACTGCGCCGACCGCGCCGACGGGGCGAGCGCGGCGATGAGCAGGCCGATCGCGAACAGGCAGGCCACCCCGAGCAGAAAGGCCAGCACGAAACCGGGCACGTTGGCCGGCGCGGGCTGGTCCAGCAGGAAACGTACGCCGACCGCGGTGACCACCGCGCCGGCCACGCCCATGGCCAGGTTGACCACCACCTGGGCGATGAGCAGCAACGCCGGGCTGACCGGGGTGGTGGCCAGCCGGCGCAGCACCTTGCGTTCCCGGTAGATGCCCAGCGCCATCGGCAGCGTGAACAGCGCCAGCATCCCGATCGTCAGGGAGAGCGCGATGGACGGCAGGAACGTCTGCTCGCCGTGCTGCCCGGGGGTCGCCTCCTGGGGAGCCCCGCGCTGCGGCAGGCCGAACACCAACATCAGGCCGAGCGGCAGCGCGAAGACGAAGAACAGCGAGACCGGCTCCCGCAGGAACAGCTTGGCCTCGACGGCGACGAGCTTGGACAGGGCGTTCACGATGACCTTCCGTCGAGCGCCGGCGGGGTGGCCGGGTGGCCGGTGAGGGAGACGAACGCGTCGTCCAGGGTGGGCTGCTCGACCCGGAGGCCGGCGTAGCGGATCTTGCGCTCGGTCAGCGCCGACAGCACCGCCTGGAGCACCTGCTCGGGGCCGGTGACGGTGACCTCGTCGCCGTCCCGGCGCACGGAGCTGACCTCGGGCAGCGCGGACAGCAGCGCGTCGTCGAGGTGGTCGAGCGCGCGGAAGTGCACCCGGTGCTCGGCGTCCACCCGGGACATCAGCCCGGCCGGCGTGTCGATGGCGACCACCCGACCGGCGTCGATGAGCGCGAGCCGGTCGCAGAGCCGCTCGGCCTCGGCCATGAAGTGGGTGACCAGCACAACCGTCACGCCCCGGTCGCGGATCCGCTCGACCAGGTCCCAGGTGTCGCGCCGGCCCTTCGGGTCCAGCCCGGTGGTCAGCTCGTCGAGGATGGCGATCTCGGGGCGGCCGACCAGCGCCAGCGCCACCGACAGGCGCTGCTTCTGGCCGCCGGAGAGCTTGTGGAACGCGGTGTTGCGCTGCTCGGCCAGCCCGAGGTCGGCCAGCAGCTCGTCGATGTCGGCCCGGTTGCGGTAGAAGGACCGGTAGAGGTCCAGCGCCTCCCGTACCCGCAGCTTGTCGGGGAGCTGGCTCTCCTGGAGCTGGGCGCCGACCCGCTGGCGCACCTCGGTGCGGTCCCGGATCGGGTCGAGCCCGAGCACCCGCACCGTGCCGCCGTCGGCGCGACGCAGGCCCTGTACGCACTCCACGGTGGTGGTCTTGCCGGCGCCGTTGCGGCCGAGCACCCCGAAGATCTCGCCCTGCTCCACGCTGAACGAGACGTCGTCGACCGCCACCTTGTCGCCGTACCTCTTGTGCAGGTGCTCGACTTCGATGACCGGCATCTGGCGGGATCCTCCGTCGCGTACGGGTGCCGCCGGCGAGTCGCGGCGTCGGTGAGGGCGGGGGCGACCCGCGCGGCGGGCCGACGCCGCCCATCATCCGGGCAACCGAGACGCGGTTCAACCCATCGGCCGATGAATCGGGGGTGTACGGCCCGTCGCCAGGGGTGTCGGACGGTCACCCGGCGTGTCGGCGGACCCGGTGACGACAGGGGGTGGCCGGCCCCGGGGCGGCCCGGTTACGGTCGGTGCGCCGCCGCCGGCGGCGAATCGCGAGAGGGGCGCCCGTGCCGCTGCTGAGCTGGCTCGACCGGTCCACCGACGAGCGACCGGACGCGGTCCGGGTCGACGACCGGGCACTGTCCTGGGTGGAGTTGCGCCGGGCGGCCGCCGCGGTCGCCGACGACCTGCACGGGGTCCGCCGGGTCGCGGTGCCCGCCACGTCGAGCCTGGAGACCGTGGTCGGCGTGGTCGGCGGGCTGCTGGCCGGCGCGGCGGTGGTGCCGGTGCCGCCGGACGCCGGGCCGGTGGAGCGCGACCACGTGCTGCGCGACTCCGCCGCCGAGGTGCTGCTGACGACGCCCGGGACGCCGGCCGTCGACGGTCCCGCCGGGCCGCCGGCCCTGCCGGTGGACCTGACCCGCCGCTCGGACACCCGGCATCGCGAGCCGGACGCGGCGACCACCGCGCTGATCCTCTACACCAGCGGCACCACGGGCGCGCCGAAGGGCGCGGTGCTGTCCCGCCGCGCGGTCGCCGCCTGCCTGGACGGGCTCGCCGACGCCTGGGCCTGGACGCCGGACGACGTGCTGGCGCACGGCCTGCCGCTGTTCCACGTGCACGGGCTGGTGCTCGGCGTGCTCGGCCCGCTGCGGATCGGCAGCCGGCTGCACCACGTCGGCCGGCCCCGCCCCGACCGGTACGCGGCTGCCGCCGGCTCGCTCTACTTCGGCGTACCCACGATCTGGTCGCGGATCGCGGCGGAGCCGGCGGCGGCGCGGGCGCTGCGCGGCGCCCGGCTGCTGGTGTCCGGCAGCGCCGCGCTCCCCGAGCCGGTCTTCACCGCGCTCACCGAGCTGACCGGCCACCGCCCGGTCGAGCGGTACGGGATGACCGAGACCCTGATCACGGTGAGCGCCCGGGCGGACGGGCCCCGACGGCCGGGCACGGTGGGGGTGCCGCTGCCCGGGGTGCGCACCCGGGTGGTCGACGAGCGGGGCACGCCGCTGCCCGCCGACGGGGAGACCATGGGCGAACTCCAGGTTCGCGGCGACACGCTCTTCGACGGTTACCTGAACCGGCCGGACGCCGACGCGGCGGCCCGGACCGCGGACGGTTGGTTCCGCACCGGTGACGTGGCGACGGTCGGCCCGGACGGCGCCCACCGGATCGTCGGCCGGGCCGCCACCGACCTGATCAAGAGCGGGGGGTACCGGATCGGCGCGGGTGAGGTGGAGGACGCGTTGCTGGCGCACCCCGGGGTCCGGGAGGCGGCGGTGGTCGGCACCCCGCACCCGGATCTGGGCCAGCAGGTCACCGCGTACGTGGTCGGGGACGGGCTGGGCGAGGCCGAGCTGATCGACTTCGTGGCCCGGCAGCTCTCCGTGCACAAGCGGCCCCGGCAGGTGCGGCTGGTCGACGCGCTGCCCCGCAACGCCATGGGCAAGGTGCAGAAGAGCCGGCTGACCTAGCGTCGCGGGGCCGCCGGGACGGTGACGGCGGTGAGCACCAGACCCCGCTCCACCAGGAACCGGCCGTCGAACGCGGTCAGCTCCACGCCGCCGAGTCGCGGGCCGGGCACCAGCAGTCGGGCGGTGAACGTGCCGGCCGGGTCGACCGTGATGTCCGCCTCGGCGAAGTCCAGCCAGCGGCCGGTCAGCGGGAACCAGGCCTTGTAGACCGACTCCTTCGCGCTGAACAGCAGCCGGTCCCAGTAGGTCCCGGGGTGGGCCGCGGTGAGCGCGGCGGTCCGGGTGCGTTCGGCGGGCAGCGCGATCGCGTCCAGCACCCCGTCGGGCAGCGGCGCGTGCGGTTCGGCGTCCACGCCGACGCTGCCGACCGTCGCGGCGCGGGCGAGGGCGGCGCCGCGGTAGCCGTCGCAGTGGGTCATGCTGCCGACGACGCCGGCCGGCCAGCCGGGCGCGCCCCGCACGCCGGGCAGGATCGCCGCCGGTGGCAGGCCCAGCCGGGCCAGCGCCCGGCGGGCGCAGTGCCGGACGGTGGTGAACTCCTGACGGCGTTTCGCCACCGAGTTCGCGACGACGTGTTCCTCGGCCGGGTGCAGGCGCAGCCCGACCGGGTCGGTGAAGCACTCCTCCACCACCACGGCCGGCGGCAGGATCCGCTCGATCACGCCCCGGATGGTAGGGCGTGTCCGCCGTTCCGTCCGACCCGCGGGCGGTGGTCAGGGGTCGCGTACGGGGTGCTGTCCGCTCCGCCGGATCAGCAGCGACTTGCGGACCCGGCCCTGCGCGCCGCGGGGCAACTCGTCGACGAAGTGCACCCGGCGGGGCCGGGCCGCGGCCGAGAGCAGCCGGCCGACGTGGTCGATGAGCGCCTGGGCGGTGAGCCCGGCCGCCGCGACGACGTACGCGACGACCTGCTCGCCGAGCGTGCGGTGCGGCGCGCCGACCACCGCCACGTCGTGCACGCCGGGGTGGGTGAGCAGCACCTCCTCGACCTGCCGGGTCGGCACCGGCTGGCCGCCGCAGCGCACCACGCCGATGCCCTCCGGGCCGAGGATGCGGTGCCGGCCGGCCGGGTCCACGGTGGCCAGGTCGCCGGTGGGGTGCCAGCCGTCGACCGGTGGCGCCGACCCGGGCCGGTCGGCGTACCCGCTGAACATCGTCGGGCTCCGGACGCTCAGTTCACCGACCGCGTCACCGTCGGCGGCCACCGGCCGGCCGGCATGGTCCAGGACCCGGGTCTGCACGCCGGGCAGCGTGGTGACCGGGGCGCCGGCCGGACCGGTGAGCACGATCAGCGTCTCCGTGGTGCCGTACCCCTCCACCGGATGGTGGGAGGTCAACAGCCGCAGCCGCTCGCCCACGGCGGGCGCCAGCGGGGCGTCGCCGGAGACCAGCATGCGCGCCCGGGACAGCGTCCGGGCCCGGGGCGCGTCCCGGGCGATGCGCGCCCACTGCCCGGGCAACGCCAGGTAGATGGTGCCGGCCGGGCCGGCGGTGGCGTGCCGGTCGAGGTGGACGAAGCGGCTGCCCACCCGGAGCGCGCCGAGCAGCCCGACCACCAGCCCGTACGCCCGGAACAGCGGCGCGCCCTGGACGAGCACGTCCTCGGCGCTCCACCGCCAAGCGGCGGCGAGCAGGTCCAGGTCGGCCGCGATGGCGCGGTGCGAGATGCGGACGCCGCGGGAGAGCCCGCCGACGCCGCCGGTGTAGAGGATCACCGCGTCGCTGGCCGGCAGCGGGTCCGGGTGCGTGGCCCAGGACCGCTCCCGCAGGTCCACCGGGACGATCGGCAGGGTGGGGTCGGCGGTGGTGGTGGGGCCGAGCAACACGTCGGCGCGGGACTCGCGCAGGATGCGGTGCCGCTCGTCCGCCTCGGCGCCGGGCGGCAACGGCACCACCGGCACGCCGGCCTGGACGGCCCCGACGATCCCGACCATGGTCTCCAGGCTCGGGCCGGCCTCGACCGCGACCGCCCGGGCGCCCAGGATCCGGCCGGTGACCGCGTTCGCGCAGCCCAGCAGCGCCTCGGCGGAGAGCGTCCGGCCGGCGACCCGGAGCGCGTCGCAACGGTCCGCCCCGGACCCCCGCAGCCCGGGCAGGAGCGTCATCGAACCGGGGCCCGGTATCTCGGCGGTGGTTGGCAGATCACGCGCGAACCCTTCACGTCCCGGGCGCGCGGCCCGTGGCCGATCCCCCCGTCGTGCGGCGGATTGTCATCCGCCGACCATGGCGGACAGTCCGAAATTAGGCGGCCGACGGGCGGCGGACAACCCCTACCCCACATGCGCGACGACGCGTCCGGTCGCGGTGTCTCCGTCCCGGAGCGGCAGGTGGGGGGTGGACGGAGCCCTCCGGATGAAAGTCGTTCGCGTTGATCGGTCGATGGTGCGAGGCATCCGCGGGTACGAACGAAATCGGGCCGTCGAATCGCGCCCGGCGCTCCATCGCGCCATCCAACCAGGACCGGGAAATAACGATTCCTATTTCGTTCCGGGGCAGTTACCGACAGGGCTGCGCTCTTTCCTACCGCCGTTCCGTGGACCGATGCGCCGCGAATTTCTTGTTTAACAACAAGTTGCGGCAAAGGGCTTCCAGACGGACTGAAACGGGCAAGTTGGGCGAGGGTCGAAAGTGCGGCGACGGCTGCCGGAATCGGCCGGCAACCGCCGGGGCGAGAAACGGTCGAAGCGCCGACGACCCGGGCCGGACGCACCGGCCGGAGCGACAGGTGACGACGCCGGCCCGCGGCATGCGGGCGGACCGACCGGCATCGCGCCGCCGTTCGACGCACCCCGCCGACGCGCTCGCCGTCCGGCAACAGGTGAACAGCGAGAACGCTCCCACGCCGTGGGGCGGGGAGCCGGCGCGCGACCCGGGCCGCCGTGCCGACTGCCGGAGCCGGCCGACCGGCCGCCGCGGCCACCCCCCGAGGCCGGACGTCCGTTCTCCACGCGCATTAGCGGCAAGGGTGGAAAACGTTACCAACCGCCCTGTCGGACCGTCTGCGTCACGTTCCGGAAGAACCGGATGACTTTCCGCTGTCGGACCGCCCGGGTCGCCCTCGTCGCCCCCCGACGCGGCGACGCCATGTTTGCTCATCCTTTACATCCTTCGACTTGCCGCCCAATTGCCGGGCTGACATACTCCACTCCATGAATCGGGATCGATAGAGGCGGACCGCGTCGATCCGCCCAAATTGCGGGACCGCAGGTGACGGCGGATTTTCGACGCGTGAGACCAGGCACGACGTTCGATGAGACGCCCACGTCGTACCATCGTTGTCGGTATTCGCCAATTGGAATGGGTCAAGGATTTGTGGGTCTCTGACTGCAACGGGTGTCACCGGAGACCACGGCGCACGGCCCGCCCGGGGGCCGCGGCCGGGCGGAGGCCCGCCCGATGACGATGGCCGAACGGGACCGGCATCTCGACGTCCTGACCGGTCGGCTCGCCGGCCTGCTCCACCCCGGCGGACCCGCCCCCGCCCCCGGCCCGATCACGCTGATCACCGGGCCGGTCGGCGCCGGCAAGACCACGCTCCTCCAGTCCTTCGCCCGGCGGTGCGCCGAGGCCGGGGTCACGTACCTCGGCGCCAGCGCGTCGCGCAGCGAACGCACCGTGCCGCTGGAGGTGGTGCGGCAACTCGTGCGGCGGGCCACCGTGGACGACGCCGACCGCGACCGCGTCGGCCGGCTGCTGGACCAGGCCGTGCTGCGCTGGGGCGAGACGGCCGACGAGGAGGCGCTCGCCCCGCTCACCGCCGCGATCGGCGGCGAACTGCTGGAACTCGTCGCGCGGGCACCCGCCGTGGTCGCGGTCGACGACGTCCAGCACGCCGACGCGCCGTCGCTGCGCTGCCTCGACCACCTGACCCGCCGGGTCACCGGCCTGCCGGTGCTGATCGTGCTGACCGAGGCGCCGCGCACCCGGCCCTGGCAGCCCACCGCCTACGCCGAACTGCTCCAGCCGGCCCGGCTGCACCGGCTCCGGCTGCCGCTACTCACCGCGGACGGGACACACCGGATCCTGGCCGACCGGCTGGGCGCGCCGGTGGCCCGGCGGATCGCCGACGAGGCGTACCGGATCAGCGGTGGAAACCCGTTGCTGGTGCACGCGCTGGCCGACGACCACCCGGCCGGCGCCGAGACGCCGACACCCGGCGAGGCGTTCCGGGAGGCGGTGCTGAGCTGTCTCTACCGCTGCGAACACCTGGTGCTCAAGACCGCCCGCGCGTTGGCGGTGACCGAGGAGCCGCTGCACGGCCCGCTCCTGCCCCACCTGGTCGACCTCCCCTCCGAGCTGAACCTGCACGCCGTCGACGCGGCCACCAGCGCCGGTCTCGTCGACGCCGACGGTCTCCGCCACCCGGCGGTGCGCCGGGCGGTGCTCGACGGCATGACCGTGGAGGAACGCGCCCGGTTGCACCGCGCCGCCGCCCAACTGCTGCACGACGACGGCGCCCCGCCACCGCGGATCGCTCCGCACCTGCTCACCGCCGACGAGCTGGCCGAGCCGTGGATGGCGCAGACCCTGCTCGACGCCGGCGAACAGGCGCTTGCCGACGGCGACGTGGACACCGGCCGGCGCTACCTGCGCCGCGCCAACCGGGACTGCGCCGACGAGTGCCTGCGGGCCCGGATCCGCTCCGCCCTGGCCCGCGCCGAGTGGCGGCTGGACCCGCAGGGCGCGGTCCCCCACCTGCTCGGCATCGCCACCGCCGTACGCGCCGGCCACCTGGACACCCGACAGGCCGCCGGTCCGATCCAGTACCTGCTCTGGCACGGCCAGATCGGCCGGGCCATGGAACTCATCCACCACCTCGGTGAACGTGCCGACGGTGCGGACGCGCGTTCGGCCGGCGACCTGATGATCATCAAGGGCTGGATGGCCACGCTCTATCCCGGGGTCCCGCTGGACGGCATCGCCGCACCGGCCGGCACCACCCGGGACCCGCTCGCCCTCGCCCGGGTCCGGCACCGCCTGCGCGGTGTTCTCCTGCTCGACACCGTGCTGGGTCGGGGCGACCTCGGCGCGCTGGAGAACGCCGAGCGCACGCTCGGGACGCTCGGGCTGGACGATGAGCCGAACATGTGGAGCGCTGTCTGCGCGGTGATCGCCATGATCTACGCCGACCGGCTCGACCTGGCCGGCGAGTGGTGCGACCGGCTGGACCGGATCGCCTCCGCCCGCCGGCACCGGACGCCGCGTGCCCTGCTCACCGCCGTCGCCGCCACCGTGGCGGGCCGACGCGGTGACCTGCGCCGGGCGCGTGAACTCGCCGAGTCGGCGCTCAACCGGCTGTCCCCGAAGGGGTGGGGTGTCGTCATCGGCGCGCCGCTGGCCATCCGGCTGTGGACGCTGACCTGCCTCGAGGAGTGGGACGAGGCGGCGGCCTGCCTGCGTACGCCGGTGCCGCCGACGCTGTTCGAGACCCCGTTCGGCCTGCACTACCTGCACGCCCGGGGCGTGCACGCCCTCGCCGCGGGCAGCCCCGAGGCGGCCCTCGCCGACTTCCAGTTGTGCGGGCAACTGATGACCTCGTGGCGGCTCGACCAGGCGCCGCTGGTCCCCTGGCGGACCGAATCGGCGCGGGCGTTGCTGCGGATGGGCCGCCGGCAGCAGGCCGAGAAGGTGGTCCGGGAAGAGCTGGACCGGCTCCGACCGACCGACCTGCGCTACCGGGGCGCCGCGTTGCGGGTGCTCGGCACCGTCCAGGAGGGCGCGGAGCGGATCCGACACCTGCGGTGCGCGGTACGACTGCTGCGCCAGTGCGGGGACCGGGTCGAGCTGGCCCGCGCCCTCGGCGACCTCGGCCAGGCCCAGCAGCAGGCCGGCGACCTGCGTGAGGCGCGCAGCACGGCCCGGGCCGCGCGGGTCCTCGCCGAGGAGTGCGGGATCCCGGTGCTGCGGCCGACCGCGGCCGGCCGGGCCACCTCGGGCAGCCGGACCACCGCGCCCGATCCGGCTTCCGACGCCGGGATCCTGCTCACCGGCCTCAGCGACGCGGAGTCCCGGGTCGCCTCGCTGGCCGCGCAAGGGCACACCAACCGGGAGATCGCCGAGCGGATGTTCCTCACCGTCAGCGCCATCGAGCAGCGGCTTACCCGGATCTACCGCAAGCTGGACGTCAACTCCCGCAGCGAACTGGCCGCCCGGCTACGGCTCGACCGCTGAACCCGAGCGGCCACCCCCGTACCACCGACCGGCCGATCGTGGCCGACCACTCGGCCTGCCGTGTCCTGCCGACGTATGATCCGAGCTGCGCGACCGGCCGTCACCCGATGTCCATCGTGGCGAAACCCCACCGTCATCCGGTCGGGCGACGCCCCCCTTCCGGACGGCCACGCAACCCCTAACGCCCCATCGACACCGCAGGTTTACCGCCGAAACGGTGGGGTCCCGGGACCGTTGTCGCACGCCAGGGCCGATGCCAGACTCGCCTGGAGCCGGAACGGTCGTCCGACGACGCGCTCCGGTGGGGAGGATTCCAGGGTCCACCCGGCCGGCGACCCGGTGCGCTTCACCCCTGTTTCGCGTCTGCGACGGGTGTGGTGAAGGGGTCGTCGACGACACCGGGCGGAGCGGCCTGCCGGCGGCGGTGACCCCGTCGCGGCGCCGCCGACGAGAAGGGCTGACGACACACGTGCTGGTACAGCGAGAAGAACAGCTCACCCTGCTGCGCGAGACCTTCCAGAACTGCGAACGGCAGCGGAGGGGACACGTCTCGCTCGTCACCGGCGCGGTGGGCAGCGGCAAGACGAGCGTGCTGGAGTCGTTCGGCGACTGGGCGGCCAACGCCGGTGGCCGGGTGCTCAGCGCGACCGCCTCGCGCGCCGAACGCGGACTGCACCTGGGGGTGCTGGGGCAACTCCTCCAGGGGGCGCGGCTCGACCCCGAGACCGGGGTACGGGTGGAGCGCCTGCTGCGCCACTCCCCGGCTGCCCCGCCGGAGCCCGGACACGGCGGCGACGACGCCGCCGACCAGGTGTGGGCGCCGGTGCTGCACGGCCTGTTCAGCACGCTGCTCGAACTGGCCGAGTCGGCGCCGCTCGTGCTGACCGTCGACGACGTGCACCACGCCGACCCGGCGTCGCTGCACTGCCTGCTCTACGTCGCCCGCCGGCTGCGGCACACGCCGATCATGGTGGTGCTCGCGGAGGCCCGCACGCTGCGTCCGTCGCACCCGCACTTCCGGGCCGAACTGTTCAGCCAGCCCCACTTCACCCGGATCACCCTGCCGCCGCTGACCGTGGAGGCGATCGCCCGGCTGGTCGACGACGACGTCGAGCCGGCGGCCCGCGAGGCCGCCGAGCGCTGCCTGCGGATGACCGGCGGCAACCCGCTGCTCACCCGGGCGCTCATCGAGGAACAGCCCCGCCCGGCGACGGACGAGGAACCGACCGTGGACGCCGCCCTCGGCGACGCGTTCGACCAGGCGGTGCTCGGCTGCCTGTACCGGCACGAGCCGGGCGTGCGCCGGGTGGCACAGGCGATGGCGGTGCTGGACCGGCCGGGCGGCCCGGCGGACCTGCTCGGCCACCTGCTCGACGTGGTGCCGGAGTCGGTCACCCCGATGGTCAGCATGCTGCGCACCACCGGCCTGCTGGACCAGGATCGGCTGCGGCACCCCAGGATCCGACGGTCCATCCTGGCCGACATGTCCGTCGACGAACGACGAGACCTGCACCAGCGGGCCGCCGAGGTGCTGCACGAACACGGCGTCGAGCCGGGCGGCGTGGCCGAGCACCTGGTCGCCGCCGGATGGGCGGAGGCCGGGTGGACCGTGCCCGTGCTGCACGACGCCGCCGCCCAGGCGCTCGCCGCCGGCCGGCCCGACGTGGCCGCCGGCTGCCTGCGCCTGGTCGGCCGCGCCGAGGTGGACGACGAACAGCGGGTCGCCATCACCGCCATGCAGGTCAGCGCGCGCTGGCAGATCAATCCACTGGCCGTCAACGGGCAACTCGACCAACTGGTCGACGCCGCCCGGGCGGGCGGCTGGCCGGCCGACGCCGCCCTGTCCGCCGCGCCGTACCTGCTGTGGCAGGGGCGGGTCGAGGAGGCCGACGAGGCGATCGCCGGCTGCGCCGGGGACGACGAGCAGGCCCACGCGACGGGCCGTCGCCGGACGATGCACCTGCTGCTGGGGCTCTCCCACCCGGAGCACCTGGCCGCCGTACGGGAAGCGGCCGGTGCGCCGCGGACCGCGCTGCTGGCCGGCGGCTCCTCACCGGCGCAGGCGCTGGGCCTCGTCGGCGCGGCGCTGACGCCGACCGGCGACCACGACGCGGTGGCCGGCGCCGAACAACTGCTGCACCGCCACCACTGCGACGACGGCATGCTCCCCCTGTTGGCCGCGCCGCTGCTGGCGCTGCTCTGGGCCGGGCGTGCCGACCGGGTGGCCGTCTGGACGGCGGCGCTGCTGGAGCGGCCGGCCGTGCGGCACGCCCCGCTCTGGCGGGCGGTGCTGCGGGCGCTGCGCGCCGAGGCGGCGCTGCGGCTGGGCGACCTGACCGTGGCCGACCAGCAGGCCCGGGCCGCGCTCGACGACCTGCCGGTGGCCGCCTGGGGAGTCGCCGCGGCCGGCCCGCTGGCCACGCTGATCGCCTGCGCCACCGAGTCCGGGCGGCATGCCGAGGCGGATCGCTGGCTGGCGCAGAGCGTGCCGGCCGGCGCCTTCCGCACACCGCTCGGGCTGCACTACCTGGCCGCCCGGGCCCGCCATCACCTGGCGCTCGGCCGGGCCCACGCGGCCACCACCGACCTGCGCCGGTGCGGCGAACTCATGCGCGCCTGGGGCGTGGACGTGGCCGGGCTGGTGCCCTGGCGGCTGGAGCTGGCCCGGGTGCAGCTCGCGGTAGGCAACAAGGCGCACGCCACCCAGTTGCTCCAGGAACAGTTGCGGGTGCCGCACGGGGTGGACGACCGTACCCGGGGCCGGGCGCTGCGGCTGCTCGCCGGCACCACCGCGCCGGACCACCGGCGCAAGCTGCTCTCCGAGGCGGTGAACCTGTTGCAGGGCTGCGGCGACCGGCTGGAACTGGTCCGGGCGCTCGGGGACACCGGGCAGACGCTGCAACGGGCCGGCGACTCGGCGCAGGCGCGGCTGCTGGTCCGCCGGGCGTACCAGTTGGCGCAGGACTGCGGCGCCTCGGTGCTGGCGCAGCGGCTGGTCCGGCGCGAGCCGGGCAGCGTGCCGGCGGGTCCGCCGGCCGAGGCTCCGGAGCCGGAGGACGGGCTCAGCGAGGCCGAACGCCGGGTCGCGGCGCTCGCCGCGCAGGGCCACACCAACCGGCAGATCTCCAGCAAGCTGTTCATCACGGTGAGCACCGTGGAGCAGCACCTGACCCGGGTCTACCGCAAGCTCGACGTCAAGCGCCGCTCGGACCTGCCGGCCCGACTGGTGGCCTTCGCCGAGCCCCTGGGCGAGGAGATCCAGCCCGCCGCGTCCTGACCCGGCCGTCGGTGTAAGGCGGGGCCCCTTGTTAACACCTGGTGTTAACAAGGGGCCCCGCCTCTACCGAATGCGTTAAGAAGGGGCCCTTCCTTATCCGCTCAGGACCAGGTCGGCGGCGGCGGTCACCCCGCCGGCGCGGCGCAGGCAGTCACGCCAGCGGGCGGCGCGGTCGCGGAAGGACGGCTCGGCCAGCAGCCGGCGCAGCTTCCCGACGACGTCGTCGACGTCGAGCGGGTCCTCGTGCTCGACCGCCAGCGCCACGCCGGCGTCGACCACCCGCACCGCCCCGTCGTAGCAGTCGAACCAGAACGGCATCACCAACTGCGGCACCCCGAACCAGGCCGCCTCGTGGATCGCGTTCGCGGCGGCGTGGTTGAAGAACACCCGCACGTGCGGGTGCGCCAGCACCTCCACCTGCGACGGCAGCCACGACTCGACGCGCAGGTTGGGTGGCAGTTCGTCGGCCGGTGGCAACAACGCGTGCCGGGCGGCGGGCAGCTTCCACAGCACCTGGTGCTCCGGCCCGAGCCGGGCGGCCACCTCGACCAGCGCGGCCACCTGCGCGGCGGTCGGACGCATGATGGTGCCGAATCCGACGTAGACCACCGACTCGTGGGCGTCGAGCCAGGCCCGCAGCTCGGCGCCGTCCGGGCTCGGCACGATCTCCCGGGGCACCATCGAGCCCACCATGCGCAGGTTCGCCGGCGCGGTGTCGAACGGGTACTCCAGCCCGAACACCGTGTAGGCGAGCAGCGCCTCCGCCGCCTCGGCGTACTGGGAGGGGCGCAGCTCGACGTTGCTGATGCCGGCGTCCGCGCGCCGCGCCGCGGCGGCGGTGCTGCGGGCGAGCCGCTCCGGTTCGGTGAGCGTGGCCACCAGCGCCGCCCGGTAGCGGTCGTTCGCCGCCCGCTGGCTGGGGTTCATCGCCAGGGGCAGCCCGGACAACGACATCGGGTACGCCGGCGGCAGGCTGTCCTGGAGGAAGTTCGACGGCGGCACCGTGACGCTGATGACGAACGGCACCCCGCGGGTGATGGCCGCGTCCAGGCCGAACGAGGCGAACGAGTCCACCACCGCCCGCGCCGGCCGCACCTCGTCGATGACCGCCAGGCAGCGCTCGTACAGCTCGTGCAGGTGGTCGAAGTCGGTGGACGCGTCGACGTAGCTGGCGAAGTTCACCACCCGGGAGCCGGTGGACATCCGGCGGTGCGTCTCGTCGTCCCAGTGCTCCGGGCGGACCTCCACCCGGGGCGGGCCGAGCGAGACGAACCGCACGTCGCCGTCGCCGGGCAGCGCCTCGATCTCCGCCCGCCGCTCGTCCGTGCAGGCGAACCGGACCGGTCGGGCGGCCCGACGCTTCAGCTCACCGGCCAGCGTGAGCAGCGGGTTGAACAGCCCCGCGCTGCCGGAGCTGACCAGCAGCAGCGGGGCATCGTCGGGGTTCATCGCGGCCGGCCCCTAGTCCATCGCCCGGCGCATGAAGCCGCGGATGCCGACGGCGGTGAAGACCACGAACACCCCGGCGAGCACGACCAGGTCCAGCCAGAGCGGCACCGACTCGACACCGGGCGGCGCGACGAGCGACCGGGTGGCCTCGCTGACGTAGGTGAGCGGGTTGAGCGCGCAGACCACCTGGAACCAGGGCAGCGAGTCCAGCGCGCGCAGCGGGAACTGGGTGGCGCCGGTGAACATCAGCGGCGTCAGCGTGACCGTGAACATGATCTGGATGCGGTGCGGCGGGACCAGGGTGCCGAACGTCAGGCCCAGGGCGGCGCCGACCAGCGCGCCGGCCGCCAGCACGCCGATCACCGGCAGCAGCGTGGAAAGCGGCCAGGTGACGCCGAGGATCAGCATGCCGACCGGGATGAGCACCAGCCCGGCGACCAGGCCCCGGATCGCACCGAAGACGATCTTCTCGAACGCGACGAGCGGGATCGCCATCGGCGACAGCAGCCGGTCCTCGATCTCCCGGGTGAAGGAGAAGTCCATCACCATCGGCAGCGCGGTGTTCTCCAGCCCGATCAGGAACGCGTTGAGTGCGATGACGCCGGGCAGCAGCACGTTGGCGAAGTCGTCGCTGGCGTAGCCGAGATCCTTGAGCACCTTGCCGAAGATCAACAGCATGAACAGCGGCTGGAGGAAGACCTGGGCCAGGAACCCGCCCAGCTCCCGGCTGGTGACGAAGACGTCGCGCCAGAGCACCGCCCGGAACGTGGTGAGCTGGTCGCGCAGGCGTACCGGCGGGGGTGCGGTGACGGCCGGCGGCGCCGGCGCGGCGGGGGCGGTGACGGTCACCGAAGGTCCCTTCCGGTCAGGTGGATGAAGACGTCCTCCAGGCTGGGCTGGCCGACGCTGAGGTCACGGACCTCGCAGCCGAGGTCGGTGAGGACCTTCAACGCCATCGGCACGGCGTTGGCCGGCGCACCGGCGGTGTAGACCCGGAACGACAGCGGCGCGTCCGGATCCTCCGGCGTCGGCATCGGGGGCATGCCGGGGAACATCGGCAGCTCCGCCGCGCCGCCCGCGCGCAGCCGTTCGACGCGTTCCACGTCCGGCACGTCGGTCAGCGCGGTCTGCACCGCCTCGGCCGGGGCGCCGGGCGCGACCACGAGCGTCAGCGTGCTGCTGCCGGGCAGCGTCCGGGTCAGCGCGGTCGGCGTGTCCAGGGTGAGCAGCTTGCCGTGGTCGACGATGCCGACCCGGTCACAGAGCTTCTCCGCCTCCTCCATGTCGTGCGTGGTCACCACGACGGTGACCCCGGACCGCTTCAGGTCGGCGATCCGCTCGTGCACGAACAGCCGGGACTGCGGGTCGAGACCGGCGGACGGCTCGTCGAGGAAGAGCACCCGGGGGGCGTGCATCAACGCCCGGGCGATCATGGTGCGTTGGGCCAGGCCGCCGGAGAGGAAGTCGGTGCGGGCCTTGGCGAAGTCCTTCAGGCCCATCTGTTCCAGCAGCTCGTCGGCGCGTTTCACGCGGCGGGCCCGGGACACCCGGTGGTACGCGGAGTGGAACAGCAGGTTCTGCCGGACGGTGAGCGACCGGTCCAGGTTGACCCGCTGCGGCACCACCGCGAGCAGTTGCCGGGCCACGGCCGGCGCGCGGGACACGTCCGCGCCGCAGACCAGGGCGCGACCGGAGGTGGCCCGCACCCGGGTCGTCAGCACCCCGATCGTCGTGGTCTTTCCCGCGCCGTTCGGCCCGAGCAGACCGAAGACCTCGCCCGCGGCGACCGAGAAACTCAGTCCGTCCACCGCCGGCGGCATGTCGGGCCGGTACTTCTTGACCAGCCCGTCGACCACCACTGCCTCGTCCACGTCGTCATGCTCCCGTCCTGGTTCCTGGTAAGACAGTTGTCCGCCACCGCGATAGGGGGCGTTAGGGGCAGCCAAGGGGCGGCCTCACAGCCCTCGCTCGGTGAGCCACGCGTCGACGGTGGCGGCGAGTTCCGGGCCGCGTTCGCCGACCATGGTGAAGTGGTCGCCGGCCGCGTCCCGCGTCTCGTGCGGGTACGGCCACACCGACTTCCACCCGTCGGGTTCCCCGGTCCACTCCCCCAGCGGCTCGCCGGCGCGTACGAGCAGCGTCGGCGCGGCCATCGGCGTGGGGTTCCAGTCCAGGAACAGCGGCAGGTAGCCGGCCCACGCGGTGGCCCGGTGGTCGTCCATCGGGGTGTACGCGCTGTCCCGCTCGACCATCCCGTCGAGCAGTTGCGAGGTCCAGCCGCCGAGCACCTCGCTGCCGGCCGGGTAGGTGTCCATCAGCACCACCGCGGCCGGGGCACGGCCCTGCCGCTCCAGCTCGGCGGCGAGCAGGTTGGCCACCATCGCCCCGCCGGAGTGGCCGGCCAGCACGAAGTCGCCGGATCCGACCGCGCGCAGCACGGTGTCCGCGTGCACCCGCAGCAGCGCGTCGAGGTCGGCGGGCAGCTCCTCGCCGACGCCGAAGCCGGGGTTCGGCAGCGCCCACACGTCCCGCCGGCCGCGCATGCCGGCGGCGACGCGGGCGTACTCGTGCGCGCCGGAGAGCAGCGACATGGTGCAGCAGCAGACCACCGGCGTGGCCGGCCCGTCGGCCAGCCGCATGACGGCGGCCGGTCGGGTCAGCTCCTCCGGGGTGCGGAAGCTGGGCCGGAACTGGGCCAGCTTGACCAGCAGCTCGGCGTAGCCGGCCGCGTCGGCGCGCGCCTTGGGCTGCCGGAACAGCCCGCCGAGCAGGCCGCCCGCGCCCTCCGGTGACGCCGCGTCGGCGGGCGCGTCGGCGGCCGGCCCGCCGAGGATCGCGCCGAGCAGGTGGCCGGCCAGCGCGACCGGGGTGGGATGGTCGAAGAGCAGGGTGGCGGACAGCTCCGCGCCGGTCTCCTGGCGCAGCGCGTCGCGCAGCTCCAGCGCGGTGAGCGAGTCGAAGCCCAGTTCCAGGAAGTCCCGGTCCTCCTCGACCGCGCCCGGCCCGGCGTGTCCGAGGACGGTGGCGGCCTGCGCCCGGACCAGGTCCAGCAGGATCCGGTGCCGGTCGGCGGCGGGCACGGCGGCCAGCCGGTCCCGCAGCGCGGTCGCCGGGTCGGAGCCGGTCCCGGCGGCCGGGGCGGTCGGTTCGGTCACCGCGTCCGGCACGCCGCGCAGCAGCGGGGCCGGCCGGACCGCGGTGAACGCGGGCACGAACGCCGGCCAGTCGACGTCCGCGACGGCGACCTCGTCGCTGCCGGCGGCGACGGCCCGGTCCAGCGCGTCGAGGGCCACGCCGGGGTCCAGCGGTCGGATTCCCCGACGGCGTAGCTGCTCCGGGTCGGTGACCTCGCCGTGCCACGGCGCCCACGCCAGCACGGTGGCCGGTCGACCGGCGGCGCGGCGGCAGGCGGCGAGGGCGGCCAGGCCGGCGCCGGTCGCGGCGGTGACCGCGGCACCGCCGCTGCCCCAGGTGGCGGCCGTGGAGACGAAGATCAGGAACTTGTCGACCGGGTGGTCGGCGCAGACGGCGTCGAGCCGGGCCACCGCGGCCAGGTGCGCGCCGACGGTGCCGGCCAACCGGTCCGGGTCGGCCGCCGCGACCGGCTCGCCGGCCCCGCCGGCGTCGGCCACGTGCAGCACGGTACGCACCGGCGTGCCGGCCGCGGCCAGTCGCGCCAACGCGGCGGACAGCGCGTCCGGACCGGCCACGGTGGTCACCTCGACGCCGTGCACCGTGGTCCGCTCGACGCCGTCCAGGATGGTCCGCGCGACACCGTCCGGGCCGGTCTGGTCGCTGTCGGCCGGCAAGGGTGGACCGGCCAGGAGCAGGTGGGTCGCGCCCGCCTCGGCGAGTCGGCGCAGCAGGTGCGGGCGGCGGACCGGGGCGTCGCCGTGCACCAGCACCGCGCCGTCCGGCCGCCACGGGCTGTCGACGCCGGCCGGCGCGCGTTCCAGCCGGCGGGCGCGCAGGCCACCGGCGCGGATCGCGAGCTGGTCCTCGACGCCGTCCCCGGCCACCACGCGGGCGAGCCGGGCGGTGTCCGGGCCGGCCGGTTCGGCGGGCAGGTCCAGCAGGCCGCCCCAGAGCCGGGGGTGTTCCAACGCCAGCACCCGGCCGAGGCCCCAGACGGTGGCGACCGCCGGGTCGGGCGCCGGGTCGACGGCGTCGACGGCGACCGCGCCCCGGGTGACGCACCACAGCGGCGCGGCGACCCCGGCGTCGGTGAGCGCCCGCACCAGCGCGACGGTGCCGGCGAGGACGTCCGCGGCGCCGGTGGCCGCCGATCCGGCCGCGTCGCCGGTGGCCGCCGATCCGGCCCTGTCGGTGCCCGGCCCCGATTCGGCCGCGCCGGTTCCCGGCTCCGGTCCGGCCGCCGGCGCTCCGGTGTCCGCCGACGCGTGGCCGGCGGCGAGCAGCGAGATCACCCGGACCGGGGTGACCGTGTCGAGGCGGTCGCGCAGCGCGGCGACCGGGTCGACGCCGGGCGGCGCCGGTACAGGCACCGGGTCCAGGCCCTCGGCGCGTACCGCGTCGGTCACGGCGTCGAGCAGGTCGCCGGGTGGGCCGACGACCAGGCACGGGCCGGTCGGCGCGACGCCGGTCGGCGGGTCGACCGGGGTCCAGCCGGTCCGGTAGCGCAGTCCGTCCAGGGTGGCCGTCCGGCGGTGACGGTCCCGGTAGCCGGTCAGCGCCGGCAGCAGGTCGCCGAGCGGGCCGGCGGCGGCGTCGTCGAGACCGAGCAGGGCGGCCAGCGCGGCCGGGTCGCCGTCCTCGGCCGTGGACCAGAACTCGCCGTCGGCCGGGTCGGCGGGGCGCGGGCCCAGGTCGAGCCGGATCGGGTCGGGCCAGAACCGCTCGTGCGCGAACGCGTACGTGGGCAGGTCGACCCGGGTCGCGTCGGTGCCGGCGAACAGCGCGGGCCAGCGTACGCCGGCGCCGCGCAGGTCCACGGCGGCGAGCGCGGCGAGCAGGCCGGCCGGTTCGGACAGCTCACGCCGGGCGACCGGCACGAACGCGGCCGGTTCGGCGTCGGGCAGGCACTCGCGGGCCAGCGCGGTCAACGCGGCGTCCGGGCCCAGGTCCAGGAAGGTGCCGGCCCCGGCGGCGGCGAGCGTGGCCACCGCCGACGAGAACCGCACCGTGTCGCGGACGTGCTCGACCCAGTAGCCCGGGTCGGTGGCCTGCGCGTCGGTGAGCGGCTCGCCGGTGCGGTCGGAGACCAGCGGCACGCTCGGCGGCTGCCAGGTGAGTTTCTCGGCGACCACCCGGAACTCGGCCAGCATGTCGTCCATCCGGGCCGAGTGGAACGCGTGGCCGACCCGCAGCCGGCGGGTCCGGCGGCCCTGGGCGGCGAGCCGTTCCCCGGCGGCGAGCACCGCGTCCTCGTCACCGGAGAGCACCACCGACTCGGGGCCGTTCACCGCGGCCAGCGCCACCCGCGCGTCGAGCAGCGGCGTCACCTCGGCGGCGGACGCGCGGACCGCGAGCATCGCGCCGCCGGCCGGCAGCGCCTGCATGAGCCGGGCCCGGGCGGCCACCAGCGTGGCGGCGTCGGGCAGCGACAGCACACCGGCGACGTGCGCGGCGGCCAGC
Source organism: Micromonospora sp. NPDC049201 (assembly GCF_055586805.1). Lineage (NCBI taxonomy): Bacteria > Bacillati > Actinomycetota > Actinomycetes > Micromonosporales > Micromonosporaceae > Micromonospora > Micromonospora sp. NPDC049201. The sequence continues at coordinate 203,015 of NZ_JBVJHM010000005.1, read as the reverse complement.
TCGCCGACGGAGTGGCCGAGCAGGTGCGCCGGGCGCAGGCCGAGCGCGGTGACCAGCCGGTACGCGGCCACCTGGTAGGCGAAGAGCGCGGGCTGGGTCCACTCGGTGCGGTCCAGCAGCGCCGCCTCGGGGGTCTCCGGCGCGGCGAACGCCACCTCGCGCAGCGGCCGGCTCAGGTGCCTGTCGAGTTCGGCGGCCACCTCGTCGAACGCGGCGGCGAAGACCGGGAACCGGCGGTGCAGCTCGGCGCCCGCGCCGGGTCGCTGGCCGCCCTGCCCGGGAAAGAGGACGGCGAGCTTGCCGGCGGTCCGGGCCACGCCGCGGACCACGCCGGGCGCGGGCCGGTCCTCGGCGACCGCACGCAGCCCGGCGCGCAGCGCCGCCGCGTCGTCGCCGGTGACCGCGGCCCGGTGCGGCAGCGCCGCCCGCGTGGTGAGCAGCGCGTACGCGACGTCGGCCGGGCGCAGGCCGGGGTGGGCGTCGAGGTGCTCCAGCAGCCGGCGGGCCTGCCCGGCGAGCGCCGGCCCGGAGCGCGCGGAGACCACCCAGGGCGCCGGCGGGGCGGGGCGTCCGGCCGGCGGGGTCGGCGGATCCTCGACCTGTTCGATGACGGCGTGGGCGTTGGTGCCGCTGACGCCGAACGCGGAGACACCGGCCCGGCGCGGGCGGTCGGTCGCCGGCCACTGCCGCGCGTCGGTCAGCAGCTCCACCGCGCCGGCCGTCCAGTCGACGTGCGGGGTGGGCCGGTCGACGTGCAGCGTGGCCGGGAGCCGGCCGTGCCGCATGGCGAGCACCATCTTGATGATCCCGGCGACGCCGGCGGCGGCCTGGGTGTGGCCGATGTTCGACTTGACGGAGCCGAGCAGCAGCGGCGTGGACCGGTCCTGCCCATAGGTCGCCAGCAGCGCCTGCGCCTCGATCGGGTCGCCGAGCGTGGTGCCGGTGCCGTGCGCCTCCACCACGTCCACCTCGGCGGCGGTGAGCCCGGCGTTGGCGAGCGCGGCCCGGATCACCTTCCGCTGGGCGGGGCCGTTGGGCGCGGTGAGGCCGCTGCTGGCGCCGTCCTGGTTGACCGCGGTGCCGCGCACCACGGCGAGCACCGGGTGGCCGTGGCGGCGGGCGTCGGAGAGCCGTTCGACGAGCAGCATGCCGACGCCCTCGGACCAGCCGGTGCCGTCGGCGGCGGCGGCGAACGACTTGCACCGGCCGTCGGTGGACAGGCCGCGTTGCCGGGAGAACTCCACGAACACGGTGGGGGTGGCCATCACGGACACGCCGCCGGCCAGCGCCAGCGTGCACTCCCCCAGCCGCAGCGCCTGGCAGGCCAGGTGCAGCGCGACGAGCGACGAGGAGCAGGCGGTGTCCACGGTGATCGCCGGGCCCTCCAGGCCCAGCGCGTACGCGATCCGGCCGCTGGCCACCGCCGCCGCGCTGCCGGTGCCGAGGTAGCCCTCGACGCCGCCGCCGACGCCGGTGAGCAGCGCCGCGTAGTCGCCCTGGCTGCTGGTGGCCGCGTACACGCCGGTGGGCGCGCCGCGCAGCGCGGTGGGGTCGACGCCGGCGGATTCGAACGCCTCCCACGCGGTCTCCAGCAGCAGCCGCTGCTGCGGGTCCATGGCGAGGGCCTCGCGCGGGCTGATGCCGAAGAACGCCGGGTCGAAGTCGCCGGCGTCGGGCAGGAAACCGCCGTCGCGGACGTAGGAGGTGCCCCGGCTGGCCGGGTCGGTGTCGTAGAGCGCGTCGAGGTCCCAGCCCCGGTCGGCGGGGAACGGCGCCATCGCGTCGCGGCCGGCGTCGACCAGCTCCCAGAGCTGCTCGGGCGAGCGCACCCCACCGGGGAAACGGCAGCTCATCCCGATGATCGCCACCGGTTCGGTGAGCCGGTCGGCGAGCTGCTGGTTCTGCTGCTTGAGTTTCTGGTTGTCCAGCAGCGACGCGCGCAGCGCGCCGACCACCTCGTCCAGCGAGACGCTCATCGGGCCCTCCCTGCGGCCGGCCGGGTCACGAGTCGGATCCTTCGAGCGCCATCCGGACCAGTCCGGCGACGTCGAGGTCGTGGATCTCGGCCGCCGGCACGTCCGGAGCCGGGTCGGCGGCCGGCGCGGCGGTGTCGTGGCCGAGGCGCAGCAACTGGTCGAGCAGGCCGGCCTGGCGCAGCCGGTCCAGCGGGATGGCCGCGAGGACCCGCCGGACCGTCTCCTCGTCGGCGCCGCCGGCCGGCTCGTCGCCGCCGGGGAACAGCTCGTCGTCGAGGTACGCGGCCAGCCCGGCCGGGGTCGGGTAGTCGAACACCACGGTGGTGGGCAGCTCCCGCCCGGTCGCGGCGGTGAGCAGGTTGCGCAGCTCCACCGCGGTCAGCGAATCGAACCCTAGATCGAGGAAGCCCCGTTCCGGCTCGACCGCGTCGACCGAGGGGTGGCCGAGCACCTTCGCCGCGTCGGTGCGTACCAGGTCCAGCAGCGCGTCCCGGCGGTCGTCGGCGGTCAGCGCGCGCAGTTCGGCGAGCCGGTCCCGGCCCGCCGGCCCGGTCGTCGTCGCCGGCGGCGGCTCGGCGGCGGCGGCGAGTGCCCGCACGGCCGGCAGGTCGGCCAGCAGTGGGCTGGGCCGCAGCGAGGTGAACAGCGGGTGGAACGTGGCCCAGTCGACGTCGGCGACGGTGACGCAGGTGTCGTCGGCGGCGAGCGCGTGCCGCAGCCCGGCCATCGCCGGTTCGGGCGGCAGCACCCGCAGGCCGCGGCGGCGCAGTTGCTCCGGCGCGTCGTCGTCGAACATGCCGGACTCGGTCCACGGCCCCCAGGCCACCGACGTGGCGGGCAGCCCGCGCGCCCGCCGTCGCTCGGCGAACGCGTCCAGCGCGGCGTTGCCGGCGGCGTATCCGCCCTGCCCGCCGCTGCCCCAGGTGGCGGCGATGGAGGAGAAGAGCACGAACGCGTCCAGTTCGACGCCGTCGAGCAGCTCGTCGAGCAGTTCCGCGCCGGCCAGTTTCGGGCCGATGACGTACGCCAGGTCCTCCAGCGTGGTCTCGGCCAGCGGCACCACCTCGCTGACGCCGGCGGCGTGCACCACCGCGCGCAGCGGCGGCCCGTCGGCGCGCAGGTCGGCGAGCAGCGCGGCCATGGCGGTCCGGTCGGCGGCGTCGGCGCGGGCGACCCGGCAGTCGACGCCGGACGCGGTCAGCTCGGCCAGCAGGTCGGCCGCGCCCGGCGTGTCGACGCCGCGCCGGCTGGTCAGCACGATCCGTTCGGCGCCGGCGTCGGCCACCCAGCGGGCCACGTGCCCGCCGAGCGCGCCGGTGCCGCCGGTGATCAGGACGGTGCCGCGCGGCTGCCACGGCGTCGGGTCACCGTCGGTGGGCGCGCTGGCGAGCCGCCGGGCGTACGTCCCGTCGCCGCGCACCGCGAGCTGGTCCTCGGCGGTGGTGGTCAGCAGTGTGGCGAGCCGCCGGGCGGTGTCGTCGTCCACGGTGGCGGGCAGGTCGACCAGGCCGGCCCAGCGGGTGGGCTGTTCCAGCGCGGCGACCCGGCCGAGGCCCCACAGCGCCGCCTGCCGGGGGCTGGGCGGGGCGTCACCGACGTCGACCGCGCCCCGGGTGGCGCACCAGAGCCGGGCCGGCGCGTCCAGGTCGGTGAGCGCCTGGAGCAGTCCGACGGTGGCGGCCAGGCCACGCGGCAGCGTCGGGTGCTCGGCGTGCGGCGTCTCGTCCAGCCCGAGCAGCGACAGGACGCGGGTCGGCCCGTCGCTGGTGGCGGCGGTGACCAGGTCGGTCAGCCGGGCGGCCAGTTCGTCGGCGTCGGCGGCGGTGTCCACCGGCGCGGTGGTGGCCGCCGGGCCGAGCGCGCCGGCCAGCGTGACCAGGTCCGGTTCGGCGGCCCGGTCGGCGGGCAGCAGCACCAGCCAGCGGCCCGGACCGTCCGGCGCGGGCCCGGTGGTGGCGTCGACCGGCTCCCAGCGCACCCGGTAGCGGCTGCCGTCCACCACCGACCGTTCCCGACCGCGTCGGCGCCACGCCGACAGCGCCGGCAGCACCGCGCCGAACGGCTGGTCCGGGGCCACGTCCAGCTCGGTGAGCAGGCCGTCCAGGTCCTCGGCCTCGACGGCCGCCCAGAACCGGCGTTCCACGGCGGTGTCCTCGGCGGGTGGCGCGGTCAGCCAGGCCGGCGGCTGCGGCCAGTAGCGCTGCCTGTCGAACACGTGGGTGGGCAGGTCGGCCGGCTGCGGGTCGGCGTCGGCGTAGAGCGCGGGCCAGTCCACGCCCACGCCGTGCACGTGCAACGCGGCGACCGCGCGCAGCAGGGTGAGCGGTTCCGGCCGGTCCCGGCGCAGCGTGGGCAGCACCGGCGGGACCGGCCCGTGGGCGGCCAGCACGCCCTGGGCCGGCGCGGTGAGCACCGCGTCCGGGCCGACCTCGAGGTACGCGGTGCAGCCGTGCGCGCGCAGCGCGGTGACCGCGTCGGCGAAGCGGACGGTGTCGCGGGCGTGCCGGGCCCAGTAGCCGGGCGCGCCGATGCCGGCCACGTCGACCGGCGCGCCGGTGACGGTGGAGATCAGCGGCACGGTCGGCGGGTGGTGCGGCAGCCGGGCGGCGAGCGCGGCCAACTCGTCGAGCACCGGTTCCATCAGCGGGCTGTGGAACGCGTGGCTGACGGTGAGCCGTCGGGTGCGTACCCCCCGGGCGGTCCAGTCGGCGGCGGCCTGGTCGACGGCGTCGGTGGGGCCGGCGACCACGACGGCGGCGGGGCCGTTGACCGCGGCGAGCGCGAGTCCGTCGGCGAGCGTGGCGCGGACGTCGTCCTCGCTCGCGGCGACCGCGAGCATGGCGCCGCCGGCGGGCAGCGCCTGCATGAGCCGGCCCCGGGCGGCGACCAGTTCGGCGGCGTCGGCGAGGGTGAGCACGCCGGCGGCGTGGGCGGCGGCGAACTCGCCGATGGAGTGCCCGGCCACCGCGTCCGGGCGCAGGCCCCACGAGGTGAGCAGCCGGAACAGCGCCACCTCGACGGCGAACAGCGCCGGCTGGGTGAACTCGGTGCGGTCCAGCAACGCCGCGGTGTCGGTGCCGGGGTCGGCGTCGAGCAGCGGGCGCAACGGCCGGGGCAGGTGCGGGTCGAGCGCGGCGCACGCCTCGGTCAGCGCGTCGGCGAACACCGGGTACGCGGCGGCCAGCTCGCGGCCCATGCCGGGGCGTTGCGCGCCCTGCCCGGAGAACAGGTACGCCAGCCGGGGCCGGCCGGTCACCGCGCCGGTGACCAGCGCGGGCGAGTCGTCGCCGGTGGCCAGCGCACGGAGCCCGGCGCGCAGCGCCCGACGGTCGGTGGCGAGCACCACCGCGCGGTGGTCCAGCGCGGCCCGGGACACCGCCGAGGACCAGCCGACGTCGACAAGCGGGGGCGCGGTCGGCCCGGCGAGCCGGTCGGCCCACGGCGTGGCCTGCGCGGCCAGCGACGCGGCGGTACGCGCGGACAGCAGCACCGGCACCACCGGCGGCTCCGCCGGCTCATCGGTCGGCGCCGGCGGCTCGGGGGCCTGCTCCAGGATGGTGTGGGCGTTGGTGCCGCTGATGCCGAACGAGGAGACGGCGGCGCGGCGCGGCCGGCCGGTCAGCGGCCAGGGCCGCCCCTCGGTCAGCAGGTCCACCGAGCCGGTCGTCCAGTCCACCTGGTCGCTGGGCGCGTCGACGTGCAGCGTCGGCGGCAGGTAGCCGTGGCGCAGCGCGAGGATCATCTTGATCACGCCGGCGACACCGGCGGCGGCCTGGGTGTGGCCGATGTTCGACTTGATCGAGCCGAGCAGCAGCGGCCGGTCCTCGGGGCGGCCCTGCCCGTACGTGGCGAGCAGCGCCTGCGCCTCGATCGGGTCGCCGAGGCGGGTGCCGGTGCCGTGCGCCTCGACCGCGTCCACGTCGCCCGCGTCGAGCCGGGCGTTGGCCAGCGCCGCGCGGATGACCCGCTGCTGGGCCGGACCGTTGGGGGCGGTGAGCCCGTTGGACGCGCCGTCCTGGTTGACCGCGCTGCCCCGGACCACGGCGAGCACCGGGTGGCCGTTGCGGCGGGCGTCGGAGAGCCGCTCGACGAGCAGCACGCCGACGCCCTCGCCCCAGCTCGTGCCGTCGGCGCCGGCCGCGAACGCCTTGACCCGGCTGTCCGGGGAGAGTCCGCGTTGCCGGCTGAAGCCGACGAACACGCCGGGGGTGGACATCACGGTGACGCCGGCGACCAGCGCCAGGGAACACTCGGCGGCGCGCAGCGCCTGGCCGGCCCAGTGCAGCGCGACGAGCGACGAGGAGCAGGCGGTGTCGACGGACACGGCCGGCCCTTCCAGCCCGAGCGTGTACGACACCCGGCCGGAGAGCACGCTGCCGGCGTTGCCGGTCATCAGGTGCCCCTCGGCGCCCTCCGCGGTGAGCATGAGGTTGCGGTAGTCCTGGTAGTTGGTGCCGACGAAGACGCCGGTGGGGGTGCCGCGCAGCGTCCGCGGGTCGATGCCGGCGCGTTCGATCGCCTCCCACGAGGTCTCCAGCAGCAGCCGCTGCTGCGGGTCCATGGCGAGCGCCTCGCGGGGCGAGATGCCGAAGAAGCCGGGGTCGAAGTCGGCCACGTCGGGCAGGAAGCCGCCCTGGCGGGCGTAGCTGGTGCCCTCGACGGCGGGGTCGGTGTCGAAGAGCCGGTCGAGGTCCCAGCCCCGGTCGGTGGGGAAGTCGCCGATGGCGTCGCCGCCCGAGGCGAGCAGTTGCCACAGCCGTTCCGGGTCGTCCGCACCGCCGGGGAAACGGCAGCTCATCGCCACCACGGCCAGCGGCTCGTCGGGGGTGGCCACGGCGGCCGGCCCGTCGACCGGCGCGCCGGCGCCGGTGAGCAGCTCGTCGAGGTGCCCCGCGAGCACCGCCGGGTTCGGGTAGTCGAACGCGAGCGTGGCGGGCAGCCGCAGCTCGGTGGCGGTGGCGAGCAGGTTGCGCAGGTCCACCGCGGTCAGCGAGTCGAGGCCGAGGTCGCGGAACGGGCGGGTGACCGGCACGTCGTCGGCGGCGCCGTAGCCGAGCGCGGTGGCCGCGCACTGGCGGACCAGGTCACGCAGCGTCTCGGTACGCTCGGCGGCGGTGCCGCCGGCGAGCTGCCGGGCCAGCGCCGAGCCGGGCTGGTCGACCGGTTCGGGCGTGGCCGGCGTCTCCGGGGGCCGCAGCGCGTCCCGGACCTCGGGCAGGTCACCGAGCAGCGGGCTGGGCCGGACCAGCGCGAACGCGGGCGCGAAGCGACCCCAGTCGACGTCGGCGACGACCACTGTGGGTTCGTCACGGCCCAGCGCCCGGGCCAGCGCGGCGACGGCCGACTCCGGGTCCATGGCGACCATGCCGCCGCGGCGCAGCCGCTGCTGGGCGCGTTCGTTGTCGGCGGGCAGGCCGGCGCCGGCCCAGGCGCCCCAGGCCACGGAGAGCGCCGGCAGCCCGTCGGCGCGGCGCCGGTGGGCGAGCGCGTCCAGGTGGGCGTTGGCCGCGCCGTACGCGCCCTGGCCGGCGTTGCCGGTGGTGCCGGCGACGGAGGAGAAGAGCACGAACGCGTCCAGCTCGTGGTCGCGGGTGAGCGCGTCGAGATGGTCGGCGGCGGCGCTCTTGGGCGCGGCGACGGTGTGCAGGCGGGCCGGGGTGACGGTGTCCACGATGCCGTCGTCGAGCACGGCGGCGGTGTGCAGCACGGCCCGCAGCGGCGCGTCGTCGGGCAGGTCGGCGAGGAGCGCGGCGATCTGGTCGCGGTCGGTGACGTCGCAGCGGGCCACGGTGACGCGTACCCCGAGGTCGGTCAGCTCGGCGGCGAGGTCGCCGGCGCCGGGGGCGTCGGGGCCGCGGCGGCTGGCCAGCAGCACGTGCGCGGCGCCGGCGCGGGCGGCCCAGCGGGCCAGGTGCCCGCCGAGGCCGCCGGTGCCGCCGGTGATCAGCACGGTGTCGCGGAGCCGGACGGTGTCGTCGGCGAGGTCGGTGTCGCGGGTGAGCCGGCGGGCGTGGGCGCCGGTGTCGCGGACGGCGATCTGGTCCTCGGGCCCGTCGGCGCCGAGCACCGCGCCGAGCAGCGCGGCGGTGGTGGCGTCGAGCCGGTCGGGCAGGTCGACCAGGCCGCGCCAGCGGGCCGGGTGTTCCAGCGCGACGGCCCGGCCGAGGCCCCAGACGGCGGCGGCGGCCGGGTCGGGGGCGGGATCGGTGTCGCCGGTGGTGACGGCCCGGCGGGTGGCGCACCAGAGCGGCGCCTCGACGCCGAGCGCGCCGAGCGCCTGGACCAGGTGGGCGGTGCCGGTGACGCCGAGCGTGGTGGCCGGGTGCTCGGGGTGGGCGCGTCCGTCGAGGCCGAGCAGGGAGAGCACGGCGGCGGGTCCGTCGGCGGGCAGCGCGGCGCGCAGCCGGTCGGCGAGCGCGGCCGGGTCGTCGGCCGGGTCGACGGGTACGGGTACGGCGTCGGCGCCGACGTTGCCGAGCGCGCCGAGCACGCCGGTGACGAGCGGGTCGTCGGCCAGGTCGGCGGGTACCGGGACCAGCCAGGCGCCGGTGAGCCGGGTCAGCGGCAGGTCGGGCAGCGGGGTCCAGGTGACCCGGTAGTGCCAGCGGTCGGGGTCGGGTTCGCCGTCGCGGTCGGTGACGAAGCGGGGCGGGGCGGGCCAGTACCGCTGGTGGTCGAACGCGTAGGTGGGCAGCGCGACGGTGCCGGTGCCGGCGAGGACCGTGGTCAGGTCGACGGGCAGGCCGATGCTGTGCGCGGTGGCCAGGTTGGTCAGCAGCCGGGTCGGGTCGTCCTCGCCCCGCCGCAGCGTGGACAGCGTGTGCCCGGCGGTGCCGAGGTCGTCCAGGATCGCCGTGACCGGCATGGTCAGCACCGGGTGCGGCGAGATCTCCACAAACGTCGTGTGACCGGCCTCGATCGCGGTACGCACGGCGGTGTCGAACCGGACCGTGCGGCGCAGGTTGTCGTACCAGTAGTCGGCCGTCATCGTGGCCGGGTCCACCCAGTCGCCGGTGAGTGTCGACACCAGACGCGTGTGACCGGGCTGCGGCGTCACGTCCGCCAGGTCGGTGCGGAGCTGCTGCGCGACGTCCTCCACGGCGGCGGAGTGCGACGCGTAGTCGACCGGGATCAGCCGGGCCCGGATGCCGTCGGCCTGACACGACTCGACCAGGTCCGCGACCGCCTGCGGCGGGCCGGAGACCACCACTGTCGCCGGGCCGTTGATCGCCGCGATTCCCACGCCCGCGAAGCGTGGCCCGTTCGCGGCCGGGCCGGTCCTGTCGCGGGTCGATCCCGCGCCGACGGACGCCGTCGCGCTTCCGGCCAGCCGTGCGGTGACGTCGTCGGCGGACAGGTCGACCGACGCCATCGTCCCGGTGCCGCGCAACGCGGACAGCGCCCGCGACCGCAACGCCACCGTCTTCGCCGCGTCGTCGACGGACAGGATCCCCGCGACGCACGCGGCGCCGATCTCGCCCTGCGAGTGACCGACCACCGCCTGCGGCACGACCCCGACGTGCCGCCACACCGCGGCCAGGGCGACACCCACCGCCCACAACACCGGCTGCACCACCTCGACCCGGGCCAACCACGACTCGTCGTCGCCAGTCAGCACCGCCACCAGATCGACGTCGAGGTACGGAGAGAGGGCCACCTGGCACTCGGCAAGCGCCGCGTCGAACGACACGCACCGACCGACCAGACCGGAAGCCATCCGCGCCGACTGCGCACCCTGACCCGGGAACACGAACACCGGGCCGGCGGGCCGCTCCGCGGTGCCGGTCACCACCGCCGGCGACGGCGTACCCGCCGCGAGCGCATCCAGACCGGACAGCAACTCCTCGGCCGACGACCCGAGCACCACGGCCCGCTTGTCGAACGCCGACCGGGTGGTGGCCAGCGACCAGGCCACCGTCGCCGGGTCGGCCGGGTGCGCGCGCAGGTGCGCGGCCAGCCGGCCGGCCTGCCCGGCGAGGCCGCCCCGGGTCCGGGCGGAGACCGGCCAGGCGGTGACGTCGGCGGCGAGCAGTCCCGGGGTGGGGACGGCGGCGGGCGGCGCGGACGCCTCCGGCGCCTGTTCCACGATGACGTGCGCGTTGGTGCCGGAGATGCCGAACGACGACACCGCCGCCCGGCGGGGCCGGTCGCGTTCCGGCCATGGCCGCGCCGACGTCACCAGCTCCAGCGCGCCGGACGACCAGTCGATGTGCGGGGACGGCTCGTCGACGTGCAGCGTCGCCGGCACCAGTCCGTGCCGGATGGCCAGCACCACCTTGATCACCCCGGCCACGCCGGCAGCGGCCTGGGCGTGCCCGATGTTCGACTTCACCGAGCCGAGCAGCGCCGGCCCGGCGTCGCCACGGTCCTGCCCGTACGTGGCCAGCAGCGCCTGCGCCTCGATCGGGTCACCCAGGTTGGTGCCGGTGCCGTGCGCCTCGATGAGGTCCACGTCGGCGGTGGCCAGCCGGGCGGCGGTGAGCGCCTGGCTGATCACGCGCTGCTGGGCGGGCCCGTTCGGGGCGGTCAGCCCGTTCGACGCGCCGTCCTGGTTGACCGCGCTGCCGCGCAGCACCGCGAGCACCGGGTGCCCGTTGCGGCGGGCGTCGGAGAGCCGCTCCACCAGCAGCCAGCCGACGCCCTCGGAGAACCCGGCGCCGTCGGCGGCGGCGGCGAAGGAACGGCACCGCCCGTCCGGGGAGAGCGCGCGTTGCCGGCTCGACCCGATGTAGAGGCCGGGGGTGGCCATCACGGTGACGCCACCGGCGAGCGCCAGCTCGCACTCCCCCGCCCGCAGCGCCTGCGCGGCCAGGTGCAGCGCGACCAGCGAGGACGAGCAGGCGGTGTCGATGGAGACGGCCGGGCCCTCCAGGCCGAGCGTGTACGACACCCGGCCGGAGGCGACCGCCGCCGCCCCGCCGGTCATCGAGTGGCCCTCGTCGCCGTCGGGCGACATCATCAGCAGCGTGCCGTAGTCCTGCCCGTTGGTGCCGACGAACACCCCGGTACGGCTGCCGCGCAGCGTGGCGGGGTCGATGCCGGCGGACTCGACGGCCTCCCACGCGGTCTCCAGCAGCAGCCGCTGCTGCGGGTCCATGGTGAGCGCCTCGCGGGGGCTGATGCCGAAGAACGCGGCGTCGAAGTCCCCGGCCCCGTCGAGGAAGCCGCCCTCGCGGGCGTACGAGGTGCCGGGGTGGTCGGGGTCGGGATGGTAGAGCCGGTCGAGGTCCCAGCCCCGGTCGTCGGGGAACGGGGCAACCGCGTCCCGGCCGTCGGTCAGCAACTCCCACAGGTCCTGCGGGTCGCGGACGCCACCGGGCAGCCGGCAGCTCATCGCGACGATCGCCACCGGCTCCAGTTCCTGGGACTGGGCCTCGCTGAGCCGGCGGCGGGTGTCGTGCAGGTCCGCCATGACCCGCTTGAGGTAGTCGCGGAGCTTGTCTTCATTGGCCATCGGTAGCCGCTTCCTCGCAGGGGACGGGAGTGAGCCGGTGCGGGTCAGGAGAGACCGAGGTCGCGGTCCACCATGGCGAACAGCTCGTCGTCGCTGGCGTCGCCGAGATGACGGCCGAGGTCGTCGTCGCCGCCGCTGCCCTGGCCGAGCCGGGTGAGCATGGCCTGGAGGCGGACCGTGGCCCGGACCCGGGCGGCCTCGTCGCGGGCCACCACGTCGAGCCCGTCGGCGATCCGGTCGAGGTCGTCCAGCAGCGCGGTCGGGGTGACCACGTCGTCCTGGGCCACCTCGGCGTAGAGGTACTCGGCCAGCGTGGTCGGCGTCGGGTAGTCGAAGACCAGGGTGACCGGCAGCGCCACCCCGCTCGCCAGGCCGAGCCGGTTGCGCAGCTCGACCGCGGTGACCGAGTCGAAGCCCAGTTCGCGGAACGCGCGGTGCTCGTCCACCGACTCCCCGGACGGGTAGTTGAGCACGGCCGCGACCTGGCTGCGGACCAGCGCGAGCAGCACCGCCATCCGGTCGCCGGCGGGCAGCCCGGCGAGCCGGTCGCGCAGCGACTCCGGGCCGTCGGGCACCTCGCCGCCGGTGGTCCGCTCGACCGTGCGCAGCCGGCGGACGTCCGGCAGGTCGCTGATCAGCGGGCCGGGCCGGGTGGCGGTGAACGCGACGGAGAACCGTTCCCAGGCGATGTCGGCGACGGTGAGGAACGCCTCGCCGTGGTCGACGGCCTGGTGCAGCGCGGCGATCGCGGCCTCCGGCGGCATCTCGGGCACGCCGTGCCGGTGCAGCAGTTCCCCGAACGGGCCGTCGGCCATGCCGCCGCCGGCCCAGGCGCCCCAGGCGATGGACGTGCCGGGCAGGCCGAGGCCGCGCCGGTGCTGGGCGAGCGCGTCGAGGAACGCGTTGCTCGGGGCGTAGTTGCCGACGCCGGAGCTGCCCACCGAGCCGGCGAACGAGGAGAACAGCACGAACGCGCCGAGGTCGAGGTCGAGCGTCAGCTCGTGCAGGTGGTACGCGACGTCCACCTTGGCCGCGAGGACCCGCTCGATCTGGTCGATGCGCAGGTCGTTGATCAGGGCGTCGTCGAGCACCGCGCTGGCGTGCACCACGGCCTTCAGCGGCCGGTCGGCGGGAATGCCGTCGATCAGCGCGGCCAGCGCGTCCCGGTCGGCGGCGTCGCAGGTGACCACGCTGGCGGTGGCGCCGAGCGCGGTGAGCTCGGCGACGAGTTCGGCGGCGCCGGGGGCGTCCATGCCGCGCCGGCTGGCCACGACGATGTTCTCCACCCCGCTGCGGGCGAGCCAGCGGGCGGCGTGCCCGCCGAGCGCGCCGGTGCCGCCGGTGACCAGCGCGGTGCCGGAGGGCTGCCACGGGTGCGCGGGCCGGCTGTCGCCGAGCGGGACACGGGTGAGCCGCCGGCCGAGCAGTCCGCCGGGGCGTACCGCGATCTGGTCCTCCTCGCCGGCGGCGGTGAGCGCCGCGACCAGCAGGCCGGCGCTGCGCTCGTCGACCGCCTCCGGCAGGTCGACGAGTCCGCCCCAACGCTGCGGGTGTTCCAGCGCGGCGACGCGGCCGAAGCCCCAGATCATCGCCTGGCCGGGCGAGCGGAGCAGTTCGGCGCGGCCGACCGAGACGGCGCCGGACGTGACCGCCCACATCGGAGCGGCCAGGCCGATGTCGCCGAGCGCCTGGACCAGCGCGACGGTGGCGGCGAAGCCGCCGGGCACGGACGGGTGCATCGGGTGGACGAGTTCGTCGAACGCGAGCAGCGACACCACGCCGGTCACCTCGGTGAGCGTGCCGTCCGCGCCGGTGGTGAGCGCCTCGCGCAGCAGCTTGCCGAGCAGGTCCCGGTCGACGTCGGTGGTGCTGACCGGCAGCGGGACGACGGTGGCGCCGGCGGCGGCGAACGCGTCGACGCACGCCTCCTGCCAGGGTTCGACGATGTCGCCGGTGGGCAGCACGACCAGCCAGGTGCCGGCCATGCCACGGTTGGTGATGCCGGTGAGCGGCTTCCAGGTGTCCTGGTAGCGCCAACTGTCGATGTCGGACTGGCGGCGCTGCTGCCGCCGCCAGCGGTGCAGCACCGGCAGCGCCGGGGCGAGCGCGTCGAGCGCCTGCCCGGCGGGGAGGTCGTCGCCGGCGAGCACCTCGGCGAGGCCGGACAGGTCGTCGCGTTCGACGGCGGCCCAGAAGCCGCTGTCGTCCGGGTTGCCGTGGTCGGCCGCCTGGTCCTCCCGCTCGGGGCCGCCGCTGCCGTCGAGCCAGAGCCGCTGGTGGTCGAACGCGTAGGTGGGCAGCGCCACGGTTTCCGTCTCGGCGAGGACCGTGGTCAGGTCGACCGGCAGGCCGATGCTGTGCGCGGTGGCCAGGTTGGTCAGCAGCCGGGTCGGGTCGTCCTCACCCCGCCGCAACGTCGACAGCGTGTGCCCGGCGGTGCCGGTGTCGTCCAGGACCGCCGTGACCGGCATGGTCAGCACCGGGTGCGGCGAGATCTCCACGAACGTGGTGTGTCCCGCCTCGACCGCCGTCCGCACCGCCGTGTCGAACCGGACCGTGCGGCGCAGGTTGTCGTACCAGTAGTCGGCCGTCATCGTCGCCGGGTCCACCCACTCCCCGGTCAGCGTCGACACCAGCCGGGTGTGACCGGCCTGCGGCGTCACGCCGGCCAGGTCGGCACGCAACTGCTGCGCCACCTCCTCCACGGCGGCGGAGTGCGAGGCGTAGTCGACCGGGATCAGCCGGGCCCGGATGCCGTCGGCCTGACAGGCGTCCACCAGGTCGGCGACCGCCTGCGGCGGACCGGACACCACCACGGTCGCCGGGCCGTTCACCGCCGCCACCCCGACACCGTCGAAGCCATCCAGCCGGGCGGTCACCTCGTCGGCGGACAGGTCGACCGACGCCATCGTGCCGGTGCCGCGCAACGCGGACAGCGCCCGGGACCGCAACGCCACCGTCTTCGCCGCGTCGTCGAGGGACAGGATTCCCGCCACACAGGCCGCGCCGATCTCGCCCTGGGAGTGGCCGATCACCGCGTCGGGCGTGACGCCGGCCGCGCGCCAGACGGCGGCGAGCGCCACACCGACCGCCCACAGCACCGGCTGCACCACCTCGACGCGGTCCAGCCAGGACTCGTCGTCGCCGGTCAGCACCGACACGAGATCGACGTCCAGGTGGGGGGCCAGCGCCGTCTGGCACTCGGCCAGCGCGGTGTCGAACGGCGCGCACCGGCCGACCAGGCCGGCGGCCATCCCGACGGACTGGGCGCCCTGGCCGGGGAAGACGAAGACCGGGCCGGCGCCGGCGGCGGACGCCGTACCGGTGACCAGGTTGCCGGCCGGCAGGCCGGCGGCCAGCGCGTCCAGGCCGGCGAGCAGGTCGGCGGGGTCCGCGCCGACGACGACGGCGCGCTGGTCGAGCGTGGACCGGGTGGTGGCCAGTGACCAGGCCACGGATGCCGGGTCGGCGGGGTGGGCGCGCAGGTGCGCGGCCAGTCGGGCGGCCTGCCCGGCGAGCGCGCCCCGGGTCCGGGCCGACACCGGCCAGGCGGTGGGGCCGGCGGCGAGCAGGCCGGCGCGGCGCGGCGCGGGGGCGTCGTCGGCGGGCGCCTCGGCCGGCTCGACGGCGGAGGGGCGGTACTCCTCGACGATGACGTGCGCGTTGGTGCCGCTGACCCCGAACGAGGAGACGCCGCCACGGCGGGGCCGGCCCAGTTCCGGCCACTGCCGGTTCTCGGTGATCAGCTCCACCGCGCCGGAGTCCCAGTCGACGTGCGGGGACGGCTCGTCCACGTGCAGCGTCGCCGGCAGCGTGCCGTGCCGCAGCGCCATCACCATCTTGACCAGTCCGGCCACGCCGGCGGCGCTCTGCGTGTGGCCGATGTTCGACTTCACCGAGCCCAGCCAGAGCGGCCGGTCCGCGGGCCGGTCCTGCCCGTACGTGGCGAGCAGCGCCTGCGCCTCGATCGGGTCGCCGAGCGTGGTGCCGGTGCCGTGCGCCTCGACCAGGTCGACGTCGGCCGCGCCGAGCCGGGCGTCGGCCAGCGCGGCCCGGATGACCCGCTGCTGGGAGGGGCCGTTCGGGGCGGTCAGGCCGTTGGACGCGCCGTCCTGGTTGAGCGCGCTGCCGCGGATCACGGCGAGGATCGGGTGGCCGTTGCGTTCGGCGTCGGCGAGCCGTTCCACCACGACCACGCCGCCGCCCTCGCCCCAGCCGGTGCCGTCGGCGCCGGCCGCGAACGCGCGGCACCGCCCGTCGACGGACATGCCGCGCTGGCGGGAGAAGACGATGAACACGCCCGGGGTGGCCATCACGGTGACGCCACCGGCGACCGCCAGGTCGCACTCGCCACGGCGCAGCGCCTGCCCGGCCAGGTGCAGCGCGACGAGCGACGACGAGCAGGCGGTGTCGACGGTGACGGCGGGGCCGTTGAGGCCGAGCGTGAACGAGATCCGGCCGGAGGCGACGCTCGTGGTGTTGCCGGTGCCGAGGTACATGTCCACGCCGTCCGGCACGTACGGCAGGCCCATCCCGTAGTTGGACGTGCTCAGCCCGACGAAGACGCCGGTGGCGCTGCCGCGCAGCGACAGCGGGTCGATGCCGGCCCGCTCGATCGCCTCCCAGGACGTCTCCAGCAGCAGCCGCTGCTGCGGGTCCATGGCGAGCGCCTCGCGGGGCGAGATGCCGAACAGGGCCGGGTCGAAGTCACCGGCGCGGTCGAGGAACCCGCCGACCCGGGTGTAGCTCTTGCCGGGCTTGTCCGGGTCGGGGTCGTACAGCCCGTCGAGGTCCCAGCCCCGGTCGTCGGGGAACTCGGTGAGCGCGTCGCGCCCGTCGGCGACCAGGTCCCACAGTTCCTCCGGGGACCGGACGCCGCCGGGGAAGCGGCAGCTCATCGACACGATGGCGAGCGGTTCGGTGTCCCGCGCCTCGACGGTCTGCAGCTTGCGCTTCGTGTCGTGCAGGTCGGCGGTCACCCGCTTGAGGAAGTACCGCAGCTTGTCGTCGTCGCTCATCGCGTCCCTGCCTTGATCCGCGGTGGTCATGTCAGGAGATTCCAAACTCTTTGCTGATGAAGTCGAAGATCTCGTCGTCGCTGGCCGCGTCGAGGTCGGGCCGCTCCGGTTCCTCGGCCGGGCCGGCGAGGTCGGTGGCCTTGGCGAGCAGGTCACGCATCCGGGTGGCGAACCGGTCCCGGGTCGCCGGGTCGAGCGCCAGCGTGGTGAGCAGCGACTCGACCGCGTCGATGCCCTGGAACAGCGGCTGGGTGGAGGGTGCCGCGTCGGCGGCGATCTCGCCGGCCAGCTTCTCGGCGAGGGCGTGCGGCGTCGGGTAGTCGAAGACCAGCGTGGCGGGCAACCGCAGCCCGGACAGCGTGTTGAGCCGGTTGCGCAGGTCGACCGCGGTCAGCGAGTCGAAGCCCAGGTCGGTGAAGAGGCGGCCGGGGTCGACGGCTTCCGGCCCGGCGTGGCCGAGCACGGCGGCCACGTTCGCCCGGACCACGTCGAGCAGCACCTTGCGCCGTTCCGGGTCGGCCAGGCCGGCGAGCCGCTGGGCGAGCGGCACACCGCCGGTGCCGGCGCCGCCCGCGTCGACCGAACGGCGCAGCGGCACCCGGACCAGGCCGCGCAGCAGCGGGGCGAGCACGCCCGACTCGGCCTGGCCGCGCAGCGCCGCCACGTCCAACCGCATCGGTACGACGGCAGCGGTGTCCAGCCGCCAGGCGGCGTCGAACAGGTGCAGCGCCTGCTCGGTGGCCAGCCCGGCGGCGCCCTGCTCGGTCATCCGCCGCACGTCGGCGTCGGCGAGGTGACCGGTCATGCCGCTGGCCTGCTCCCAGAGGCCCCAGGCGAGCGAGATGCCGGGCAGGCCCTGGGCCCGCCGGTGCGCGGCGAGCGCGTCGAGGAACGCGTTGGCCGCGCCGTAGTTGGCCTGGCCGGCGCTGCCGAGCGTGGCGGCGGCGGACGAGAACAGCACGAACGCGCCGAGATCCCGGCCGGCGGCGAGCCGGTGCAGGTGCCACGCCGCGTCGATCTTGGGGATGCCGACCGCGTCGATGCGGTCCGGGGTGAGCGACTCCAGCACGCCGTCGTCGAGCACGCCGGCGGCGTGCACCACGGCGGTGAGCGGATGCGCGGCGGGAATGCCGTCGAGCAGCGCGGCGAGCGCGTCCGGGTCGGCGGCGTCGCAGGCGGCGACCGTGACCTCGGTGCCGGCCTCGGCCAGCTCGGTGACCAGGTCGTCGATGCCGTCGGCGGTCGCGCCGCGCCGCCCGGCGAGCAGCAGGTGCCGCATGCCGTGGGTGGTGGCGAGGTGGCGGGCCAGCAGCCGGCCCAGCACGCCGGTGCCGCCGGTGATCAGCACGGTGCCGTCCGGGTCGACGCCGCCGGGCCGGGGCTCCAGCCCGGCCGGTACGCGGGCCAGGCGCGGCGCGCGGACCTGGCCGGCGTGCACGGCGAGCTGCGGTTCGCCGGTGCCGATCGCGGCGGCGAGCAGCGTGGCGCCGGCCGGGTCGGCGTCCAGGTCGACGAGCTGGATCCGGTCGGGGTGTTCGAGCTGCGCGGTGCGGGCGAGTCCCCAGGCGGGCGCGGACCGCAGGTCGACCTCGGCCGGGTCGCCGGTGGCGACGGCGCCGCGGGTGACAAGCACCAGCCGGGTGTCGGCGAACCGGTCGTCGGCGAGCCAGGCCTGGAGCGTGCCGAGCAGGCGGTGGGTGGTGGCGCGGGCCTGCGCGGCCAGTTCGGGGCCGGCGCCGTCGCCGGTGCCGCCGACCGGCACGATCAGCGTCCCGGGGGCGGGTTCCCCACCGGCGAGCAGCTCGGCGAAGGATTCCGGGGCGAGGTCGGGGCGGACCCGGGCGCCAGCGGCCTCGGCGGCGGCGTTGAGCGCGAGGTCGTCACCGAGCACCACCCATCCGGTGGCGGCCGGCGACGGTCCGGCGGTCACCGGCAGCACCGGCCAGTCCACCTGGAACAGCGACTCGTGCCGGCCGGAGCGGGCCGCGCCGAGCGCGTCGCCGGTGACCCGGCGCATGATCAGCGAGTCGGCGTGCAGGACCGGGGCGCCGGTGGCGTCGGCGACCTGGAACGTGACGCCGACGTCGCCTGCCGCGGCGACGCGGACCCGCAGCGCGGTGGCGCCGGCGGCGAGCAGCGTGACGCCGGTCCAGGCGAACGGCAGTCGGGGCGCGCTGGCGTCGGCGCCGTCGCCCATCCGGCCGAGGAACCCGCCGATGGACATGGCCTGGAGCGCGCCGTCGAGCAGCGCCGGGTGGAGCCCGAACCGGCCGGCCTCGGCGTGGTGGTCGGCGGGGAGCGCCACCTCGGCGAAGACCTCGTCGCCCCGGGTCCAGGCGGCGCGCAGGCCGCGGAAGACCGGGCCGTAGCCGAAGACGGTGGCTTCGAGGCCGGCGTAGAAGGAGTCGGAGGCGACCGGGGTGGCGCCGGGCGGCGGCCACACACCGAGGTCGAACGCGGGCGGCTCGGCGCCGCGCGGGGCGAGCAGGCCGGTGGCGTGGCAGGTCCAGGCCACGTCGGCGAGGATCTCGTCGGAGCCGTCCCGGTACGGGCGGGAGTGCAGCTGCACCGGACGGCGGCCGGTGGCGTCGCGCTCGCCGACGGTGAGCTGGATCTGGAGCGACCCGAGTTCCGGCAGCACGAGCGGGGCGAGCAGGGTGAGTTCCTCGACCACCGGCGCGCCGGCCTGGTCGCCTGCGTGCGCGGCCAGTTCGACGAACGCGGTGCCGGGCAGCAGGATCGCGTTCATCACGCGGTGCTCGCCGAGCCACGGGTGGGTGCGGACGGACAGCCGCCCGGTGAAGACCAGCCGTTCGCTGTCGGGGAACGTGACGGCGGCGCTGAGCAGCGGGTGGCCGGCGTCCTGGAGGCCGGCGGAGGCGACGTCCTGGGCGCGGTGGGCGGGCGGGTCGAGCCAGAACCGCTGCTGCTCGAACGCGTAGGTGGGCAGCGCGACGGTGTCGGTCTCGGCGAGCACGCTGGTCAGGTCGACGGGCAGGCCGACGCTGTGCGCGGTGGCCAGGTTGGTCAACAGCCGGGTCGGGTCGTCCTCACCCCGCCGCAGCGTGGACAACGTGTGCCCGGCGGTGCCGAGGTCGTCCAGGACCGCCGTCACCGGCATGGTCAGCACCGGATGCGGGCTGATCTCCACGAACGTCGTGTGACCCGCCTCGACCGCCGTGCGCACCGCGGTGTCGAACCGCACGGTCTGCCGCAGGTTGTCGTACCAGTAGTCCGCCGTCATCGTCGCCGGGTCCACCCACTCCCCGGTCAACGTCGACACCAGCCGGGTGTGACCGGCCTGCGGCGTCACGCCGGCCAGCTCCGTACGGAGCCGCTGCGCGACCTCCTCCACCGCCGCCGAGTGCGACGCGTAGTCCACCGGGATCAACCGGGCCCGGACGCCGTCAGCCTGACACGACTCGACCAGATCCGCGACCGCCCGCGGCGGACCGGACACCACCACCGTCGCCGGGCCGTTCACCGCCGCCACCCCGACACCGGCGAAGCCGCCCAGCCGGGCGGTCACCTCGTCGGCGGACAGGTCGACCGACGCCATCGTCCCGGTGCCGCGCAACGCGGACAGCGCCCGCGACCGCAACGCCACCGTCTTCGCCGCGTCGTCCAGGGACAGAATCCCCGCCACACACGCCGCGCCGATCTCACCCTGCGAATGCCCGACCACCGCCTGCGGCACGACCCCGACGTGCCGCCACACCGCGGCCAGGGCGACACCCACCGCCCACAGCACCGGCTGCACCACCTCGACCCGGGCCAACCACGACTCGTCGTCACCGGTCAACACCGACACCAGATCGACATCGAGGTACGGAGAAAGCGCCACCTGACACTCCGCAAGCGCCGCGTCGAACGGCACGCAACTACCGACCAGACCGGACGCCATCCGCGCCGACTGCGCACCCTGACCCGGGAACACGAACACCGGACCGGCGGTGGCGGCGGCCGTGCCGGTGACCAGGTGCGGTGACGGCGACCCGTCGGCGAGCGCGTCCAGGCCGGACAGCAGCTCCTCGACCGACGAACCGACCACGGCGGCCCGCTTGTCGAACGCCGACCGGGTGGCGACCAGCGACCAGGCCACCGCCGCGCTGTCCACGTCGCCCCGCGCGCGGACGTGCTCGGCCAGGCGGGCGGCCTGCCCGCCCAGCGCGGCGCTGGACCGTGCGGAGACCGCCCACACCGTCGCGGCGGTGTCCAGCAGGCCGGCGCCGGTGCCGGCCGGGGCGGCCGGTTCGTCGCCCTGTTCCACGATGACGTGCGCGTTGGTGCCGGAGATGCCGAACGACGACACCGCCGCCCGGCGCGGGCGGTCGCCCGCCGGCCAGGGCCGCGCCTCGGTGGCCAGTTCCACCGCGCCGGCGTCCCAGTCGATGTGCGGGGACGGCTCGTCCACGTGCAGCGTGCGGGGCACGGTGCCGTGCCGCATGGCCTGCACCATCTTGATCACACCGGCGACGCCGGCGGCGGCCTGGGCGTGGCCGATGTTCGACTTGATCGAGCCGAGCAGCAGCGGCCGGTCGGCGGGCCGGTCCTGCCCGTACGTGGCGAGCAGCGCCTGCGCCTCGATCGGGTCACCCAGCGTGGTGCCGGTGCCGTGCGCCTCCACCACGTCCACGTCGGCCGGGGACAGCCGCGCGGCGGCCAGCGCCGCCCGGATCACCCGCTGCTGCGACGGGCCGTTCGGGGCGGTCAGCCCGTTGGACGCGCCGTCGGAGTTGACCGCGCTGCCGCGTACCACCGCGAGCACGTGCCGGCCCTGCCGGCGGGCGTCGGAGAGGCGCTGCACCAGCAGCAGGCCGACGCCCTCGGACCAGCCGGTGCCGTCGGCGGCGGCGGCGAACGACTTGCACCGGCCGTCGGCGGCCAGTCCGCGCTGGCGGGAGAACTCCACGAACGCGGTCGGGGTGGCCATCACGATGACGCCGCCGGCCAGCGCCATGTCGCACTCGCCGCGGCGCAGCGCCTGCCCGGCCCAGTGCAGCGCGACGAGCGACGACGAGCAGGCGGTGTCGAGCGAGACCGCCGGCCCCTCCAGCCCGTACGTGTAGGCGACCCGGCCGGAGATGACGCTGCTGGTCATGCCGGTGAGCGCGTACCCGGAGGTCTCCTCCGGGGCGAACGCGAGCAGCGAGCCGTAGTCCTGGCCGCTGGTGCCGACGAACACGCCGGTGCTGCTGCCGCGTACCCCGGTCGGGTCGATGCCGGCGGACTCGAACGTCTCCCAGGTGGTCTCCAGCAGCAGCCGCTGCTGCGGGTCCATGGCGAGCGCCTCGCGCGGGCTGATGCCGAAGAAGCCGGGGTCGAAGCGGTCGACGTCGGCGAGGAAGCCGCCGCCGCGGGCGTAGAACGTGCCGGCGGCGTCCGGGTCGGGGCTGTAGAGCGTGTCCAGGTCCCAGCCCCGGTCGCCGGGCAGGTCGGTGATCGCGTCGACGCCGTCGGCGACGAGCCGCCACAGGTCGTCCGGGGTGGACACGCCGCCGGGCAGCCGGCAGGCCATGCCGATGATGGCCAGCGGCTCGTCGTCGCCGACGGTGACCGGGGCGGTCACCGGGCGGGCCGGGACGGGGGTGCCGGCGATGCCGGTGTCCAGGTGGGCGGCGAGTTCCTGCGGGCTCGGGTAGTCGAAGACCAGCGTGGCGGGCAGCCGCAGGCCGAACGCGTTGCCGAGCCGGTTGCGCATCTCGACGGCGGTGAGCGAGTCGAAACCGAGGTCGCTGAACGCGCGGCGCGGGTCGACGGCGGCCGGGTCGGGGTAGCCGAGCACGGCGGCGGCCTGCCCCCGGACGATCTCCAGCAGCGCGGCCCGCCGGTCGGCGGCGTCGAGCGCGGCGAGCTGCTGCACCAGCGACGCGCCGGTGGCCGGCGCGGCGGCGGCGCCCCGGCCGGCGCGGATCAGCGCCCGGTACAGCGGCGGGACGGCGCCGGCGAACTGGGCCCGCATGGCGGCCAGGTCGAGGCGGGCGGGCACCAGCGCGGCGGCCGGGACGCGGCAGGCGGCGTCGAAGAGCGCCAGCCCCTCCTCCGCCTCCATCGCGGACACGCCGGAGCGGGAGATGCGGTTGAGGTGGACGTCGTCCAGTTCGGTGGTCATGCCGCTGCGGTCGGCCCAGAGGCCCCACGCGAGGGTGAGCGCGGCGAGGCCGCGGGCGCGGCGGTGGTGGGCCAGCCCGTCGAGGAACGCGTTGGCGGCGGCGTAGTTGCCCTGGCCGGGGCCGCCGGCGGTGGCCGCGAGCGAGGAGTACGAGACGAACGCGGTGAGGTCGAGGTCGGCGGTCAGCTCGTGCAGGTGCCAGGCGGCGTCGACCTTGGGGCGCAGCACGCCGTCGACCCGGTCGGGGGTGAGCGAGGAGATGACGCCGTCGTCGCGTACCCCGGCGGCGTGCACCACGGCGGTGAGCGGGTGGTCGGCGGGGAGGTCGGCGAGCAGCGCGGCGACCGCGTCGCGGTCGGCGACGTCGCAGGCGGCGACCGTGACGGTGGCGCCCAGCGCGGCCAGTTCGTCGCAGAGTTCCGGGATGCCGGCGGCGTCCCGGCCGCGCCGGCTGGTGAGCACCAGGTGCCGCACGCCGTGCCGGGTCACCAGGTGCCGGCTCATGAGCTGCCCGAGCGTGCCGGTGGCGCCGGTGATCAGCACGGTGCCGTCGGCGTCGAACGCCGGGTCGGCCGGCTCGGCGGGCGCGGGCACCCGGGCGAGCCGGGCGCCGGCCGCGACACCGGCGCGGATGGCGACCTGCGGTTCGTCGGTGTCCAGCGCCGCCACCAGCGCGGCGGCGGCGGTCGCCGGGTCGTCCACGTCGACCAGCACGAACCGGCCCGGGTTCTCGGACTGGGCGGAACGCAGCAGGCCGATGACGGCGGCGCCGGCCAGGTCGGTGAGGTCGGCGTCCGGCTCGGTGGCGACCGCGCCGCGGGTGAGCACGACCAGCCGGGTCGCCTCGTAACGGTCGTCGGCGAGGAACCGCTGGAGCACGTCGAGCGCCCGGTGGGTCACCTCGGCGACCCAGCGGGGCACGTCGCGCTCGCCGCGCGGGTCGAGGAACGACGCGACAAGCACGCCGGGCGCGTCGGCGCCGTCGTCGAGCGCGCCGGTCAGGGCCGCGAGATCGGGGTACGCGGTGACGGCCGTCCCGGTGGCGGCCACCGCGTCGGCGAGCGCGGCGTCGGTGTCGAGCACCGCCCACGTGCCGGCGGCCGGTCCGGTGGGCAGCGGCAGCGGGGTCCAGTCGATCCGGTACAGCGACTCGGGTCCGCCGCCGCCTGCGGTGCGGAGCTGGTCGGCGGTGACCGGCCGCAGGACCAGTGAGCCGACCGAGGCGACGGGGGCACCGTCGACGCCGGCGAGGAGCAGCGAGACGCTGTCCGGGCCGGTGTGCCGGACCCGGACCCGGGCGGCGGCGGCACCGGCGGCGTGCAACGCGATGTCGTTCCAGGAGAACGGCAGCCGGCCGTGGCCGGGGGGCAGGCCGGGGCCGGTCGACGCACCGGCGGCGCTGGTGAGGCCGAGTGTGTGCAGCGCGGCGTCGAGCAGCGCCGGGTGCACGCCGTAGCCGCCGGCCTCGGCGGCCGGTGTCTCGGGCAGCGTCAGGTCGGCGAAGAGGTCGTCGCCGCGCCGCCAGGCGGTACGCAGCGCGATGAACGACGGGCCGTAGTCGTAGCCCTGGGCGGCCAGGTGCGGATAGAGCTGGTCGGTGGGCACCTCGGTGGCGTCCGGCGGCGGCCACGCGGCCAGGTCGGACCAGCCGGGTACGCCGGGTTGCGCCGGCCGGTCGGCGAGGACGCCGCTGGCGTTGCGGGTCCAGGTGCGCGGGTCGCCGTCGGCGGTGTCCCGGTCGGTCGGCTCGTCGCCGGGCCGGTCGTGGTCGGGCGCGGAGTGCAGCGACACGGACCGGCAGCCGGTCTCGTCGGCCGGGCCGATCCAGAGCTGGATGTCGACGCCGCCGGTCTCCGGCAGGATCAGCGGCGCTTCGAGGGTCAGTTCGCGGACGTGGTCGGCCCCGACGTGCGCGCCGGCCTGGAGGGCCAGCTCGACGAAGCCGGTGCCGGGCAGCAGCACGGTGTCGAAGACGACGTGGTCGGCGATCCACGGGTGGGTACGCCGGGACAGCCGGCCGGTGAACAGGAAGCCCTCGGCGTGGGCGACGCCGACGGCGGCGCCGAGCAGCGGGTGCCGGGCGGGGCGCAGGCCGACCGCGGTGACGTCGCCGGTCCAGCCGCCGCCGGCCTCCGGCCAGTAGCGCTGGCGCTGGAACGCGTAGGTGGGCAGGTCGACGCGGGTGGCGCCGGTGCCGGCGAACCAGGGCGCCCAGTCGACGCGGACGCCGTGCACGTGCAGCTCGGCCAGCCCGGCCAGCAACGCGTCCGCCTCGTCCCGGTCCCGACGCTGCACCGCGGTCGCGACCACCGTGTCGTCGTCCGGCAGGATCTCGGCGGTCAGCGCGGTGAGCACACTCTGCGGACCGACCTCCAGGAACGTGTCCGCCCCGGCCGCCCTGAGCGCGGTCACCCCGTCGGCGTAACGGACCGCCTCGCGCACGTGCCGCACCCAGTAGTCCGGGCCGGTGATCTCGTCCCCGGCCAACGCGCCGGTCACGTTCGACACGATCGGCAGGCCCGGTGCGGCAAACGTCAACCCGTCGAGCACGGTGCGGAACTCGGCAAGCATCGGCTCCATCAGCGGGCTGTGGAACGCGTGCGACACCGTCAACCGACGAACCCGCACACCGCGGTCCCGCCAGGTGCGCTCCAGCTCGGTCAACGCGTCCACCGGCCCGGACAGCACCGTCGACGACGGCCCGTTGACCGCCGCGATCCCCACGTCCGCGCGGTCCGCGACCGATGCGGCCACCTCGGCCTCCGGCGCGGCGACCGCGAGCATCCCGCCACCGGCCGGCAACGCCTGCATCAACCGACCCCGCGCCGCCACCAGCGCACACGCGTCCGCCAGCGACAACACACCCGCCACGTGGGCAGCGGTCACCTCACCGATCGAGTGCCCACCCACGAAGTCCGGGGCCACCCCGAACGACTCCACCAGACGGAACAGGGCCACCTCGACCGCGAACAGCCCCGCCTGCGTGAACTGCGTCTGATCCAACAGATCACCGTCACCGAACAGCACCGGCTTCAACGGCTCCGGCAGCAACGGATCAAGCTGCGCGCACACCTCGTCCAACGCGGACGCGAACACCGGGAACACGTCGTACAGGTCGCGACCCATGCCGGCACGCTGCGCGCCCTGCCCGGAGAAGAGCACCGCCAGGCCCTGCCGGTCGGTGGCCGCGCCGGTCTCCGTGGTGGCCGTCGGCGTTCCGGCCGCGAGCGCCCGCAGGCCGGCGAGCAGGTCGTCGCGGTCGGTGGCGGCCAGCACGGCCCGCCGGTCCAGCGCCGCCCGCGCGGTCGCCGACGAGAACGCCACGTCGAGCGCGGTCGACGCCGGGTCGGCGGCCAGCCGCGCGGCCCAGCGGCCGGCCTGGTCGGCGAGCGCGGCGTCGTCGCGGGCGGACACCAGCACCGGCACGACCGGGCGGGTGCGTGTCGGCGCGTCGTCGGCCGGGGCGGGTTCCTCCGGCGGCGCCTGTTCGAGGATGGTGTGCGCGTTGGTGCCGGACACGCCGAACGAGGAGATCGCCGAGCGGCGCGGCCGGTCCACCGCCGGCCACGGGGTGGCCTCGGTGACCAGCTCGACCGCGCCGGTGTCCCAGTCGACCTGCGGCGTCGGCGCGTCCACGTGCAGCGTGGGCGGGACGAGCCCGTGCCGCATCGCCTGCACCATCTTGATCACCCCGGCGACGCCGGCCGCCGCCTGCGTGTGCCCCAGGTTCGACTTGACGGAGCCGAGCAGCAGCGGCGCGGCGTCGCCCCGGTCCTGCCCGTACGTGGCCAGCAGCGCCTGCGCCTCGATCGGGTCGCCGAGCCGGGTGCCGGTGCCGTGCGCCTCCACCACGTCCACGCCGCCGGCGGCGAGCCCGGCGTTGGCCAGGGCCTGCTGGATCACCCGCTGCTGCGACGGGCCATTCGGGGCGCTCAGCCCGTTCGACGCGCCGTCCTGGTTGACCGCGCTGCCGCGCAGCACGGCGAGGATCGGGTGGCCGTTGCGGCGGGCGTCGGAGACGCGTTCCAGCAGCAGCACACCGACGCCCTCGGACCAGCCGGTGCCGTCGGCGGCGGCGGCGAACGCCTTGCACCGGCCGTCGGCGGCCAGTCCGCGCTGGCGGGAGAACTCGACGAACGCGCCCGGCGTACACATGGCGGTGACGCCGGCGACGACGGCGAGCGTGCACTCCCGCTGCCGCAGCGCCTGCCCGGCCAGGTGCATCGCCACCAGCGACGACGAGCAGGCGGTGTCGACGGTGACCGCGGGCCCTTCCAGACCGAACGTGTAGGCGATCCGGCCGGACACCACGCTGCCGGCGTTGCCGGTCATCAGGTGCCCTTCCAGGCCCTGCGCGGCGGCGGTCATCAGCACCGTGCCGTAGTCCTGGCCGGTGCTGCCGGCGAACACGCCGGTGCGGCTGCCGCGCAGCGTGTGCGGGTCGATGCCGGCCCGCTCGAAGACCTCCCAGGTGGTCTCCAGCAGCCACCGCTGCTGCGGGTCCATGGCGAGCGCCTCGCGCGGCGAGATGGCGAAGAAGCCGGGGTCGAAGTCGGCCAGGTCGGTGACGAAGCCGCCGTGGCGCGCGTACGAGGTGCCGGCGTCCTCGGGGTCGCCGGCGTGCAGCGCGTCGAGGTCCCAGCCCCGGTCGGTGGGAAACTCGGTCATCACGTCCCGGCCGGACGCCACCACCTCCCAGAGCTGCTCCGGGGTACGGATGCCACCGGGGAAGCGGCAGCTCATGCCGACGATCGCGACCGGCTCCTGCTCGCCGGCCTCCACCTCGCGCAGCCGCTGCCGCACCTGGTGCAGGTCGGCGGTGACCCGCTTGAGGTAGTCGAGAAGCTTCGCCTCGTCAGCCATGGTCCGCCCATTCCCTGTGTTGCCCCGAGCCGGCAGTGGTCACGTCAGGACACCCCCAGCTCGCGGTCGATGAAGTCGAAGACCTCGTCCGGGGTGGCGTCCTGGAGCTTGCCGGCGACGCCGTCGCCGTCCGCCGGGGCGTCCACCTCGTTGAGCGAGGCCAGCAGCGTCCGGAGCCGTTCGGTGATCCGCAGCCGCGCGCCACGGTCGGGAGCGGCGCCGGACAGCGCCGCCTCCAGCCGCTCCAGCTCGCCGAAGACCGGCGCGGCGGTGGCCACTCCCCCGTCCACGACGGCGGCGCGGACGTAGTCGGCGAGCAGCGCGGCGGTCGGGTAGTCGAACACCACCGTGGCGGGCAGCCGGACGGCGGTGGCGGCGGTGAGCCGGTTGCGCAGCTCCACCGCGGTCAGCGAGTCGAAGCCGAGGTCCCGGAACGCCCGGTCGGGTTCGACGGCGGCGTCCGAGGCGTGTCCGAGCACCGCCGCCGCCTGGCCCCGCACGAGGTCGAGCAGCGTCTTGCGGCGTTCCGCCTCGCTCTGCCCGGCGAGCAGGGCGGCGAGCGACTCGGCGGAGGGGCCGGCGTCGTCGGCGCGCTCGGCGGTGGCGCGGAGCGCCTCCGGGATGCCGGTGAGCAGCGGGCTGGGCCGGACCGCGGTGAAGCCGGGCACGTACCGGGCCCAGTCGACGCCGGCGACCACTGTGACCGGTTCGCGGCGCGCGAGGCAGCCGGCGAGCGCGGCGAGCGCGAGGTCGCTGTCGAGCCGGGCGACGCCGCTGCGCCGCCGGCGTTCGGCCACGGCGGGGTCGGCGTCGGCCATGCCGCCGGTGGCCCAGGGTCCCCAGGCGACGGAGGTGGCCGGCAGGCCCCGCCGGTGCCGCTGCTCGGCCAACGCGTCCAGGTAGGCGTTCGCGGCGGCGTAGCTGCCCTGCCCGGCGGCGCCGAGCTGGCCGGGCAGCGCGGAGAAGAGCACGAAGGCGCGCAGGTCCTTCTCGGCGGTCAGCTCGTGCAGGTGCAGGGCGCCGAGCACCTTGGGTCGCAGCACGTCGGCGATCCGGTCGGCGGTGAGGCCGTCGAGGACCCCGTCGTCGAGGATGCCGGCGGTGTGCACGACGCCGGTCAGCGGCGCGTCGGCGGGCACCTCGTCGAGGAGCTTGGCGAGCGCGGCCCGGTCGGCCACGTCGCAGGCGGCGACCGTGACCCGGGCGCCCCGGTCGGTGAGGTCCCGGACCAGGTCGGCGGCGCCGGGCGCGTCGGCGCCGCGCCGGCTGACCAGCATCAGGTGCGTCGCGCCCCGGTCGGCGAGCCAGCGGGCCACCTGCCCGCCGAGCGCGCCGGTGCCGCCGGTGACCAGCGTGGTGCCGGCGTGGTCGGGTGCGGGGTCGACGCCGCCGCCGGGCGCCCGGACGAGCCGGCGGACCAGCAGCGTGACGCCGTCGACGGCGAGCTGGTCCTCCCCGTCGGGGCCGGCGAGCGCGGCGCAGAGCAGGTCCCAGCCGTGGTCGTCGAGCGTGGCCGGCACGTCGACCAGGCCGCCCCAGCGTTCCGGGTGTTCCAGTGCGACGACCCGGCCGAGACCCCAGAGCAGGGCCTGTTCGGGCCGGCCGGCGCCGCCGTCGCGGGTGGTGCCGGCGGCGCCCCGGGTGACGCACCACAGCGGCGCGGCCACGTCGAGGTCCCCGAGCGCCTGGATCAGCGCCAGCGAGCGGGCCAGGAGCGGCGGCACCGGCTCGGTGGCGTCGACCGGGCCGTCGGCGAGCGCGAGCAGGGAGAGCACCCGGTCGGCCGGGTCGGGGCCGGCGGCGGTGAGCCGGGCGGCGACGGCGGCGCGGTCGGTGTCGTCGGCGGGCAGCAGCACGAGCCGGGCGTCCGCGCCGCGCCGGGTCAGTTCGGCCACCGCCGTCTCCGCCTCGGTGGTGCCGGCCTCGTCGGCGACGACCCACCAGACGCCGGTGAGGTAGCCGACCGGAATTCCGCCGTACGGCTGCCAGACGGCGCGGTAGCGCAGGTCGTCGAGCGTGGACCGGTCGCGTTGCCGGCGGCGCCAGTCGGCGAGCAGCGGCAGGGCCGCGCCGAGCCGGTCGAGGGATTCGGCGGCGTCGGCGGCGGTGAGGTCGGCGAGCGCCGCGAGGTCCTCGTTGTCGACGGCGGCCCAGAAGGCGGCGTCGACGCCGGTCGGGCTCTCCCCGGCGGCGGGCGCGTCGAGGCTGGCGCGGGGCCAGTAGCGGGCCCGGTCGAACGCGTAGGTGGGCAGCGCGACGGTGTCCGTGCCGGCGAGCACGCTGGTCAGGTCGACGGGCAGGCCGACGCTGTGCGCGGTGGCCAGGTTGGTCAACAGCCGGGTCGGGTCGTCCTCACCCCGCCGCAACGTGGACAACGTGTGCCCGGCGGCGCCGAGGTCGTCCAGGACCGCCGTCACCGGCATGGTCAACACCGGATGCGGCGAGATCTCCACGAACGTCGTGTGACCCGCCTCGACCGCCGTCCGCACCGCGGTGTCGAACCGCACGGTCTGCCGCAGGTTGTCGTACCAGTAGTCCGCCGTCATCGTCGCCGGGTCCACCCACTCCCCGGTCAACGTCGACACCAGCCGGGTGTGACCGGCCTGCGGCGTCACGCCGGCCAGCTCCGTACGGAGCCGCTGCGCGACCTCCTCCACCGCCGCCGAGTGCGACGCGTAGTCCACCGGGATCAACCGGGCCCGGACGCCGTCAGCCTGACACGACTCGACCAGATCCGCGACCGCCCGCGGCGGACCGGACACCACCACCGTCGCCGGGCCGTTCACCGCCGCCACCCCGACACCGGCGAAGCCACCCAGCCGGGCGGTCACCTCGTCGGCGGACAGGTCGACCGACGCCATCGTCCCGGTGCCGCGCAACGCGGACAGCGCCCGCGACCGCAACGCCACCGTCTTCGCCGCGTCGTCCAGGGACAGAATCCCCGCCACACACGCCGCGCCGATCTCACCCTGCGAATGCCCGACCACCGCCTGCGGCACGACCCCGACGTGCCGCCACACCGCGGCCAGAGCGACACCCACCGCCCACAGCACCGGCTGCACCACCTCGACCCGGGCCAACCACGACTCGTCGTCACCGGTCAACACCGACACCAGATCGACATCGAGGTACGGAGAAAGCGCCACCTGACACTCCGCAAGCGCCGCGTCGAACGGCACGCAACTACCGACCAGACCGGACGCCATCCGCGCCGACTGCGCACCCTGACCCGGGAACACGAACACCGGACCGGCACCGTGCCCGGCGACCGCGCCGGCCACCAGGTTGCCGGCGGGCGTGCCGGACGCGAGCGCGTCCAGGCCGGACAGCAGTTCCTCGGCCGAGGAGCCGAGCACCACGGCCCGCTGGTCGAACGCCGACCGGGTGGTGGCCAGCGACCAGGCCACCACGGCGGGGTCGGCCGGGTCGGCGCGCAGGTGCCGGGACAGCCGCTGGGCCTGCCGGGCGAGCCCGTCGCGGGTCCGCGCCGACACCGGCCAGGCGGTGACGGCGGCGTCCAGCAGGCCGGGCCGGACGGCGTCCGCCTCGGTCGACGGCTCGTCGGGCAGTTCGAGGATGACGTGCGCGTTGGTGCCGGAGATGCCGAACGAGGACACCGCCGCCCGACGGCCGGACCCGCGGCCCGGCCAGGGCCGGTTCTCGGTGACCAGCTCCACCGCGCCGGCCGACCAGTCGATGTGCGGCGAGGGCGCGTCCACGTGCAACGTCATCGGGACCACCCCGGCCCGCATGGCCAGGATCATCTTGATCACGCCGGCGACGCCGGCGGCGGCCTGGGTGTGGCCGATGTTCGACTTCACCGAGCCGAGCAGCAGCGGTTCGACGTCGGCGCGGCCCTGCCCGTACGTGGCGATGAGCGCCTGCGCCTCGATCGGGTCACCCAGCGTGGTACCGGTGCCGTGCGCCTCCACCACGTCCACGTCGGCCGGGGACAGCCGCGCGGCGGCCAGCGCCGCCCGGATCACCCGCTGCTGCGACGGGCCGTTCGGGGCGGTCAGCCCGTTGGACGCGCCGTCCTGGTTGACCGCGCTGCCACGCAGCACGGCGAGCACCGGATGCCCGTTGCGGCGGGCGTCGGAGAGCCGTTCGACCAGGAGCATCCCCACGCCCTCCCCCCATCCGGTTCCGTCGGCGGCGGCGGCGAACGCCTTGCACCGCCCGTCGGCGGCCAGGCCGCGCTGGCGGGAGAACTCGACGAACAGCCCCGGGGTCGACATGACGGTCACGCCACCGGCGAGCGCCAGGTCGCACTCGCCGCGTTGCAGCGCGGCCGCCGCCAGGTGCAGCGCGACCAGCGACGACGAACACGCCGTGTCCACCGAGACCGCAGGTCCTTCCAACCCCAACACGTACGCCACCCGCCCCGAGACCACGCTCGCCGCGTTCCCGGTGCTCGCGAACCCTTCGACCTCGTCCGCGGACACCATCAACAGGGCCCCATAGTCCTGTCCGTTCGTGCCGACGAACACCCCTGTTCGTGAACCCCGCAAGCCACCCGGGTCAACCCCTGCCCGCTCGATGGCCTCCCACGACGTCTCCAGCAGCAGGCGCTGCTGCGGGTCCATGGCCACGGCCTCACGCGGTGAGATGCCGAAGAACCCGGCGTCGAAGTCGGCCACGTCGTAGAGGAACGCGCCGGTGCGGACGTAGGAGGTGCCGGCGGAGTAGGGGTCGGGGTCGTAGAGCCGGTCGACGTCCCAGCCACGGTCGCCGGGCAGGTCCGACACCGCGTCCCGGCCGGCGTGCAGCAACTGCCAGAACCGCTCCGGGTCGGTCACGCCGCCCGGGAACCGGCAGGACATGGCGACGACCGCGATCGGCTCGTCGTCGGCCAGCGGCGCGGGGCCGGCGACCGCCTCGGCCTCGGCGCCGCCGCCCAGCTCCTCGTCGAGGTGGCGGGCCAGCACGGTGGCGGTCGGGTAGTCGAAGACCAGCGTGACCGGCAGGCGCAGCCCGGTGGCGGCGCCGAGCCGGTTGCGCAGCTCGACCGCGGTGACCGAGTCGAAGCCGAGGTCCCGGAACGCGTGGTGCGGGTCGACGGCCTGGCCGCCGTCGTACTTCAGGACCGTGGCCGCCTGGTCGCGGACCAGGTCGAGCAGCGCCTGCCGGCGCTGCGCGGACGCCATCCGGGCGAACGCGCCGACCGGCTCGACCTCGGTGGTCTCCTCCGGTTCCCGTTCGGCGGCGAGCCGCCGCACCTCGGGGATCTCGGCGATCAGCGGGGCCGGGCGGGTGGCGGTGAGCGCGACCCGGAACCGGTCCCAGGCGATGTTCGAGATGGTCAGGAACGTCTCGTCGTGGGCGAGCGCCTGGTGCAGCGCGGCGATCGCGAGCCGGGGCGACATCTCGGGCGCGCCGTGCCGGTGCAGCATCCGGCCGAACTCGCCGTCGGCCATGCCGCCGCCGCCCCAGGCGCCCCAGGCGATGGAGGTGGCCGGCAGGCCGAGGTCGCGGCGGTGTTCGGCGAGCGCGTTGAGGTAGGCGTTGCCGGGGGCGTAGTTGCCGACGCCGGAGCTGCCGACCGTGCCGGCCATCGCGGAGAACAGCACGAACGCGTCGAGGTCGAGGTCGCGGGTCAGCTCGTGCAGGTTGACCGCGGCGGTGACCTTGGCGGCGAGCGCGTGGGCGAGCTGGTCGAGGGTGAGCGCGCCGATCACCGCGTCGTCGAGCACGGCGGCGGTGTGCACGACGGTGCGGAGGGGATACTCGGCGGGCACGTCGGCCAGCACGGCGGCGAGCGCGTCCCGGTCGGCGGCGTCGCAGGCCGCCACCGTGACCCGGGCGCCCGACGCGGTCAGCTCGGCCTCCAGCTCGGCGACGCCGTCGCCGGACCGGCCGCGCCGGCTCAGCAGCACCAGGTGGTCGACGCCGTTGGCGGCGAGCCAGCGGGCCACGTGCCCGCCGAGCGCGCCGGTGCCGCCGGTGACCAGCGCGGTGCCGGTGGGTCGCCAGTCGCGCGGGGCGGGGGTGTCGCCGAGCGGGGCGCGCCGCAGCCGCCGCCCGTACGCGCCGGTGGGGCGCAGCGCGACCTGGTCCTCCCCGTCGACGCCGGCGAGGACGCGGGCGAGCCGGACGGCGGTGCGGTCGTCCGGGGTGTCCGGCAGGTCGATCAGGCCGCCCCAGCGGTCCGGGTGTTCCAGCGCGGCGATCCGGCCGAAGCCCCAGGCGAGCTGCTGCGTCGGGTGGGTCAGCGGGTCGCCGGGGCCGGTGGCGACCGCGCCCCGGGTGAGCGTCCACAGCGGCGCGCGGACGCCGGCGTCGCCGAGCGCCTGGGTGAGCGTGACGGTGCCGGCGAACCCGGCCGGCACGTGCGGGTGGCCGGGCAGCGGCGTCTCGTCGAGCGGCAGGAGCGAGACCACGCCGGCGGGCGGCGTGTCCCGGTGCGTGTCGCGCAGCCGGCCGGTGAGCGCGTCCCGGTCGGGCGCGTCGGTCAGCGCGATCTCGACGACGGTGGCGCCGTGCCGACGCAACGCTTCCGCCACGAAGTCGGTCGCGGTGTCGTCGGCGGCGGTGACCAGCCACCAGGCGCCGGTGAGGGTCGGCGCGGCCGAGCCGTCCGGGGCGACCGGAAGCCACCCGTCGCGGTAGCGCCACGAGTCGATGGTGGCCTGGTCGCGGTGGCGGCGACGCCAGGCGGCGAGCGCGGGCAGCAGCGCGGTGAGGGCGTCCTCGGACACCTCGGCGACGTCGGCCAGCTCGGCGCCGACCGCGGCCGGGTCCTCGGCCTCGACGGCCGCCCAGAACCGGGCGTCCACCTCGTCCACCTCGACCGTGCCGGCCGTGGTCCCGGTGGTCGCGGCGGCGGCCGGGCGCGGCCAGTAGAGCTGCCGCTGGAACGGGTACGTGGGCAGGTCGAGCCGACGGGCGGGCCGGCCGGCGAACGCGGGCCGCCAGTCGACGGCGGCGCCACCGGCGTACACCTCGGCGACCGCGCGGTGGAAACGGGCCAGGCCGCCCTCGTCGCGGCGCAGCGTGCCGGTCACGGTGACCGCGGCCGGGTCGGCGGCGGCCGACTCGACGCTCTCCTGCATCGCCATGGTCAGCACCGGGTGCGCGCTGACCTCGACGAACGTCTGGTGGCCGGTGGCGGCGAGGTCGCGGACGGCGGCGTCGAAGCCGACCGTCTGCCGCAGGTTGCGGTACCAGTAGTCGGCGTCCAGGCCGGCGGTGTCGGTCCACTCACCGGTAACGGTGGACCGGAACCGGATCTCGCCGGTACGCGGGCGCAGACCGGCGAGCAGCTCACGCAACTGCTCCCGCAGCGGTTCGACGTGCGCCGAGTGGGACGCGTAGTCCACCGGCACCCGGCGCACCCGCACGTCCCGCCCCTGGTAGTGGGCGACCAGCTCGTCCAGTGCGGCCGAGTCGCCGGAGACCACCACCGCGGTCGGGCCGTTGACCGCGGCGAGCGAGACCCGGCCGTCCCAGCGGGTGATCGTCGCGGTGACCTCGTCGGCGGTGGTGGCGACCGAGACCATGCCGCCGTCACCGGCGATGCCGGCGATGATCCGGCTGCGCAGCGCCACCACGGCGGCGGCGTCGTCCAGGCTGAGCCCGCCGGCGACGTACGCGGCGGCGATCTCGCCCTGGGAGTGGCCGACCACGGCCGAGGGGTGCACGCCGTAGGAGCGCCACAGCGCGGCGAGGGACACGCCGACCGCGAACAGCGCCGGCTGCACCACGTCCACCCGGTCCAGCGACGGCGCGCCGGGCACGCCGCGTACCACGTCGGTCAGTGACCAGTCGACGTGCGGGCGCAGCGCCGCCGCGCAGGCGGCGAACGTCTCGGCGAAGACCGGGGCGGTGTCGAGCAGCTCGGCGGCCATGCCGGTCCACTGCGAACCCTGGCCGGGGAAGACGAAGACCACGTCGCCCGGCGTACCGGCGGCGCGGGTGACGGTGTCCGGCGCGGGACGGCCCTCGGCGAGCGCGTCCAGCGCGGCGGTCAGGTCGTCGCGGCCGGCGGCGAGCACCACCGCGCGGTGCTCGTGGGCGCTGCGGGTGGTGGCCAGCGACCAGGCCAGGTCGGGCAGCGCGGCGTCCGGCACGGCGTCGAGGTGCGCCCGCAGGTCGCGGGCGCGGGCGGCGAGCGCGGCGGCACTCCGCCCGGACAGCGCCCAGGGCAGCTCCCCGGCCGGCCCGGCGTCGTCGTCCGACGCGGTCTCCTCCGGCGGCGCCTGCTCCAGGATGGTGTGCACGTTGGTGCCGCTGATGCCGAACGAGGAGACGCCGGCCCGGCGGGGCCGGTCGCCGGCCGGCCAGGGGCGGGCCTCGGTGAGCAGCGCGACCGTGCCGGCGGACCAGTCGACGTGCGGGGTGGGCTCGTCGACGTGCAGGGTGGGCGGCAGCACGCCGTGCCGCAGCGCCAGCACCATCTTGATCACGCCGGCCACACCGGCGGCGGCCTGGGTGTGGCCCAGGTTCGACTTGACCGAGCCGAGCCAGAGCGGCCGGTCGGCGTCGCGGGCCTGCCCGTAGGTGGCGATCAGCGCCTGCGCCTCGATCGGGTCGCCCAGCGTGGTGCCGGTGCCGTGCGCCTCGACGGCGTCGACCTGGTCGGGGGCGAGCCCGGCGTTCGTGAGGGCCTGCCGGATGACCCGCTGCTGGGCCGGCCCGTTGGGGGCGGTGAGCCCGTTGGACGCGCCGTCGGAGTTGACCGCGCTGCCGCGTACCACGGCGAGGACCGGGTTGCCGTCGCGGCGGGCGTCGGAGAGCCGCTGGAGCACCAGCAGGCCGACGCCCTCACCCCAGCCGGTGCCGTCGGCGGCGCCCGCGAACGGCTTGCAGCGGCCGTCGGCGGCCAGGCCGCGCTGCCGGGAGAAACCGACGAAGATGCCGGGCGTGGCCATCACCGTGGCGCCACCGGCGAGCGCGAGGTCGCACTCCCCCGCCTGCAACGCCTGCGCGGCGAGGTGCAGCGCGACAAGCGACGCCGAGCAGGCGGTGTCGACCGTGACAGCCGGGCCGTGCAACCCGAAGGTGT
The DNA here is from genome assembly GCF_055586805.1 of Micromonospora sp. NPDC049201. NCBI lineage: Bacteria > Bacillati > Actinomycetota > Actinomycetes > Micromonosporales > Micromonosporaceae > Micromonospora > Micromonospora sp. NPDC049201. The sequence goes on along the minus strand of NZ_JBVJHM010000005.1, from coordinate 166,588 downwards.
ACGCGAGCCGGCCGGAGATGACGCTGGCGGAGACGCCGGTGGCGAGGTAGTTCTCGTCGCCGTCCCCGGAGGCCAGCAGCAGCGAGCCGTAGTCCTGCCCGTTGGTGCCGACGTAGACGCCGGTGCGGCTGCCGCGTAGCGCGGCCGGGTCGAGCCGGGCCCGTTCGAACGCCTCCCAGCTCGCCTCCAGCAGCAGCCGCTGCTGCGGGTCCATGGCCAGCGCCTCACGCGGGCTGATGCCGAAGAACGCCGGGTCGAACTCGCCGGCGGAGTCGACGAAGCCGCCCTCCCGCACGTAGCTGGTGCCGAGGTGCTCGGGGTCGGGGTGGTACAGCTCGGCGACGTTCCAGCCGCGTTCCTCGGGCATCGGCGAGAGCGCGTCGGTGCCGCCGGCGAGCAGGTCCCAGAGCTGCTCGGGGCTGGCCACGCCGCCGGGGAAGCGGCAGCTCATCGCCACGATGGCGACGGGTTCGCGGTGCCTGTCGACGTCTGCGGCGACGACCGCGCCGCCGGTGTGGTCGTCGGCCTGGCCGTGCAGGTGCGCGGCGAGTTCGGCGACCGTGGGGTGGTCGAAGACGAGCGTGGCGGGCAGCGTCATGCCGGTCTCGGCGGCGAGCCGGTTGCGCAGCTCGACCGCGGTGAGCGAGTCGAAGCCCAGGTCGCGGAACGTGCGGTCGGGCAGCGGCCGGCCGGCCGGGTGGCCGAGCACCAGCGCGGCCTGGGTGCGGACCAGCTCGGTGAGCTGCGGCAGGGACCGGCCGACCACCACCGCCGGGGCGACCACGGCGGGTCCGGTGGGCACGCCGGGCAGGCCGGCGAGCAGCGGTGCGGGCCGGCCGCGTACGGCGGCGAGGCGTCCCCAGTCGACGTCGGCGACGGTGACGGCCGGCGCGGCGGCGCCGACGATCCGGCCCAGCGCGGCGGCGGCCGGCTCGGCCGGCAGCGGGTTGACGCCGCCCCGGGTCAGCCGCGCGGTCAGCTCGGCGCTGGCGGCGGCCATGCCGTCGGCGGACCAGGCGCCCCAGGCGATCGCGGTGGCCGGCAGCCCGAGGTCGCGGCGCCAGGCGGCGAACGCGTCCAGGAAGGCGTTGGCCGCCGCGTAGTTGCCCTGCCCGGCGCTGCCGATCACGCCGGCCAGCGAGGAGAACAACACGAACGCGTCGAGCCGGCGGTCGGCGGTGGCGTCGTGCAGCACCCGGGCGGCGCGGACCTTGCCGTCCAGCACGGCCGCCAGGCGGCTCAGGTCGAGGCCGTCGAGGATGCCGTCGTCGACGACGCCGGCGGTGTGCACCACGGCGGTCAGCGCGGGCAGGTCGGCGACCAGCGCGGTGACGGCGGCGGGGTCGGTGACGTCGCAGCGCACCACCCGGGCGCCGGGCAGCTCGGCGGCCAGGTCGGCGGCGCCGGGCGCGTCGGGGCCGCGCCGGGACGCGAGCACCACCTCGGTCGCGCCGGCGGCGAGCAGCCAGCGGGTGACCTGCCGGCCGAGCGCGCCGGTGCCGCCGGTGACCAGCACCGTGCCGGTCGGCCGCCAGCCGGGCCCGGCGGGGACGGCGGCGGGGACGAGCCGGCGGCCGAACGTGCCGTGCGGCCGGACGGCCACCTCGTCGTGGCCGCCGTCGGCGAGCACCGCGCGCAGCGCGTCGGCGTCGACCCGCTCGGGCGTGGCGTCGGCGGGCAGGTCGACGAGGCCGCCCCAGCGGTCGGGTTGTTCCAGCGCGACCGTCCGGCCGAGTCCCCAGGCCGCCGCCGCGTACGGGTCGGTGAGCGGTTCGCCGCCGCCCACCGAGACCGCGCCCCGGGTGACGCACCAGAGCCGGCCGGCCCGGCCGGTGTCGGCGAGCGCCTGCACCAGCGTGAGCAGCAGCGCGGTCCCGGCCGGCACGGCGGGCGCGTCGGGTCGCGGCGCGTCCGGGCCGGGCAGCACGCAGAGCACGCCCCGCCAGCCCGCCTCGTCGTGGCCGCGCAGCAGGTCGGCCAGGTCAGCACGGTCGGTGTCGGCGGGGACGGTGAGTACGTCGACGTCGGCGCCGGCCACCGCGAGCGGCGCCGCCCAGGGCGCCGGGTCGTCGACGGCGACGACCAGCCAGCGGCCGGTCAGCGTCGGGGCGGGCGCGGGACGGACCGCCTCCCACTCGACCCGGTACGACCAGCCGTCGAGCACCGCGTCGCGTTGCCGGGCACGCCGCCACGACGACAGCACCGGCACGGCCGGGCCGAGCGCGGCCACCGCGTCCGGGTCGTCCTGGACGGCCAGTTCGGACGCCACGGCCGGCAGGTCGCCGCGTTCCACGGCGGCCCAGAATCCGCCGTCCGCGCCGTCCGCGCCGTCCAGGCTGACCGCCGGGCGGGCCACGCCGTCACCGGCCCAGTACCGCTCCCGCTGGAACGCGTACGTGGGCAGGTCGACCCGGTTCGCGCCGGTGCCGGCGAACCAGTCGGTCCAGGTGACCGGGTGGCCGTGCACGTGCAGCTCGGCCAGCGCGGCCAGCAGCGCCTCGACCTCGGGACGGTCGCCGCGTTGCGCGGCGACGGCACGGACCGGCTCGCCGGGCAGGATGTCGGCGGTCAGCGGGGTGAGCACGGCGCGGGGGCCGAGTTCCAGGAACGTGTCGGCGCCGGCGGCGCGCAGCGCGTGCACGCCGTCGGCGTGGCGGACCGCCTCCCGGACGTGCCGCACCCAGTAGTCGGCGGTGCGGATCTCGTCCGGGTCGGCCAGCTCGCCTGTCACGTTGGACACCACCGGCAGCGTCGGCGCGGCGAACGTCAGCCGCTCCAGCACCGCCCGGAAGCGCGCCAGCACCGGCTCCATCAGCGGGCTGTGGAACGCGTGGCTGACGGTCAGCCGGCGGGTGCGGACACCCCGGTCCCGCCAGAGCCGCTCCAGCCGTTCGATGGCGTCCGCCGTGCCGGAGAGCACCACGGCGGCCGGGCCGTTGACGGCGGCGACGTCGACCGGCTCGTCCGGGTCGGTAAGCGTGGCGCGGACGTCGGCCTCGGGCGCGGCCACGGCGAGCATCGCGCCGCCGGCCGGCAGCGCCTGCATGAGCCGGCCCCGGGCGGCGACCAGCGCGGCGGCGTGCTCCAGCGTCAGCACGCCGGCCACGTGCGCGGCGGTGACCTCGCCGATGGAGTGGCCGCCGACCAGGTCGGGGGTCAGACCGAACGACTCGACGAGGCGGAACAGCGCCACCTCGACCGCGAACAGGCCGGCCTGGGTGAACTGGGTCTGGTCCAGCAGGTCGCCGTCGTCGAACAGCACCTCCTTCAGCGGCCGGGGCAGCGCCCGGTCCAGGTAGGAGCACACCTCGTCGAGCGCGGCGGCGAACACCGGGAACTGCGCGTACAGCTCGCGGCCCATGCCGGCGCGTTGCGCGCCCTGCCCGGAGAAGAGCACCGCGAGCTGGCCGCGGGGCGTGCCGGTTCCGGTGTGCACGGTGCCGGCCGGCTCACCGGCGGCGAGCGCGCGCAACGCGGCGAGCAGGTCGTCCGGGCCGGCGGCGGCGACCACCGCCCGGTGGTCGAGCACGGACCGGGACACCACCGAGGCGTACGCGACGTCGAGCGGGCGGGCGTCGGGTGCGGCGGCGAGCCAGGCGGCCCAGCGGCCGGCCTGGGCGGCGAGCGCGTCGGCGGACCGGGCGGAGAGCAGCACCGGCACCGCGGGCCGGGCGGTCGGGGTCGGGGCCGGCTCGTCCTCGGCCGGTTCCGGCTCGGGCGCCTGCTCGATGATGGTGTGCGCGTTGGTGCCGGACACGCCGAACGAGGACACCGCGGCGCGGCGCGGCCGGTCGGTGGCCGGCCACGGCGTCGCCTCGGTGGCGAGCGTGACCGCGCCGGCGGTCCAGTCGATGTGCGGCGAGGGCGCGTCGACGTGCAGCGTGGGCGGGACGACGCCGTGCCGGACGGCCAGCACCATCTTGATCACGCCGGCCACCCCGGCGGCGGCCTGGGTGTGGCCCAGGTTCGACTTCACGGAGCCGAGCAGCAGCGGCGTCTCCCGCTCCTGCCCGTACGTGGCGAGCAGCGCCTGCGCCTCGATCGGGTCACCGAGCGTGGTGCCGGTGCCGTGCGCCTCCACCACGTCGACCTGCTCGGGGGTGAGCCGGGCGTTGGCCAGCGCCTGCCGGATCACCCGCACCTGGGACGGGCCGTGCGGGGCGCTGAGCCCGTTGGACGCGCCGTCCTGGTTGACCGCGCTGCCCCGGATCACCGCGAGCACCGGGTAGCCGTGCTTCTGCGCGTCGGAGAGGCGGGCCAGCAGCAGCATGCCGACGCCCTCGGACCAGCCGGTGCCGTCGGCGGACGCGGCGAACGGCTTGCACCGGCCGTCGGCGGCCAGGCCACGCTGGCGGCTGAAGCCGACGAACACCGCCGGGGTGGGCATCACGGTGACGCCGCCGGCCAGCGCCAGTTCGCAGTCGCCGTTGCGCAGCGCCTGCACGGCCAGGTGGATCGCCACCGACGACGAGGAGCAGGCGGTGTCGATGGTGACCGCCGGCCCTTCCAGGCCGAGCGTGTACGCGATCCGACCGGAGACGATGCTCGTGGAGTTGCCGGTGAGCGAGTGGCCCTCGGCGTCCTGCCCGGCCTGGGCGAGGATCGCGTCGTAGCCGTGCGCGGCGGCGCCGACGAACACGCCGGTTCGGCTGCCCCGTACGGCCGGCAGCGGCAGCCCGGCCCGTTCGAACGCCTCCCAGCTCGCCTCCAGCAGCAGCCGCTGCTGCGGGTCCATGGCGACCGCCTCGCGGGGGCTGATGCCGAACAGGTCGGCGTCGAAGTCCCCGGCGTCGTAGACGAAGCCGCCCTCCCGCACGTAACTGGTGCCCGGGTGGTCCGGGTCGGGGTGGAACAGCCGGTCGAGGTCCCAGCCCCGGTCGGCGGGGAACGGGCCGATCCCGTCGCGGCCGTCGCGGACCAGCTCCCAGAGCTGCTCGGGCGAGCCGACGCCGCCCGGGTAGCGGCAGGTCATCGCCACCACCGCGACCGGCTCGGTGTCGCGGGCCTCCAACGCCCGCAGCCGCCGCCGGGTGCGCCGCAGCTCCGAGGTCGTACGCTTCAGGTACTCGACGTACTTCTCGTCCTCGCTGTTCACCGTGGTCCTACCCTCACTCGGCGTACCGATGTCGTCGCGGCCGGCGGTCAAGACGTCTCCAGCTCGCGGTCGATCAGGTCGAAGATGTTCTCGGTGGTGGCCGACTCCAGGTCGCCGTCGTCGGCGGTCGTCTCCCGCGCGGTCAGCCGGTCCAGCAGGCTGTGCAGCCGCTCGGTGATGCCGCGGAACGCCTCGTCGTCCGGGTCGAGCCCGGCCAGCGCCGCCTCCAGCCGGTCGAGGTCCCGGCCGACGCCGCTGGCGGCGTCGGTCGTGCCGTCGGGCACGGCGATGCGGGTGGCCAGGTGGGCGGCGAGCGCGGCCGGCGTCGGGTTGTCGAAGACCAGCGTGGCCGGCAGTCGCAGCCCGGTGGCCGCGCCGAGCCGGTTGCGCAGCTCGACCGCGGTGAGCGAGTCGAAGCCGAGTTCCCGGAACGCGCGGTCCGGTTCCACCCCGGCCGGGTCGCCGACGCCGAGCACCACGGCGACGTGCGCCAGCACCAGATCACGCAGCGCCCGCTCGCGTTTCTCGCCGGACAGGCCGCGCAGCGTCTCCGCGTACGCCGGGCCGCCGGCTGCCTCGGTGACCGTGCCGCGGCGCGTGCCGGCGCGGACCAGCGCGGTGAGCAGCGGATGGACCGGGCCGCCGGTGCCCTGCGTGCTGATCTTCGCGGGCATCAGCGTGGGTCGTTCGGAACGCCAGGTGGCGTCGAACAACGCCAGCGCCTCGTGGTCGGTGAGCGCCACCAGGCCGCTGCGTTCCAGCCGCCGCCGGTCGACCGCGCCCAGGTGGCCGGTGATCCCGCTGGCGGTGGCCCACAGGCCCCAGACCAGGGAGACCGCCGGCAGGCCGGACGCGCGCCGGTGCTCGGCGAGGGCGTCGAGGAACGCGTTGCCGGCCGCGTAGTTGCCCTGGCCCGGACCGCCCATCAGGCCGGCGGCGGCGGAGTAGAGCACGAACGCGGTCAGCTCCTGGTCGCGGGTGGCGCGGTGCAGGTTCCAGGCCGCGTCGACCTTGGGGCGCAGCACCGCGGCGAGCCGCTCCGGGGTGAGCTTCTCGACGGTGGCGTCGTCGACGACGCCGGCGGTGTGCACCACGGCGCGCAGCGGGTGCCGCTTGTCCACCAGGGACAGCACGTCGGCGACCGCCTCCGGGTCGGCCAGGTCGGCGGCGACGAGCTGCACCTCCGCACCGCCCGCCTTGAGGTCGGCGAGCAGCTCGTCGGCGCCCTCGGCGTCCGGGCCGCGCCGGCTGACCAGCAGCAGGTGCCGGGCGCCGTGCGCGGCGACCAGGTGTCGGCAGAGCAGCGCGCCGAGCGTGCCGGTGGCGCCGGAGACCAGGACGGTGCCGTCGAGCCGGGGCGTCGGCGGGATGGTCAGCGTGAGCTTGCCGACGTGCCGGGCCTGGCTGAGGAAGCGGAACGCCTCGGGCGCGCGCCGAACGTCCCAGGTGCGGCGCGGCAGCGGGCGCAGCGTGCCGGCGGCGAACAACGCCATCAGCTCCGCCAGCATCCGCCCGACGACGGCCGGGCCGGCCGCCATCAGGTCGAAGCCCTGGTAGCTGACGCCGGGGTGGTCGGCGGCGACCCGGGCCGGATCACGCGGGTCGGTCTTGCCCATCTCGACGAACCGGCCGCCGCTGTCGAGCATCCGCAGCGACGCGTCCACGTACGCGCCGGCGAGCGAGTTGAGCACCACATCGACGCCCCGCCCGGCGCGGCGGGCCCGGAACTGGTCGACGAAGTCCAGGGAGCGGGAGGAGGCGATGTGCGCGTCGTCGAGGCCGGTGGCGCGCAGCACCGGCCACTTGCCGGGGCTGGCCGTGCCGTAGACCTCGGCGCCGAGGTGCCGGGCGATCTGCACGGCGGCCATGCCGACGCCGCCGGTGGCGGCGTGCACCAGCACCGACTCGCCGGCGGTGAGCCGGCCCAGCTCGACCAGCCCGTACCACGCGGTCAGGAAGACCACCGGCACGCCGGCCGCCTCCGCGTACGACCAGCCGTCCGGGATGCGGGTGACCATGCGGTGGTCGGTGACCGCGACGGTGGCGAACGAGCCGGCGAAGATGCCCATCACCCGGTCGCCGGGTTTCAGGTCGGTGACGCCGGGGCCGACCTCGCGGACCACGCCGGCGCCCTCGCTGCCGAGCACCTCCTGGCCGGGGACCATGCCGAGCGCCAGCACCACGTCCCGGAAGTTGAGGCCGGACGCGCGCATCTCGACCGCGACGTGCCCGGCCGGCACCGCGCCGGCCTCGACCGGCACCGGCAGCAACGCCAGGTTCTCCAGCGTGCCCTTCTCGGTGACGTCGAGCCGCCACGGCTGCCGGTCGCCGGGTGGCGTCAGCACGCCGGTGTCCCGGGCCCGGGCCAGTCGGGGGGTGAGGGCAGCGCCGTCGCGGAGCGCGAGCTGCGGTTCGCCGGACGCGAGCGCGGCGGGCACCGCGTCGAGCGTGGCGGCGGCGTCGTCCAGGTCGAGCAGCGTGAACCGGCCGGGGTGTTCGGACTGGGCGGAGCGGACCAGCCCCCACACCGCGGCGCGGGCCGGGTCGCGGGGGGCCTCGCCGGGCGCGGCGGCGACCGCGCCCCGGGTGGCGAGCACCAGGCGGGCGGCCTCCAGGCGGGGTTCGGTCAGCCACCGGTGCACCAGCGCGAGCGTGTCGCGGGCGGCGGAGTGGGCGTCCGCGTCCACCCGCTCCGGGTCCGGGCCGGGGCCGCCGCGCAGGTCGACCACGATCTCCGGTACGTCGTCGTCGCCGTCCACGGCGGCGAGCAGCGCGTCCAGGTCGGGGTGGACGGTCACCCGGTGACCGGCTCCGGTCAGCGCTCCGGCCAGCCCGGCGGGATCGCCGCCGGGCGTGCCGACCTGATCGCCGCCGACCGGGTCGGCGAGGCCGGCGCCGGCCGGGTCGGTGCGGTCGCCGGTGAGCAGCGTCCAGCGGGTCGGGGCCGGGGTGTCGGTGGCCGGCAACGGCGTCCAGTCCAGGTGGAACACGGCGGTGCGGCGCAGCGCGGCGGCGGCGTCGTCCTGGCCGGCGGCGACCGGGCGGAACGTCAGCGACTCGACGGTGGCGACCGGTCGGCCGGCCGGGTCGGCGAGCGTGACGGCGACCGTGTCCGGGCCGAGCGAGCGGATCGTCACCCGCAGCCGGGTGGCGCCATGGGCGTGCAGCGTGACCGCGCGGAGCGTGAACGGCAGCCAGCCGCTGCCGGTCTCGGCGGGCGTGCCGAGCAGCGCGGTGGGGCCGGTGGCGTGCAGGGCCGCGTCGAACAGCGCCGGGTGCAGGCCGAACCGGGACGCGTCGGCGGCCTGCGCCTCGGGCAGCGCCACCTCGGCGTACACCTCGTCGCCGTGCCGCCAGACGCGGTGCAGGCAGCGGAACGCGGGACCGTAGGTGAGGCCGGCCCCGGCGGTGCGGGCGTACCAGGCGTCCAGGTCCGCGTCGACCTCGACGGCGCCGGCCGGCGGCCACTCCCCCGGCCCGGGTTCGGGTTCGGAAAGCTGCGGCAGCAGCAGGCCCTCGGCGTGCCGGGTCCAGTCGGCGTCGCCGTCGTCGGCGGGACGGGAGTGCAGCGTGACGGCCCGTTCGCCGGCGTCGCCGGGCGCGCCGACGCGTACCTGCACCTGGACGGCGCCGGTGGCGGGCAGCACGAGCGGGCTGATCAGCGTGAGGTCGCCGACGTGACCGGCGTCGACCTCGTCGCCGGCCCGGATCACCATGTCGGCGAGCGCGGTGCCGGGGACGACGACGGTCCGGCCGACGACGTGGTCGGCGAGCCACGGGTGGGTACGCGTGGACAGCCGTCCGGTGAGCACCACGGTCCGGTCGTCGGCGACCGGCAGCGCGGCGCTGAGCAGCGGGTGCCCGGCGTCCTGGAGGCCGGCGGAGGCGACGTCGTGGGTGGGTCGGGCGGTGGTGGTGAGCCAGTACCGCTTCCGGTCGAACGCGTACGTGGGCAGGTCGACGGTGGCCGCGGGGGTGAGCACGGCGGTCAGGTCGACGGGCAGGCCGAGGGTGTGCGCGACCGCGAGGCTGGTCAGCAGCCGGGTCGGATCGTCGTCACCCCGGCGCAGCGTGGACAACGTGTGCCCCGCCGTGTCGGCGTCGTCGAGGATCGCCGTCACCGGCATCGTGAGCACCGGATGCGCCGACACCTCCACGAACGTGCGATGCCCAGCCCCGAGCGCGGTCCGCACCGCCTCCTCGAACCGCACCGGCTGCCGCAGGTTCATGTACCAGTACCCGCCGTCCATGCTCTCGGGGTCGGCCCAGTCACCGGTCACCGTGGACACCATCCGGGTGTGACCCGGCTGCGGGACCAGCCCCGCCAGATCGGTGAGCATCCGGTCACGGATCCGCTCCACGCCCGGGTTGTGGGAGGCGTAGTTGAACGGCACCGGCTTCGCCCGCACCCCCTCGCCCGCCCACCGCTCGCGCAACTCCGCCAGCATGTCCGGCGGACCAGACACCACCACATGCCCCGGACCATTGAGCACCGCCACCACCGTGCCGGGCACACCCTCGATCCGCGCCTGCACCTCATCGGCCGGCAGATCCACCGCCAACATCCCGCCGGAACCCGCCAGAGTGGCCAGCGACCGCGCCCGCAAAATGACGGCCTTCGCCGCGTCGTCGAGTGACAGCACCCCGGCCACACACGCCGCGGCCATCTCACCCTGCGAATGACCGATCACCAACGACGGCTCAACCCCGGCAGCCCGCCACACCTCGGCCAGACACACACCGACCGCGAACAACACCGGCTGTAAGATCTCGACCCGGTCGAGCCAGGCATCGTCGTCACCGGTCAACACCGACACGAGATCCACGTCCAGGAACGGCGCGAACGCCCGCTGACACTCGGCAAGACGCACGTCGAACGGCGCACACCGACCCACCAGACCGGCCGCCATCCGCACCGACTGACCACCCTGACCCGGAAACACGAACACCGGACCCGGGCCGTGCTCGACGGCCGAACCCGACACCACGTTTCCCGTCGGGGCCCCCGACGCGAGCGCGTCCAGCGCCGTCAGCAGCTCGTCGCCTGTGGTGCCGACCACTGCGGCGCGGTGCTCGAACGTCGAGCGGGTGGTGGCGAGGGACCAGGCCACCGCCGCCGGGTCGGGCTGCCCGCCGGCGCGCAGGTGGGCGGCGAGCCGGGCGGCCTGCGCGGCGACGCCGGCCCGGGTACGGGCCGACACCGGCCACAGCCGGACGTCGGCGTCCACCAGGCCCGGGGCGGCGGGCGCCGGACGCGCGTCGGGCTCGTCGGCCTGTTCGATGACGACGTGGGCGTTGGTGCCGGAGATGCCGAACGACGACACCGCCGCCCGACGCGGCCGGTCCACCGCCGGCCACTCCCGCGCCTCGGTCACCAGCTCCACCGCACCGGCCGACCAGTCGATGTGCGGCGACGGCTCGTCCACGTGCAGCGTCGGCGGCACCACACCGTGCCGCATCGCGAGGACCATCTTGATGATCCCGGCGACGCCGGCGGCGGCCTGGGTGTGCCCGATGTTCGACTTGATCGAGCCGAGCAGCAGCGGCTGCTCGCGGTCCTGGCCGTACGTGGCCAGCAGCGCCTGCGCCTCGATCGGGTCACCCAACGTGGTGCCGGTGCCGTGCGCCTCCACCACGTCCACGTCCGACGTGGACAGTCCCGCGTCCGCCAACGCGGCCCGGATCACCCGCTGCTGCGACGGGCCGTTCGGCGCGGTCAGCCCGTTCGACGCGCCGTCCTGGTTGATCGCGCTGCCGCGCACCACGGCGAGCACCGGGTGACCGTTGCGGCGGGCCTCGGAGAGCCGTTCCAGCAGCAGCACGCCGACGCCCTCGCCCCAGCCGGTGCCGTCAGCGCCGGCGGCGAACGCCTTGACCCGGCCGTCGGCCGCCAGTCCACGCTGGCGGGAGAACTCGACGAACAGCCCGGGTGTCGCCATCACGGTCACGCCGCCGGTGAGCGCGAGGTCGCACTCGCCGCGGCGCAGCGCCTGCACGGCCAGGTGGAACGCGACGAGCGACGACGAGCAGCCGGTGTCCACCGACACGGCCGGTCCTTCCAGGCCCAGCGCGTACGACACCCGGCCGGACACCACGCTTGCCGCGTTGTCGGTGCCGCCGAAGCTCTCGTCCGGGGCGACCAGCACCAACGCGCGGTAGTCCTGCCCGTTGGTGCCGGCGAACACGCCGGTCCGGGAGCCGCGCAGCGATTCCGGCACCACGCCGGCCCGCTCGATCGCCTCCCAGGACGCCTCCAGCAGCAGCCGCTGCTGCGGGTCCATGGCGGCGGCCTCGCGCGGCGAGATGCCGAAGAACACCGGGTCGAAGTGGCCGGCGTCGGGCACGAACGCGCCCTGGTCGGTGTAGGTGGTGCCGGCCGACGCCGCCGCCGGGTCGACCAGCGTGTCCGGGTCCCAGCCCCGGTCGGTGGGGAAGTCGCCGACCGTGTCCACGCCGTCGGCGACGATCCGCCACAACGCGTCCGGGTCGCTGACGCCGCCGGGGAAGCGGCAGGCCATCGCCACCACGGCCACCGGCTCCTCGCCGGACCCGACGGTGGTGACCGGGGTCCCGGCGGGCGCCGGGTCGGCGCCGAGCAGCGTGTCCCGCAGCAGCCGGGCCAGCGCCACCGGCGTGGGGTGGTCGAAGACCAGCGTGGTGGGCAGCGGCTGGCCGGTGGCGGTGACCAGCCGGTTGCGCAGCTCCACCGCGGTCAGCGAGTCGAAGCCGAGGTCCCGGAACGCGGTGGTGGCCGGGATCGCGGCGGAGTCGGCGTGGCCGAGCACGTCGGCGGCGAGTTCCCGGACCAGGTCGGCGAGCGTCTCCTCGCGGCGGGCCGGGTCCAGGCCGGCGAGCCGGGCCCGCAGCGTCGCCGCCGGTCCGTCGTCGGCGTCGCCGTCGGCCGGCGCGCCGCCGTCGAGCGCGGCCTTCGCCTCCGGTACGCCCTCCAGCAGCGGCCGACGCCGGGCGGACGCGTACGCGGGCGCGAACCGGGACCAGTCCACGTCGGCGACCGTGAGCGTCACGTCGTCGTGGTCGAGGGCCTGCCGCAGCGCGCTCATCGCGACGTCGGCGTCCATCGGCGGTACGCCCCGGCGGCGCAGCGCCCGGTCGGAGTCGGCCACGTGCATGCCGCCCTCACCCCACGAACCCCAGGCGATGGCGGTGCCGGCCAGCCCGTCGGCGCGTCGCCGCTGCGCCAGCGTGTCCAGGTAGGCGTTGCCGGCCGCGTACCCGGCCTGCCCGGCGCTGCCCCAGGTGGCGGCGATGGACGAGTAGACGACGAACGCGTCCAGCTCGTCGTCGGCGAGCAGGTCGTGCAGGTGGGCCGCGCCGGCCACCTTGCCGGCGGTCACCTCGGCCAGCTCGGCGGCGGTGACGGCGTCCAGCGGGGTGGTCTGCGGCAGGCCGGCGGTGTGCAGGACGGCGCGAATCGGCGGACCCTCGGCGCGGAGCCGGTCGAGCAGCGCGGCGACGGCGGCCCGGTTGGCGAGGTCGCAGGCGGCGACCGTGACGCGGGCACCCCGCTCGCGCAGCTCGGCGGCCAGCTCGGCCGCACCGGGCGCGTCCGGGCCGCGCCGGCTGACCAGCACCACGTGTGCGGCGCCGGCGTCGGCGAGCCAGCGCGCGGCGCGCGCGCCGAGCCCGCCGGTGCCGCCGGTGACCAGCACGGTGCCGGTGGGCGTGAAGTGGCGTACCGAGGGGCGGTCGCCGATCGGCGCGCGGACCAGGCGGCGGCGCAGGACGCCGGGGCCGCGCACCGCGAGTTGGTCCTCGCCGGCCGGCGCGGCGAGCAGCGCGGCGAGCCGGCCGGCGGCGCGCGCGTCGGGCTCGGCGGGCAGGTCGACGAGGCCGCCCCAGCGGTGCGGGGCCTCCACGCCGGCCACCCGGCCCAGCCCCCAGACCGCGCCCTGGGCCGGGTCGGTGCCCCGGTCGTACGCGGTGGCGGCCACCGCGTTGCGGGTCACCAGCCACAGCGGCGCGGCCAGGCCGGTGTCGCCGAGCGCCTGGGTGAGCGCGAGCGTGGCGGCCAGGCCGGGCAGGAGCGGGTCCGGATCGGTGGCGGGCGCCCAGGACAGCAGCGAGACCACCCCGCCGACGTCGACGCGGCCGTCGCGGCCGGTGCCGGCGTCGGTGAGGTCGGCATCCGTGGCGTCGGCATCCGTGGCGTCGGCATCCGTGGCGTCGACCCACGTGGCGTCGGTGAGCGCGGCGGCGAGCGCGGGCCGGTCGGCGTCGCGTGCCACGGTCAGCGGGCGCACGTCGGCGCCGGCGGCGGTGAGCGCGGCGCGGACGGTGGCCACCGCCGGGTCGTCGTCGAGGCCGGTCGGCACCGCCAGCAACCAGGTGCCACCGAGCGCGGCGGTGGCCGGTTCGGGCGCGGCCTGCCACTCGATCCGGTAGCGCCAGCCGTCGAGCTGGTCGTGCTGCTGCTGCCGACGTCGCCAGCCGGCGAGCACCGGCAGCAGCGTCCGCAGCGACTCGGCCGCCTCGGCGTCGTCGACGGCCAGGGTGTCGCGCAGCGCGTCCAGGTCGGCGCGGTCGACGGCGTCCCAGAACCGGTGGTCGAGCAGGGCGGCGCCGGCGGCCGGGACGGCCGGCTCGTCGGCGGGCACCCAGTAGTGCTGCCGCTGGAACGGGTAGGTGGGCAGGTCGACCAGGCGACCGGGCCGGCCGGCGAACGCGGGCTGCCAGTCCACCGCCGTGCCGGCGACGTGCAGCGCCGCGACGGACCGGTGGAACCGGTCCAGGCCACCCTCGTCCCGGCGCAGCGTGCCGGTGACCGTGGCGGCGTCCGGGCCACCGGCGGCCTCGGCGCTGTCCTGCACCGCCATGGTGAGCACCGGGTGCGCGCTGACCTCGACGAACGTGCGGTAGCCGGCGTCGACGAGGCGGCGGACCGCGTCGTCGAAGTGGACCGTCTGGCGCAGGTTGCGGTACCAGTAGTCGGCGTCGAGGCCGGCGGTGTCCAGCCAGTCGCCGGTCACGGTGGAGCGGAACCGGACCGTGCCGCTGCGGGGCGTGACGTCGGCGAGCCGGGCCAGGAGCTGGTCACGCAGCGGCTCGACGTGCGCGGAGTGCGAGGCGTAGTCCACCGGCACCCGGCGTACCCGGACGTCCCGGGCCTCGTAGTGGGCGACCAGCTCGTCCAGCGCGGCGACGTCGCCGGAGACCACCACCGCGGTCGGGCCGTTGACCGCCGCCAGGGAGATCCGCCCGGCCCAGCGGGTGATCGTCTCGGTCGCCTCGTCGGCGGTGGTCGCCACGGACACCATGCCGCCGTCGCCGGCCAGCTCCGCGATGACCCGGCTGCGCAGCGCCACCACGGCGGCGGCGTCGTCCAGGGTGAGGCCGCCGGCGACGTGGGCGGCGGCGATCTCGCCCTGCGAGTGGCCGATCACCGCGGACGGCTGCACGCCGTAGGACTGCCACAGCGCGGCCAGGGACACGCCGACCGCGAACAGCGCCGGCTGCACCACGTCCACCCGGTCCAGCGACGGCGCGTCCGGCGCGCCGCGCAGCACGTCGAGCAGCGACCAGTCGACGTACGGGCGCAGCGCCTCGGCGCAGGCGGTGAGCTTCGCCGCGAAGACCGGGGCGGTGTCGAGCAGCGCGGCGGCCATGCCGACCCACTGCGAGCCCTGGCCGGGGAAGACGAACGCGACCTCGCCGGGCTGGCCGGCGGCGCCGGTGACCAGCGCCGGGGCGGACCGGTCGTCGGCAAGCGCGTCCAGCGCGGCGGTCAGCTCGTCCCGGTCGGCGGCGAGCACCACGGCGCGGTGCTCCAGCGGCGACCGGGACACCACCGACGTCCAGGCCACGTCGGCGGGCGCGAGGCCCGGCTCGGTGGCGAGCCGTCGGGACCAGCGTTCGGCCTGCTGGCGCAGCGCGGTACGGGTGCGGCCGGTGAGCAGCACCGGTCCGGTCCGGTCGGCCGGCGTGGCCGGGGCCGCCGGTTCCTCGGCGGGTTGTTCCAGCACGATGTGGGTGTTGGTGCCGCTCATGCCGAACGAGGAGACGGCGGCCCGGCGGGGCCGGTCCACGGCCGGCCACGGCGTCGGCTCGGTGACCAGCCGGACCGCGCCGGCGGTCCAGTCGACGTGCGGGGTGGGTTCGTCGACGTGCAGCGTGGCCGGGACGATCCCGTGCCGCATGGCGTGGATCATCTTGATGATCCCGGCGATGCCGGCGGCGGCCTGCGCGTGCCCGAGGTTCGACTTGATCGAGCCGAGCAGCAGCGGCCGGTCGGCGGGCCGGTCCTGCCCGTACGTGGCCAGCAGCGCCTGCGCCTCGATCGGGTCACCCAGCGTGGTGCCGGTGCCGTGTGCCTCCACCACGTCGACCAGGTCGGGGGTGAGCTTCGCGCCGGCCAGCGCGGCCCGGATGACGCGCTGCTGGGACGGGCCGTTGGGGGCGGTGAGGCCGTTGCTCGCGCCGTCCTGGTTGACCGCCGAGCTGCGGATGACGGCCAGCACCGGGTGGCCGTTGCGGCGGGCGTCGCTGAGCCGTTCCAGCAGCAGCACGCCGACGCCCTCGGCCCAGCCGGTGCCGTCGGCGGCGGCGGCGAACGACTTGCACCGCCCGTCGGCGGCCAGCCCGCGCTGCCGGGAGAACTCCACGAACGGGCCGGGCGTGGCCATCACGGTGGCGCCGCCGGCCACCGCGAGCCCGCACTCGCGTTCCCGCAACGCCTGACAGGCGAGGTGGACCGCCACCGACGAGGACGAGCAGGCGGTGTCCACGGTGATCGCCGGGCCCTCCAGCCCGAACGTGTAGGCGAGCCGGCCGGAGACCACGCTGGCGGCGGTGCCGGTGAGCACGTACCCCTCGGCGTTCGGCGCGCGGTGCAGCACGGCGGCGTAGTCCTGGCCGGACGTGCCGACGAAGACGCCGGTGCGGCTGCCGCGCAGCGACAGCGGGGCCAGGCCGGCGCGTTCGAACAGCTCCCAGGTGACCTCCAGCAGCAGCCGCTGCTGCGGGTCCATGGCGACCGCCTCGCGGGGCGAGACGCCGAACAGCGCGGCGTCGAACTGCCCGGCGTCGGCCAGGAACCCGCCGGCCGCGGTGTAGGAGGTGCCGGCGTTCTCCGGGTCGGGGTGGTGCAGCAGGTCGAGGTTCCAGCCCCGGTCGGCGGGGAAGTCGCCGATGGCGTCGCCGCCGTCCGCGACGAACCGCCACAGCTCCTCCGGCGAGCTGATCCCGCCGGGGTAGCGGCAGCTCATCGCCACCACCGCCACCGGCTCGGACTCCTCGGCGGTGACCTCGCGCAGCCGCTGGCGGGTCTGGTGCAGCTCGGTGACGACCCGGGTCAGATACTCCCGGAGCCGTGCCTCGTCCCCGGCCGGTCCGGTGGTGCCCACTGCCGTGTCCGCCATGGTCGATTCCGCTCCCTGGTGTGCCACGCGTGCCTCAGGACAACCCGAGATCGCGGTCGAGAAGGTCGAAGAGCTCCTGGTTGCTGGCCGTCCGCAGCCGGTCGGCCACGTCCTCGCCCGGTTCCGCCGGCTCGTCGGCGCCGAGCCGCTCCAGCAGCCGGTGCAGCCGCATGGTGATCCGCACCCGGCCGAGGTCGTCGCGCTCCCGCAGGGTGAGCGCCTCCTCCAGCCGGTCCAGTTCCTCCACGGTGGGCAGTTCCCGCTCCGAGGACTCGTCGACGAGCTGGGCGCGCAGGTGCTCGGCGAGGGCCTGCGGGGTGGGGTAGTCGAACACCACCGAGCTGGCCGGCGCGAGGCCGGTGAGCCGGGCCAGCCGGCCGCGCAGCTCCACCGCGGTCAGCGAGTCGAACCCGAGGTCCCGGAACGGCCGGTCGGCCTCCAGGGCGTACGGGCTGTCGTGGCCGATCACCTCGGCGGCGGCGGTGCGGATCAGGTCGACCAGCAGCCGGTTCTGTTCGGCGGCGGTCAGGTCGGCGAGGCGCTTGCGCAGTTCCGCGAGCGTCTCCGCGCCGCCGGTGTCGGCCGGGTCGGCGCCGGCGGGCGGGGCCGCCACCTCGGGCAGGTCGCCGATCAGCGGCCGGGGCCGGGCGGCGGCGAAGACCGGAGCGAAGCGCGCCCAGTCCACGTCGGCGACGGTGAGCACCGGGTCGTCGCCGGAGATCGCGGCGCGCAGCGCGGCCATCGCCGGTTCCCGGTCGAGCAGCGTGACGCCGCGCCGGCTCATCGCGGTGGCGTGGTCGGCGTCGACCATGCCGCCGCCGGCCCACGGTCCCCAGTTGACCGACACCACCCGCGCCGGCCCGGCCGGGCGGGACTGCGCCCAGGCGTCCAGGAACGCGTTGGCGGCGGCGTACGCGCCGTGGTCGCCGACGCCCCACGCGGCGGCGATGGAGGAGAAGTAGACGACCAGTTCCAGCGCCGCCGGGTCGAGCAGTTCGTCGAGGTGGCGGGCGCCGGCGGTCTTGCCGGAGACCACGTCGGCCAGTTCGTCGGTGGTGACCGCGCGCACCGGGTTGAGGCGGCCGACGCCGGCGGCGTGCACCACCGCGCGGACCGTCTCGCCGTCGGCGCGCAGCCCGTCGACGAGCGCGGCGACGGCGGCGCGGTCGGCCAGGTCGCAGGCGAGCACCCGGGCCTGCGCGCCGAGGGCGGCCAGCTCGGCCACCGTCTCGGCGACGCCGGGCGCGTCCGGGCCGCGCCGGCTGACCAGGATCAGCGTGCGGGCGCCGTGCCGGGCGAGCCAGCCGGCGGCGTACCGGCCGATGGCGCCGGTGCCGCCGGTGATGAGCACGGTGTCCGGTGACGTCCAGGTCGGGGCGTCCGGCCGGGCCGGGCGGGGCGCCCGGACGAGTCGGCGCAGGTGCACGCCGGCCGGGCGGACCGCGAGCTGGTCCTCGCCGTCGGTGTTGGTCAGCGCCCGCAGCAGGTGCTCCCCGGTGGCGGCGTCGAGGTCGGCCGGCAGGTCGAGCAGGCCACCGGCGTGCGCCGGGTGTTCCAGCGCGGTGACCAGCCCGAGGCCCCAGGTGGTGGCCTGCTCCGGCCGGGCGAGCGGGTCACCGGTGCCGGTGCTGACCGCCTGCCGGGTGAGCAGCCACAGCGGCCCGGTCGGCGCGACGTCGGTGACGGCCTGGACCAGCGCGAGGTTGCCGGTGAGACCGGCCGGCACCCCCGGGTACGCCGGGTGCGGGCGCTCGTCCAGCGCCAGCAGCGACACGATCCGGCCGGGCCCGTCCGGCAGGGCACCGGCCAGGTCGGCGCGGGTGACGGTGGCCGGGTCGACGGTGAGCGTGCGCACCGTGCCGCCGTGCGCGCCGAGCATCTCGGCGATCCGCTCCGCCGGTTCGGTCGCCGCGTCGCCGGGCGTCACGAGCAGCCAGTCCCCGGTGGCGGGGCCGGCGGTGAGCTGCCGTCGTGGCCAGGTGATCCGGTAGCGCCAGCCGTCGGCGGCCGCGTCGGCGCGACGCCGCTGGTGCCAGTCGGCGAGCGTGGGGAGTTGGTCGCGCAGCGGCCGGTCCGGGTCCACGCCGAAGCGGGCCGCCAGGGCGTCGCCGTCGCCGGCGGTGACGACCTGCCAGAACGCGTCGTCGGCGGGGTCGGCGGCGGCCGGGGCGGCGACGCCGACCAGCTCGCCGTCGGCGACCGGCCAGAAGCGCTGGTGGCGGAACGGGTAGGTGGGCAGCGCGACCGGGTCGGCGTCGGGCAGCAGCGCCGCCCAGTCCACGGGCGTGCCGTGGCAGTGCAGCCGGGCCAGTGCGCCGAGCAGCGTGGCGACCTCGTCCCGGCCGGGACGTTGCACGCCGGTGACCAGCGGCCCGCCGTCCGGCAGCAGGTCGGCGGCGAGCGCGGTGAGCACCGTGTCCGGGCCCACCTCCAGCAGCGTGCCGACGCCGAGGTCGCGCAGGTGGGTGACGGTGTCGCCGAAGCGCACCGCCTCCCGGACGTGCCGCACCCAGTAGTCGGGGGTGCGGATCAGGTCGGTGTCGACGACGCGACCGGTCAGGTTGGACACCAGCGGCACGACCGGCGCGGCGTAGTCCAGGCCGGCGGCGACAGTGGCGAACTCGGCCAGCATCGGCTCCATCAGCGGGCTGTGGAACGCGTGGCTGACGGTGAGCGGCTTGGTGCGTACGCCGAGGGTGGTGAAGTGGTCGGCGAGCGCGGACAGCGCCTCGTCGGCGCCGGCGACCACGACGGCGGCCGGTCCGTTCACGGCGGCGACGGCGGCCCGGTCGGCGTGCCCGGCGAGCGCGTCGGTCACCTCGGCCTCCCCGGCGGCGACGGCGAGCATCCCGCCGCCGGCCGGCAGCGCCTGCATGAGCCGGCCGCGCTGGCCGACGAGCGTGCAGGCGTCCGGCAGCGACAGCACGCCGGCGACGTGCGCGGCGGTGATCTCCCCGACGGAGTGCCCGGCGACCAGGTCGGGGCGGACGCCCCAGTCGGCGAGCTGCCGGTGCAGCGCCACCTCGACGGCGAACAGCCCGGCCTGGGTGAACGCGGTCTGGTCGAGCAGCGCGGCCTCGGCGCTGCCGTCGGGCGCGAACAGCACGCTCTTCAGCGGGCGGGGCAGGTACGCGTCGAGGTGCTGGCAGACCTCGTCGAGCGTCTCGGCGAACGCGGGCAGCGCCTGGTACAGCTCGCGGCCCATGCCGGCGTGCTGGGCGCCCTGACCGGAGAAGATCATGGCGAGCGTGCCGGGGGTGGCCACGTCCCGCCGCACGGCGGGGTGGCTCTCCCCCGCCGCCAGCGCGCGCAGCGCGGCCTGCCGGGTGTCCGGGTCGGCGGCCAGCAGCACCGCGCGGTGCCGCAGGTGGGAGCGGGCGGTGGCCAGTGTCCGCGCCACCGCGGCGGCCTCGTCGTCGAGGTCCGTCGCGGCCAGCCGGGCGGCCTGCGCGCGCAGGCTCTCGTCGTCGGCGGCGGAGAGCGGCCAGGGCAGCAGCGGCAGCGCCGGCCGCGGCGCGGCGTGGTCCGGCTCGGTCGGGGCGTCGTCGGCGGGCGGGGCCGCTTCCAGGACGACGTGGGCGTTGGTGCCGCTGACGCCGAACGCGGACACCGCCGCGCGGCGCGGCCGGTCCGTCTCCGGCCAGGGCCGGGCCTCGGTGAGCAGCGCCACGCCGCCGTCGGACCAGTCGACGTGCGGGGTGGGCTCGTCCACGTGCAGCGTGGGCGGGAGCTGGCCGTGCTGGAGCGCCAGCACCATCTTGATCACGCCGGAGACGCCGGCCGCGGCCTGGGTGTGACCGATGTTCGACTTGACGGAGCCGAGCAGCAGCGGACGGTCGGCGGGGCGGTCCTGCCCGTACGTGGCGAGCAGCGCCTGCGCCTCGATCGGGTCGCCGAGGCGGGTGCCGGTGCCGTGCCCGTCGACCGCGTCCACGTCGGCCGGGGTGAGCCCGGCGTTCGCCAGGGCCTGCCGGATGACGCGCTGCTGGGCGGGGCCGTTCGGGGCGGTCAGGCCGTTGCTCGCGCCGTCCTGGTTGACGGCGGAGCCGCGCACCACGGCCAGCACCCGGCGGCCGTCGCGGCGGGCGTCGGAGAGTCGTTGCAGCAGCACCAGGCCGGCCCCCTCGCCCCAGCCGGTGCCGTCGGCCGAGCCGGCGAACGACTTGCACCGGCCGTCGGCGGCGAGGCCGCGCTGCCGGGCGAACTCCAGGAACGGCCCGGGGGTGGCCATCACGGTGACGCCGCCGGCCATCGCGAGGTCGCACTCGCCGGCGCGCAGCGCCTGCACCGCGAGGTGCAGCGCGACAAGCGACGACGAGCAGGCGGTGTCCACGGTGACGGCGGGGCCCTGCAACCCGAACGTGTAGGACAGCCGGCCGGAGACCACGGCGGCGGCGTTGCCGGTGGCCTGGTAGCCCTCGGTGTCGGCGCGGGCGGCCATCAGCAGCGTGGCGTAGTCCTGCCCGTTGGTGCCGACGAACACGCCGGTGCTGCTCTCCCGCATGTCGGCCGGGGCCAGGCCGGCGCGTTCGAACAGCTCCCAGCCGGTTTCCAGCAACAGCCGCTGTTGCGGGTCCATCACCAGCGCCTCGCGGGGCGAGATGCCGAACAGGCCGGCGTCGAAGCCGCCGACGTCGGTGACGAAGCCGCCCTCCCGGGCGTACGAGGTGCCGGGCGTGTCCGGGTCGGGGTCGTAGATGGCGTCGAGGTCCCAGCCTCGGTCGGCGGGGAACGGGCCGATCGCGTCGCGGCCCTCGGCGACCAGCCGCCAGAACTCCTCGGGGCTGTCCACGCCGCCCGGGTAGCGGCAGCTCATCGCCACCACGGCGATCGGTTCGTCGAGTGCGGCGACGGCCCGGGTGGGCGCGGGCGCCGCGTCGGTGACGCCGAGGATCCGGTCGGCGAGCCAGCCGGCGAGCAGCGCCGGGGTGGGCCGGTCGAAGACCAGCGTGGCGGGCAGCCGCAGCCCGACCGCCTCGGCGATCCGGTTGCGCATCTCGACAGCGCTGAGCGAGTCGAAGCCGATGTCGCGGAACGGCCGGTCCGCGCCGACCGCCTCGGCCGAGGCGTGCCCGAGCACGGCGGCGGCGTTGCTCCGCACCAGTTCGAGCAGGGCGCGACGGCGGTCCGGCTCGGCCAGCCCGGCGAGCCGGCCGCGCAGCGGGGACGCCTCGGCCGGCTCGTCGTCGGCGCGGGTGGCGGCGAGCAGGCGGGCCACCTCGGGCAGGTCCTCGATCAGCGGGCGCGGGCGGGCCAGCGCGTACGTCTGGTGGAACCGGTCCCAGGCGATGTCCGCGACGGCGAGCGTGACCTCGTCGGTGGCGAGCGCCCGGGCGAGCACGGCGACGGCCAGGTCGGGGCGCATCGGCCGGACGCCGGAGCGGAACATCTGGTCGGCGGCGCCCTCGGTGTCCATCATGCCGCCGCCGTCCCAGGCGCCCCAGGCCACGGCCGTGGCGGGCCGGCCACGGCGGCGGCGGTCCTCGGCGAGCGCGTCGAGGAACGCGTTGCCGGCGGCGTAGCCGCCCTGGAGGCCGCCGCCCCAGACGCCCGCGCCGGAGGAGAAGAGCACGAACGCGGCGACGTCGTCGCCGAACGTCCGGTCGAGGTTGACCGCGCCGGCCACCTTGGCGTGCAGGCCGTCGGCGAGCGCGGCCAGGTCGGTGCCGTCGAGCGGGCCGGCGTGCGCGACGCCGGCGGCGTGGAAGACCGCGTC
This sequence comes from Micromonospora sp. NPDC049201, assembly GCF_055586805.1. Classification (NCBI taxonomy): domain Bacteria; kingdom Bacillati; phylum Actinomycetota; class Actinomycetes; order Micromonosporales; family Micromonosporaceae; genus Micromonospora; species Micromonospora sp. NPDC049201. The sequence continues at coordinate 144,402 of NZ_JBVJHM010000005.1, read as the reverse complement.
GACGCGGACGTCCTGCCCGGCGAGCCGGTCGACGAGGTCGCGCAGCGAGTCGGGGTCGGCGACGTCGCAGGCGGCCACCGTGACGCGGGCGCCGAGCGCGGTCAGCTCCGCCTCCAGCTCGGCGGCGCCGGGGGTGGCCGGGCCCTGCCGGCCAGTGAGCACGAGATGGTCCGCGCCGTCGGTGGCCAGCCAGCGGGCCACGTGCGCGCCGAGCGAGCCGAGGCCGCCGGTGACCAGGACCGTGCCGGCGGGTCGCCAGCCGGTGGTCCCGGGCGGGGTGTCGCCGCCGGCGCGGGCGAGCCGGCGGCCGAACAGCCCGGAGGGGCGGACCGCGAGCTGGTCCTCGTGTCCGACCCCGGCCAGCACGACGGCGAGCCGGCCCCGGGCGCGGCGGTCCAGGACGGCCGGCAGGTCGACCAGGCCGCCCCAGCGGTCCGGGTGTTCCAGCGCGGCGACCCGGCCGAGGCCCCAGACCAGGGCCTGCGCGGGGTGGTCGAGCGGGTCGGCGCGGCCGGTGGTGACCGCGCCCCGGGTAGCGCACCACAGCGGCGCGGCGCAGCCGACGTCGCCGAGCGCCTGCACGAGCGCGAGCGTGCCGGCGAGCCCGGCGGGCACGACCGGGCGGTCCGGGTGGCCGGTCTCGTCCAGCGCGAGCAGGGACAGCACGCCGGTGAGCGCGTCGGTGTCGAGCCCGGCGAGCTGACCGGCGAGGGCCGCCCGGTCCGGGTCGTCGACGGTGACCGGCACGACGCCGGCACCGGCCTCGCCGAGGGCGGCGACGACCTGACCGACGAGCGGGTCACCGGCGTACGCGGCGGGGGCGACGAGCAGCCAGGTGCCGGTGAGCCGGGCGGCTGTCGCGGCGGTGAGCGGCGTCCAGCGCACCCGGTACCGCCAGGCGTCCACGGTGGACTCGTCGCGGCGGCGTTGCCGCCACTCGGTGAGCAGCGGCAGCGCCTCGCCGAGCGCCCGGGCGGCGCCGCCGTCGACGTCGAGGGCGGCGGCGAGCGCGTCCGCGTCGGCGCGTTCCACGGCGTCCCAGAACTGCCGGTCGGCCTGGTCCTCGACGGTCGCGACCGGGCCGGTGCGGACCGGCGACTCGGGCCAGTAGCGCTGCCGGTGGAACGCGTACGTGGGCAGCGGCACGGGCGCGGCGGCGCTGACGCCGCAGACCGCGGCCCAGTCCACGCCGACGCCGTGGGTGTGCAGCTCGGCGAGCGCGGTGAGCACGCGCGGCCAGCCGCCGGCGTCGCGGCGCAGCGTGTTCACCACGGCGGCGTCGTGTTCGGCGTCGTCGATGGTCTCCTGCATGCCGAAGCTGAGCACCGGGTGCGGGCCGACCTCCAGGAACACCTGGTGGCCGTCGGCCAGCAGGGTCCGCACGGCCTGCTCGAAGTTCACCGTCTGGCGCAGGTTGCGGTACCAGTAGTCGGCGTCGAGCGTGGTGGTGTCGGTGGGCTGGCCGGTGAGCGCGGAGTAGAACGGCACCTCGGCCGGGCGGGCGGTGATCCCGGCCAGGCTGGCCAGGAGCCGGTCGGCGACCGGTTCGACGTGCGGCGAGTGGGAGGCGTAGTCGACGTCGAGCGGGCGGACCCGCACGTCGTCGGCGGCGCAGGCGGCGACCAGCTCGGCGAGCGCGTCCGGGTCACCGGCGACCACCACCGAGCCGGGTCCGTTGACCACCGCCAGGCAGAGCTGGCCGGGCCAGCGGTCGAGCATCCGTTCGACCCGCTCGGCGGGCAGGCCGACGGAGGCCATGCCGCCCTTGCCGGCGATGTCGGCGAGCACCTGGCTGCGCAGCGCCACGATCCGGGCGGCGTCCTCGAGGGAGAGCGCGCCGGCCACGCAGGCGGCGGCGATCTCGCCCTGGGAGTGCCCGACCACGGCGCCGGGCCGGACGCCGAGGGAGCGCCAGAGCCGGGCCAGCGAGACCATGACGGCCCACAGCGCGGGCTGGACGACGCCGGAGGCGACAAGCGGCGGTGCGCCGTCGGCGCCGCGCAGCACGTCGGTCAGCGACCAGTCGACCCAGGGCGTGAGGACGGCTTCGCACTCGGCGATGGACGCGGCGAAGACGGGCGAGGTGTCCAGCAGGTCGACGGCCATGCCGGGCCAGTGGCCGCCGTGGCCGGAGAAGACGAAGACGGGCGCCGGGTTGCGTAGCGCGGTGCCGGTGACCACGGTGGGCACGGTTTCGCCGTCGGCCAGCGCGGTGAGGCCGCGGGTCAGTTCGTCGGCGTCCCGGCCGAGCACGACGGCGCGGTGCGGGAAGGTCGCCCGGCTGCTGGTCAGCGCGTGGGCCACCTCGGCGGGCGCGAACTCGGGGTACGCGGCGAGGTGGGCGCGCAGCCGGCCCGCCTGGTCGGGCAGCGCGGCCCGGTCGGCGGCGGAGAGCGCGAACGGGATCACGCCGGCGTCGACGGCGGCGCCGGGCCGGAACTCGGCCGGGGCGGCGGTCGCGGGGGCGTGTTCCAGGATGACGTGGGCGTTGGTGCCGGAGATGCCGAACGACGACACCGCCGCGCGGCGGGGCCGGTCCCGGTCGGGCCACGGCGTCGGGGCGGTGGCCAGGGTGATCGCCCCGGCCGTCCAGTCGACGTGCGGCGACGGCTCGTCCACGTGCAACGTCGGCGGGACGATGCCGTGCCGCATCGCGAGGACCATCTTGATGATCCCGGCGACCCCCGCCGCCGCCTGCGTGTGACCGATGTTCGACTTCACCGACCCGAGCAGCAACGGCGTCTCCCGGTCCTGCCCGTACGTGGCCAGCAGCGCCTGCGCCTCGATCGGATCACCCAACGTGGTACCCGTGCCGTGCGCCTCCACCGCGTCCACGTCCGACGTGGTCAACCGCGCGTTCGCCAGAGCCTGCCGGATCACCCGCTGCTGCGACGGCCCGTTCGGCGCGGTCAGGCCGTTCGACGCGCCGTCCTGGTTGACCGCGCTGCCCCGCACGACGGCCAGGACGCGACGGCCCTCGCGTTGCGCGTCGGAGAGCCGCTGCACCAGCAGCACGCCGGTGCCCTCGCCCCAGCCGGTGCCGTCGGCGGACGCGGCGAACGACTTGCAGCGGCCGTCCGGGGACAGACCGCGCTGGCGGGAGAACTCGATGAACGTGCCCGGCGTGGCCATCACCGTCACACCACCGGCCAGGGCCAGGTCGCACTCCCCGGACCGCAGCGCCTGCACCGCCAGGTGCAACGCCACCAGCGACGACGAGCAGGCCGTGTCGACGGTGACGGCGGGGCCCTCCAGCCCGAACGAGTACGCGACGCGGCCGGAGAGCACGCTGGCCGAGGTGCCGGTGCCGATGTAGCCCTCGACCTCGGCGGGCAGCTCCATCAGGCGGGACGCGTAGTCGTGGTACATGACGCCCGCGAACACCCCGGTACGCGAGCCGCGCAGCCCGGCCGGGTCGAGGCCGGCCGACTCGAACGCCTCCCACGAGGTCTCCAGCAGCAGCCGCTGCTGCGGGTCCATCGCCAGGGCCTCACGCGGCGAGATGCCGAAGAAGCCGGGGTCGAACTCGGGCGCGCCGTAGAGGAAGCCGCCGTGCCGGGTGTACGAGGTGCCGCTGTGGTCCGGGTCGCTGTCGAACAGCGACTCCAGGTCCCAGCCCCGGTCGGCGGGGAACTCGGAGATGCCGTCGCCACCGGCGGCCAGCAACTCCCAGAGCTGCTCCGGGTTCTCCACCCCACCGGGGTAGCGGCAGGCCATGCCCACGATCGCGACCGGCTCGTCCAGGCCGGTCGTGGTGGCCGCCTCCGGGGCGCCGGTGGGGTCGGTGCGGGCGCCGGCCAGTTCGGCGTACACCTGGCCGGCCAGGATCTGCGGCGTCGGGTAGTCGAAGACCAGCGTGGACGGCAACCGCAGCCCGGTGGCCGCGTTGACCCGGTTGCGCAGGTCCACCGCGGTCAGCGAGTCGAAGCCCAGTTCCCGGAACGCCCGGTCGGTGGGCACCGCGTCCGCGCCGCCGTGCCCGAGCACCTGGGCCACCAGGCCACGGATCAGCGTGTCGATCTGGTCGCGGGCGTCCTGCGGGTCGAGGCCGGCGAGGCGGTCGGCCCAGTTGCCCCGGCCGGCCTGGCGGCGGGTGGTGACCGGGCCGAGCAGCGCCCGCAGCAGCGACGGCACCCGGCCGCCGACGATCTGGGCCCGCATCGCGGGTACGTCGATGACGGCCGGCACGAGCGTGGCCCGCCCGGCGGTGAGCGCGGTGTCGAACAGTTCCAGGCCGACCTCGGGGCTCATCGCGCCGAGGCCGGCGCGGGTGGAGCGGGCCCGGTCGACGTCGGACTGGGCGGCGGCCATGCCGTCGGTGTCCCACATGCCCCAGGCCAGGCTGACCGCCGGCAGTCCGTCCTGCCGGCGTTGCGTGGCGAGCGCGTCGAGCACACCGTTCGCGGCGGCGTACGCGGCCTGGCCGGGTGAGCCGAGCACCCCGGCGACGGACGAGAACAACACGAACAGGTCCAGGTCGAGATGCCGGGTGGCCTCGTGCAGCCACCACGCCGCCGTGACCTTCGGCGCGAGCACGTTCGCCAACCGCTCCGCGCTGATCGACGACACCACCCCGTCGTCCAACACCCCGGCGGTGTGCACCACCCCGGCGAGCCGACCCGCCACACCCGCCACCAGACGCGCGACCTGATCCCGATCGGTCACGTCACACGCCACCACCGACACCGACGCACCCAGCCCGGACAACCGCTCGACAAGCGCGTCCGCACCCGACGCGGCCGGCCCCTGCCGCGACACCAGCACCAGCGACCGCACCCCGTGCCCGGTGACCAGATGCGCCGCCACCAGGGCACCGAGCGAACCGGTGCCGCCGGTCACCAGCACCGTCCCGGCCCCGACACCCCGGCCACGGTCGGGGTCATCGGCCGTCGCCGCGCCGGCCACCGGGGCGGAGGCCGTCTCCGTCGCCGGGAGCGCGGCGCGGACCAGGCGCGGCGTCAGCACGACGTCGCCGCGTACCGCCACCTGCCCGCCCGTCGCCGGCAGGTCACCCAGCACACCGGCCAACACCGACAGCACCCCGCCGTCGACGTCCCGATCCAGATCGGCCAACACGATCCGCTCCGGATGCTCCGACTGCGCCGACCGCACCAACCCCCACACCGCCGCACCCGCCAGATCGGTCACCCGATCGTCGCCCGCCGCCACCACCGCACCCCGGGTCACCACCACCAACCGCGACTCGGCCAACGACTCCGCCGCCAACCACCCCTGCACCACCGCCAACACATCCGACGCCACCACCCGCACCGCGTCAGGCACCTCCACGTCGGACGGCCCCGCCACCGGCAACACCAGCGTGTACGGCAACCCCTCCCCCGCGTCGACCACCGCCGACACATCCGGATACGACAACAACCCGTCGACGGACGCGCCGAGCACCGCCCACCCGGCAAGGTCGTCCCCGGCCGGCACCGGCTCCGGCTGCCAGGACACCTCGAACAGGGAGCGGGCCGCCGCGCCGGGCGCGGTCAGGCCGGTCATCTCCCGCAGGACCAGGGAGTCCACCGACACGACCGGCGCACCGGCGTCGTCGGCGGCGACCAGGCGCACCGCGGCGCCGTCGCGGGAGAGCCGCACCCGCAGCGCGGTCGCGCCGACGGCGTGCACCTGCACGCCCTCGAACGCGAACGGCACCCGGGGACCCCCGCCGTCGGCGGCGAGCAGCAGGCCGATCGGGTGCAGCGCGGCGTCCAGCAGGGCCGGGTGCACCGCGAAGCCGGCGCCGGTGACGTCCTCGGGGAGCGCAACCTCGGCGTACACCTCGCCGTCGCCGGTCCAGGCCCGGCGCAGGCCCCGGAACGCCGGCCCGTACGCCAGGCCGCGTTCGGCCAGGGTGTCGTACCAACCGGTCAGGTCGACCTCGGTGGCGGTGGTCGGCGGCCAGGCCGGCAGGCCGGGCTCGTCGGCGACGGCCGGTTCGAGCAGGCCCTCGGCGTGCCGCACCCAGCCGGCCTCCGGGTCGTCCTCGGCCTGGGCGTGCACGGTCACCGCGCGGGCGCCGGCCTCGTCGGCCGGGCCGACCCGCACCTGCACCCGGACGCCACCGGCGGCGGGCAGCACCAGCGGCGCGGCGATGGCCAACTCACGCAGCCGGGACACGCCGACCTCGTCGCCGGCCCGGACCACCAGCTCGACAAGCGCCGCGCCGGGCAGCACCACCACGTCGCCGACCTGGTGGTCGGCCAGCCAGGGGTGGGTGCCGGCGGAGAGCCGGCCGGTGAGCAGCACCATGTCCTCGCCGGCCACGGAGACGGCGGCGCCGAGCAGCGGATGCCCGGCCGCGCCGAGACCGGCGCCGGAGACGTCGGCGAGCCGGCCGACCGGCTCCAGCCAGTACCGCTCGTGGTGGAACGCGTACGTGGGCAGGTCGACCGGGCGGGCGCCGGCGTCGGCGAGCAGGGCGTCCCAGTCGACGGTCAGGCCGGCCGTGTGCAGTCGGGCCAGCGCCTCCAGCACGGCGCGGGATTCGGCGCGGTCCTTGCGCACCAGCGGCACCAGCACGGCCGCCGGGTCGGCGAGGGCGCCCTCGGCCATCGCGGTGAGCACACCGCTGGGCCCGAGTTCGACGTACGTGCCGACGCCCGCCTCGGCGAGCCGGTCCACCGCGTCGGCGAAGCGCACCGCCTCGCGGACGTGCCGCACCCAGTAGTCGGCGGTGGTGATCTCGTCGGCTTCGGCGATGCGGCCGGTCAGGTTCGACACGATCGGCACGGTGGGCGGGGCGTAGTCGAGGCCGGCGGCGACCGAGGCGAACTCGGCGAGCATCGGTTCCATCAGGGCACTGTGGAACGCGTGGCTGACCCGCAGCCGGTGGGTGGGCGTGCCCTGGTCGGCCCAGTGCGCGGCGAGCGCGTCGATCGCCTCGGCGTCGCCGGAGACCACCACCGCGGCGGGCCCGTTGACGGCGGCGATGCCGGCCCGTCCGGTCACGTCGGCCAGTGACGCGGTCACGTCGGTCTCGCCGGCAGCCACGGCGAGCATCGCGCCGCCGGCGGGCAGCGCCTGCATGAGCCGACCGCGCGCGGCGACCAGCCGGGCGGCGTGGGCCAGCGACAGCACGCCGGCGACGTGCGCGGCGGCCAGCTCGCCGATCGAGTGGCCGACGAGGTAGTCCGGGGTCAGCCCGAACGAGCGGGCCAGCCGGTGCAGCGCCACCTCGACGGCGAACAGGCCGGCCTGGGTGAACTGGGTCTGGTCCAGCAGGTCGCCGGCTTCGAACAGCACCGGCTTGAGCGGCTGCGGCAGCAGCGGGTCGAGGTGCGCGCAGACCTCGTCCAGCGCGGCGGCGAAGACGGGGAACGTGTCGTACAGGTCGCGGCCCATGCCGGCGCGTTGCGCGCCCTGCCCGGAGAAGAGGAACGCGACCCGGCCGCGCGGTCCGACGGCGCCGGTGACCACGGTCGGCGTGGGTTCGCCGTCGGCCAGCGCGCGCAACCCGGCGAGCAGCTCGTCGCGGTCGGCGGCGAGCACCACGGCCCGCGCGTCCAGGTTGGCGCGGCGGCGGGCGGCGGCGGCCCAGTCGACCGGCCGGGCGTCGGCGGCCACGCGGTCGGCCCACCGGCGGGCCTGCGCGGCGAGCGCCTCGGGGTCGCGGGCGGAGAGCAGCACCGGCGCCAGCGGCGGCGGCGTGCCGGGGGTGGGTTCGGGCTCGTCGGCAGCCGGCGGCTGCTCGACGATGACGTGCGCGTTGGTGCCGCTGATGCCGAACGACGACACCGCCGCCCGGCGGGGCCGGTCCGACTCCGGCCAGGGCCGCGCCTCGGTGAGCAGGGTGACCGCGCCGGCCGACCAGTCGATGTGCGGGGACGGCTCGTCCACGTGCAGCGTGCGGGGCAGCACGCCGTGCCGCATCGCTTGGACCATCTTGATGATGCCGGCGGCGCCGGCCGCAGCCTGGGTGTGGCCCAGGTTCGACTTGACCGAACCGAGCCAGAGCGGGTCGCGCCCGTCGCGGTCCTGCCCGTACGTGGCGAGCAGCGCCTGCGCCTCGATCGGGTCGCCGAGCGTGGTGCCGGTGCCGTGCGCCTCGACCACGTCCACGTCGGCCGGGGACAGCCGCGCGTTGGCGAGGGCCTGCCGGATGACGCGTTCCTGGCTGGGGCCGTTCGGGGTGGTCAGGCCGCTGCTGGCGCCGTCCTGGTTGACCGCGCTGCCCCGGATGATGCCGTGGATGCGGCGGCCGTCGCGTTGCGCGTCGGAGAGGCGTTGCAGCAGCAGCATGCCGACGCCCTCGGCCCAGCCGGTGCCGTCGGCGGCGGCGGCGAACGACTTGCACCGCCCGTCGGCGGCCAGCCCGCGCTGGCGGGAGAACTCGGCGAACACGCCGGGGGTGGAGAGCACGGTGACGCCACCGGCGAGGGCCAGATCGCAGTCGCGCTGACGCAGCGCCTGCACGGCGAGGTGCACCGCGACCAGCGACGACGAGCACGCGGTGTCGATGGTGACGGCCGGGCCCTCCAGCCCGAACGTGTACGCGACCCGTCCGGACACCACGCTGCCGGAGTTGCCGGTGCCGAGGTAGCCCTCCACGCCCTCCGGCAGGTCCAGCACCCGGGACGCGTAGTCGTGGTACATCACGCCGGCGAACACGCCGGTCCGGCTGCCGCGCAGCCGGTGCGCGTCCAGCCCGGCGGACTCGAACGCCTCCCAGGTGCTCTCCAGCAGCAGCCGCTGCTGCGGGTCCATGGCGAGCGCCTCGCGCGGCGAGATGCCGAAGAACGCCGGGTCGAACTCGGTGGCCTCGTAGAGGAAGCCACCCTTGTCGGTGTACGACGTGCCCGGGTTGTCTGGGTCGACGGAGAAGAGCCGCTCCAGGTCCCAGCCCCGGTCGGTCGGGAAGTCACCCACCCCGTCGCGGCCGTCGGCGACGAGCTGCCACAGCTCGTCCGGGCCGTGCACGCCGCCCGGGTAGCGGCAGGCCATGCCCACGATGGCCATCGGCTCGCGGTCCTTGGCCTCCACCTCGCGGACGCGCCGCCGCGCCTCGCGCAGGTCGGTGGTGGCGCGGCGGAGGTAGTCGAGGAACTCTGCCTCAGTGGGCATCGGGGCGCTCCGTATCGGGATCAGAGGTCCGGGGCATCTCAGGCGGTTCCGAGTTCGTCGTCGAGGAGGTGGAACAGTTCCTCGGCGCTGGCGGAGCTGAGGTTGCCGTCACCCGCGGCGGGGTCGTCGGCGCCGCCGTCGGCGTACGTCCAGAGCGACAGCAGTTCGCGCAGCCGGACGGCGACGGCGGCGCGGTCGGTGTCGTCGTCGGCGATGGCGCGCATCGCGGTCTCCAGCTTGTTCAGCTCGCCGAGCACGGTCAGCGCGGAGGTGCTCCGCTCGGCGAGCAGCGCGCCGCGCAGGTGCGTGACCATCGCGGCGGTGGTGGGCCGGTCGTAGATCAGCGTGGACGGCAGGCGCAGCCCGGTGGCGGCGCTGAGCCGGTTGCGGAACTCGACCGCGGTCAGCGAGTCGAAGCCCAGCTCGACGAAGCCCTTCTCCTCGTCCACGTCGCGGATCGAGGCGTAGCCGAGCACCGCCGCCGCGTGCGTGCGGACCAGGTCGGAGAGCACCCGGTCGCGGTCCGCCTCGGCGGTGGCGGCGAGCGTGTCGCGCAGCGCCGCCGCCGCGTCGCCGGCCGGAGCCGCGGCCGGTCCGGCGCCGACGGTGGTCCGGACCAGGCCGTGCAGCAGCCGGGGCAGCGCCGGGCCGAGCCGGCCGAGCACCGCGTGGTCCAGGCTGACCGGTGCGATCGCCGGTTCGTCGTGGCGCAGTCCCTCGCTGAACAGCGCCATGCCCTCGTCCGGGCCGAGCGGCCGGAAGCCGGCCCGGCTCATCCGCTGCTCGTCGACGTGGCCCTGCGGCCCGCCGGGCTCGGCCGGGTTGGCCCACGGCCCCCAGGCCATGGACGTGACGGCGAGGCCGCGCGCCCGGCGGTGGTGGGCGAGCCCGTCGAGGAAGGCGTTCGCGGCGGCGTGGTTGGCCTGGCCGGGCCCGCCGAACAGGCCGGCGGAGGAGGAGAACAGCACGAACGCGGCGAGGTCCAGCTTCTCGGTCAGCTCGTGCAGGTGCCAGGCGGCGTCCACCTTGGGCGTGAGGACGGTGTCGAACCGGGCCGGCGTGAGCGCGGGCAGCACACCGTCGTCGAGGACGCCGGCGGCGTGCACCACGCCGACCAGCGGCCGGTCGGCGGGGATCTCGTCGAGCAGCACGGCGAGCGCGTCCCGGTCGCTGACGTCGACGGCGACGACCTGCGCGGCGGCGCCGAGCGCGGTCAGCTCGGCGACCAGGTCGGCCGCGCCGGGCGCGTCCGGGCCGCTGCGGCTGGCCAGCAGCAGGCGCGGCACGCCGTGCCGGGTGACCAGGTGCCGGGCGACGAGGCGGCCGAGCGCGCCGGTGGCACCGGTGACCAGCACGGTGCCGGCGGACAGCGCCGGTTCGGTCCGCTCCGGCGGCGGGCCGAGACGGACCAGCCGGGGCACCCGGATCTGGCCGGCGCGCAGCGCGAGCTGCGGTTCACCGGTGCCGAGCGCGGCCGGCAGCGCCACCGGGGAACGGGGGTCGTCGTCGAGGTCGAGCAGCACGAACCGGCCCGGGTTCTCGGACTGCGCGGAGCGGATCAGGCCCCACGCGGCGGCGGCCGGCAGGTCGGTGGGGCGGTCGCCGGGTTCGGCGCGGACCGCGTTGCGGGTGACCACGACCAGCGGGATGTCGGCGAGCGGTTCGCGGGTGAGCCAGTCCTGCGCCAGCGCCAGCGTCTCGTGGGTGAGCAGGTGCGCGGCGCGGGCCGGGTCGGGTTCGTCGGCGCGCTGCCCGGTGACGGTGGCGACGACCGCGTCGGGCCGGGCCGCGACGCCGGTCACGGCCGCGACCAGCCCGTCCAGGTCCGGGTACGCCTCGACGCCGGGCCACTCGTCGGCGTCGCCGAGCACGGCGAGGCGGGACGGGCGGCGGTCGCCCGGTTCGGGGGTGATCCAGTCGAGGCGGTGCAGGGACCGGGCGGCTGCGCGGCGGGCGGTGTCGAGCTGGTCGGCGCTGATCGGGCGCAGCACGAGCGCGTCGAGGGAGGCGACCGGCACGCCACCGGTGTCGGTGACGGTGGCGGCGACCGCGCCGTCGGTGGGGGTGAGCCGGACCCGCAGTTCCCGGGCCCGGGTGGGCTGGATCGCGAGCCCGGTCCAGGAGAACGGCAGCCCGGGCGCCGCGGTCGGCGTGGTCGCGGCGTCTCCGGCCGGCGCGGTCGTGGTGGCGCGGTGCAGCGCGTCGGCGCCGATGGTGTGCAGCGCGGCGTCGAGCAGCGCCGGGTGCAGCGTGAACGGGTCGGCGGGAGCGTCGGTGTCGAGCGCCACCTCGGCGAGGAGGTCGTCGCCGCTGCGCCAGGCGGCGCGCAGCGCCTGGAACGTCGGGCCGTAGCCGTAGCCCTGCGTGGTGAGGTGCGGGTAGAGCGCGTCCAGCGGGATCGGTTCGGCGTCGGCGGGCGGCCACGCCCCGCCGGCGGCCACGGTGACCGGGCGGGTGGGGGCGAGCAGGCCGGTGGCGTGCCGCTGCCAGGTGCGGCCGGCGCCCGGGGTGTCGCCGTCGTCGTCGAGGTGGGAGTGAACGGTGACCGGCCGGCAGCCGTCGTCGTCGACGGCGCCGACGCGGACCCGCAGGTCGACGCCGCCGGTGGGCGGGACGACGAGCGGCGCTTCCAGGACCAGTTCGGTGACGTGGGCGGTGTCGACGGCGCGTCCGCTCCAGGACGCCAGCTCCACCAGGGCGGTGCCGGGGAGCAGGACGGTGCCGAGCACGGCGTGGTCGGCCAGCCAGGGGTGGGTGGCCAGGGTGAGCCGGCCGGTGAACAGCAGGCCCTCGTCGCCGGGCAGGTCGGCCACGGCGTGCAGCAGCGGGTGGTCTACCGCGTCGAGGCCGGCGGCCGGCAGCCCGACCGGGCCGGAGCCGCCGCGCGCCAGCCAGTACCGGTCCCGCGCGAACGGGTAGGTGGGCAGGTCGACGGTGGTCGCGGGGGTGAGCACGGCGGTCAGGTCGACGGGCAGGCCGAGGGTGTGCGCGACCGCGAGGCTGGTCAGCAGCCGGGTCGGATCGTCGTCACCCCGGCGCAGCGTGGACAACGTGTGCCCCGCCGTGTCGGCGTCGTCGAGGATCGCCGTCACCGGCATCGTGAGCACCGGATGCGCCGACACCTCCACGAACGTGCGATGCCCAGCCCCGAGCGCGGTCCGCACCGCCTCCTCGAACCGCACCGGCTGCCGCAGATTCGTGAACCAGTACCTGCCGTCCATGCTCTCGGGGTCGGCCCAGTCACCGGTCACCGTGGACACCATCCGGGTGTGACCCGGCTGCGGGACCAGCCCCGCCAGATCGGTGAGCATCCGGTCACGGATCCGCTCCACGCCCGGGTTGTGGGAGGCGTAGTTGAACGGCACCGGCTTCGCCCGCACCCCCTCGGCCTGCCACCGCTCCCGCAGCTCGGCAAGAGTCTCGGGCGGCCCGGACACCACCACGTGACCGGGACCGTTGAGCACCGCCACCACCGTGCCGGGCACACCCTCGATCCGCGCCTGCACCTCATCGGCCGGCAGATCCACCGCCAACATCCCGCCAGAACCCGCCAGAGTGGCCAGCGACCGCGCCCGCAAAATGACGGCCTTCGCCGCGTCGTCCAACGACAGCACCCCGGCCACACACGCCGCGGCCATCTCACCCTGCGAATGACCGATCACCAACGACGGCTCAACCCCGGCAGCCCGCCACACCTCCGCCAAACACACACCAACCGCGAACAGGACCGGCTGCAAGATCTCGACCCGGTCGAGCCAGGCGTCGTCCTCACCGGTCAACACCGACACGAGATCCACGTCCAGGAACGGCGCGAACGCCCGCTGACACTCCGCCAACCGCGCGTCGAACGGCGCACACCGACCCACCAGACCGGCCGCCATCCGCACCGACTGACCACCCTGACCCGGAAACACGAACACCGGACCCGGATCGTGATCGACGCTGGTGCCGGTCACGACATTCGTCGCCGGCGCACCGGACGCCAGCGCGTCCAGGCCGGCGAGCAGGTCGTCGCGGTCGGTGCCCACGACCGCGGCGCGCTGGTCGAGCGTGGCGCGGGTGGTGGCGAGGGACCAGGCCACCGCTGCGGGCGGCTGGTCCGGGTGCGTGCGGACGTGCCGGGCGAGGCGTTCCGCCTGGCTGGTCAGTGCGGCGGTCGAGCGGGCGGACAGCGACCAGAGCACCGCGTCGGTCCGGACCAGCGCGGGCGCGGGCGCGTCGGGTTGTCCGCTGTCCAGGTGCGTGTCGGGCGCCTCGATGACCACGTGGGCGTTGGTGCCGGAGATGCCGAACGACGACACCGCCGCCCGACGCGGCCGGTCCACCGCCGGCCACTCCCGCGCCTCGGTCACCAGCTCCACCGCACCTGCCGACCAGTCGATGTGCGGCGACGGCTCGTCCACGTGCAGCGTGGCCGGCACGGTCGCGTGGCGCATCGCGAGAATCATCTTGATCACGCCGGCGACGCCGGCGGCGGCCTGCGCGTGACCCATGTTGGACTTGATCGAGCCGAGCAGCAGCGGCGTCTCCCGGTCCTGGCCGTACGTGGCCAGCAGCGCCTGCGCCTCGATCGGGTCACCCAACGTGGTGCCGGTGCCGTGCGCCTCCACCACGTCCACGTCCGACGTGGACAGTCCCGCGTCCGCCAACGCGGCCCGGATCACCCGCTGCTGCGACGGGCCGTTCGGCGCGGTCAGGCCGTTCGACGCGCCGTCGGAGTTGACGGCCGAGCCACGGACCAGCGCGAGCACCCGGTGGCCGTGCCGGCGGGCGTCGGAGAGCCGTTCCACAAGCAGCATGCCGACGCCCTCGGACCAGCCGGTGCCGTCGGCGGCGGCGGCGAACGACTTGCACCGCCCGTCGCCGGCCAGCCCGCCCTGGCGGGAGAACTCGGCGAACGTGTCCGGGGTGGCCATCACGGCGACGCCGCCGGCCAACGCCAGGTCGCACTCGCCCCGGCGCAGCGACTCCCCGGCCAGGTGCAGCGCGACAAGCGACGACGAGCAGGCGGTGTCCACGGTGACGGCCGGCCCTTCGAGCCCGAGCGTGTACGCGACCCGCCCGGAGATGACGCTGTGCGCCCCACCGGTCATCAGGTAGCCCTCGGTGCCCTCCGGCACCTCGGTCAGCCCGGTGCCGTAGCCGGAGGTGGACGCGCCGACGAACACCCCGGTACGGCTGCCGGACAGGCCGGTCGGGTCCACGCCGGCCCGCTCCAGCACCTCCCAGGCGGCCTCCAGGGTGAGCCGCTGCTGCGGATCCATGGCGAGCGCCTCGCGGGGCGAGATGCCGAAGAACGCCGGGTCGAAGCCGGTCGCCTCGGGCAGGAACCCGCCGGCCGGCGTGTAGCCGCTGTCCGGCGCCGGCACCGTCCAGCCCCGGTCGGTGGGGAAGCCGCCGATCGCGTCGACGCCGTCGGCGACGAGGCGCCACAGCTCCTCCGGGCCGTCCACGCCGCCCGGGTAACGGCAGGCCATGCCGACCACCGCGATCGGCTCGTCCGTCCCGGCGGTGACGGTCGGCGCGGCCGGCGCGGTGGCGTCCGCGCCGAACGCGGTGACCCGCAGGTGCCGGGCCAGCTCGGCCGGAGTGGGATGGTCGAAGACCAGGGTGGACGGCAGCCGCAGGCCGGTGGCCTCGTTCAGCCGGGTCCGCAGGTCCACCGCGGTCAGCGAGTCGAAGCCGAGATCCTTGAACGGTCGGCCGCGCAGGTCGTCGGCGGTGGCGTGGCCGAGGACCCGGGCGGTCTGCTCGTCGACCAGCCGCAGCAGCTCCCGCTCCTGCTCGGCCTCGGGCCGGCCGGCCAGGTGGCGCAGCGCCTCGGTGACGCCGGCCGGCGCGGCGGCGTCCCGAGCCGCCTCGGCCTCGGTCAACGCGCGGACCTGCGGCAGTTCGGACAGCAGCGGGCTGGGCCGGGTGAGCGTGAACGCCGGGTGGAAGCGGCTCCAGTCGACGTCGGCGACCGTGACGCCGGCGGTGGGCCGGTCCAGCGCCCGGTCCAGCGCCACCAGGGCCCGCGCCGGGTCGATGGTGGGCAGGCCCATCCGGTGCAGTTGTTCGGTGGCGGTGTTCTTCGCGGCCATGCCGTCGGCGCCGCCCCACGCGGTCCACGCGACGGCGGTGGCGGTGAGCCCCCGGTCGCGGCGGTGCACGGCGAGCGCGTCGAGCAGCGAGTTGCCCGCGCCGTACGCGCACTGGCCGGCGCTGCCCCAGGTGCCGGAGACGGAGGAGAAGAGCAGGAACGCGGCCAGCGGCCGGTCGGCGAGACACTCGTCGAGGTGCAGCGCGCCGAGCACCTTGCCGGCGACGACGTGCGCGAACTCGTCGAGCGTGGTGCCGGTCAGCGGGGTGAGCTGGTCGGTGCCGGCGGCGTGCACCACCGCGGTCAGGTCGGGCAGCGAGTCGAGCAGCGCGGCGACCGCCGTACGGTCGGTCATGTCGCAGGCGGCGGCGGTGACCCGGCCGTCGGCGCCGTGCTCGGCGAGCAGCGGGGCCAGGCCGGGGGTGTCGGCGCCGCGCCGGCCGGCCAGCACGACCCGCCGGGCGCCGCGCTCCAGCAGCCAGCGGGTGACGTGTCCGCCGAGCGCGCCGGTGCCGCCGGTGACCAGGACGGTCGCGTCGGTCCAGCGGTCGCCGGCCGGCTGCTCCGGCGCGGGGGCGGGAACGAGCCGCCGGCCCCAGACGCCACCGGCGCGGACCGCGACCTGGTCCTCGCCGCTGCCGCCGGCGAGCACGGCGGCGAGGCGGCGGCGGACCGCGTCGTCGGGCGTGGCCGGCAGGTCGATCAGGCCGCCCCACCGGTGCGGCTGTTCCACGGCGGCGGCCCGGCCGAGGCCCCAGACCAGGTTCTGCACCGGGTCGGTGAGCCGGTCGGCGGGTCCGGCCTTGACCGCGCCGCTGGTCAGGCACCAGACGGGCGCGGGAAGGTCGAGGTCGGTCAGCGCCTGGAGCAGCACCAGCGTGGTGGCGGCGGCGACGCTGACGCCGGGGTGCTCGGGCAGCAGCCGGTCCTGGCCGGCGACCAGGTGCAGCACGCCGGCCACCGGCGCGTCACCGAGCGCGGCGCGCAGCCGGTCGGCGAGCGCCGTACGGTCCAGGTCGTCAGCGCCGAGGCGCAGCACTGTCGCGTCGTCGACGAGCGCGGGCAGGTCGTCGGCCCAGCCGGGAGGGGCGTCCGCGGGCAGCAGCACCAGCCAGCGGCCCGTCGGCCGGTCCCCCTCGGCGACCGCTACCGGTTGCCACCGCACCTGGTACGACCAGCCGTCCACCACGGACCGGTCGTGCCGGCCGCGACGCCAGGCGGAGAGCACCGGCAACGCGGGTCGCAGCGTCTCCACCGGGTCGGGGCCGGCGGCGGCGCCGAGTTGGTCGCGCAGCGCGTCGACGTCGGCGCGTTCCACGGCGGCCCAGAACTCGGCGTCCGCGCCGCTCTCCTCGACGGCGGGCGCGGCGGCCGGCGGCTCGGGCCAGAACCGCTGGCGGTGGAACGCGTACCCGGGCAGCCGGACGCGGTGCGGGTCGGCGCCGGCGAACAGCGCCCGCCAGCCGACCGGGACGCCGGCAACGTGCAGTTCGGCGAGCGCGGTGAGCAGCGCCTCCGGTTCCGGGCGGTCGCGGCGCAGCAGCGCCACGGCGGTGGCGTCCGGGCCGGTCAGCTCCCGGGTCAGCGCGGTCAGCACGCCGCTCGGCCCGACCTCCAGGAACGTGCCGGCGCCGAGCGCGCGCAGCCGGGTCACGCCGTCGGCGAAGCGGACCGTCTCCCGGACGTGCCGCACCCAGTACGCGGGGGTGCGGATCTCGTCCGGGTCGACCGGCTCGCCGGTCAGGTTGGACACGATCGGCAGCGTCGGCGCGTGCCGCTCCAGCCGTTCGACCACGGCGGCGAACGCGGCGAGCATCGGCTCCATCAGCGGGCTGTGGAACGCGTGGCTGACGGTGAGGCGCTTGGTGCGTAGCCCTTGGGTGGCGGCGCGGCGCTCGACGTCGGCGATCGCGTCGGCGGCGCCGGAGACCACGACGGCGGCCGGTCCGTTGACGGCGGCGACGCCGATCGGCCCGCCGACGTCGGTGAGGAGCGCCTCGACGTCGGCGGGCGCGGCGGCCACGGAGAGCATCGCGCCGCCGGCCGGCAGCTCCTGCATGAGCCGGCCGCGCGCGGCGACCAGCGTGGCGGCGTCGGCGAGGCTGAACACGCCGGCCACGTGCGCGGCGACCACCTCGCCGATGGAGTGGCCGGCGAGCAGGTCCGGCCGTACGCCCCACGAGTCCAGCAGCCGGCACAGCGCCACCTCGACGGCGAAGAGCGCGGCCTGCGTGTACTCGGTCCGGTCGAGCAGCGCGGCGTCGGCGGTGCCGGGTTCGGCGGCGAGGATCGACCCGAGCGGGCGGGGCAGGTGCCTGTCGAGTTCGCGGCAGACCTCGGTGAGCGCGTCGGCGTAGGCGGGGAACGCGGCGGCCAGTTCCCGGCCCATCCCGGCGCGCTGCGCGCCCTGCCCGCTGAACAGGAACGCCACCTGCCCGCCGCGCGGGCCGGCGCCGGTGACCAGGCCGGACGCGGTGTCACCGGCGGCCAGGGCACGCAGCGCGTCGCGCAGCGCGTCGCGGTCCGGCGCGAGGACCACGGCCCGGTGGTCGAGCGCGCCCCGGGTGGTGACCGACGACCAGCCGATGTCGGTGACGAGGGCGTCGTCGGTGGCGAGCCAGTCGGCCCAGCGGGCGGCCTGGGCGGCCAGTCCGGCGGCGTCGCGCGCGGAGAGCAGCACCGGCACCAGACCGGCGGCCACCACCGGCGCGGGGCCGGTCACCGGCGCGACGTCCGTGGAGGTGGCGGCAGCCGGCGAGGTCGCGGCGCTCGACGTGGCGGCGGCCCCGGCGTCCGGGGTCGCCGGGGTGGCGGTGGCCGGGTCCGGCGGCGGTGGGGCCTCCTCGACGATCACGTGGGCGTTGGTGCCGCTCATCCCGAACGAGGAAACACCGGCCCGGCGGGGCTGCTCCCCCGGCGGCCAGGGCAGCGGCTCGCTGAGCAGCGACACCGCGCCGGCGGACCAGTCGACGTGCGGGGTGGGCGCGTCCACGTGCAGCGTGGCGGGCAGCCGGTCGTGCCGCAGCGCCATGACCATCTTGATCACACCGGCGACGCCGGCGGCGGCCTGGGTGTGACCGATGTTCGACTTCACCGACCCGAGCCGCAGCGGCCGGTCGGCCGGCCGGCCCTGCCCGTACGTGGCGAGCAGCGCGGTGGCCTCGATCGGGTCACCGAGGTTGGTGCCGGTGCCGTGCGCCTCCACGGCGTCGACCTGCTCCGGGGCGAGCCGGGCGCTGGCCAGCGCCTGGAGCACCACGCGCTGCTGGGAGGGGCCGTTGGGGGCGGTGAGCCCGTTGGACGCGCCGTCCTGGTTGACCGCGCTGCCCCGGATCACGGCGAGCACGGGATGGCCGTTGCGGCGGGCGTCGGAGAGCCGCTCCAGCAGCAGCACGCCGACGCCCTCGCCCCAGGCGGTCCCGTCGGCGGCGGCGGCGAACGCCTTGACCCGGCCGTCGGCGGCCAGCCCGCGCTGGCGGCTGAACCCGACGAACGCGGCCGGGGTGGACATGACGGTGGCGCCGCCGGCGAGCGCGAGCGTGCACTCGCCCTGCCGCAGCGCCTGGCCGGCGAGGTGCATGGCGACGAGCGACGACGAACACGCGGTGTCGACGGAGACAGCCGGTCCCTCGATGCCCAGCACGTACGAGATGCGGCCGGAGACGACGCTGGCGGCGGTGCCGGTGAGCACGTACCCCTCGACGCCGGGCGGGGGCGTCTGGAGCAGCGCCGCGTAGTCCTGACCGGTGGTGCTGGCGAACACGCCGACCTGGTGGCCGCGCAGCGTCGCCGGGTCGATGCCGGCGTGCTCGAACGCCTCCCACGACGTCTCCAGCAGCAGCCGCTGCTGCGGGTCCATGCCCAGCGCCTCGCGGGGTGAGATGCCGAAGAAGCCGGCGTCGAACTCGGTGGCCGAGTCCAGGAAGCCGCCCTCACCGACGTAGGAGGTGCCGGGGTGGTCGGGGTCCGGGTGGATGAGTCGCTCCAGGTCCCAGCCACGGTCGGCGGGGAACGCCGAGACCGCGTCGGTGCCGCTGTCGACCAGCCGCCACAGGTCCTCCGGGGAGCGCACCCCGCCGGGGAACCGGCAGCCGATGCCGACGACGGCGATGGGCTCGCGGTTCGCGGCCTCCAGCTCGCCGAGCTTCCGCCGGGTCTGGTGCAGGTCGGCGGTCATCCATTTCAGATATTCCCGGAGGGTGTCCTCAGTCGCCATCAGCGCCACCTTTTCGGGCCGGAACAACAGGCGACCCAATACCGTTCGGCGCGATCACGAATTGCGTTGACCAGCGCCCACCAGGTCTCACTTACGGTGAGGAAGGTAATTGCCTGGCCAGACGCGTCACAACCCCTAGCCCGCCCCTAGGGCCGCCCCTAGCAGGGACGCCGCCGCGAGGTGCGCAGGCTGGGCCGGTACGCCGCCGCGACCGACCCGGCCGGACCGGTCGCGGCGGCGTCCGCAAAGCCCCCGCGACCGGCCGGGCCGGGTCGCCCACAATGGCGCGCGAATTCGCTCAGAATTCGCCGCCCGGCCCGCCCAGCTCGCGGTGGATGAAATCGAACAGTTCGGCGTCGCTGGCCGCGTCGAGCGTGTCGGTCACCGGTGCCTCCGGCGTTCCCGCGCGCTCGTCGCCCCAGCGGGCGATGAACGCCTGCATCTGCACCAGCAGCTTCTGCCGGGTCAGCGGGTCCGGCGTGCCGGCGGTGAACAGGTCGTCCACCTTCTCCAGTTCGGCGAGCAGGCCGGTGGTGGCGGCGGCGCCGTCGGGTGCCAGCAGCGTCCGCAGGTGCCGGGCGAGCGCCAGCGGGGTCGGGTAGTCGAAGACCACACTGCCCGGCAGCGTGGCCCCGGTCGCGGCGCGCAGCCGGTTCCGCAGCTCGACCGCGGTCATCGAGTCGAATCCGACCTCGCGGAACGCCCGGCCGGGGCCGAGGTCGGCGGCGTCCGGGAGACCGAGCACCGCCGCGGCCTGGCCGGCGACCAGGTCGACCAGGATCGCGTCGCGCTCCGCGTCGCCGAGCGGGCGGAGCCGGTCCCGCAGCGCCGTCGCGGCGGCCTCGTCCGCGGGCTGCTCGGCGTGCAGGCCGTGCAGCGCCTCGGCGGCCTCGGGCAGGTCGGCGAAGAGCGGCCGGTCCCGGACCGCCGCGACGGCCGGCACGAACCGGTCCCACCGCACGTCGGCGACGACGAGCCGGTCGCCGTCGACGACCGCCTGACGGAGCGCGGCGACGGCCAGCTCCGGGTCCATGCCGGGCAGGCCGCTGCGGCCCAGGTGCGCCAGGTCGGTGTCGGTGAGGCCGTCCGCCCAGGGCCCGAACGCCACCGACGTCACCGGCAGCCCGGCGTGCTGCCAACCGGCGGCGAGGACGTGCAGCAGCGCGTCGCCGGCCGCCTGCCCGTAGCGCCCGCCGGAGCCCCACACGCCGGAGGTGGACGAGCAGACCACCAGCGCGCCGAGCGCGCGCTGTTCCATCTCGTCGGCGTACCGGGGCAGGTCACCGACGGTGGCGGTCAGGTCGGCGGCGAGGTCGGCCAGGGTGAGGTCGACAAGTGGCGCGGTGCCGGTGTCGGCCGGCACGTGCACCAGCCCGGTCACCGGCCGCCCCTCGGCGGCGAGCTGCGCCATCCGGTCGGCCAGCTTGCCGCCGGCCGTCTCGTCCAGCGGCACCACCGACGCGCCGGCCCGGTCGAGCCAGGCGGTGGTGTGCCGGGCGACCGGTCCGGCGCCGCCGGTGAGCAGGACGCTGCCCTGCGGCGTCCAGCCGCCGCCCGTACCCCCGACCGGGCCGGTGGCCCGGACCAGCCGGCGGACGAGCGGACCGGCCCCGCGCACCGCGACCTGGTCCTCCCCCTCCCGGTTGGTCAGCGCGGCCAGCAGCCCGGCGGCGGCGTCGGCGGTCACCGTGCCGGGCAGGTCGACGAGCCCGCCGACGTGCCGGGGGTGTTCCAGCGCGGCGGCCAGGCCGAGGCCCCAGGTGGTGGCCTGCCACGGCCGGGTGGCGGGTTCGTCGTCGGTGGCGGCGGCCCCGGCGGTGGCGAGCCACAGCGGTGCGCCGCCGTCGCGGGCGACGTGCGCCTGGAGCAGCAGCAGGTTGGCCGCGAGCCCGGCCGGCAGGGCGTCCTGCCCGGGGTGCGGGGCCTCGTCGAGCGCGAGCAGCGACAGCAGCGCGGTGGGCCGGTGGTCGGCCTCGGCCCGGGCCAGGGCGTCGGCGAGGCCGGCCCGGTCCGCGGTGGCCGGGTCCACGGTGAGCAGCCGTACGTCGGCGCCGCCGGCCCGCAGCGCGTCGGCGACCGTGTCGGCGGTCTCGCGGGGCGGCGCGACGAGCAGCCAGCGGCCCGGCTCGCCGCCGGTCAACGGGCGCCGGTGCCAGGTGACCCGGTAGCGCCAGCCGGCCAGCACGCCGTCCTGGCGTCGCCGGCGTCGCCACGCGTCGAGCTGTGGCAGCACGTCGCGCAGCGGCTGCCCGGTGTCGATGCCGAGCCGGTCGAGGTCGCCGTCGCCGACCGCCCGCCAGAACTCGCCGTCGTCCGCCGCCGCGCCGCCGACCGGGGTGGTCAACGTGGGCCAGTACCGCTGCGGCTGGAACGCGTACGTGGGCAGCTCGGGCAGGTCCCGGGCGGCGGGGCGGGGGCCGGCCAGCGGCGTCAGCAACGCCGGCCAGTGCGGGTCCCGTCCGGCCGCGTAGCCGGTGGCGACCGCGGTGAGCAGGCTGGTGACCTCCGGTACGCCGGCACGCAGCGCGGCGACCGCGGTGGTGTCGTCGGGCAGCAGGTCGGCGTTCATCGGGGTCAGCACCGCGGCGGGCCCGAGTTCCAGGAACGTGTCCACGCCGGTGTCCCGCAGCGCGGCGATCCCGTCGGCGTACCGGACCGCCTCGCGTACGTGCCGTACCCAGTAGTCAGGCGTGCGCAGGTCGTCGCCCGCGGCGAGCGCGCCGGTCAGGTTGGACACCACCGGCAGCAGCGGCGCGGCGAAGCTCAACCCGTCGAGCACGGTCCGGAACTCGGCCAGCATCGGCGCCATCAGCGGGCTGTGGAACGCGTGGCTGACGGTGAGCCGGTGGGTGCGGACACCCCGGTCCCGCCAGGCGCGCTCGATCTCGTCCAGCGCGTCGGTCGGGCCGGACACCACCACCGACGACGGGCCGTTGACCGCCGCGATCCCGACCTGCGGGTGCCCGGCGACCGACGCGGCTACCTCGGCCTCGGGGGCGGCCACCGCCAGCATCCCGCCGCCGGCCGGCAGCGCCTGCATGAGCCGGCCGCGCGCCGCGACGAGCGTGCACGCGTCGGTCAGGGACAGCACACCCGCCACGTGGGCGGCGACGATCTCCCCGACCGAGTGGCCGCCGACGGCGTCCGGCGCGATCCCGAACGACTCGACGAGGCGGAACAGCGCCACCTCGACCGCGAACAGGCCGGCCTGGGTGAACCGGGTCTGGTCCAGCAGGTCACCGTCGTCGAACAGCACCGGCTTGAGCGGCTGCGGCAGCAGCGGGTCGAGGTGCGCGCACACCTCGTCCAGCGCGGCGGCGAACTCCGGGAACGCCGCGTACAGCGCCCGGCCCGTGCCGGCGCGTTGCGCGCCCTGCCCGGAGAAGAGGATCGCGGTCCGGCCGGTCCGTGCGGGCGCGGCCGGGACGAGCGCCGGGTGGGTGTCGCCGGCGGCGAGCGCGGTCAGCGCGGCCAGCCGGGTCGCCGGGTCGGCGGCGACCACGACGGCCCGGTGGGCCAGGTGCGCCCGGCCCTCCACCAGCGCCCACGCGGTCGTGCCCGGGTGGGCCGCGACCAGCGGGTCGGTCGGGTCGGCGAGCCGCCGGGCCAGCCGGTCGGCCTGGTCCCGCAGGCCGGCCGCGGTCGCGGCGCTGACCGGCCACGGCAGCGTCGCGTCGGCCCGCCCCGGCCCGGTGTCGCCGGTGGCGTGGCCCGCCGCCACGGTGGCGGGGCGGTCGGCGGCGGCGCCGGTGGTCGGCGCCTCCTCCAGGATCACGTGGGCGTTGGTGCCGCTGATGCCGAACGACGAGACGCCGGCCCGGCGTGGCGCGTCACCGGGCGTCCACGGGCGGGCCTCGGTGAGCAGCGCCAGCGGGCCGGACGCCCAGTCCACGTGCGGGGTGGGCGCGTCGACGTGCAGCGTGGCCGGGAGCGTCGCGTGGCGCAGCGCCAGCACCATCTTGATCAGGCTGGCCGCGCCGGCGGCGGCCTGGGTGTGGCCCAGGTTCGACTTGACCGAGCCGAGCCAGAGCGGCCGGTCGGCCGGCCGGTCCGGCCCGTACGCGGCGGCGAGCGCCTGCGCCTCGATCGGGTCGCCGAGCGTGGTCCCGGTGCCGTGCGCCTCGATCGCGTCGATGTCGGCCGGGGTCAGGCCGGCGTTTGCCAGGGCGGCCCGGATGACGCGCTGCTGGGCCGGCCCGTTCGGGGCGGTCAGTCCGTTGGACGCGCCGTCCTGGTTGACCGCGCTGCCGCGGACCACGGCGAGAATCCGCCGGCCGTCGCGTTCGGCGTCGGAGAGGCGTTGCAGCAGCAGCACGCCGACGCCCTCGCCCCAGCCGGTGCCGTCCGCGGCGGCGGCGAACGCCTTCACCCGGCCGTCCTCGGCGAGCCCACGCTGCCGGGAGAACTCCAGGAACGCGCCGGGCGTGGACATCACGGTGACGCCGCCGGCCAGCGCCAGGTCGCACTCGCCGGAGCGCAGCGCCTGCGCGGCCAGGTGCAGCGCCACCAGCGACGACGAGCAGGCCGTGTCGACGGTGACGGCGGGTCCGTGCAGGCCGAACGCGTACGCCAGCCGGCCGGAGACCACGGACGCGCCGTTGCCGGTGGCCTGGTAGCCCTCCACCTCGGACCGGGCGCCGAGCAGCAACGTGGCGTAGTCCTGCCCGTTGGTGCCCATGAACACTCCGGTGGCGGAGCCGCGTACCCGCTGCGGGTCCAGGCCGGCGTGCTCGAACGCCTCCCAGGTGGTGTGCAGCAGCAGCCGCTGCTGCGGGTCCATGGCGAGCGCCTCGCGCGGGTTGATGCCGAAGAACGCGGCGTCGAAGCCGGTCACGTCGGCCAGGAAGCCGCCGCTGCGGGTGTAGCTGGTGCCGACGCGTTCCGGGTCGCTGTCGAACAGCCCGTCGAGGTCCCAGCCCCGGTCGGTGGGCATCGGCGTGACCGCGTCCCCGCCGTCGGCGAGCAGCCGCCACAGCTCCTGCGGGGAGGACACCCCGCCGGGGAAGCGGCAGGCCATCGAGACGATGGCGATCGGTTCGTCGGCGGCCGGCCGGATCACCCGGGCGGCCTCGGCCGGGGCGTCCGCGCCGGCCACCATCTCGGTACGCAGGAAGCGCGCCAGCTCGGCCGCCGACGGGTGGTCGAAGACCACTGTCGAGGGCAGCGTGGCGCCGGTGGCCCGGCCCAGCCGGTCGCGCAGTTGCACGGCGGCCAGTGAGTCGAAGCCGAGTTCGCGGAACGCCCGGCCGGCGGGCACCTGGTCGGTGGAGGTGTGCCCGAGCACCGCGGCGGCCTCGGCGCGTACCAGGTCGAGCAGGAGCGTCTCCTGCCCGGCGGCCGGCAGTGTGGCCAGCCGGGCGCGGAGGCCGCCGTCGGCGGTTTCCGGCTGCGTCCGGTCGACGGCGACGGCCGGGGCGACCCGGTCGAACAGGTGGCTGGGCCGCGCCGCGGTGTACGCGGCGACGAACCGGGACCAGTCCACGCCGGCGATCACCGGGGCCGGCTCGGCGGCGTTGACCCAGCGGCCCAGCGCGGCGACGGCGGCGGCGGGCGGCAGCGGGTCGAGGCCGCGCCGGCGCAGCCCGTCCGCCGTCTCCCCGGCGGCCATGCCGTCGGCGGCCCACGGCCCGTAGGCGAGCGCGGTGGCCGGCCGGCCGGCGGCGCGGCGGGCCGCGACCAGCGCGTCGAGCAGAGCGTTGCCGGCGGCGTAGCCGGCCTGCCCGCCGCCGCCCCACACGCCGGCGACGGAGGAGAACACCACGAACGCGTCCAGGTCGCGGCCCTGGCAGGCGGCGTCCAGGTGGATCGCGCCGAGCGCCTTGCCGGCCAGGGTGCCGGCCAGGGCGTCGGTGGTCAGGTCGGTCACGGCGGCGGGGTCGCCGGCCACGCCGGCGGTGTGCACGACCGCGGTCAACGCCGGCAGGTCGTCGACCAGGTCGGTGACGGCGACCGGGTCGCTGACGTCGCAGGCGACCACCCGTACCGCGCCGAGCGTGGCGGCCAGGTCGGCGGCGCCCGGGGCGTCCGGGCCGCGCCGGGAGGCCAGCACCACCTCGTCGGCGCCGTTGGCCAGCAGCCATCGGGCGACGTGCCGGCCGAGCGCGCCGGTGCCGCCGGTGACCAGCACGGTGCCGCGCGGCTGCCAGCCGCCGCCGGCCGGTGGCGCCGCCGGGAGGAGGCGTCGGGCGAGAACGCCGGTGCGGCGTACGGCCACCTGGTCGTGGCCGCCGTCGGCGAGCACCGCGACGAGCGCGGCGCGGGTGGTGCGGTCGGCACGGCCGGGCAGGTCGATCAGGCCGCCCCACCGGTCGGGCCGTTCCAGCGCCACGACCCGGCCGAGGCCCCAGGCGGCTGCGGCGCGGACGTCGCCGCCCCGGTCACCGGGGGTCACCGGCAGCGCGGCCCGGCTGAGCGCCCACACCCGGCCGGGCAGGCCGGTGTCGGTGAGCGCCTGGACGAGCGTGAGCAGCGCGGCGGTGCCGGCCGGGACGGCCGGCTCGTCGGGGGTGGGCCGGTCCTGGCGGGGCAGGACGCAGAGCACGCCGGTCCAGCCCTGGTCGCCGAGCCGCCGCAGCCGCTCCCCCAACTCGGACCGGTCGATGCCGGCGGGAACGGTGAGCGTGTCCACCTGGGCGCCGGCCGCGGCGAGCGTCTTCGCGACGCCCGCGTCGGCCCCGCCGCCGACGGTGGTGACCAGCCACCGGCCGGTCAGTCCGGACGCGGCGGCGGGACGCACCGGCTCCCACCCGATCCGGTACGCCGAGCCGGCGCCCCGGGTCCGCGCCCGCCGCCAGTCGGCCAGGACCGGCAGCGCGGCGCTGAGCGCGTCGGCGGCGGTGTCGTCGCCGAGGTGCGCGGCGAGCGCGGCCGGGTCGCCGTGCTCGACGGCGGCCCAGAACTCGGCGTCCGGCCCGTCGGTCCGGGCGGGCGTGTCGGGCCAGAACCGTTGCCGTTGGAACGCGTACGTGGGCAGGTCGACGCGGGTCGCGCCGGTGCCGGCGAACCAGGGCGTCCAGTCGACGGACACCCCGTGCACGTGCAGTTCGGCAAGCGCGGCCAGCAGCGCGTCCCGCTCGTCGCGGTCGTGGCGCTGGGCGGCGACCGCCCGTACGCCGTCGGTCTGGTCGGGGATCAGCGCGGTGAGCACACTGCGCGGGCCGATCTCCAGGAACGTGTCCGTTCCGGCGTCGCGCAGCGCGGTCACGCCGTCGGCGAACCGCACCGCCTCCCGCACGTGCCGCACCCAGTAGTCGGGCGTGCGCAGGTCGTCGCCCGCCGCCAGCGCGCCTGTCACGTTGGACACGATCGGCAGCAGCGGCGCGGCGAACGTCAGCCCCGCCAGCACTGATCGGAACTCGGCCAGCATGGGTTCCATCAGCGGGCTGTGGAACGCGTGGCTGACGGTCAGCCGCCGGGTGCGTACGCCGCGCTCCTGCCAGTGACGCGTGAGCGCGTCGAGCACGTCGAGCGGTCCGGACACCACGACCGCCGTCGGTCCGTTGACCGCCGCGATCCCGACCTCCGTGTGGTCCGCGATCGACGCGGCCACCTCGACCTCGGGGGCGGCGACCGCCAGCATCCCGCCGCCGGCCGGCAACGCCTGCATCAGCCGGCCCCGCGCCGCCACCAGCGCGCATGCGTCGGCCAGCGACAACACGCCCGCCACGTACGCGGCGGTCACCTCACCGATCGAGTGCCCACCCACGAAGTCCGGGATCACGCCGAACGACTCGACCAGGCGGAACAACGCCACCTCGACCGCGAACAGCCCGGCCTGCGTGAACTGCGTCTGATCCAACAGCTCGGCATCACCGAACAGCACCGGCTTCAGCGGCTGCGGCAGCAGCGGATCGAGCTGCGCGCACACCTCGTCCAACGCGGCGGCGAACACACCGAACGCCTCGGACAGCTCCCGCCCCATGCCGGCACGCTGGGCGCCCTGGCCGGAGAACAGCACCGCGACCCGGTCCCGCCGCTCCCGACCACCGACGACCACCGCACCGGACGGCTCGCCGGCCGCCAACGCCCGCAGCCCGCCGAGCAGGCCGTCCCGGTCGGCGGCGGTGACCACGGCCCGCTGCTCCAGCGCCGATCGGGTGACCACCGACGACCAGGCCACGTCGACGGGTCGGGCCGTCTCGTCGCCGGCCAACCAGGCCGCCCAGCGACCGGCCTGCGCGGCGAGCGCCGCGTCGGTACGCGCCGACAGCAACACCGGCACCGGCCCACCTGTCGACTCCCCGACGACCGCCGGCTCGACGACGTCCGCCGGCTGTTCCAGGATGACATGCGCGTTGGTGCCGGAGATCCCGAACGACGACACCGCCGCGCGGCGGGGCCGGTCCCGGTCGGGCCACGGCGTCGGAACGGTGGCCAGGGTGATCGCCCCGGCCGTCCAGTCAACGTGCGGCGACGGCTCGTCCACATGCAACGTCGGCGGGACGATGCCGTGCCGCATCGCGAAGACCATCTTGATGATCCCGGCGACCCCCGCCGCCGCCTGCGTGTGCCCGATGTTCGACTTCACCGACCCGAGCAGCAACGGCGTCTCCCGGTCCTGCCCGTACGTGGCCAGCAGCGCCTGCGCCTCGATCGGATCACCCAACGTGGTACCCGTGCCGTGCGCCTCCACCGCGTCCACGTCCGACGTGGTCAACCGCGCGTTCGCCAGAGCCTGCCGGATCACCCGCTGCTGCGACGGCCCGTTCGGCGCGGTCAACCCGTTCGACGCGCCGTCCTGGTTCACCGCCGTACCCCGCACCACCGCCAGAATCCGCCGACCCTCACGGCGCGCGTCGGAGAGCCGCTGCACCAGCAGCACACCGGAACCTTCGCCCCAGCCGGTGCCGTCGGCGGACGCCGCGAACGACTTGCAGCGGCCGTCCGGGGACAGACCACGCTGGCGGGAGAACTCGATGAACGTGCCCGGCGTGGCCATCACCGTCACACCACCGGCCAGGGCCAGGTCGCACTCCCCGGACCGCAGCGCCTGCACCGCCAGGTGCAACGCCACCAGCGACGACGAGCAGGCCGTGTCCACGGTGACCGCCGGGCCCTCCAGCCCGAACGAGTACGCCACCCGACCGGACAGCACGCTGCCCGACGTGCCGACGCCCACGTAGCCCTCGACCTCGGCCGGCAGTTCCACCAGCCGCGTGGCGTAGTCGTGGTACATGACCCCGGCGAACACGCCGGTCCGGGAGCCGCGCAACCCGGCCGGGTCCACCCCGGCCGACTCGAACGCCTCCCACGAGGTCTCCAGCAGCAGCCGCTGCTGCGGGTCCATGGCCAGCGCCTCACGCGGCGAGATGCCGAAGAAGCCGGGGTCGAAGTCGGCGGCGTCGTAGAGGAAGCCGCCCTGCGTCGCGTACGACGTGCCGCTGCGGTCCGGGTCGCTGTCGAACAGTGACCCGAGGTCCCAGCCCCGGTCGGCGGGGAACTCGGAGATGCCGTCGCCACCGGCGGCCAGCAACTCCCAGAGCTGCTCCGGGTTCTCCACCCCACCGGGATAGCGGCACGCCATGCCCACGATCGCCACCGGCTCGTCCAGACCGGTCGGGGCGGCGGCCCGCGCGGTTGCCGGGTCCGGCCGGCTTCCGGCCAGCTCGGACCACACCTGTCCGGCGAGCGCGGCCGGCGTCGGGTAGTCGAACACCAGCGTGGACGGCAGCCGCAGCCCGGTGGCCGCGTTGACCCGGTTGCGCAGGTCCACCGCGGTCAGCGAGTCGAACCCGAGTTCCTGGAACGCCCGGTCGGCCGGCACCGCGCCGGCCCCGGCGTGGCCGAGCACCTGCGCGACCAGGCCCCGGACCAGCAGGTCGACCTCGGCGCGGGCCTCGTCGTCGGTGAGTCGGGCGAGCCGGTCGGCCCAGCCACCGCTCCCGGCGAGGCGCCGGCCGGCGGGGCGGCCGACGAGCATGGCCAGCATCGCGGGTACGGGTGCGCCGGCGGTCGCCGCGCGCAGCGCCGGCACGTCGATCACGGTGGGCACGAGTTGCGGTCGACCGGTGGCGAGCGCGGCGTCGAACAGGTCCAGACCGGTCTCCACGCTCATCGGCGTCAACCCGGCCCGCGCCGACCGCTGCCGTTCCCCCTCCGACAACGACGCCGCCATCCCGGCGGTGTCCCACATCCCCCACGCCAACGACACCGCCGGCAGACCCTCGTGCCGACGCCACACCGCCAGCCCGTCCAGGAACGCGTTGCCCGCCGCGTAGGCGGCCTGGCCGGGTGAGCCGAGCACCCCGGCGACGGACGAGAACAACACGAACAGGTCCAGGTCGAGATGCCGGGTGGCCTCGTGCAGCCACCACGCCGCCGTGGCCTTCGGCGCGAGCACGTTCGCCAACCGCTCCGCGCTGATCGACGACACCACCCCGTCGTCCAACACCCCGGCGGTGTGCACCACCCCGGCGAGCCGACCCGCCACACCCGCCACCAGACGCGCGACCTGATCCCGATCGGTCACGTCACACGCCACCACCGACACCGACGCACCCAGCCCGGTCAACCGCTCGACAAGCGCGTCCGCACCCGACGCGGCCGGCCCCTGCCGCGACACCAGCACCAGCGACCGCACCCCGTGCCCGGTGACCAGGCGCTCCGCCACCAACGCGCCCAACGCCCCGGTGCCGCCGGTGACCAGCACCGTGCCGGTGCCGATCTCGTGCCCGACGTGGTCCGGCACCGACGCTTCGTCGGTGGCGGCCAGACCGTCGACCGCCGGCGTATGCCCGGCGGGCGCGGCGCGGACCAGGCGCGGCGTCAGCACGACGTCGCCGCGTACCGCCACCTGCCCGCCCGTCGCCGGCAGGTCACCCAGCACACCGGCCAACACCGACAGCACCCCACCGTCGACGTCCCGATCCAGATCGGCCAACACGATCCGCTCCGGATGCTCCGACTGCGCCGACCGCACCAACCCCCACACCGCCGCACCCGCCAGATCGGTCACCCGATCGTCGCCCGCCGCCACCACCGCACCCCGGGTCACCACCACCAACCGCGACTCGGCCAACGACTCCGCCGCCAACCACCCCTGCACCACCGCCAACACATCCGACGCCACCACCCGCACCGCGTCAGGCACCTCCACGTCGGACGGCCCCGCCACCGGCAACACCAGCGTGTACGGCAACCCCTCCCCCGCGTCGACCACCGCCGACACATCCGGATACGACAACAACCCGTCGACGGACGCGCCGAGCACCGCCCACCCGGTCGCCTGACCGGCCGACGTCTCCGCAGACTGCCAGCGCACCTCGTACAGGGACCGGGTCGCGGCGCCGGAGGTGGGCAGGCCGGTCATCTCGCGCAGGACCAGGGAGTCCACCGACACGACAGGTGCGCCGTTCTCGTCGGCGGCGACCAGCCGGACCGCGTCTCCGGTGCGGGACAGTCGGACCCGCAGCAGGGTGGCACCGGTGGCGTGCACCTGGACGCCCTCGAACGCGAACGGCACCCGAGGGCCGCCGGTCCCGCCGTCCGGCAGCAGCCCGATCGGGTGCAGGGCGGCGTCCAGCAGCGCCGGGTGGAGCCCGAACCGGGCCGCGTCGCCGGTCATGTCGTCCGGCAGGGCGATCTCGGCGTACGCCTCGCCGTCGCCGGTCCAGGCCCGTCGCAGACCCCGGAACGCCGGCCCGTACGCCAGGCCGTGCGCGGCGAGCGTGTCGTACCAGCCGGTCAGGTCGACCTCGGTCGCGTCGACCGGCGGCCAGGTCCCGACGGCCGGTTCGGCGGCGGTGGGCGGTTCGAGGATGCCGTCGGCGTGCCGGGTCCAGCCCGCCTCGGGGTCGTCGTCGGGGCGGGAGTGGACGGTGACGGCGCGGCGGGTGCCGGCGCCGTCGACGCGTACCTGGATGCGCAGGCGGCCGGTGTCCGGCAGGACCAGCGGCGTGGCGACGGTGAGTTCGCGGAGCCGGGACACGCCGGCCTCGTCGCCGGCCCGGACGGCGAGCTCGACGAGCGCCGCGCCGGGCAGCAGCGTGGTGCCGGCCACCGCGTGGTCGGCGAGCCAGGGGTGGGTGGCGAGGGAGAGCTGGCCGGTGAGGACCACCTCGCCGTCGCCGGCCAGGTCGACGGTGGCGCCGAGCAGCGGGTGCGCGGCGTCGCTCAGCCCGGCCCCGGACACGTCGCCCCGGCGGCGGCCGGTCGTCGGCCAGTAGCGCCGGTGCGCGAACGCGTAGGTGGGCAGGTCGACGCGGGTGGCGCCGGTGCCGGCGAACCAGGGCGTCCAGTCGACGCGGACGCCGTGCACGTGCAGCTCCGCCAGCCCGGCCAGCAACGCGTCCGACTCGTCCCGGTCCCGGCGCTGCACCGCGGTGGCGACCACGGTCTCGTCGTCCGGCAGGATGCCGGCGGTCATTGCGGTGAGCACGCTCTGCGGGCCGATCTCCAGGAACGTGTCCACCCCGGCCGCCCGCAGCGCGGTCACGCCGTCGGCGAACCGCACCGCCTCCCGCACGTGCCGCACCCAGTAGTCCGGCGTGCGCAGGTCGTCGCCCGCCGCCAGCGCGCCGGTCACGTTGGACACGACAGGCAGCAGCGGCGCGGCGAACGTCAACCCGTCGAGGACCGTGCGGAACTCGGCAAGCATCGGCTCCATCAGCGGGCTGTGGAACGCGTGCGACACCGTCAGCCGGCGCGTCCGCACACCCCGGTCTCGCCACGCCCGGTCGACCTCGTCGAGCGCGTCCAGGTCACCGGAGACCACTGTCGACGAGGGGCCGTTGACGGCCGCGACGCCCAGCGTCAGGTGGTCCGCGATCGACGCGGCCACCTCGGCCTCCGGCGCGGCGACCGCCAGCATCCCGCCACCAGCCGGCAACGCCTGCATCAGCCGACCCCGCGCCGCGACCAGGGCACACGCGTCCGGCAGCGACAACACACCCGCCACGTACGCGGCGGTCACTTCACCGATCGAGTGCCCACCCACGAAGTCCGGGGTGACACCGAACGACTCGACGAGGCGGAACAACGCCACCTCGACCGCGAACAGGCCCGCCTGCGTGAACCGGGTCTGATCCAGCAGCTCACCGTCGCCGAACAGCACCGGCTTCAACGGCTGCGGCAGCAACGGATCAAGCTGCGCGCACACCTCGTCCAACGCGGCGGCGAACACACCGAACGCCTCGGACAACTCCCGGCCCATGCCGGCACGCTGCGCACCCTGCCCGGAGAACAGCACCGCGACCCGGTCCCGCTGCTCCCGACCACCGACGACCACCGCGCCGGACGGCTCACCAGCGGCCAGCGCCCGCAGCCCGGCCAGCAGGCCGTCCCGGTCGGTGACGGCGAGCACGGCGCGCTGTTCCAGCGGGGTACGGGTGGTGGCGGACGACCATCCGACGTCGACCGGGCGGAGCGTCTCGTCGCCGGCCAACCAGGCCGCCCACCGGCCGGCCTGCGCGGCGAGCGCCGCGTCGGTACGCGCCGACAGCAGCACCGGCACCGGCCCACCGGTCGACTCACCAACGCCCGCCGGCTCGATGACGTCCGCCGGCTGTTCCAGGATGACGTGGGCGTTGGTGCCGGAGATCCCGAACGACGACACCGCCGCCCGACGCGGCCGGTCCACCGCCGGCCACGGCGTCGCCTCCGTCGCCAGGCTCACCGCTCCGGCCGTCCAGTCGACGTGCGGGGACGGCTCGTCCACGTGCAGCGTCGACGGCACCACTCCGTGCCGCATGGCGAGGACCATCTTGATGATCCCGGCGACCCCGGCCGCCGCCTGCGTGTGACCCAGGTTCGACTTGACCGACCCGAGCAGCAGCGGCGTCTCCCGGTCCTGCCCGTACGTGGCCAGCAGCGCCTGCGCCTCGATCGGATCCCCGAGCGTGGTGCCGGTGCCGTGCGCCTCCACCGCGTCCACGTCCGACGTGGTCAACCGCGCGTTCGCCAGAGCCTGCCGGATCACCCGCTGCTGCGACGGCCCGTTCGGCGCGGTCAACCCGTTCGACGCGCCGTCCTGGTTCACCGCCGTACCCCGCACCACCGCCAGAATCCGCCGACCCTCACGGCGCGCGTCGGCGAGCCGCTGCACCAGCAGCACGCCGACGCCCTCGGACCAGCCGGTGCCGTCGGCGGACGCGGCGAACGAGCGGCAGCGGCCGTCCGGGGACAGTCCCCGCTGCCGGGAGAACTCGATGAACGTGCCCGGCGTCGCCATCACCGTCACGCCACCGGCGAGCGCCAGGTCGCACTCGCCCGAGCGCAACGCCTGCCCGGCCAGGTGCAGCGCGACGAGCGACGACGAGCAGGCGGTGTCCACGGTGACCGCCGGGCCCTCCAGCCCGAACGTGTACGCGACCCGGCCGGACAGCACGCTGCCGGAGGTGCCGGTGCCGACGTAGCCCTCGGCGTCCGGCGGCAGGTCGGCCAGCCGGGAGGCGTAGTCGTGGTACATGACCCCGGCGAACACGCCGGTCCGCGAGCCGCGCAGCGCCGCCGGGTCCACGCCGGCGGACTCGAAGCTCTCCCAGGACGCCTCCAGCAGCAGCCGCTGCTGCGGGTCCATGGCGACCGCCTCGCGGGGCGAGATGCCGAAGAAGTCGGGGTCGAAGTCGGCGGCGCCGGCGAGGAAGCCGCCGTGCCGGGCGTACGAGGTGCCGGCGTGGTCGGGGTCCGGGTCGTAGAGCGTGTCGAGGTCCCAGCCCCGGTCGGCGGGGAACTCGACGATGCCGTCCCGCCCCGACGACAGGAGCTGCCAGAGCTGCTCCGGGTTGTCGACGCCGCCGGGATAGCGGCAGGCCATGCCGACGATGGCGATCGGCTCGTCGGTGTCGACCGCCCGCACCGCCGCGCGGCGGGCGCTGATCCGGCCGGACACCTGCTCGTAGAGGTGCTCGGCGAGCGCCGCCGGGCTGGGATGGTCGAAGACCAGCGTGGACGGCAGCCGCAGCCCGGTGGCCGCGTTGACCCGGTTGCGCAGGTCCACCGCGGTCAGCGAGTCGAACCCGAGTTCCCGGAACGCCCGGTCGGCCGGCACCGCGCCGGCCCCGGCGTGACCGAGCACCTGCGCGACCAGGCCCCGGACCAGCAGGTCCACCTCGGCGCGGGCGTCCTGCGGGTCGAGGCCGGCGAGCCGGTCGGCCCAGTCGCCGCCCGCGCCGGCCTGCCGTCGGGTCGCGGTCGGACCGACCAGGGTACGCAGCACCGCCGGCACCGGGCCGGCGCCGAGCGCGGACCGCAGCGCCGGTACGTCGACGACGGCCGGCACGAGCGCCGGACGGCCCTCGGCGAGCGCGGCGTCGAACAGGTCCAGACCGGTCTCCACGCTCATCGGCGTCAACCCGGCCCGCGCCGACCGCTGCCGTTCCCCGTCCGACAACGACGCCGCCATCCCGGCGGTGTCCCACATCCCCCACGCCAGGCTGATCCCGGGCAGTCCGTCCTGCCGGCGTCGCGCCGCCAGCGCGTCCAGGAACGCGTTCCCCGCGGCGTAGGCCGCCTGGCCCGGCGAGCCGAGCACCCCGGCGACGGACGAGAACAACACGAACAGGTCCAGCTCACGGTCGCGGGTCGCCTCGTGCAGCCACCACGCCGCCGTCGCCTTCGGCGCCAACACCGCCGCCAGCCGCTCCGGGCTGATCGACGACACCACCCCGTCGTCCAGCACTCCGGCGGTGTGCACCACCCCGGCCAACCGGCCCGGCACACCCGACACCAACCGGAACACCTGATCCCGATCGGTCACGTCACACGCCACCACCGACACCGACGCACCCAGCCCGGACAACCGCTCGACAAGCGCGTCCGCACCCGACGCGGCCGGCCCCTGCCGCGACACCAGCACCAGCGACCGCACCCCGTGCCCGGTGACGAGGCGCTCCGCCACCAACGCGCCCAACGCCCCGGTGCCGCCGGTCACCAGCACCGTGCCGTCCCGCACCACCCGCTCGGCACCGTCCGACGCCGGGTCGGTCGGGGCCGGAACACCAGGCGTCGAGGCGGCGCGGACCAGGCGGGGCACGAACACCCGGCCGCCCCGTACCGCGAGTTGACCGCCGGTCGGGTCGGTGACCGCGTGTGCGAGCACGGCGAGCGTCCGGTCGTCCGGGTCGGCGTCGAGGTCGGCCAGCACGATCCGGCCGGGGTGTTCGGACTGCGCGGAGCGCAGCAGACCCCACACGGCGGCACCGGCCAGATCGGTCACCGGGTCGTCGTCGCCGACGGAGACCGCGCCCCGGGTGAGGACCACGAGCGGGGTGCCGGCGAGCGCGTCGGCGGCCAGCCAGGACCGCACGGTGCCGAGCACGTCGGTGGTGACCGCGCGCACCGCGTCCGGAGTCGGCAGGTCGGCGGCGGGCAGCGGCAGGACCAGGGCCGAGGGCGGCACGTCCGCCTCGACCGCCGCGGCGACGCCCGGGTACGCCGGCAACCCGAGGTCGGACCCGGCCGGGTCGGCACCGGTGCCGAGCACGGCCCAGCCGGCCGGCGCGTCGGCCGGGCTGACGTCCTCGGGCTGCCAGTGGAGCGCGTACAGGGACCGGGCCGCGATGTTCGGGACGACCGTGCCGGTCAGCTCCCGCAGCGCCAGCGTGTCGATCGACACCACGGGCGCGCCGGCGGTGTCCACGGCGACCAGGCGGACGGTGGTGCCGGTGCGGGTGAGCCGCACCCGCAGGGCGCGGGCCCCGGTGGCGTGCACCTGGAGGCCCTCGACGGTGAACGGCACGCGCGGGCCGTCGCCGGTGAGCAGCAGCCCGACCGGGTGCAGCGCGGCGTCCAGCAGCGCCGGGTGGACGCCGAACCGGGACGCCTCACCGGCCGCGTCGTCGCCGAGCGCGACCTCGGCGTACGCCTCGCCGTCGCCGGTCCAGAGCCGGCGCAGGCCCTGGAACACCGGTCCGTAGGTGAGGCCGTGTCCGGCCAGCGCCGGGTACCAGTCGGTGAGGTCCACCTCGGTGAGCCCGGCGGGCGGCCAGGCGTCGACGGCGGGTTCGACGGCGGACGCGGGTTCCAGCACGCCGTCGGCGTGCGCGGTCCACTCGACGTCGCCGTCGGGCTGGGAGTGGATGGCCACGGGACGGCCGCCGGTGGCGTCGGGGGCGCCGACGCTCACCTGTACCCGCACGCCGCCGGTCTCCGGCAGCACCAGCGGCGCGGTGAGCGTGAGGTCGCGTACCCGGGGGGTGCCGGCCTCGTCGCCGGCCCGGACGGCCAGTTCGGTGAGCGCGGTGCCGGGCACCAGGACGGCGCCGGCCACCACGTGGTCGGCGAGCCACGGGTGGGTGGCCGGCGACAGCCGGCCGGTCAGCACCACCAGGTCCGCGCTGGCCACGGTGACGGCGGCGCCGAGCAGCGGGTGGGCGGCGTCGCCGAGCCCGGCGCCGCTGACGTCGCCGCCGCGGGGGCGGCCGGTGGGCAGCCAGTAGCGCTGGTGCCGGAACGCGTACGTGGGCAGGTCGACGCGGGTCGCGCCGGTGCCGGCGAACCACTGCGGGAAGGAGACCGGGACGCCGTGCACGTGCAGGTCGGCCAGCGCGGCCAGCAGGGCGGCGGTCTCGTCGCGGTCCCGGCGCTGGGCCGCGACCGCGAGCGCGTCGGGCAGGATGTCGCCGGTCAGCGCCGTGAGCACGCTCTGCGGGCCGATCTCCAGGAACGTGTCCGCGCCGGCGTCGCGCAGCGCGGTGATCCCGTCGGCGTAGCGGACCGCCTCGCGGACGTGCCGCACCCAGTAGTCGGCGCGGGTCAGGTCGGCCGGGTCGGCGAGCGCGCCGGTCAGGTTGGACACCACCGGCAGCAGCGGCGCGGAGAAGCTCAACCCGTCGAGCACGGCCCGGAACTCGGCGAGCATCGGTGCCATCAGCGGGCTGTGGAACGCGTGCGACACCGTCAGCCGGCGGGTGCGGACGCCCCGTTCCCGCCAGCCGCGCTCGACCTCGTCCAGCGCGTCGAGCGGCCCGGACACCACCACCGACGACGGCCCGTTGACGGCGGCGACGCCCAGCTCGGGAGTGCCGTCGAGGGAGGCCAGGACGTCCGGCTCCGGCGCGGCGACGGCCAGCATCCCGCCGCCGGCCGGCAATGCCTGCATGAGCCGGCCCCGCGCGGCGACGAGCGCGCACGCGTCCGGCAGCGACAACACACCCGCCACGTACGCGGCGGTGACCTCGCCGATCGAGTGGCCGCCGACGAAGTCCGGGGTGACGCCGAACGACTCGACGAGCCGGAACAACGCCACCTCGACCGCGAACAGCCCGGCCTGGGTGAACTGGGTCTGGTCCAGCAGGTCCCCGGCGTCGAACAGCACCGGCTTCAGCGGCTGCGGCAGCAGCGGGTCGAGCTGCGCGCACACCTCGTCCAGCGCGGACGCGAACACACCGAAGGCGGCGTACAGCTCGGCGCCCATGCCGGCGCGCTGCGCGCCCTGCCCGGAGAAGAGGATCGCGAGCCGGCCCCGGGTGGTCGCCGTACCGGTGTGCACGGTGCCGGCCGGCGTGCCGGTGGCGAGCGCGTGCAGCCCGGCGAGCAGGTCGTCGCGGTCGGTGGCGACGACGACGGCGCGGTGGTCCAGGGCGGCCCGGCCGGTGACCGACGACCAGCCGACGTCGACCGGCCGGACGGCGGTGTCGGCGGCCAGCCGGCGGGCCCAGCGGTCGGCCTGCGCGGCGAGCGCCTCCGGGTCGCGGGCGGAGAGCAGCACCGGCGCGGGTCCGCGTGGCGGCTCGGCGGCGACGGGGGCCGGCTCGGCGGGCGGCGCCTCGATGATGACGTGCGCGTTGGTGCCGCTCACCCCGAACGAGGAGACCGCGGCGCGGCGGGGCCGGTGCGACCGCGGCCAGGGCCGCGCCTCGGTGAGCAGGGAGACGTTGCCGGCGTCCCAGTCGATGTGCGGGGAGGGCGCGTCCACGTGCAGCGTGCGGGGCAGCACGCCGTGCCGCATCGCCATGATCATCTTGATGATGCCGGCCGCGCCGGCCGCGGCCTGGGTGTGGCCCAGGTTCGACTTGACCGAGCCCAGCCAGAGCGGTTCGCCGGCCCGCTCCTGCCCGTACGTGGCGAGCAGCGCCTGCGCCTCGATCGGGTCACCGAGCGTGGTGCCGGTGCCGTGCGCCTCGACCGCGTCCACGTCGGCGGTGGTCAGCCGCGCGTTCGCCAGGGCCTGCCGGATGACGCGTTGCTGCGACGGCCCGTTCGGCGCGGTCAGGCCGTTGGACGCGCCGTCCTGGTTGACGGCGGTGCCGGCCACCACGGCGAGGATGCGCCGCCCGTCGCGGCGGGCGTCGGCCAGGCGCTGCACCAGCAGCACGCCGACACCCTCGGACCAGCCGGTGCCGTCCGCCGACGCGGCGAACGACTTGCAGCGGCCGTCGGCGGCGAGACCGCGCTGCCGGGAGAACTCGATGAACGTGCCCGGGTTGGCCATCACCGTCACGCCGCCGGCGAGCGCCAGGTCGCACTCCCCGGACCGCAGCGCCTGCACCGCCAGGTGCAGCGCCACGAGCGACGACGAGCAGGCGGTGTCCACGGTGACCGCCGGGCCCTCCAGCCCGAACGTGTAGGCCACCCGCCCGGAGACGACGCTGCCGGAGTTGCCGGTGCCGAGGTAGCCCTCCACGCCCTCCGGCAGCTCCCCCAACCCGGCGGCATAGTCGTGGTACATCAGGCCGGCGAACACGCCGGTGCGGGAGCCGCGCAGCCGGGCCGGGTCGACCCCGGCGGACTCGAACGTCTCCCAGGACGCCTCCAGCAGCAGCCGCTGCTGCGGGTCCATGGCGAGCGCCTCACGCGGGCTGATGCCGAAGAAGCCCGGGTCGAAGTCGGCGGCGCCGGCGAGGAAGCCGCCCTCCCGGGCGTACGAGGTGCCCGGGTGGTCGGGATCGTCGTGGAACAGCGTGTCCAGGTCCCAGCCCCGGTCGGTGGGGAACGCGCCGATGCCGTCGCCGTCGGCCGCCAGCAGCTCCCACAGCGCCTCGGGGCTGTCGATGCCGCCCGGATAGCGGCAGGCCATGCCGACGATCGCGATCGGCTCGTCCACGCCGGTGACCGTTGCCGCGGCGGCGCGGGTCGCGGCGGTGGCGCCGGTGAGCTGCTCGTGCACGTGCGCGGCGAGCGCGGCCGGGGTCGGGTAGTCGAAGACCAGCGTGGACGCCAGCCGCAGCCCGGTGGCGGCGTTGACCCGGTTGCGCAGGTCCACCGCGGTCAGCGAGTCGAAGCCCAGCTCCTGGAACGCCCGGTCGGCCGGCACCGCGTCCGCGCCACCGTGGCCGAGCACCTGCGCGACCAGGCCCCGGACCAGCAGGCCCACCTCGGCGCGGGCCTCGTCGACGGTGAGTCGGGCGAGCCGGTCGGCCCAACCGTCGGCCGCCGCGCCGGCCTGCCGCCGGGCGGGCGTGCCGGCCAGGGCACGCAACATCGGGGGTACGCCGGCGGCGGCGCGCAGCGCCGGCAGGTCCAGCACGGCCGGCACGAGCGCGGCGGTGTCGGACGCGACGGCGGTGTCGAAGAGCGCGACGCCGACCGCCTCGGTGATCACGCCGAGCCCGGCGCGGGCCACCCGGGAACGGTCGGCGCCGTCGAGGCCGGCGGCCATTCCGTCGGTGTCCCACATGCCCCAGGCCAGCGCGTGCCCGGCCCGGCCCTGGGCACGGCGGTGGACCGCGAGCGCGTCGAGGTAGGCGTTGGCGGCGGCGTACGCGCCCTGGCCGGGGGACCCGAGCACGCCGGCGATCGACGAGTAGGTGACGAACAGGTCGAGGTCGAGGCCGGCGGTGGCCTCGTGCAGGTGCCAGGCGGCGTCCACCTTGGGGGCGAGCACCCGGGCCAGTCGGTCGGCGTCGGTGCCGGTGATCACGGCGTCGTCGAGCACGCCGGCGGTGTGCACCACCCCGGCGAGCCGGCCGGCGCCGGTGAGGTCGGCGACCAGCCGGTCGACCGCGTCACGGTCGGTGACGTCGCAGGCCAGCACCCGGACGTGGGCGCCGAGCGCGGTCAGCTCGTCGACCAGGTCGGTCGCGCCGTCGGCGTCGGGTCCGCGCCGGCTGACCAGGGCCAGCGAGTCGACGCCCCGATCGGTGACCAGGTGCCGGGCGAGCAGCGCGCCGAGCGCGCCGGTGCCGCCGGTGACCAGGACGGTGCCGTCGTAGGTGGCCGGGGCGGTCGCGGGTGGGGCGTCGGCGCGTACCAGTCGGGGGGTGTGGGTGGTGTCGCCGCGGACCGCGAGCTGCGCCGCGGCCGGGTCAGCGGCGGCGGCGAGCAGCGCCAGCACGCCGGCGTCGAGGTCGCGGTCCAGGTCCGCCAGGACGATCCGGCCGGGGTGCTCGGACTGGGCGGAGCGGACCAGGCCCCAGACGGCGGCGCCGGCCAGGTCGGCGGCCCGGTCGTCGGGCGTGGCCGGCATCGCGTCGCGGGTGGTCACGACGAGCCGCGCGTCGGCGGTCGCGTCGGCGGTCAGCCAGGCGCGCAGCGCGGCGAGCACGCCGGTGGTGGCGGCGCGGACCGCGTCCGGCGTCGGACCGGCCGGCGGCACCGGCAGCACCACCAGCGGGGGTACGCCACCGGCGGCGACCAGCGCGGCCACGTCCGGGTGGGCGGCGGCGTCGGGCAGGGCGGGCAGCGGCGCGCCGAGCACCGCCGTGGCGGGCGGGGTGGCCGGGGTGAGCGCCTCGGCCGCCCAGGCGACCCGGAACAGCGACCGGGCGGCGCGGGTGGCGGCCGGCGGCGTGACGCCGGTCAGCTCGCGCAGCACCAGCGCGTCGACGGTGACGACGGGCCGGTCGGTGGGGTCGACGGCGAGCAGCCGCACCGCCGAGCCGGCCCGGGTGAGCCGGACCCGCAGCGTCTGGGCGCCGACGGCGTGCACCTGGACGCCGGTGAACGCGAACGGCGCCTTCGGGCCGGTGGTGCCGTCGCCGGGCAGCAGCGCGGTGGGGTGCAGCGCGGCGTCGAGCAGCGCGGGGTGCACGCCGAACCCGCCGACCTGGTCGGGGCCGGCGGACGGCAACGTCACCTCGGCGTAGACGGTGTCGTCGCCGGTCGTCCAGGCCCGTCGCAGGCCCTGGAACGCCGGCCCGTAGGTCATGCCGTGGCCGGCGAGCGCGTCGTACCAGCCGGTGAGGTCGGTCTCGACCGCGTGCGGCGGGGGCCACGTGCCGAGGCCGGCCCCCTCGGTGGGAGCGGCGGCGCTGAGCAGGCCCTCGGCGTGCCGGATCCAGTCGCCGTCGGGGTCGTCGTCGGGCTGCGAGTGCACCGCGACGGTGCGCCAGCCGGCGTGGTCGCGGGGCCCGACCCGGACCTGCACCCGTACCCCGCCCCGGGCGGGAAGCACCAGCGGCGCGGCGACGGTCAGCTCGCGGACCCGGCAGGGGCCGAACTCCTCGCCGGCGCGCAGCACGAGTTCGACGAGCGCGGTGCCGGGGACGAGGACCGCGCCGGCGACCTCGTGGTCGGCGAGCCACGGCTGGGTCGACAGGGACAGCCGGCCGGTGAGCACGGCGGCGTCCTCGCCGGCCAGCCGGACGGCGGCGGTGAGCAGCGGGTGGCCGGCGGCGCCGAGGCCGGCGCCGGTGACGTCGGCGGCGGGCCCGGCCGGGCGCAGCCAGTAGCGGTCGCCGCCGAACGCGTAGGTGGGCA
The DNA here is from genome assembly GCF_055586805.1 of Micromonospora sp. NPDC049201. NCBI lineage: Bacteria > Bacillati > Actinomycetota > Actinomycetes > Micromonosporales > Micromonosporaceae > Micromonospora > Micromonospora sp. NPDC049201. The sequence goes on along the minus strand of NZ_JBVJHM010000005.1, from coordinate 102,463 downwards.
GGTCGGCGGCGGTGGCCGGGACGCCGGTGAACAGCGGGGTCCAGTCGACGTGCGCGCCGCCGGCGAAGAGTTCCGCCAGCGCGGTGAGTAGCGCGCGGGGCTCGGGCCGGTCGGCGCGCTGGGTGGCGACGGCCAGCCCGGACGGGTCGTCGGCGGTGTCGCGGACCAGCGCGGTGAGGACGCTGCGCGGGCCGATCTCCAGGAACGTGTCCACCCCGGCGGCGCGCAGCGCGGTCACGCCGTCGGCGAACCGGACCGCCTCCCGCACGTGCCGCACCCAGTAGTCGGCGGTGGTGATCTCGGTCGGGTCGGCCAGCGCGCCGGTCAGGTTCGACACGACCGGCAGCAGCGGCGCGGCGAACGTCAACCCGTCGAGGACGGTGCGGAACTCGGCGAGCATCGGCTCCATGAGTGGACTGTGGAACGCGTGCGACACCCTCAACCGGCGGACCCGCACACCCCGCTCCCGCCAGGTCCGCTCGACCTCGTCCAGCGCGTCGACCGGACCGGACACCACCGTCGACGACGGCCCGTTCACCGCCGCGATCCCCAGCGCGGGGTGTGCCTCGATCGACGCGGCCACCTCGGCCTCCGGCGCGGCGACCGCCAGCATCCCGCCGCCGGCCGGCAGCGCCTGCATCAGCCGACCCCGCGCCGCGACAAGCGCGCACGCGTCCGGCAGCGACAACACCCCCGCCACGTACGCGGCGGTGACCTCACCGATCGAGTGCCCGCCCACGAAGTCCGGGGTGACGCCGAACGACTCGACGAGGCGGAACAACGCCACCTCGACCGCGAACAGGCCCGCCTGCGTGAACTGCGTCTGGTCCAGCAGATCCCCGTCGCCGAACAGCACCGGCTTCAGCGGCTGCGGCAGCAGTGGATCGAGTGCCGCGCACACCTCGTCCAACGCGGACGCGAACACACCGAACGCCTCGGACAACTCCCGACCCATGCCGGCACGCTGCGCGCCCTGCCCGGAGAACAGCACCGCGACCGGGCCCCGGTCGGTGGCGCGACCGGTGACCAGGTTGTCGGCCGCCCCACCCGCGGCGAGCGCGCGCAGCCCGGCGGTCAACTCGTCGTGGTCGGCGGCGAGCAGCACCGCCCGGTGCTCCAGCGCGGTTCGCGCGGTCAGCGAGGTGCGGCCCACGTCGGCCAGGTCGGGGCGGTCCGGCGCGGCGAACGCGTCGGCCCAGCGGGCCGCCTGCCGGGCCAGCCCGCCGTCGCCGCGCGCCGACACCAGCACCGGCACCAGCGACGGCGGCGCGGGCCGGTCGGTCACCTCGGGCTCGACGGCGGGCGGCTGCTCGATGATGACGTGGGCGTTGGTGCCGCTGACGCCGAACGAGGAGACCGCCGCCCGGCGGGGCCGGTCCACCGCCGGCCACGGCCGGGCCTCGGTGAGCAGCTCCACCGCGCCGGCCGACCAGTCGACGTGCGGGGTCGGCGCGTCCACGTGCAGCGTGCGGGGCAGCACGCCGTGGCGCAGCGCCTGCACCATCTTGATCACCCCGGCGACGCCGGCGGCGGCCTGGCTGTGCCCGATGTTCGACTTGATCGAGCCCAGCCACAGCGGCTCGCCGGCCCGCTCCTGCCCGTACGTGGCCAGCAGCGCCTGCGCCTCGATCGGGTCGCCGAGCGTGGTGGCGGTGCCGTGCGCCTCGACGGCGTCCACGTCGGCGGTGGTCAGCCCGGCGGCGGTGAGCGCGGCCCGGATGACGCGCTGCTGGGACGGCCCGTTCGGGGCGGTGAGGCCGTTGGACGCGCCGTCCTGGTTGACGGCGGAGCCCCGGACCACGGCGAGCACCCGGTGGCCGTTGCGGCGGGCGTCGGAGAGCCGCTCCACCACCAGCACGCCCACGCCCTCGGACCAGCCGGTGCCGTCGGCGGCGGCGGCGAACGACCGGCAGCGTCCGTCGGCGGCCAGCCCGCCCTGGCGGGTGAACTCGACGAACGCGCCGGGGGTCACCAGCACGTTCACGCCGCCGGCCAGCGCCAGGTCGCATTCGCCCTGGCGCAGCGACTGCACGGCCAGGTGCAGCGCGACGAGCGACGACGAGCAGGCGGTGTCCACGGTGACCGCCGGGCCCTCCAGCCCGAACGTGTAGGCGACCCGGCCGGAGATGACGCTGTGCGCGCCCCCGGTGAGCCGGTAGCCGTCCAGGTCGCGGGTCTCGTCGCCGGCGCCGTAGCCGGACGGGGACGCGCCGACGAACACGCCGGTGGCGGTGCCGTGCAGCGTGTCCGGGTTGAGCGCCGCCTGCTCGAACGCCGCCCAGGTGGCCTCCAGCAGCAGCCGCTGCTGCGGGTCCATGGCGAGCGCCTCGCGCGGGCTGATGCCGAAGAAGTCCGGGTCGAACTCGGTGGCCCGGTCGATGAACCCGCCGTGGCGGGTGAACGAGCGGCCGGGGGCGTCCGGGTCGTCGGCGTAGAGCCGGTCGAGGTCCCAGTCCCGGTCGGTGCGGAACTCGGTGATGCCGTCGCGACCCTCGGCGACCAGCTCCCACAGCCCGTCCGGGTCGGCGACGCCGCCCGGGTAGCGGCAGCTCATGCCGACGATCGCGATCGGCTCGTCGGCGGTCGCCGGGCCGGTGGGGGCGTCGGCGGGGGCGTCGCCGGCGTCGGGCAGCCGCAGCAGCGTGGCGAGCTGACCGGCCAGCACGGCCGGGCTCGGGTAGTCGAAGATGACGGTGGTGGGCAGCGACAGGCCGGTGGCGGCGGTGAGCTGGTTACGCAGCTCCACCGCGGTCAGCGAGTCGAAGCCGAGGTCGCGGAACGCGCGCCGGGGGCGTACCGCGTCGCTGCCGGCGTGGCCGAGGACCGCGGCGGCGTGGTCGCGGACCAGGTCGGTGAGGCGGCGTTCCCGGTCGGCGCGGGGCAGGTCGAGCAGTTCCCGGCGCAGTCCGCCGGCCCGGTCGTCGACGTCGGCGGTGGCGGGCCGCTCGGTCAGCGCGTCCCGGGCCTCCGGGATGTCGGCGAGCAGCGGCCGGGGCCGGGCGGAGGCGTACGCGGGCGCGAACTGGGCCCAGTCGACGTCGGCCACGACCAGCGTGGTCTCGCCGTGCTCGACGGCCCGGCGCAGGGCCAGCAGCGCGGCGGCCGGCTGCATCGGGTTGAGGCCACGCCGGCTGAGCAGCCGCTGCGCCTCCTCGGTGGTGGCCATGCCGCCCTCGGCCCAGGCGCCCCAGGAGATCGAGGTCGCGGTCAGTCCTCGGGCGCGACGCTGCTCGGCGAGCGCGTCCAGGTAGGCGTTCGCCGCCGCGTACGCGCCCTGGCCGCCGCTGCCCCACACGCCGGAGATGGACGCGAACAGCACGAACGCGTCGAGCGGCCGGTCACCGAGCAGCTCGTCGAGGTACGCGGCGCCGGCGACCTTGCCGGCCATCACGTGGTCGAACACGTCCAGGTCGGTGTCGACGAGCGCGGTCAGCCGGGTGATGCCGGCGGCGTGCAGCACGGCGGTCAGCGGCGCGACGTCGTCCAGGCCGGCGACCAGCGCGGCGACCTGGTCCCGGTCGGCCAGGTCGCAGGCGACCACGCTGACCCGTACCCCGTCGGCGGCCAGCTCGTCGGCCAGCTCGCGGGCCCCGGCGGCGGCGAGCCCTCGGCGGCTGGTGAGCACCAGGTGCTCGGCGCCGTTGGCGGCCAGCCAGCGGGCGGCCTGGGCGCCGATCGCGCCGGTGCCGCCGGTGATCAGCACGGTGCCGCGCGGCTGCCAGCCGGTGAGCTGCCCGGCGGTGCGGGCGGTGGTGCGGGCCAGCCGGCGGACGAACGTGCCGAACGGGCGGACCGCGTACTGGTCCTCGTCACCGCCGCCGGTGAGGACGCGGGCCACCTCGGCCCAGGTCGCGGCGTCGGGCGCGGCGGGCAGGTCGAGCACGCCGCCCCACTGCCGGGGGTGTTCCAGGCCGATCACCCGGGCCAGGCCCCCGAGCGCGGCCTGGGCGGCGCTGGTGACCGGTTCGGCCGGCCCGGTGCCCACGCCGCCCTGGGTGACGCACCACAGCGGCGCGGCGCGGCCGGCGTCCTGGGCGGCCTGCACCAGCCGGGTGGTGGCGACCAGGCCGGTGGAGACGCCGGGGTGGCCCGGATGGTCGGCGTCGGCGAGCCCGAGCAGCGACACGATCACGGTCGGTTCGTCGGTGAGCGACGCGGCCAGCTCCGCGCGGGTGGCGTGGACCGGGTCGACGGGCAGCGTGCGCAGTGTCGACCCGTCGGGCAGCGCGGCGGCGAGCGCGGCCGACCAGGCGTCCGCCCGGTCGTCGCCGGCCGGCGACACCACCAGCAGGTCGGCGACGGCCGGGGCGGCGACGGCGGTGGCCGGCTGCCACACCACCCGGTACGACCAGCCGTCCAGCACGGCCCGCTGGAGCCGGGCGCGACGCCAGGACGACAGCAGCGGCAGCGCCGGGGCGAGCACCTCCGGGTCGGCGTCGCCGGCGGTGAGCGCGGCGACGTCGGCGCGCTCGACAGCCGACCAGAACTCCACGTCGACGACGTCCGGGCCGACCGGGCCGGCGGCGGTCGCCGCCATCCGCTCCGGCCAGTAGCGCCGCCGCTGGAACGCGTACGTGGGCAGGCCGGTGAGCACCGGCGCGGGAGCGAGGACCCGGGTCAGGTCCACCGGCAGGCCGTGCGCGTGGGCGTGGGCGATGCTGGTCAGCAGCCGCAGCCGGGCGTCGTCGCCGCGCCGCAGCGTGGACAGCGCGCGGCCGGTGGTGCCGGTGTCGTCCAGGATGGCCGCGACCGACATGGTGAGCACCGGGTGCGGGGACACCTCGACGAAGTCGGTGTGCCCGGCGTCGATCGCGGTCCGCACGGCGGTGTCGAACAGCACCGGCAGGCGCAGGTTGTCGGCCCAGTGGTCGGCGTCGAAGCGGGTGCCGTCGAGCCGGTCGCCGGTGACCGTGGAGATGATCGGCACGTCGCCGGGGCGCGGCGTCAGGCCGGCCAGTTCGGTGCGGAGCCGGTCGGCGACCGGTGCCACGGCCGGCGAGTGGGAGGCGTAGTCGACGGCCACCGGCCGGGCCCGTACGCCGTCGGCGACCAGCGTGGCGATCAGGTCGGCGATGGCCTGCGGCGGTCCGGCGACGGCGGTGGTGGCGGGGCCGTTGACCACCGAGACGGTGACGCCGTCGGGGAGGCGGGCGGCCAGTTCGGCGGCGGGCAGGTCGACGGCGGCCATGGTGCCGGTGCCGGCGACGTCGGCCAGCGCCCGCAGGCGCAGCGCCAGCACCCGGGCCGCGTCGGCGAGGGTGAGCGCGCCGGCCACGTGGGCGGCGACGATCTCGCCCTGGGAGTGGCCGATCACGGCGCGCGGGCTCATCCCGGCGTGCCGCCACAGCCGGGCCAGCGCCACGCCGACCGCGAACAGCGCCGGCTGGGCGATCTCGGAGCGGGTCAGCCACGAGTCGTCGCCGCCGGTGAGCAGGGCGACCACGTCGACGTCGAGCCAGCGGTCCAGTTCGGCCTGGCACTCGGCGAGCGCCTCGTCGAAGACCGGCGCGGCGCCGATCAGCTCGGCGGCCATGGCGGCGTGCTGCGCGCCCTGGCCGGGGAACACCCAGACCGGTCCCTCCCCCGGCTCGCCGGCCTGGCCGGTGACGACCGTGGCGGCGGGCGTGCCGGCGGCGACCGCGTCCAGGCCGGCGAGGAGCTGCTCGGGGTCGGCGGCCACCACGGCGGCCCGGTGCTCGAACACCGACCGGGTGGTGACCAGCGACCAGGCCAGCCGCGCCGGGTCGAGGTCGGCGTGGTCGCGGACGTGGCGGGCCAGTCGGGCGGCCTGCTCGCGCAGCGCGTCGGCGGACCGGGCGGACAGCGGCCACACGGTGGCGGCGCCGGCGACCAGGGGCGGCCGGTCGGTGTCGGGCGCCGGGGTGGGCGTCGGGTCGACCTGTTCCAGGATGACGTGGGCGTTGGTGCCGCTGATGCCGAACGAGGAGATCGCGGCGCGGCGCGGCCGGTCCACCACCGGCCAGTTCCGGGCCTCGGTGAGCAGCTCCACCGCGCCGGCGGACCAGTCGATGTGCGGCGACGGCGTGTCGACGTGCAGCGTGGCGGGCAGCCGGCCGTGCCGGATGGCCTGCACCATCTTGATCACGCCGGCGACGCCCGCGGCGGACTGGCTGTGGCCCAGGTTCGACTTGATCGAGCCCAGCCAGAGCGGGTCCCGGCCGTCGCGGTCCTGCCCGTACGTGGCCAGCAGCGCCTGCGCCTCGATCGGGTCGCCGAGCGTGGTGCCGGTGCCGTGCGCCTCGACCGCGTCCACGTCGCCGGTGTCCAGGCGGGCGTTGCTGAGCGCCTGCCGGATGACCCGCTGCTGGGAGGGGCCGTTGGGGGCGGTGAGCCCGTTCGACGCGCCGTCCTGGTTGACGGCGCTGCCGCGCAGCACCGCGAGGACCGGGTGGCCGTTGCGGCGGGCGTCGGCGAGCCGTTCGACGAGCAGCAGGCCGACGCCCTCGGCCCAGCCGGTGCCGTCGGCGGCGGCGGCGAACGACTTGCACCGGCCGTCGGAGGCGAGACCCCGCTGGCGGGAGAAGCCGACGAACGCGCTGGGGCTGGCCATCACCGTCACGCCGCCGGCGAGCGCCAGGTCGAACTCGCCGGCCCGCAGCGCCTGCGCGGCCAGGTGCAGCGCGACAAGCGACGACGAGCAGGCGGTGTCCACGGTGACGGCGGGCCCTTCCAGGCCCAGCGCGTACGCGATCCGCCCGGAGACGACGCTGGTGACGGTGCCGGTGAGCAGGTAGCCCTCGTCGGCGTCGGTCGCGCCGCCGTCGGCGGCGACGCCGTAGCCGTTGGCGGCGGTGCCGACGAACACGCCGACCTTCTGCCCGCGTACCGACGAGGGGGCGATGCCGGCGGTCTCGAACGCCTCCCACGACGTTTCCAGCAGCAGCCGCTGCTGCGGGTCCATGGCCAGCGCCTCACGGGGGCTGATGCCGAAGAACTCGGCGTCGAAGCCGGCCGCGTCGTAGAGGAAGCCGCCCTGCTGGGTGGTGGAGCGGCCGACCCGGTCGGCGGACGGGTCGTAGAGGTTGGCCAGGTCCCAGCCCCGGTCGGTGGGGAAGCCGGCGATCGCGTCGCCGCCGGCGTCCACCAGCTCCCACAACTGCTCCGGGGTGGACACCCCGCCCGGGTAGCGGCAGGACATCGCGACGATCGCGATCGGTTCCCGGGCGGCGGCGGTGAGCTGCTGGTTGAGCTGCTTGAGCCGGCCGGTCTCCTTGAGGGAGGCCCGAAGCGCCTCGACGACCTTGTCTGCGGACGTGGACATCATCTACTCCGTACGTGGGCGTCAGGACTCGGAGCCGTCGAGGGCCAGCCGGATCAGGGTGTCGGTGTCGAGGTCGTCGAGGTCGACCTCCGCGCCGTCCGGCTCGGGCGCGGGGCCGTCGCCGTCGGCGAGGCCGAGCAGCAGCTCCAGCAGCCCGGCCTCGCGGATGCGGGCGAGCGGGACGGTGGCCAGCGCCTCGCGTACCGCGGTCTCGGCCGGGTCCGCCGTCGGCGTGGTCGACGCCTCGGGCAGCAGCGTGGCGCGCAGGTGGTCGGCGAGCGCGGCCGGGTCGGGGTGGTCGAAGACCAGCGTGGTGGGCAGCGACAGGCCGGTGGCCCGGTTGAGCCGGTTACGCAGCTCGACCGCGGTCAGCGAGTCGAAGCCGAGGTCCTTGAACGCCCGCCGGGGCTTGACCCGCTCCGGGCCGCCGTGGCCGAGCACGGCCGCCGCCTCGGCGCGGACCAGTTCGACGAGCCGCCGGTCCCGGTCCTCGGTGGACAGGTCGCGGAGCTGGTCGCGCAGCGCCGCGCCGCCGTCGGCGGGGACCTCCACGGCGGCGCGGATCGCCTGCCGGGCCTCGGGCAGGTCGGCCAGGAACGGCCGGGGACGGCTCGACGCGTACGCGGGGGCGAACGTCGCCCAGTCCACGTCGACCACGGTGAGGGTGGCGTCGCCGCGCCCGACCGCGACGCGCATGGCGTGCACCGCGTCGGCCGGGGCCATCGCCCGCAGGCCGCGGCGGGCCAGTTCCCGCTGCGCGTCGTCGGTGGCCATGCCACCGTCGGCCCACGGTCCCCAGGCCACCGAGGTGGCGGCGAGGCCGCGGGCGTGCCGCCGGGCGGCCAGCGCGTCGAGGTGGGCGTTGCCGGCCGCGTAGCCGGCCTGCCCGCCGCTGCCCCACACCCCGGCGATGGACGCGAACAGCACGAACGCGTCGAGCGGCCGGTCGCCGAGCAGCTCGTCGAGGTGCACCGCGCCGGCGGTCTTGCCGGTCAGCACCCCGGCCAGCCGGTCCGGGTCGGTGTCGAGCAGCGGTGCCACGTCGTTGAGCCCGGCGGCGTGCACGACGGCGGTCAGCGGCACCGGGTCGGCGTCGAGGCGGGTCAGCAGCGCGGCGACCGCGTCCCGGTCGGCCACGTCGCAGGCGGCGATCGTGACGCGTACGCCGGACGCGGTCAGCTCGTCGCGCAGCTCGGCCGCGCCGGGGGCGGCGTCGCCGCGCCGGCTGGTGAGCACCAGGTGCTCCGCGCCGGCGCCGGCCGCCCAGCGGGCGACGTGCGCGCCGAGCGCGCCGGTGCCGCCGGTGACCAGCACCGTGCCGCTGGGCTGCCACCGGTCGGCGGCGGCCGGCGCGGCCGGGGTGGCGCGGACCAGGCGGCGCGCGTAGAGGCCGCCGCCGCGCAGCGCGAACTGGTCCTCGTCGCCGTCGCTGGTGAGCGCGGCGGCGAGCTGGGCCGGGTCGGTGTCGCCGGCGGGCAGGTCGAGCAGGTTGACGCGCAGCCGGGGCAGTTCCAGCCCGGCGACCCGGGCCAGGCCCCACAGGCCGCCCTGGGCGACGCCGTGCACCGGGTCGCCGCCGTCGGTGGCGACCGCGTCCCGGGTGAGGCACCACAGCGGCGGCGTGTCGCCGGTGTCGTGCAGCGCCTGGATCAGCAGCAGCGTGGCGGCGGTACCGGCGGGCAGCGCCGGATGGTCCGGGTGCGGCGCGTCGTGCAGGCCGAGCAGCGAGACCACGCCGTCGACCGGCCCGTCCGCGAACGCCTTGCCGAGCGCGGCGGCGAGGTCGGCCCGGGTGGTGCCGGCCGGGTCGACGGTGACCGGGCGCAGTTCCGCGCCGGCCAGCGCGGCGGCGACGTCGGCGGTGGCGGGTTCGCCGGCCGGAGCGACGACCAGCCAGGCGCCGCCGGCAACGGGCCGCTCGTCGCGGTCGAGCCGCTTCCAGGTGACCTGGTACGCCCACCGGTCGGCCGGGGTACGCCGGGTACGGGCCCGCCGCCACGTGGTGAGCGCGGGCAGTGCCGGGGCGAGCGTGTCGAGGGCGTCGTCGGCGAGGTGACCGGCGAGCGCGGTGAGGTCGCCGCTCTCCACGGCGGCCCAGAACTCGGCGTCGGAGGCGTCGGTGCGGGTCGGCGTGTCCGGCCAGAACCGCTCGTGCTGGAACGCGTACGTGGGCAGGTCGACGCGGGTGGCGCCGGTGCCGGCGAACCAGGGCGTCCAGTCGACGCGCACACCGTGCACGTGCAGCTCCGCCAGCCCGGCCAGCAACGCCCCGGTCTCGTCCCGGTCCCGGCGCTGCGCCGCCACCGCGACCACGGTCTCGTCGTCGGGCAGGATCTCGGCGGTCAGCGCGGTGAGCACACTCTGCGGACCGACCTCCAGGAACGTGTCCGCCCCGGCGTCACGCAACGCGGCGACCCCGTCGGCGTAACGCACCGCCTCCCGCACGTGCCGCACCCAGTAGTCGACGCTGGTGATCTCGGTCGGGTCGGCCAACGCGCCGGTCACGTTCGACACGATCGGCAGGGCCGGCGCGGCAAACGTCAGCCCGTCGAGGACGGCCCGGAACTCGGCAAGCATCGGCTCCATCAGCGGGCTGTGGAACGCGTGCGACACCGTCAACCGACGAACCCGCACACCCCGCTCCCGCCAGACGCGCTCGACCCCGTCCAGCGCGTCGACCGGACCGGACACCACCGTCGACGACGGCCCGTTCACCGCCGCGACCCCCAACGCGGGGTGCGCCCCGATCGACGCGGCCACCTCGGCCTCCGGCGCGGCGACCGCGAGCATCCCGCCGCCGGCCGGCAACGCCTGCATCAACCGGCCCCGCGCCGCGACGAGGGCGCACGCGTCCGCCAGCGACAACACACCCGCCACGTGGGCAGCGGTCACCTCACCGATCGAGTGCCCGCCCACGAAGTCCGGGGTGACGCCGAACGACTCCACCAGACGGAACAACGCCACCTCGACCGCGAACAGACCCGCCTGCGTGAACTGCGTCTGATCCAACAGCTCGGCATCACCGAACAGCACCGGCTTCAACGGCTCCGGCAGCAACGGATCAAGCTGCGCGCACACCTCGTCCAACGCGGACGCGAACACACCGAACACCTCGGACAACTCCCGACCCATGCCGGCACGCTGCGCGCCCTGCCCGGAGAACAACACCGCCAGTCGCCCGCGCGGGCCGGCCGGGCCGGTGGTCACCGCGCCGGAGGACGTGCCACCGGCCAGCGCGCGCAGCGCGGTCAGCAGTTCGTCCCGGTCGGTGACGCCGAGGACGGCCCGCTGCTCCAGCGTCGGCCGGGTGGTGAGCGCGGACCATCCGACGTCCACCGGGCGGAGCGTCCCGTCGGCGGCGAGCCAGCGCGCCCAACGGTCGGCCTGCGCGGCGAGCGCCGCGTCGGTACGCGCCGACAGCAGCACCGGCACCGGCCCGCCCGCGGTCGCGTCGCCGGTCCGGTCAGGAACCGCCTCGCCGGTCCGGTCCGCGCCTTCGGGCAGGGCGTCGCCGGCTCCGGGCATGCCACCGTCGGCCGTCGGACTCGCCGGCTCGATGACGTCCGTGGGCTGCTCCAGGATGACGTGCGCGTTGGTGCCGGAGATCCCGAACGACGACACCGCGGCCCGACGCGGCCGGTCCACCGAGGGCCACGGCGTCGGCGCCGTCGCCAGCGTCACCGCCCCGGCCGTCCAGTCGATGTGCGGCGACGGCTCGTCCACGTGCAGCGTCGGCGGCATGATCCCGTGCCGCATGGCGAGGACCATCTTGATGATCCCGGCGACGCCGGCGGCGGCCTGGGTGTGCCCGATGTTCGACTTCACCGACCCGAGCAGCAGCGGCGTCGACCGTTCCTGCCCGTACGTCGCCAACACCGCCTGCGCCTCGATCGGATCCCCGAGCGTGGTGCCGGTGCCGTGCGCCTCGACCGCGTCCACGTCGGCCGTGCTCAGCCGCGCGTTGGCCAGGGCCTGCCGGATCACCCGCTGCTGCGACGGCCCGTTCGGCGCGGTCAGGCCGTTCGACGCGCCGTCCTGGTTCACGGCCGTGCCCCGCACCACCGCGAGGACCCGGTGGCCGCGACGGCGGGCGTCGCTGAGCCGCTCGACGAGCAGCATGCCGACGCCCTCGCCCCAACTCGTGCCGTCGGCGCCGGCGGCGAACGACTTGCACCGCCCGTCGGGGGCCAGTCCACGCTGGCGGGAGAAGCCGACGAACGCGCTGGGCGTGGCCATCACGGTCACGCCGCCGGCCAGTGCCAGGTCGCATTCCCCGGCCCGCAGCGCCTGGGCGGCCAGGTGCAGCGCGACAAGCGACGACGAACACGCGGTGTCCACCGTGACGGCCGGTCCTTCCAGCCCGAAGACGTACGCGACGCGGCCGGAGGCGACGCTGCCGGCGGTGCCGTTGACCAGGTAGCCCTCCAGTTCCGCGGAGGCGTCGAGCCGGCCGGCGTAGTCGTGGTGGATCAGTCCGGCGAAGACGCCGGTGGTCGTGGTGCGGTCGTGCGGGTCGAGGCCGGCGGACTCGAACGCCTCCCACGAGGTTTCCAGCAGCAGCCGCTGCTGCGGGTCCATGGCGAGGGCCTCGCGGGGGCTGATGCCGAAGAACGCCGGGTCGAAGTCGGCCGCGTCGGCGAGGAACCCGCCGTAGCGGGTGGTGGAGGTGCCGGCGCGGTCGGCGTCCGGGTCGTAGAGTGCGTCGAGGTCCCAGCCCCGGTCGGCGGGGAACTCGGCGATCCCGTCGCCGCCGGTGGAGACCAGGTCCCACAGTTGGTCCGGGGTGGTGACGCCGCCGGGGAGCCGGCAGGCCATGCCGATGATGGCGATGGGGTCGTCGTCCTCGGTGGCGGTGGCCCGGGTCGCGGCGGCGACGGCGGCCGGCCGGTGGCCGAGTCGTTCGTGCAGGTGTTCGGCGAGGCGTTCCGGGGTGGGGTGGTCGAAGACCAGCGTGGCGGGCAGCCGCAGCCCGGTGGCCGACGCGAGCCGGTTACGCAGCTCCACCGAGGTCAGCGAGTCGAACCCGAGGTCCTTGAACGCCCGGGTGCCGGGCACCGCCTGCGCGGACGCGTGTCCGAGCACCGCCGCGGCCTGCGCCCGGACCAGCTCGACGAGCAACGCGGTCGCCTCGTCCGGGGCCAGGTCGGCGAGCCGCTCGGCCCAGCCGGCGGTGTTCGTGTCCGCGGTGCGGGCCTGCCGGCGTACGCCGGTGGGGGCCAGCAGCCGCAGCAGCGGCGGGAGCTGCGTCCGGTCGCCGGTGATGCGCAGCCGGGCGGCGACCACGGCGGGCAGCGGTTGCGCGGCGGCGGCGTCGAGCAGGGTCGCCCCCTCGGCGACGCTGAGCCCGGTCATGCCGATCCGGCCGAGTCGCTGCCGGTCGCCGGCGTCGAGCCGCCCGGCCATGCCGCCGGTGGCCCACGCGCCCCAGCCGATGCTGGTGGCGGGCAGTCCGGTCGCGTGGCGGTGGGCGGCGAGCGCGTCGAGGAACGCGTTCGCGGCGGCGTAGTTGCCCTGCCCGGGTGAGCCGAGCGTCGCCGCGATGGACGAGAACAGCACGAACTCCGCCAGGTCGTGACCGGCGGTGGCCCGGTGCAGCGCCCAGGCGGCGTCCACCTTGGGCCGCAGCACCCGGTCGACGGCGTCGGCGTCCAGCGACGAGATCGTGGCGTCGGCGACGACGCCGGCGCAGTGGTGGACGGCGGTCAGGTCCACACCGGCCAGCAGCGCGGCGACCTGGGTGTCGTCCGCCACGTCGACGGTGGCGACCCGGACGGTCGCGCCGGCCGTCTCCAGCTCGTCGACGAGGGCCGCGTAGGTCGGGTCGTCGGCCGGCGCGCGGCGGGCCGCGAGGAGCAGGTTCCGGGACCGGCCGGTGGCGACGAGGTGCCGGGCGACGATGCCCGCGAGGGCGCCGGACGCGCCGGTCACCAGCGTGACCCGGTCCGGGTCGACCGGCGCGGGCACGGTGAGCACCACCTTGCCGACGTGCCGGGCCTGGCTGAGGTGCCGCAACGCGGTCCGGGCCTGCCGCACGTCCCAGGTCCGGACCGGCAGGGGCCGCAACGCGCCGCTGGTGAACAGCGCGAGCAACTCGCCCAGCATCTGGCCGATGCGCTCGCCGCCGGCCTCGTTCAGGTCGAACGACCGGTACGTGACGCCCGGATGTTCCCGCGCCACCACCGCCGGATCCCGCAGGTCCGTCTTGCCCATCTCGACGAACCGGCCGCCGCGCGGCAGCAACCGCAACGACGCGTCCACGATTTCACCGGCGAGGGCGTCCAACACCACGTCCACACCGGCACCACCACTGGCGGCCAGGAACCCGCCCTCGAACTCGGTGGTCCGCGACGACGCGATCCGCTCGGCCGCCACGCCCAGCCCCCGCAACGTCCCCCACTTACCGGGACTCGCCGTCGCGTACACCGTCGCACCGAGATGACGAGCGATCTGGATCGCCGCCATCCCCACCCCACCAGCACCGGAGTGAATCAACACCGACTCACCCGAACACAGGTCCGCCAGATCCCGCAACGCGTACCACGCCGTCAGGAACACCACCGGCACCGACGCCGCCTCGACGAACGACCAACCCGCCGGCACCCGCGCGATCCGATCCCGCCGCGCCACCACCACCGGACCGAAACCCGGCTCGAACAACCCGAACACCCGATCACCCACGGCCAACCCGGACACCCCCGGACCGACCTCCAGGACCACGCCCGCGCCCTCACTGCCCATGACCGCCGACGCATCCGGATACATGCCGAGCGCGATCAACACGTCCCGGAAGTTCACCCCGGCCGCCCGCACCGCCACCCGCACCTCACCGGCCGCGAGTGGGGCCGGCGTGGCCGGCACGATCTCGACGCCGTCGAGCGTGCCGGGCCGGGCGGCGGCGACGTGCCAGGCACCCGCCGCCGGCGCCGCCAACTCCGCACCCGCCGGTCGCGTCAACCGGGGTACGCACACCAGGTCGCCGCGCAGCGCGAGCTGACCGCCCACGGTGGCGGGGTCGGCCACCACGGCGGCCAGCACGCCGAGCGCGTGGCGGTCGAGGGCGGCGTCGGCGTCCACGAGCACGATCCGGTCCGGGTGTTCGGACTGCGCCGAGCGCAGCAGTCCCCACACCGCCGCGGCGGCCGGGTCGACGGCCCGGTCGTCGCCGGTGGTCACCGCGTTCCGGGTCACCACCACCAGCCGCGATTCGGCGAGCGCGTCCGCGGCCAGCCACGCCTGCACGGCCGCCAGCACCGCCGCCGTCAGCGACCGCACCCGAGCCGGCAGGTCCCCGTGGACGCCCGCCCCCTCGGCCGCCCGATCGACCGCACCGTCCACGCCCGCCACGCCGTCGGCCACCGCATCGACCACGCCGCTGCCCGCCGTGCCGGTCAGGGCGTCGGCGGTGCGCGCCGGGAGACCGATCGGCAGCAGGATCGCGTCGGGGGCGGGCGTGCCGGCCTCGACGGCTGCCACCAGCGCCACGACGTCCGGGAACGCCGGCACCGCCCCGGCCGGGTCGAGCCAGCCGGCGTGCGGGGATCCGGTGTTCGGCCGGGCCGCGTCGCGTCGGGTCGCCTTCCGGCCCCGGGCCGGTCGGTCCGCGGCGGCGTCGTCCGGGCGGGCCGGGGCGAGCGCCGCCCAGGTCAGATCCGCCTCGGCCGGCGGGATCTCCTCGACCGGCCAGGTCACCGCGTACAGCGAGCGGGAACCCGCGCCGGGGGCCGGGGCGCCGGCCAGTTCGCGCAGCACCAGCGAGTCGACCGACACCACAGGCACGCCGGTCTCGTCGACCGCCACCAGGCGTACCCCGGCACCGGCGCGGCTCAGCCGGACGCGCAGCAGCCGGGCGCCGGCGGCGTGCACCTGGACGCCCTCGAACGCGAACGGCACGCGCGGCCCGGTCGTCCCGGTCCCGCCCGGCAGCAGGCCGATCGGGTGCAACGCGGCGTCCAGCAGCGCCGGGTGCACCGCGAACCCGGCCACCGTGGTGTCCGGGAGCGCCACCTCGGCGTACACCTCGTCGCGGCCGGTCCAGGCCCGGCGCAGGCCCTGGAACGTCGGCCCGTAGGTCAGGCCGTGGCCGACGAGCGTCTCGTACCAGCCGGTCAGGTCCGTCTCGGTGACGCCCGACGGCGGCCAGGCGGCGAGGCCGGGCTCGTCGGCGGCGGCCGGTTCCAGCACCGCCTCGGCGTGCCGGGTCCACTCCGCGTCCGGGTCGTCGTCCGGCTGGGCGTACACGGCGGCGTCCCGGCCGCCGGTGTCGTCGGCGGCGCCGACCCGCACCTGCACCCGGACACCGCCGGTGGCGGGCAGCACCAGCGGCGCGGTGACGGTGAGGTCGCGTACCCGGGGCGCACCGGCCTCGTCGCCGGCGCGCACCACCAGCTCCACCAGCGCGGTACCCGGCAGCAGCACCGCGCCGGCCACGACGTGCTCGGCCAGCCAGGGCTGCGCGGACACCGCGAGCCGGCCGGTCAGCACCGTCTCGTCCGCGCCGGCCAGCCGCACCGCGGCGCCGAGCAGCGGGTGACCGGGCGCGGCCAGCCCGGCGCCGGTCAGGTCACCGGCCCGCCAGCCGGTGGCGTCGGGCCAGAAGCGCCGCCGCTGGAACGGGTACGTGGGCAGGTCGAGCGGTGCCCCGCCGCCGGTCAGCGGCGTCCAGTCCACCGGCACGCCACCGGCGTACGCCTCGGCGAGCGCGGTGAGCAGCGCGGCCCCCTCGGCACGCCCGGCGCGCAGCGTCGGCACCACCACCGGCGTCGCGTCGTCGCCGAGGCAGTCGCGGATCATGCCGGCGAGCACCCCGTCCGGCCCGACCTCCAGGTACGTGCCGACGTGGCGCTGCCGCAGGTCGGCGATGCCGTCGGCGAAGCGGACCGCGTCGCGGACGTGCCGCACCCAGTAGTCGGGATCGCGCAGCGCGTCCGGCTCGGCGACGCCGCCGGTCAGGTTCGACAGCACCGGCAGGCGCGGCGGGTCGAGGGTGAGCCCGTCGACGACGGCCCGGAACTCGTCCAGCATCGGCGTCATCAGCGGACTGTGGAACGCGTGGCTGACGCGCAGCCGGCGGGTCCGCAGCCCGCGCTCCCGCCAGGCGCGTTCCAGTTCGTCGAGGGCGTCGAGGGCACCGGAGACGACCACGGCCGACGGGCCGTTGACGGCGGCGACGCCGACCCGGTCGGCGTACCCGGCGAGCGCGGCGGTCACCTCGTCCTCGGGCGCGGCGACGGCGAGCATGCCGCCGCCGTCGGGCAGCGCCTGCATGAGCCGGCCGCGCGCGGCGACCAGCGCGGCGGCGTCGGGCAGGGAGAGCACCCCGGCCACGTACGCGGCGGTGATCTCGCCGACGGAGTGCCCGCCGACCACGTCGGGGGTGATCCCGAACGACTCGATCAGGCGGAACAGCGCCACCTCGACGGCGAACAGCGCCGGCTGGGTGAACTCGGTGCGGTCCAGCAGCGCCGCTTCCGGAGCCCCTTCGGGCGCGAAGAGCACCGGGCGCAGCGGGCGGGGCAGCAACGGGTCGAGGTGCCGGCAGACCTCGTCCAGCGCGGCGGCGAAGACCGGGAACGCCCGGTACGCCTCGCGGCCCGTGCCGGGGCGTTGGGCCCCCTGACCGGAGAAGAGCACGGCGAGCCGGCCGGTGCCGGCGGTGCCGCGTACCACGGTGGACGACGGCTCGTCGGCGGCGACGGCGGCGAGGCCGGCGAGCAGGCCGGCCCGGTCGCGGGGCAGCAGCACGGCCCGGTGTTCGAACGCGGACCGTCCGGTGGCGAGCGCGTGTGCGAGGTCGGTCAGCGGCACCGCCGGGTTCGTCTCGATCCAGGCGGCCAGCCGGTCGGCCTGGGCGCGCAGCGCGTCCGGGGTGCGGGCGGAGAGCACACACGGGGTGCCGAGGTCGCCGGTGACGGCCGGGGGCGTGGTGGGGGCGGCTGCCGGTTCGGGGGCCTGTTCCAGGATGGCGTGCACGTTGGTCCCGGAGATGCCGAACGAGGAGACGGCGGCGCGGCGGGGCCGGTCGACGGCCGGCCAGGGCGCCGCCGTCGTGGCCAGCGTGACCGCGCCGGCGGTCCAGTCGACGTGCGGGGACGGCTCGTCGGCGTGCAGCGTCGGCGGCACCACCCCGTGCCGCATGGCCAGGACCATCTTGATGATGCCGGCGACGCCGGCGGCGGCCTGGGTGTGGCCGATGTTCGACTTGACGGAGCCGAGCAGCAGCGGCGTGGACCGGTCCTGCCCGTACGTGGCGAGCAGCGCCTGCGCCTCGATCGGGTCACCGAGCGCGGTGCCGGTGCCGTGCGCCTCGACCACGTCCACGTCGGCCGGGGACAGCCGGGCGTTGGCCAGCGCGGCCCGGATGACCCGCTGCTGGGAGGGGCCGTTGGGGGCGGTGAGGCCGCTGCTGGCGCCGTCCTGGTTGACCGCGCTGCCGCGCAGCACGGCGAGGATCCGGCGATTGTTGCGGCGGGCGTCGGAGAGGCGTTCCAGCAGCAGCATGCCGACGCCCTCGGCGAAGCCGGTGCCGTCGGCGTCGGCGCCGAACGCCTTGCACCGCCCGTCCGGGGACAGGCCGCGCTGGCGGGAGAACTCGGCGAGCATGCCGGGGCTGGACATGACCGTGACGCCGCCGGCCAGGGCCAGGCCGCACTCCTGCTGACGCAGCGCCTGGGCGGCCAGGTGCAGCGCGACGAGCGACGACGAGCAGGCGGTGTCGACGGTGACCGCCGGGCCTTCCAGGCCGAGCAGGTAGGAGATGCGGCCGGAGGCGACGCTGCCGGCGCTGCCGTTGCCCACGTACCCGTCGAGTTCGTCGTCGGCGCCGACGGCGGTGCCGGCGTAGTCGTGGTAGATCAGGCCGACGTAGACACCGGTGCTGCTGCCGCGCACGGTGGCCGGGTCGACGCCGGCACGCTCCAGCGCCTCCCACGACGTCTCCAGCAGCAGCCGCTGCTGCGGGTCCATGGCGAGCGCCTCGCGCGGGTTGATGCCGAAGAACGCGGCGTCGAAGTCGGCGGCGTCGTAGAGGAAGCCGCCGTGTCGGGGCGCGGGCCGGTCGTCGCCGTCGTTCAGCAGGCCGGCCAGGTCCCAGCCCCGGTCGGTGGGGAACGGTGCGATCACGTCCGCGCCGGCGGTGACCAGGTTCCACAGGTCCTCGGGGCTGCGGACGTCGCCGGGGAACCGGCAGGCCATGCCGACGACGGCGATCGGCTCGTCGACGGCGGTGGTCGCGGTGCCGGCCGGCGCGGCGGCCGGTGCGGCCCGGCCGCCGATCTCCCGGTCGAGGTGCTCGGCGAGCACGACCGGGGTGGGGTGGTCGAACGCCACGGTGGCGGGCAGTCGCAGCCCGGTGGCGGCGGCGAGCCGGTTACGCAGCTCCACCGAGGTCAGCGAGTCGAAGCCGAGTTCCTTGAACGGGCGTTGCGGGTCGACGCCTTCGGCGGACCGGTGGCCGAGCACCGCGGCGACGCTGCCGGTGACCAGGTCGAGGAGCTGGTTGTGCCGGGCGGTGGGGTTGAGCGCCGCGAGCCGGTCGGCCAGCGACAGCTCCCCTCCGGTACGCGCGGCGGCCCGCCGCCGGGCCGGGCGGATCAGCTCGCGCAGCAGTTCCGGCACGCGGGCCGGGTCGGGGCTGGTCGGCACGTTCATGAGCACGGTGTGCGCGCCGCCGTGCCGCTGGGCGGCGTCGAGCAGCGCGAGCCCCTCGGCGTCGGTGAGCGGGGCGCTGCCGGCGCGGATGGCGCGGCGGTGCTCGCCGTCGTCGAGGTGGGCGGTCATGGTGCTGGTGGTGGCCCAGAGTCCCCAGGCGAGGCTGGCCGCCGGCAGTCCGGTCGCCCGGCGGTGGACGGCGAGCGCGTCGAGGAACGCGTTCGCGGCGGCGTAGTTGCCCTGCCCGGGCGAGCCGAGCGTGGCGGCGATCGACGAGAACAGCACGAACGCGGTCAGGTCCTGGCCGGCGGTGGCCTCGTGCAGCGCCCAGGCGGCGTCCACCTTGGGCCGCAGCACCCGGTCGACGGCGTCGGCGTCCAGGGAGGTGACGGTGGCGTCGGCGATGGCGCCGGCGCAGTGGTACACGGCGGTCAGGTCCACGCCGGCCACCAGCTCGGCGGCCCGGCCGGGTTCGGTCAGGTCGACCGGGACGGCGCGGACCGTGGCCCCGGCGTCGGTCAACTCGTCGACGAGCGCCGCGTACGCCGGGTCGTCGGCCGGGGACCGGCGGGCTGCGAGGAGCAGGTTGCGGGTCTGGCCGGTGGCGACGAGGTGGCGGGCGACCAGGCCGGCGAGGGTGCCGGACGCGCCGGTGACGAGCGTGACGCGGTCCGGTTCGGCGGGCGCGGGCACGGTGAGCACGACCTTGCCGACGTGCCGGGCCTGGCTGAGGTGCCGCAGCGCGGTGCGGGCCTGCCGGACGTCCCAGGTCCGGGTGGGCAGCGGCGTCAGCGCGCCCGTCTCGAACAGGTCGAGCAGTTCGGTGAGCATCTGGCCGAGGCGTTCGCCGCCGGCCCCGTTGAGTTCGAACGCCCGGTACGTCACGCCGGGGTGCTGGGCGGCGACCTGGTCCGGATCCCGCAGGTCCGTCTTACCCATCTCGACGAACCGGCCGCCGCGCGGCAGCAACCGCAACGACGCGTCCACGAACTCACCGGCGAGGGCGTCCAACACCACGTCCACCCCGGCGCCACCGCTGGCAGTCAGGAACGACTGCTCGAAATCGGTGGTCCGCGACGACGCGATCCGCTCGTCCGCCACGCCCAGGCCCCGCAACGTGCCCCACTTCGGAGGGCTGGCAGTGGCGTAGACCGTCGCGCCGAGATGCCGGGCGATCTGGATCGCGGCCATGCCGACCCCACCGGTCCCGGAGTGGATCAACACCGACTCACCCGAACGCAGCCCGGCCAGGTCGCGCAACGCGTACCACGCCGTCAGGAACACCACCGGCACCGACGCCGCCTCGACGAACGACCAACCCGCCGGCACCCGCGCGATCCGATCCCGCCGCGCCACCACCACCGGACCGAAACCCGGCTCGAACAACCCGAACACCCGATCACCCACGGCCAACCCGGACACCCCCGGACCGACCTCCAGGACCACGCCCGCGCCCTCACTGCCCATCACCGCCGACGCATCCGGATACATCCCGAGCGCGATCAACACGTCCCGGAAGTTCACCCCGGCCGCCCGCACCGCCACCCGCACCTCACCAGCCGCGAGCGGCGGTGTGTCGGTCGGCCGCAGGGCGACACCGTCGATGGTGCCGGGCTCGACGGCCGCCACGTGCCAGCGTTCGGTCGACGGGACGAGCCGGTCACCGGCCGGGCGGACCACGCGCGGCACGAGCACGTCGCCGCCGCGCAGCGCGACCTGCCCGCCGGCCGGCGCGGCGGCGAGCAGCGCCAGCACGTCGGCGTCAGGCGTCCGGTCCAGGTCAGCCAGGAGGATCCGGCCCGGGTGCTCGGACTGCGCGGACCGCAGCAGTCCCCACGCCGCCGCGCCGGCCAGGTCGGCGATCCGGTCGCCGTCCCGGGTCGCCACCGCGCCCCGGGTGGTCACCACCAGTCGCGAGTCGGCCAGGTCGTCGGCGGCCAGCCAGCCCCGCACCGCCGCCAGCACCGCCAGCGTCACCGACCGCACCCGGTCCGGCAGATCCCCGCCGGCCGTGCCGGTCCGGCCGTCGCCGGCCGCACCGTCGACGGTCTCTTGACCGCCCCCGACCGGCAGCAGCACCGCCTCGGGGGCCGGCGTGCCAGCCGCGACGGCGGCCACCAGCGCGTCCATGTCGGGGTACTCCGCGCCGTCGACGCCGGCCAGCGTCGCCCAGGCCGTCGGCCGGTCCGCCGGCGTGACGTCCCGCACCGTCCAGGTCACCTCGAGGACGGACCGGTCGACGGCGGCCGGTACGACGGACGCGCCCAGCTCCTTGAGCACCAGCTCGTCCACCGACACCACAGGCGCGCCGGTCTCGTCGGCGGCGACCAGCCGCACCGCGTCACCGGCGCGGGACAGCCGCACCCGCAGCACCGCCGCGCCGGCCGCGTGCACCTGCACGCCACCGAACGTGAACGGCACCCGCGGTCCGGGCGTCGCGTCGCCGCCGGGCAGCAGGCCGATGACGTGCAGCGCGGCGTCGAGCAGCGCCGGGTGCACCTCGAACCGGCCGGCGCGGTCGGCCGGCCCGTCCGGCAGGGCGACCTCGGCGCAGACCGTGCCGTCGACGGTCCAGGCCCGGCGCAGGCCCCGGAACGCCGGCCCGTACGCCAGGCCGTGCCCGGCGAGCGTGTCGTACCAGCCGGTGAGGTCCGCCTCGGCGGCGCCGGCGGGGGGCCAGGCGTCGAGCGTCGACTCGTCGCCGGTGGCCGGTTCCAGCACACCCTCGGCGTGCCGGGTCCACCCGTCGTCGATGGTCCCGTCGGGTTGGGCGTGCACGGTCACCGGGCGCGTACCGGCGTCGTCGGGCGCGCCGACGCGTACCTGCACCCGGACGCCGCCGGTGTCCGGCAGGGCCAGCGGGGCGACGAGCGTCAGTTCACGGACCCGGGCCGCGCCGACCTCGTCGCCGGCCCGGACCGCCAGCTCGACGAGCGCGGTGCCGGGCAGCAGCACGGTGCCGGCGACCGTGTGGTCGGCCAGCCACGGCTGCGCCGCGAGCGAGAGCCGTCCGGTCAGCACCACCTCGTCCGCGTCGGCCAGCCGGACCGCGGCGCCGAGCAGCGGGTGCCCGGCGGCGCCGAGGCCGGCGCCGGTGACGTCGCCGCCGTGCGTCGCGCCCGGTTCGGGCCAGAACCGTTCCCGCTGGAACGCGTACGGGGGCAGGTCGACCCGGGCGGTCCCGGAGCCGGCGAAGACGGCCGCCCAGTCGACCGGTACGCCGGCGGTGTGCAGGCCGCCGAGCGCGGTGAGGAGCTGGCGGGGGCCGTGCTCGTCGCGGCGCAGCGAGCCGACGACGACGCCGGGCGTCCCGGCGGGCGTCCGGTCGAGCGCGTCCTGCACCACGACCTTGAGCACCGGGTGCGGGCTGATCTCGACGAACGCCCGGTGTCCGGTGTCGATCAGCGCGTCCACGACCGGCGCGAGGCGGACCGGTTCGCGCAGGTTACGGAACCAGTAGTCGGCGTCCAGTTCGGCGGTGTCGATCGGCTCGCCGGTGACGGTGGAGTGGAACACCACCCGGCTCGGGCGCGGCGTGAGCGTGCCGAGCGCGGCGGCCAGGTCGTCGCGGACCGCGTCGACGTGCGCGCAGTGCGAGGCGTAGTCGACGGCGATCCGCCGGGCCCGCAGGTCACGGTCGGCGGCGACGGCGAGCAGCTCGTCGACGGCGTCGGCGTCGCCGGAGACGACGGTGACGGTGGCGCCGTTGAGCGCGGCGACGCCGAGCCGGTCGCCCCAGGGCGCGACGAGGTCGGCGGTGTCGGCGGCGGACAGCGGCACGGAGACCATGCCGCCGCGGCCGGAGAGGGCGAGCAGCGCCCGGCTGCGGGCCACCACGAGCCGCATCGCGTCGGGCAGGGTGAGCGCGCCGGCCACGCAGGCGGCGGCGATCTCGCCCTGCGAGTGGCCGATCACCGCGTCGGGGCGTACGCCGCAGGAGCGCCACACCTCGGCCAGCGACACCATCACGGCGAACAGCAGCGGCTGGACCACGTCGACCCGGTCCAGCGGCGGGGCGTCGGGTGCGCCGCGCAGCACGTCCTCGGGCGTCCAGTCGACGAGTCCGGCCAGCTCGGCGGCGCACTCGCGCATCCGGTCCCGGAAGGCCGGGGAGCTGTCGAGCAGGTCGAGCGCCATGCCGGGCCACTGGGAGCCCTGGCCGGGGAAGACGAAGACGACCTTCGGCGGACCGTCGGCGGGGGCGGTCGGCGGCGCGGCGACGGTGAGCGCGGCGAGCGCGTCGTCCCGGCCGGCGGCGACGGTGACCTGCCGGTACGGGTGGTGGGCGCGGCCGGTGGCCAGGGACCAGCCGACGTCGGCGAGGTCCAGGTCGGGGTGGGCGTCGAGGTGGTCGCGCAGCCGGGCGGCCTGGGCGGGCAGCGCGCGGGCACTGCGCGCGGACAGCAGCAGCGGCACGGCGTCGGCGGCGACCAGGCCGGGGCCGGCGGCGGGCGCGGGACCGGCTGGCGGCGCGGCGGGGGCCGCCTCGATGACGGCGTGCGCGTTGGTGCCGGAGATGCCGAACGAGGAGACGGCGGCGCGGCGGGGCCGGTCGACGGCCGGCCAGGGCGCGGCGTCCGTGACCAGGGTGACCGCGCCGGCGGTCCAGTCGATGTGCGACGAGGGCGCGTCCACGTGCAGCGTCGGCGGCACCACGCCGTGCCGCATCGCGAGGACCATCTTGATGATGCCGGCGACGCCGGCGGCTGCCTGGGTGTGCCCGATGTTCGACTTGATCGAGCCGAGCAGCAGCGGCGTCTCGCGGTCCTGCCCGTACGTGGCGAGCAGCGCCTGCGCCTCGATCGGGTCGCCGAGCGTGGTGCCGGTGCCGTGCGCCTCGACCACGTCCACGTCGGCCGGGGACAGCCGCGCGTTGGCCAGCGCGGCGCGGATGACGCGTTGCTGCGACGGGCCGTTCGGCGCGGTCAGGCCGTTGGACGCGCCGTCGGAGTTGACGGCGGTGCCGCGTACCACGGCGAGGACGTGGCGTCCGTCGCGGCGCGCGTCGGCGAGGCGCTGCACCAGCAGGATGCCGACGCCCTCGCCCCAGCCGGTGCCGTCCGCGCCGGCGGCGAACGCCTTGCACCGGCCGTCCGGGGCCAGGCCGCCCTGCCGGGAGAACTCGGAGAACATGCCGGGCGTGGCCATCAGCGCCACACCGCCGGCGAGCGCCAGGTCGCACTCGCCGGAGCGCAGCGCCTGCGCGGCCAGGTGCAGGGCGACAAGCGACGACGAGCAGGCGGTGTCGACGGTGACGGCCGGCCCCTCCAGGCCGAACGTGTAGGCGAGCCGGCCGGAGGCGACGCTGCCGGCGGTGCCGGTGAGCAGGTGGCCTTCGAGCCCTTCGGCGCCGTCGGCGGCGTACCCGGAGGAGGCGGCGCCGACGAAGACGCCGGTGGCGGTGCCGGCGCGGGTGGCCGGGTCGAGGCCGGCGGACTCGAACGCCTCCCACGAGGTTTCCAGCAGCAGCCGCTGCTGCGGATCCATGGCCAGGGCCTCGCGCGGGCTGATGCCGAAGAACGCCGGGTCGAAGTCGCCGGCGTCGGCGAGGAACCCGCCGTGGCGGGTGGTGGACGTGCCGGCCCGGTCGGCGTCCGGGTCGTAGAGCGCGTCGAGGTCCCATCCCCGGTCGGCGGGGAACCCGCCGATCGCGTCCCCGCCGGCGGCGACCAGGTCCCAGAGCTGCTCGGGGGTGGCGATGCCGCCCGGGTAGCGGCAGGCCATGCCGATGATGGCGAGCGGTTCGTCGGCGCGGGCGGGCCCGGCGGTACGGGTGACCGGCGCGGCGGGCGCGGCGGCGGCGAGCTGCCCGTGCAGCAGGCCGGCGACGCGTTCCGGGGTGGGGTGGTCGAAGACCAGCGTGGCGGGCAGCCGCAGCCCGGTGGCCGACGCGAGCCGGTTACGCAGCTCCACCGACGTCAGCGAGTCGAACCCGAGGTCCTTGAACGCCCGCGCACCGGGCACCGCCTGCGCCGACGCGTGTCCGAGCACCGCCGCCGCCTGCGCCCGGACCAGCTCGACGAGCAACGCGGTCGCCTCGTCCGGGGCCAGGCCGGCGAGCCGCTCGGCCCAGCCGCTCTGGCCGCCGCCGGTGGCCTGCGCGGCGGCGCGGCGGGTGCCGGCGCGGGCCAGTCCGCGCAGGATCGCCGGGTAGCGGTCGGCGTCGCCGGTGAGCCGCAGCCGGGCCGCCGCGACGGCGGGCCGGGCGCGGCGGGTGGCGGCGTCGAGCAGGGCGGCGCCCTCGGTGGCGGTGAGCGGGGTCATCCCGAGGCGGCGCAGCCGGCGCGCGTCGTCCCGGTCGAGGTGGGCGGTCATGGCGCTGCTGGTGGCCCACATGCCCCAGCCGATGCTGGTGGCGGGCAGTCCGGTCGCGTGGCGGTGGGCGGCCAGCGCGTCGAGGAACGCGTTCGCGGCGGCGTAGTTGCCCTGCCCGGGCGAGCCGAGCGTCGCCGCGAACGAGGAGAACAGCACGAACTCCGCCAGGTCGTGACCGGCGGTGGCCCGGTGCAGCGCCCAGGCGGCGTCCACCTTGGGCCGCAGCACCCGGTCGACGGCGTCGGCGTCCAGCGACGCGATCGTCGCGTCGGCGACCAGACCCGCGCAGTGGTAGACGGCGGTCAGGTCCACACCGGCCAGCAGCGTGGTCACCTGCGCCGGGTCGCCGAGGTCCACCGCGACGGCCCGGACGGTCGCACCGGCCTCGGTCAGCTCGTCGACGAGCGCCGCGTACGCCGGGTCGTCGGCCGGGGACCGGCGGGCGGCCAGCAGCAGGTTGCGCGACTGGCCGGAGGCGACGAGGTGCCGGGCGACGATGCCCGCGAGGGCGCCGGACGCGCCGGTCACCAGCATGACCCGGTCCGGATCGGCCGACGCGGGCACGGTGAGCACCACCTTGCCGACGTGCCGGGCCTGGCTGAGGTGCCGCAACGCGGTCCGGGCCTGCCGCACGTCCCAGGCCCGCACCGGCAGCGGCGACAGCACACCGCGCTCGAACAGCGCCAGCAGCTCGGCCAGCATCTCCCCGATCCGCGCCCCGCCCGCGTCGTTCAGGTCGAACGACCGGTAGCCGACGCCCGGATGCTCCCGCGCCACCACCGCCGGATCCCGCAGGTCCGTCTTGCCCATCTCCACGAACCGGCCGCCGCGCGGCAGCAACCGCAACGACGCGTCCACGAACTCGCCGGCCAGCGCGTCCAGCACCACGTCGACACCGGCGCCGCCGCTCGCGGCGGCGAACACGCCCTCGAAGTCGGTGGTCCGCGACGAGGCGATCCGCTCGTCCGCGACACCCAACCCACGCAAGGTCCCCCACTTACCGGGGCTGGCCGTCGCGTACACCGTCGCGCCGAGGTGGTGGGCGATCTGGATCGCCGCCATGCCCACGCCGCCGGCACCGGAGTGGATCAGCACCGACTCACCGGCACGCAGGTCGGCCAGGTCCCGCAACGCGTACCAGGCGGTGAGGAACACCAGCGGCACGGACGCCGCCTCGGTGAACGTCCAGCCGGCCGGGATGCGGGCCACCCGCTCGCGGGCGGCGAGGACCTCCGGCCCGAAGCCGGGCTCGAACATGCCCAGCACCCGGTCGCCGGGGGCCAGGTCGGTGACGTCCGGGCCGACGGCCAGGACCATGCCGGCGCCCTCGCTGCCCATCCGGGCGGCCGGATCGGGGTACATGCCGAGCGCGATGAGCACGTCGCGGAAGTTCACGCCGGTGGCCCGCACCGCGATGCGGACCTGGCCGGGTCCCGGCTCGGCGACCGACGCCGACACCGGCGCGACGCCGTCCAGCGTGCCGGGCGCGACCGCCGCGAGATGCCAGCGGCCGTCCGGCGGGTTCAGCTCGTCGTCGGCCGGGCGCGCCAACCGGGGTACGCGCACCGCGTCGCCGCGCAGCGCCACCTGACCGCCGGTCGCCGTCGGGTCGGCGACCACTCCGGCCAGCGCCGACAGCGCCTCGGCGTCCGGCTCCCGGTCCAGGTCGACAAGCACGATGCGGCCCGGATGCTCCGACTGCGCCGAGCGCAGCAGCCCCCACACCGCCGCGCCGGCCAGGTCGGTGATCCGGTCGTCGTCGGTGGCCGCGACCGCGCCCCGGGTGAGCACCACCAGACGCGAGTCGGCGAGCGCGTCCGCGGCCAGCCAGTCCTGGAGCGCCGCCAGCACGGCGGTGGTCACGGACCGGACCCGGTCCGGCAGGCCGGTGCCGTTCGCGGCTGCCGTCGTGCCCGCGGCGTCGGCGGTCAGGTCGCCGGCCGGGCCGGCGTCGGCGGTCCGGTTGTCGGCCGGGCCGTCGCCGGTGGACCGGTTGTCGGTGGGGCCGGCGGGCAGTCGCAGCAGCACTGCCTCCGGGGCCGGGCCACCGGCCGGCACGGCGGCGACGAGCGCCGCCACATCCGGATACTCCGCCACGTCACCGCTGTCGGACGCGGACGCGCCGGACCCGGCAGGGCCGGCCGTGTCCCCGTCGGTCAACCGCAGCGCCGCCCACACCGGCGCGGTGGCCGGCGCGGTGACCGGCTCGACCGGCCAGGTCAGCGCGTACAGGGACCGGTCGGCGGCGGTGACCGGCGCGGACCCGCCCAGCTCCCGCAGCGTCAAGGCGTCCACCGAGACCACCGGTGCGCCGGTGGCGTCCACCGCGACCAGCCGCACCGACGAGCCGGCGCGGGTCAGCCGCACCCGCAGCACCCGGGCGCCGGCGGCGTGCACCTGCACGCCCTCGAACGCGAACGGGACCCGGGGACCGTCGCCGGAGCCGGCGTCGAGCAGGCCGATCGGGTGCAGCGCCGCGTCGAGCAGCGCCGGGTGCACGCCGAAGCCGGTCGGGTCGGCCCCGTCGGGAAGCGTCACCTCGGCGTACGCCTCGTCCGGGCCGGAGAAGACCCGACGGACGCCCCGGAACACCGGCCCGTACGCCAGGCCGTGCGCGGCGAACGCGTCGTACCAGTCGGTGACGTCCACCTCGGACGCCCCGGCGGGCGGCCACGCGCCGACCGTGGGTTCCCCGGCGGCGGCCGGTTCCAGCAGGCCCTCGGCGTGCCGCACCCACTCGGCGTCCGGGTCGTCGTCGGGCTGGGCGTGCACGGTCACCGGTCGACCGCCGGTGTCGTCGGCGGCGCCGACCCGCACCTGCACCCGGACCGCGCCGGCGGCCGGCAGCGTGAGCGGGGTGGCCACGGTCAGCTCGCGGATCCGGCTGGCGTCGGCCTCGTCGCCGGCACGCACCACCAGTTCCAGCAGCGCGGTGCCGGGCACCACCACCGCGCCGGCGACCACGTGGTCGGCCAGCCACGGGTGGGTGGACACGGACAGCCGCCCGGTGAGCACCACCTCGTCGTCGCCGGCGAGCCGGACGGCGGCGCCGAGCAGCGGGTGTCCGGCCACGCCGAGCCCGGCCCCGGACACGTCCCCGGCCTGCCAGGCCGGCGCGTCCGGCCAGAACCGCTCCCGCTGGAACGCGTACGTGGGCAGGTCGGCCGGGCGGGCGCCGGTGTCGGCGAACCAGGGCGTCCAGTTCACCGGCACGCCGTGCACGTGCAGTTCGGCGAGCGCCGCGAGCAGCGCCTCGGTCTCCGGCCGGTCGCGTCGCTGGGCGGCGACGGTGAGCACGCCGTCGGCGTCGGGCAGCGCCTCGGCGGTCAGCGCGGTGAGCACGCTGCGCGGGCCGATCTCCAGGAAGGTGTCCGCGCCGGCGGCGCGCAGCGCGGCCACGCCGTCGGCGTACCGGACCGCCTCGCGGACGTGCCGCACCCAGTAGTCGGGGGTGCACAGGTCGTCGCCCTCGGCGAGCGCACCGGTCAGGTTGGACACCACCGGCAGCGTCGGGGCGGCGAAGTCCAGCCGCGTCAGCACCGCGCGGAAGCGGTCCAGCATCGGCGTCATCAGCGGGCTGTGGAACGCGTGGGACACGGCGAGCCGCCGCACCCGGACGCCCTGCCCGGTCCAGCGCGCGGCCAGTTCGTCGAGCGCGTCGACCGCGCCGGAGACCACCACCGACGACGGACCGTTGACCGCGGCGATCCCGACCCGGTCGGCATGTCCGGCCAGGTCGGCGCGGACCTGCTCCTCGGTGGCGGCGACGGCGAGCATGCCGCCGCCGGCCGGCAGCGCCTGCATCAGCGCGCCCCGGGCCGCCACCAGCAGGCAGGCGTCCTTCAGCGACAGCACCCCGGCCAGGTACGCGGCGGTGACCTCGCCGATCGAGTGGCCGGCCAGCAGGTCCGGGGTGACGCCGAACGACTCGACGAGGCGGAACAGCGCCACCTCGACCGCGAACAGACCGGCCTGGGTGAACGCGGTCTCGTCCAGCAGCGTCGCCTCGGGCGTGCCCTCGGCCGCGAACAGCACCTCTCTCAGCGGCCGGGGCAGCGCCCGGTCCAGGTGCGCGCACACCGCGTCCAGCGCGGCGGCGAACACCGGGAACTGCGCGTACAGCTCGCGGCCCATGCCGGCGCGTTGCGCGCCCTGCCCGGAGAAGAGCATGGCGGTGGGGCCGCGGTCGGTCGCCTCGCCGGTGACCAGCGCGCCGGCCGGTTCACCGGCGGCCAGTGCCCGCAGCGCGGCCCGCAGGCCGTCCGGGTCGGCGGCGGCGAGCACGGCCCGCCGGTCCAGCGTGGTCCGGGTGGTGACCGACGCGTACGCGACGTCCACCGGCCGGGGCGCGGCGTCCGCGTCCAGCCGGGACGCCCAGCGGCCGGCCTGCGCGGCGAGCGCGGCCGGGTCGGCGGCGGAGAGCAGCACGGGCACGACCGGCCGGTCCACGGTGGCCGTCGGCTCGGGGGCCGGCTCGACCGCCGGGGCCTCCTCGATGACCAGGTGGGCGTTGGTGCCGCTCATGCCGAACGAGGAGACGGCGGCCCGGCGGACCCGCTCCGGGTCGGCCGGCCAGGGTCGGGGCTCGGTGAGCAGCGCGACCGCGCCGGCCGACCAGTCGACGTGCGGGGTGGGCTCGTCGGCGTGCAGCGTGGCGGGGAGCAGGCCGTGGCGCAGCGCCAGCACCATCTTCATCACGCCGGCGACGCCGGCGGCGGCCTGGGTGTGGCCGAGGTTCGACTTCAGCGAGCCGAGCCGCAGCGGCCGGTCGGCGGGCCGGTCCCGGCCGTACGTGGCGAGCAGCGCCTGCGCCTCGATCGGATCGCCGAGCGTGGTGCCGGTGCCGTGCGCCTCGACCACGTCGACGTCGGCCGGGGTGAGCCCGGCGTTGTCCAGGGCCTCCCGGATGACGCGCTGCTGGGCGGGGCCGTTGGGGGCGGTGAGCCCGCTGCTGGCACCGTCGGAGTTGACCGCGCTGCCGCGGATCACGGCCAGCACCGGGTGACCGAGCCGGCGGGCGTCGCTGAGCCGTTCGACGAGCACCAGGCCGGCGCCCTCGGCCCAGCCGGTGCCGTCGGCGGCGGCGGAGAACGCCTTGCACCGGCCGTCGGCGGCCAGGCCGCGCTGGCGGGAGAACTCGACGAAGCCGCCCGGGGTGGCCATCACGCTGGCGCCACCGGCGACGGCCAGGGTGCACTCGCCGTCGCGCAGCGCCTGCGCGGCCAGGTGCAGCGCGACGAGCGACGACGAGCAGGCGGTGTCGATGGTGACGGCCGGCCCTTCCAGGCCGAACGTGTAGGCGAGGCGGCCGGAGATGACGCTGGCGGCGGTGCCGGTCAGCACGTAACCCTCGACGCCGGCGGGCAGCCGGCGCAACACGGACGCGTAGTCCTGCCCGGCGGTGCCCACGAACACGCCGGTGCGGCTGCCGCGCAGCGTGCCGGCGTCGATGCCGGCCCGTTCGAACACCTCCCAGGTGGTCTCCAGCAGCAGCCGCTGCTGCGGGTCCATGGCGAGCGCCTCGCGCGGGCTGATGCCGAACGGGGTGGGGTCGAAGTGCCCGGCGTCGGTGAGGAAGCCGCCCCGGTCGCTGTACGAGGTGCCCTGGTGGTCCGGGTCCGGGTCGTACAGGTCCGCCAGGTCCCAGCCGCGGTCGGTGGGGAACGGTCCGGTGGCGTCGGTGCCGGCGGCGACCAGGTCCCAGAGCTGTTCCGGGGAGCTCACGCCGCCGGGGAACCGGCAGGCCATGGCCACCACGGCGATCGGCTCGGGCTCCTCCAGCTCCCGCAGGCGCCGGTGCGCCTGACGGAGCTCGGTGGTCACCCACTTGAGGTGTTCGAGAAGCTTCTCTTCGTCCGCCATGATCCACCCGCCCGCAGTTGCTGCCGATCGATTCCGTCGAACACCGAGGTAGCCGCCGGTGCGGCACACGGGGGTACGCCGGCACCCGGCCCGTCACCGTGAGTGGACGCTACTGAGCGCTGACCTGGGACCCAACCCCTAGGGACCCCTCATTCACCGGCCCCGGCAGGTGTCCGAGCCGGGCCGGCGGACCGTCAGCGGAGCTGCCCGGCGAGCGCCGGGAGGATGGCCCGGGGCCGGCCCGCCGGGGTGGCGCGGCGACGCCACTCGCGGGGATAGCCGACGGACACCTCCTCGAACCGGACGCCGTCGTAGCGGGTGCTGCGCGGGATGTGCAGGTGCCCGTAGACGGCGACGCGAGCGTCGTAGTGCAGGTGCCAGTCGGCGGTGAGGTCGGTGCCGCACCACTGGGCGAACTCGGGGTGGCGCAGGATCCGGGTCGGCTCGCGGACCAGCGGGTAGTGGTTGACCAGCACGGTGGGCAGGCCGTTGCGCTCGGCGTCCAGCCGCCGTTCGGTGCGGATGACCCGGGCCCGGCACCACGCGTCCCGGCTCGGGTACGGGTCCGGGTGCAGCAGGATCTCGTCGGTGCACACCACCCCGGTCTCGTACGCCAACGCCAGCGCCTGCGCCCGGTTGTAGGTGCCCGGTGGCCGCCACGAGTGGTCGTACCCGACGAACAGCGGCACCACCAGCACCGGGTCGCCGTCGGCGTCCCACACCGGGTAGGGATCCTCGGGCGTGAGCACGCCGAGCCGCCGGCACAGCGCCACCAGGTGCCGGTAGCGGGCCTCGCCGCGCAACTGCACCGGGTCGTCGCGGGGCGTCCACAGCTCGTGGTTGCCGGGTGCCCACACCACCCGGGCGAAGCGCCGCGCGAGCAGGCCGAGCGCCCATTCGACGTCGTGCAGGTACTCGCCGACGTCCCCGGCGACGATCAGCCAGTCGTCGTCGCTGTCGGGGCGCAGCCGTTCGACCAGCTCACGGTTCTCGGCGTACCCGACGTGCAGGTCGCTGATGGCGAGCAGCCGGCCACCCCTAGCCCCGTCCGCACCCCTAGCTCCGGCACCGGTCACGACTTGCCGAACTCTCGCTGGATGATGGCGAAGATGTCGTCCTCACCGGCGTCGGCCAGGTCGTCGGCGACCGGGGCGGCGGCCGGCGGCGCGGCGTCACCCCGCCAGCGGGACAGCAGCTCCTCCAGCCGGTGGGTGACCTGGGCGTCACGCCGCTCGTCCGGCACCGCGTCGAGCAGCCGCGCCAGGCGGTCGATCTCGGCGGTGACGCCGTCCGCCCCGGGCCGCAGTTCCCGGCCCAGGTGTTCGGCGAGCGCGGCCGGGGTGGGGTGGTCGAAGACAAGTGTGGTGGGCAGCGCCAGACCGGTTGCGGCGGTGAGCCGGTTGCGCAGCTCGACCGCGGTGAGCGAGTCGAAGCCGAGGTCCAGGAAACCGCGTCCGGCCCGGACCGTGGCCGGGGTGCGGTGCCCGAGCACGGTGGCGGCTTCGGCGCGTACCAGGTCGAGCAGGATCCGGTCCCGTTCCGTGGGGCCGGCGGCGGCGAGGCGGTCGCGCAGCGCCGCCGGGGCGTCCGCGTCGGCCGCCGGGGTGCCGGCGCGGTCGGCGGTGGCCTCCGGGATGCCGGTGAGCAGCGGGCTGGGCCGGCGGGCGGTGAACGAGGCGGCGAACCGCTCCCAGTCGACGTCGGCGACGACCACCGCGGTGTCGTCCCGGTCGAGCGCGCCCTGGAGGGCGGTCACCGCGAGGTCCGGGTCGAGCGCGGGCAGGCCGCGTCGGGCGAGCTGGTCCCGCTGTTCGCCCTGGGCCATGCCGGCGCCGGCCCACGGTCCCCAGGCCACGGCGGTGCCGGCCGCGCCACGGGCACGCCGCCGGGCGACGAGGCCGTCGAGGTACGCGTTCGCGGCGGCGTAGCCGGCCTGCCCGGCGGAGCCCCACACCCCGGCGATGGAGGAGAACACCACGAACGCGTCCACCTCGGGCAGCAACGCGTCCAGGTTCGCCGCGCCGTCGACCTTGGCGCGCAGCACGTCGGCCAGTTCCGCGCCGGTCATCGCGGCGAGCGGGGTGGCCTGGGCGGCGCCGGCGGCGTGCACGACGGCGCGAACCGGCTGCCGGTCGGCGGCCAGGCCGTCGAGCAGCCCGGCCAACGCGGCCCGGTCGGCCACGTCACACGCCGCCACCGTCACCCGCACCCCACCGGCACCCAGACGCTCGACCAACTCCGCCGCACCCGGCGCGTCCGGCCCACGCCGGCTCGTCAACACCACGTGCTCGGCACCGCTGTCGGCCGCCCACTGCGCGACCCGCGCACCCAACGCACCGGTGCCACCGGTCACCAGCACCGTCCCGGCAAGGCGGAACTCCCGCCGCACCGGATCATCCGAAGCCCGCACCAACCGCCGGGCGAAGATTCCCGACGACCGCACCGCCACCTGATCCTCACCACCACCGGCCAACACGCCACACACCCGACGCACCGCCCGGTCATCCAGCACGGCCGGCAGATCCACCAGACCACCCCAACGGCCCGGCTCCTCCAACCCCGCCACCCGGCCGAGCCCCCAGGTCCCGGCCGCGATCGGATCAACCGGCCCGTCGGTGGCACCCACCGCCACCGCACCCCGCGTCACCCACCACACCGGACCGGAGAGGCCGGCCTCCGTGGCGGCCTGCACGGTGGCCAGCGCCGCGCCGGCACCGGCGCCGCCGAGCGCGAGCAGCGACACCACGCCGGCGGCCGGGTCGGCGTCGCGCAGCGCCTTGGCGAGCAGTTCCCGGTCGTCGTCCGGCCCGTCCAGCCGGACCGGCCGCACGCTCGCACCGGCCGAGGTCATCCCGTCGGTCAGGGCCGCGACAAGCGTGTCGTCGATGCCGGCGTACGGCACCAGCAGCAGCCACGCCCTGGTCAGCGTCGCGGTCCGCTCGGATACGCCCGTCCAGTCGACCCGGTAGCGCCACGAGTCGGCGGTGGCGCGTCGCCGGCCGGCGGTCCGCCACCGGGCGAGCGCCGGCAGCAGTTCGGCAACCGGCCGTTCGGCGCGGAACTCCGGGTCGAGGGCGGTGAGGTCGGCCTGTTCGACGGCGGCCCAGAACTCGGCGTCCGTCTCGCCGCCTCCGCCCGGCGCCGGCTGCGGGGTGTCCTCCTCGGACAGCCAGTACCGGGTGCGCTGGAACGCGTAGGTGGGCAGGTCGACGATGGCCGGCCGCCGCCCGTCGCGGGTGAACCAGGCCGCCCAGTCCACAGGCGTGCCGGCCACGTGCAGCCGAGCCACCGCCGTGGTGAGCGCGGTGACCTCGTCCTGGTCCCGCCGCAACGCTGGAATGTGATGGACGGGTCGGTCGGCCGGGGTGTCGGCGGCCATCGCCGTCAACGTCGCGTCCGGACCCACCTCCAGGAACGTGGACACGCCCAACTCGTGCAGCGTGGCGACACCGTCGGCGAACCGCACCGCGTCCCGGACGTGCCGCACCCAGTAGTCCGGACCCGCGATCTCGGCGGGGTCGGCGAGCCGGCCGGTCAGGTTCGACACGACCGGCAGACGCGGGGCCTGCCAGTCCAGACCACTGATCGCGGCCCGGAACTCGCCCACCATCGGCTCCATCAACCGCGAATGGAACGCGTGACTGACCGTCAACCGCTTCACCCGCCAACCTTCAGCGGCGCACTCCCCCGCGATCCGGTCCAGCTCCGCCACCGGCCCGGACAGCACCACCGACGACGGCCCGTTCACCGCCGCCACATCCACCCCGGAACCAGGAACCGCCCCCAGGCCGACTCCCGACTCCGCACCACCACCGCCGGACGACAGCAGCTCCCGGACCTGCGACTCCGACGCACCCACCGCCAACATTCCGCCACCGGCCGGCAACGCCTGCATCAACGACCCACGCGCTGCCACCAACACACACGCATCAGACAGTGACAGGACACCCGCCACATGGGCGGCGGTCACCTCACCGATCGAATGCCCCGCCAGATAGTCAGCCGTCACCCCCCACGACGACAGCAACTCCCACACGGCCACCTCCACCGCGAACAGGCCCGCCTGCGCATAGACGGTCTGGTCCAGCAGGTCACCGCCGTCGAACACCACCTCCCGCAGCGAACGGTCCAAGCGACCCTCGAACCCGGCGCACACCCGGTCGAACACGTCCGCGAACACCGGAAACGCCGAGTACAGCTCCCGACCCATGCCGGCCCGCTGCGCACCCTGACCGGTGAACAACACCGCCCGCCGGCCCGACGACGCCTCACCGGTCACCACGCCGGGCGCGGACGCATCCTCCGCGACGGCCGACAGGCCGGTCAGCAGCGCGTCCCGATCCGTACCGACCACCGCCGCCCGGTGCGTCAACCCGGCCCGTGCGGTCGCCAACGAGAAGCCGACCTCGACCGGCGACACCTCGGGGTGCCGCCGCAGGTGGTCGCGCAACCGGGTCGCCTGACCCGCCAGGGCCTCCGCCGACCGGCCCGACACCAGCCACGGCACGACCGGCACCGCGACGGCGGCACGAGCCTGCTCGGCCTCGACCGACGGTGGCTCCTCAAGGATGACGTGGGCGTTGGTGCCGGAGATGCCGAACGAGGACACCGCCGCGCGGCGCGGCCGGTCCACCGCCGGCCAGGGGCGCGCCGACGTGACGAGGTCCACCGCGCCGGCCGACCAGTCCACCTTCGACGACGGTCGGTCGACGTGCAGCGTGGCCGGCACCACGCCGTGCCGCAGCGCCAGCACCGCCTTGATGACGCTTGCCGCGCCGGCCGCTGCCTGGATGTGCCCGATGTTGGACTTGATCGAGCCCAACAGCAGTGGTTCGGTGCGGTCCTGCCCGTACGTGGCGAGCAACGCCTGCGCCTCGATCGGGTCACCGAGCGTGGTGCCGGTGCCGTGCGCCTCCACCATGTCCACGTCGGCGGTGGTGAGGCGCGCCGAGGCGAGCGCGGCCCGGATGACACGCTGCTGGGCGGGCCCGTTCGGCGCGGTGAGCCCGTTCGAGGCGCCGTCGGAGTTGACCGCCGAGCCACGCAGCACGGCGAGGATCCGTCGGCCGTCGCGCTGGGCGTCGGAGAGTCGTTGCACCAGCAGCACGCCGACGCCCTCACCCCAGCCGGTGCCGTCGGCGCCCTCGGCGAACGACCGGCACCGCCCGTCCGGGGCGAGCCCGCCCTGCCGGGAGAACTCGACGAACGTGGCCGGTGACGCCATCACGGTCACGCCGCCGGCCAGCGCCAGCGTGCACTCCCCGCTGCGCAGCGACTGGGCGGCCAGGTGCAGCGCGACAAGCGACGACGAGCAGGCCGAGTCCACGGTCACCGCCGGCCCTTCGAGGCCGAGCGCGTACGCCACCCGGCCGGACAGCACGCTGGTGGCGGTACCGGTGAGCAGGTGCCCGCCGACGTCCTGGTCGCGGCCCATCGCGGTCGAGGCGTACCCCTGGAAGCTGGCGCCGGCGAAGACGCCGACGCGTTCCCCGCGCAGCCGGGCCGGGTCGATGCCGGCCGACTCGACCGCCTCCCACGACGTCTCCAGCAGCAGCCGCTGCTGGGGGTCCATCGCGAGGGCCTCGCGGGGGGAGATGCCGAAGAAGTCGGCGTCGAACGCCGCCGCGTCGTAGACGAATCCGCCCTGCCGGGGGAACGAGGTGTCGGAGAGACGGCCGGCGAGGAACCGGTCCCAGCCCCGGTCGAGCGGGAAGTCGGCGATGCCGTCCCGTCCGGCGGCGAGCAGCTCCCACAGTTCGTCCGGGCCGGTCACGCCGCCGGGGAGGCGGCACGCCATGCCGACGACGACGATCGGGTCACCGTCGACCGCGACGGCGGCGCCGGGCGCCTCGGTGTCCGCCGGCTCCCCGGTCAGCGTGGCGGCCAGGTACGTGGCCAGGGCCGCCGGGGTCGGCTGGTCGAAGACGAGCGTGCTCGGCAGCGTCAGGCCGGTCTCGGCGGTGAGCCGGTTCCGCAGCTCGACGGCGGTGAGCGAGTCGAAGCCCTGCTGCTGGAACGCCCGGTCCGCGGCCACCGCGTCGGCGGCCGGATGGCCGAGCACCGCCGCGGCCTGGGTCCGGACCAGGTCGAGCAGGTGGCCGGCGCGTTCGGCGGGGGTGAGCGTGGCGAGCCGGCGAGCGAGCGGGGACGGGCCCTCGGCGGGCGTGGCCTGGGCGGGCCGGGCCTCGGGGAGTTCGTCGAGCAGCGGGCTGGAGCGCAGCGCGGTGAACGCGGCGGCGAACCGGTCCCAGGCGACGTCGGCGACGACCACGGTGCTGTCGTCCCGGTCGAGCGCGCCCTGAAGGGCGGTCACCGCCAGGTCCGGGTCCATGGCGGGCAGGCCGCGTCGGGCCAGGTGCTCCCGCGCCTCGCCGCCTTCCGCCATGCCGCCACCGGCCCACGGTCCCCACGCCACGGCGGTGCCGGCCGCGCCACGGGCACGCCGCCGGGCGACGAGGCCGTCGAGGTACGCGTTCGCGGCGGCGTAGCCGGCCTGCCCGGCAGAGCCCCACACCCCGGCGATAGAGGAGAACACCACGAACGCGTCCACGTCCGGCAGCAACGCGTCCAGGTTCGCCGCGCCGTCGACCTTGGCGCGCAGCACGTCGCGCAGCTCGTCGGCGGTGACGTCGGCAAGCGGGGTGAACTGCGGCGCGCCGGCGGCGTGCACGACAGCGCGGACCGGTTCGGCGGCCAGCCCGTCGAGCAGCCCGGCCAGCGCGGTCCGGTCGGCCACGTCACACGCCGCCACCGTCACACGCACCCCACCGGCACCCAGACGCTCGACCAACTCCGCCGCACCCGGCGCGTCCGGCCCACGCCGGCTGGTCAACACCACATGCTCAGCACCGCTGTCGACCGCCCACTGCGCGACCCGCGCGCCCAACGCACCCGTGCCACCGGTCACCAACACCGTCCCGGAGAACCGGAACTCCCGCCGGACCGCGTCGTTCCCGGCCCGCACCAACCGCCGGGCGAACACCCCCGACGACCGCACCGCCACCTGGTCCTCACCACCACCGGCCAACACGCCACACACCCGACGCACCGCCCGGTCATCCAGCACGGCCGGCAGATCCACCAGACCACCCCAACGGCCCGGCTCCTCCAACCCCGCCACCCGGCCGAGCCCCCAGGTCCCGGCCGCGATCGGATCGGTTTCGGTGTCCGTGGCGCTCACCGCGACCGCGCCCCGTGTCACCCACCACAGCCGGCCGGTGACGTCGCTGTCGGCGAACGCCTGCACCGTGGCCAGTGCCGCCCCGGGCTGCGGGTCGAGCAGCGTCAGCACCCCGGCGACGTCGCCGCCGGTGGCGGCGGCGCGGAGCCGGTCGGCCGTCTCCCGCCGATCGGTGGGCGCGTCGAGCACCACCGGCACGACGTGGGCGCCGTGCGTGGCCAGGCCGGCGACCAGCGGGTGATCGACCTGGTCGGCCGTGGTCAACACCAGCCACGTCCCGGTCAGTCCGGTCGGGGGTACGGGGGCCAGTGGCCGCCACTCCACCCGGTAGCGCCAGGAGTCGACGGTGGCGCGGTCCCGTCCTGCCCGCCGCCAACGGGCCAACGCCGGCAGCAGGTCCCGCAGCGGTTGGTCGGCGGTGAGCCGTAGCTCGTCGCCGAGGCCGGTGAGGTCCTCCCGTTCCACCGCCGCCCAGAACCGGTCGTCGAGGTCGCCGCCGCCGGTCCGCGTGACGGGCGCGGTCTCCGGCCAGTACCGGGTGCGCTGGAACGCGTAGGTGGGCAGGTCGACGATGGCCGGCCGCCGCCCGTCGCGGGTGAACCAGGCCGCCCAGTCCACAGGTGTGCCGGCCACGTGCAGCCGAGCCAGCGCGGTAGTCAGCGCGGTGACCTCGTCCTGGTCGCGCCGCAATCCGGGGATGTGGTGCACCGGCCGGTCGGCCGGGGTGTCGGCGGCCATCGCCGTCAACGTCGCGTCCGGACCGACCTCCAGGAACGTGGACACGCCCAACTCGTGGAGCGTGGCGACCCCGTCGGCGAACCGGACCGCGTCCCGCACGTGCCGCACCCAGTAGTCCGGACGCGCGATCTCGGCGGGGTCGGCGAGCCGGCCGGTCAGGTTCGACACGATCGGCAGACGCGGGGCCTGCCAGTCCAAGCCGGCGATGGCGGCCCGGAACCCGGCCAGCATCGGCTCCATCAACCGCGAGTGGAACGCGTGACTGACCGTCAACCGCTTGACCCGCCAACCCTCGGCGGCGCACTCCCCCGCGATCCGGTCCAGATCCTCCACCGCGCCGGAGAGCACCACCGACGACG
This sequence comes from Micromonospora sp. NPDC049201, assembly GCF_055586805.1. Lineage (NCBI taxonomy): Bacteria > Bacillati > Actinomycetota > Actinomycetes > Micromonosporales > Micromonosporaceae > Micromonospora > Micromonospora sp. NPDC049201. Next base: position 63,081 of record NZ_JBVJHM010000005.1, on the reverse strand, counting down.
GGCCGTTCACCGCCGCCACATCCACCCCGGAACCAGGAACCGCCCCCAGGCCGACTCCCGACTCCGCGCCGCCACCGCCGGACGACAGCAGCTCCCGAACCTGCGACTCCGACGCACCCACCGCCAACATCCCGCCACCGGCCGGCAACGCCTGCATCAACGACCCACGCGCCGCCACCAGGACACACGCGTCCGCAAGCGACAACACCCCCGCCACATGGGCGGCGGTCACCTCACCGATCGAATGCCCCGCCAGGAAGTCAGCCGTCACCCCCCACGACGACAGCAACTCCCACAACGCCACCTCCACCGCGAACAGGCCCGCCTGCGCATAGACGGTCTGATCCAGCAGCTCACCACCGTCGAACACCACCTCCCGCAACGGCCGCTCCAGCCGGCCCGCGAACGACGCGCACACCCGGTCGAACGCATCCGCGAACACCGGAAACGCCGCATACAGCTCCCGACCCATACCGGCCCGCTGCGCACCCTGACCGGTGAACAACACCGCCCGCCGACCCGACAACTCCGCCCCGGTCACCACACCCGGGGCGGCATGCCCGTCGGCCACCGCGGACAGGCCGGTGAGCAGCGACCCCCGGTCCGGAGCGACGACGGCCGCCCGATGCTCCAACGCGGCGCGCGTGGCGACCAGCGACCACCCGACCTCGGCCGGGGTGACCTCGGCGTGCTCGCGCAGGTGGTCGAGCAGCCGGGCCGCCTGCCCGGCGAGCGCCGGGGCCGAGCGGGCCGACAGCAGCCACGGCGTGACCGGCAACGGGGCGACCGCGTCCGTCGTGGGTGCGTCCTCGACTGATGTGGGCGCTTCCAGGATCACGTGGGCGTTGGTGCCGGAGATGCCGAACGACGACACCGCCGCCCGCCGCGGCCGGTCCACCGCCGGCCAGGGACGCGCCGACGTGACGAGGTCCACCGCCCCGGCCGACCAGTCCACCTTGGACGAGGGGGCGTCCACGTGCAGCGTGGCCGGCACCACGCCGTGCCGCATGGCCAGGACCGCCTTGATGATCCCGGCGACGCCGGCCGCGGCCTGGGTGTGGCCCAGGTTCGACTTCACCGACCCGAGCAGCAGCGGCTCGGCCCGCTCCTGCCCGTACGTGGCCAGCAGCGCCTGCGCCTCGATCGGGTCACCCAGCGTGGTGCCGGTGCCGTGTGCCTCCACCACGTCCACCTCGGCGGCGGACAGCCGGGCGTCGGCGAGCGCGGCCCGGATGACCCGCTGCTGGGCGGGCCCGTTGGGAGCGGTCAACCCGTTCGACGCGCCGTCCTGGTTCACCGCCGAACCCCGCAGCACCGCGAGGACCCGCCGGCCGTCGCGCTCGGCGTCGGAGAGTCGTTGCACCAGCAGCACGCCGACGCCCTCACCCCAGCCGGTGCCGTCGGCGCCCTCGGCGAACGACCGGCACCGCCCGTCGGCGGCGAGCCCGCCCTGCCGGGAGAACTCGACGAACGCGCCGGGGGTGGCCATCACGGTCACCCCACCGGCGAGCGCCAGGTCGCATTCGCCGGCGCGCAGCGACTGGGCGGCGAGGTGCAGCGCCACCAGCGACGACGAGCAGGCGGTGTCCACGGTCAGCGCCGGCCCTTCGAGGCCGAGCGCGTACGACACGCGGCCGGAGAGCACGCTGGCGGAGGCGCCGGTCGCACCGTAGCCGGCGAGGTGTTCGCCGCCGTACCGGATGAGGTGGTCGAAGTCCTGCCCGTTGGTGCCGGCGAAGACACCGACCCGGCTGCCGCGCAACGAGGACGGGTCGATCCGGGCGTCCTCGATCGCCGCCCAGGACGTTTCCAGCAGCAGCCGCTGCTGCGGGTCCATGGCGACCGCCTCGCGGGGCGAGATGCCGAAGAACTGTGCGTCGAACGCGCCGGCGTCGTCCAGGAACGCGCCCCGGGTGACGTCCGGCGGCAGCGCGGCCAGGTCCCAGTGCCGGTCGCGCGGCAGGTCGGTCATGGCGTCGACGCCGTCGGCGAGCATCCGCCAGAACTCCGTCGGGGAGGCGGCCCCGGCGGGGAAGCGGCAGCCCATGCCGACGATGACGATCGGGTCGTCGTCGACCGGACGTACCGCCGTGGTGGTGGTCCCGGCGGGCCCGCCGGCCAGCTCGGCGCGCAGGTGGGCGGCGAGGGCCTCGGGGTTGGGATGGTCGAACGCCAGCGTGGCGGGCAGCGTGAGTCCGGTCGCGGCGTCGAGCCGGTTGCGCAGCTCGACGGCGGTGAGGGAGGTGAAGCCGAGGTCCCGGAACGCGCGCCGGTGCGGCACCTGGTCGGCGCCGCCGTGTCCGAGGACGGCGGCGATCTCGCCCCGGACCAGTTCACCGAGGGCGTCCTGCTGTTCGGCCGGGGTACGGCCGGCGAGGCGACGCCGCAGCGCGGCGGAACGGTCCTCGTCGGCGATGACGGGGGTGGTGGTGAGCAGGTCGCGGAGCAGCGGGTCGGGTCGCTGGCCGGGGGCGGCGGCGATCCGGTCCCAGTCGACGTCGGCGACGACGAGGTGGGTCTCGTCGCGGTCGAGCGCCCGGTGGAACGCGCGGATCGCGCGGTCGGGGTCCATGGCGCGGACGCCGCCACGGGCCATCCGGCGTTCGAACTCGCCGGCGCTGACGCCGCCGTCGGCCCAGAGCCCCCAGGCGACGGCGGTGGCGGGCAGCCCCTCGGCGCGACGGCGGTGGGCGAGCGCGTCGAGCCAGGCGTTTCCGGGCGCGTAGTTGCCCTGGCCGGGGCCGGCCATGGTGCCGGCGAGGGAGGAGAAGAGCACGAACGCGGTGACGTCGTGGTCGCGGGTCAGCTCGTCGAGGTGGCGGGCCGCGTCGACCTTGGCGCGCAGCGCGGTGGCCATCCGGTCGACGGTGAGCGCGTCGGTGACGGTGTCGTCGAGGGCGGCGGCGGTGTGCACGACGGTGCGCAGCGGCGCGTCGGCGGGGACGGCGGCGAGGAGGTCGCGCAACGCGTCCCGGTCGGCGGCGTCACAGGCCGCGATCGTGACGCGGGCGCCCTGGGCGGTCAGTTCGTCGCGCAGCTCGGCCGCGCCGGGCGCGTCGGGACCGCGCCGGCTGATCAGCAGCAGGTGCTCGACGCCGGCGGCGGCGAGGGCCCGGGCGACGTGCGCGCCGAGCGCGCCGGTGCCGCCGGTGACGAGCGCGGTGCCGCGCGGGGTCCAGCCCCGCGGCGCGGCGGCGGGTCGGGTGTCCCGGACCAGCCGTCGGGTGTACGCGCCGGCCGCGCGCACCGCCACCTGGTCCTCGGCCGGCTCGCCGCCGAGCAGCCGGCGCAACCGGGGTACGGCGCGCGGGTCGGGCGTCGGCGGCAGGTCGACGAGGCCACCCCAGCGGTACGGGTGTTCGGCGCGCAACGCGCCGCCGAGTCCCCAGAGCAGCGCCTGGTCGGGGTCGACGGCCGGGTCGGTGGGGTCGACGGCGACGGCGTCGCGGGTGGCGATCCAGAGCCGGGCGGTGCTGCCGGCGTCGCCGAGCGCCTGCGCGAGCGTGACCGTGCCGGCGAGCCCGGCGGGCACGGAGACGCTGTCCGGGTGGGTGCCGGTGGCCAGGCCGAGCAGCGACAGCACGGTCCCGGCCGGCGGCGAGGCGGTGAGTTCCCGGGCCAGGTCGGCGCGACCGTGAACGGCCGGCACGGTCAGGACCCGGACGCCCGGCCCGGTCAGCGCGTCGACCCACCGCCGGCCCGCCTCGTCCACCTCGGCCGGTACGACGAGAAGCAGGTCATCGACGTCGGACCCGGTGGGGTCCGGCAGTGGCTGCCAGGTGACCCGGTAGTGCCAGGAGTCGAGCGTGGCTTCGCTCTCCCGGCGGCGTCGCCACGCGGAGAGCGCGGGCAGCACGTCGGCGAGCGGCGTGTCGGGGTCGACGGCGAGCGCGGCGGCGAGGCCGTCCACGTCCTCGTTCTCGATCACCTGCCAGAACGCCGTGTCGTCGGGGTCGCCGCCGTGGTGGCGGGTGCGGGCGTCGAGCCAGTACCGCTGGTGCTGGAACGCGTAGGTGGGCAGGTCGACGGTGGCCGGCCGCCGCCCGTCGCGGGTGAACCAGGCCGCCCAGTCGATGCGGGTGCCGGCCACGTGCAGCCGAGCCAGCGCCGTGGTCAGCGCGGTGACCTCGTCCTGGTCCCGCCGCAACGCCGGAATGTGGTGCACCGGCCGGTCGGCCGGGGTGTCGGCGGCCATCGCCGTCAACGTCGCGTCCGGACCCACCTCCAGGAACGTCGACACGCCCAACTCGTGGAGCGTGGCGACCCCGTCGGCGAACCGGACCGCGTCCCGCACGTGCCGCACCCAGTAGTCCGGACCCGCGATCTCGGCGGGGTCGGCGAGCCGGCCGGTCAGGTTCGACACGATCGGCACACGCGGGGCCTGCCAGTCCAAGCCGGCGATCGCGGCCCGGAACCCGGCCAGCATCGGCTCCATCAACCGCGAGTGGAACGCATGACTGACCGTGAGCCGCTTCACCCGCCAACCCTCGGCGGCGCACTCCCCCACGATCCGGTCCAGATCCTCCACCGCGCCGGAGAGCACCACCGACGACGGGCCGTTCACCGCCGCCACATCGACGCCGGCCGCCAACTCCCGGACCTGGGCCTCCGACGCGCCCACCGCCAGCATCCCGCCACCGGCCGGCAACGCCTGCATCAGCGACCCACGCGCCGCCACCAGCGCACACGCGTCCGCCAGGGACAGCACACCCGCCACGTGGGCGGCGGTCACCTCACCGATCGAATGCCCGCCGAGGAAGTCGGCCGTCACGCCCCACGAGGAGAGCAGCTCCCACAACGCCACCTCCACCGCGAACAGGCCCGCCTGCGTGTGAACCGTCTGATCGAGCAGGTCACCGCCGTCGAACACCACGTCCCGCACCGGCCGGTCCAAGCGACCCTCGAAACCGGCGCACACCCGATCGAACGCGTCCGCGAACACCGGAAACGCCGCGTACAACTCCCGACCCATGCCGGCCCGCTGCGCACCCTGACCGGTGAACAGCACGGCCCGCCGGCCCGGCGACGCCTCGCCGGTCACCACACCGGCCGCCGACGCACCGTCGGCGAGCGCGGACAGGCCGGTGAGCAGCGACTCCCGGTCCGGGCCGAGCACCACCGCGCGGTGTTCCAGCGCGGCGCGGGTCGTCGCGAGCGACCAGCCCACCTCGGCCGGGGGCAGCTCGGCGTGCGCCCGCAGGTGGTCGGCCAGCCGTGCGGCCTGGCCGGCGAGGGCCGCCGTCGACCGCGCCGACAGCACCCACGGGGTGGTCGGTGGCAACCCGGCCGGTGGCGTCTCCGGCGACGGCTCGGGTTCCGGGGCCTCGATGATGACGTGGGCGTTGGTGCCGGAGATGCCGAACGAGGACACCGCCGCCCGACGCGGCCGGTCCACCGCCGGCCAGGGACGCGCCGACGTGACGAGGTCCACCGCGCCGGCCGACCAGTCGACGTGGGAGGAGGGGGCGTCGACGTGGATGGTCCGCGGCACGAGTCCGTGCCGCATGGCGAGGACCATCTTGATGATCCCGGCGACCCCGGCGGCGGCCTGGGTGTGGCCCAGGTTCGACTTCACCGACCCGAGCAGCAGCGGCTCGGCCCGCTCCTGCCCGTACGTGGCCAGCAGCGCCTGCGCCTCGATCGGGTCACCCAGTCTGGTGCCGGTGCCGTGCGCCTCCACCACGTCCACCTCGACCGGTGACAGCCGCGCCGAGGCGAGGGCCGCCCGGATCACCCGCTGCTGGGCGGGCCCGTTCGGCGCGGTCAACCCGTTGGACGCGCCGTCCTGGTTCACCGCCGATCCGCGTACCACGGCGAGGACGCGGTGGCCGTGGCGGCGGGCGTCGGAGAGGCGTTCCAGCAGCAGCACGCCGACGCCCTCGGACCAGCCGGTGCCGTCGGCGCTGTCGGCGAACGACTTGCACCGGCCGTCCGGGGCGAGGCCGCGTTGCCGGCTGAAGTCGACGAACGTCTCCAGCGTGGTCATCACGGTGACGCCGCCCGCGAGGGCCAGCGCGGATTCGCCGGAGCGCAGCGACTGCACGGCCAGGTGCAGCGCGACGAGCGACGACGAGCAGGCGGTGTCGACGGTGAGCGCCGGGCCCTCCAGGCCGAGCGTGTAGGCGACCCGGCCGGAGAGCACGCTGCTGGCGGTGCCGCCGCCGATGAACCCGTCGACCGTGTCGGGCACCTCGTCGAGCCCGGCCGCGTAGTTGTGGTACATCATCCCGGCGAACACGCCGACCCGGTTGCCGCGCAGCGACAGCGGGTCGATCCGGGCGTCCTCGATCGCTGTCCAGGACGCCTCCAGCATGAGCCGCTGCTGCGGGTCCATGGCCAGCGCCTCGTACGGGGAGATGGTGAACAGCTCCGGGTCGAAGTTCCCGGCGTCGTGCAGGAAGCCGCCTTCCCGGGCGTACGTGCTGCCCCGCCGTTCCCCGGTCGGGTCGTACGCCCGCTCGGTGTCCCAGCCCCGGTCGGTGGGGAAGCCGGTGATGCCGTCGCCGCCGGCGGCGACCAGCTCCCACAACTGCTCGGGGGTGCGGACGCCGCCCGGGTAGCGGCAGCTCATCCCGATGATGGCGATCGGTTCGTGGTCCTTGGCGTCGGCCGCCCTCAGCCGTTCGCTGGTCTCGTGCAGGTCGGCGGTGACGCGCTTGAGGTACTCACGGAGCTTGGCTTCGTTCGCCATCGGTTATTCACCTGTCGCGGGTCAGGACCGGCCGAAGCGGCTGTCGATGAAGTCGAACAGTTCGTCGTCACTGGCGTCGTCGAGGCTGGCGGTCACCTCGCCGCCGTCGCCGTCCCAGCGGGCGAGCAGGGCGCGGAGCCGGGCCGCGACGGCGGTACGGGTCTCGTCGTCGGCGGTCAGTTCGGCGAGCGTGTCGGCTCCAGTGGCGGCGAACGCGGCTTCGAGGCGGTCCAGCTCGTCGAGAACGGTGGGTGCGGTCGCGGCCGGTCCGAGCCGGCCCAGCAGGTGCCCGGTCAGCGCCGCCGGGGTGGGATGGTCGAAGACCATCGTCGCCGGCAGGGTCAGCCCGGTCCGGGCGGTGAGCCGGTTGCGCAGGTCGACGGCGGTGAGCGAGTCGAAGCCGAGTTCGGTGAAGGAGCGGTCGGGTCCGACGGCGGCCGGTGACGCGTACCCGAGCACGTCGGCGACCTGGCCGGCGACCAGCTCGGCGACCAGGCGGGCCCGCTCCTCGGCGGACGCCCCGGCGAGCCGGTCGGCGAGGCCGCCGGTGGTCGTCGCGGCGGCGCGGCGCGCGGGCCCGCCGGCGAGGCCGTGCAGCGGCGCCGGCAGCTCGTCGCGGCCGGTGCGGGTCCGCAGCGCCGCCAGGTCGAGGTGGACCGGGAGCAGCAGTGGCTGCCGGCCGCGCCGGCTGGCGTCGAAGAGTGCCAGCGCCCGGTCGGTGGGGAGCGGGACGATGCCCTGGCGGGCGAGGCGGTCCCGGCCGGCGGCGCCCAGGTCGCGGGTCATGCCGCCGGTTTCCGCCCAGGGGCCCCAGGCCAGTGACGTGGCGGCGAGCCCGGCCGCGCGGCGGTGGTGGGCGAGGCCGTCGAGGAACGCGTTCGCCGCCGCGTAGTTGCCCTGCCCGGGTGCGCCGAGCGGCCCGGCGATCGAGGAGAACAACACGAACATGGGCAGGTCGAGGTGGCGGGTGAGGTCGTGCAGGTGCCAGGCGGCGTCGGCCTTGGGGCGCAGCACCGTCTCGGTGCGGTCCGGGGTGAGCGCGGTGACCACGACGTCGTCGAGCGCGCCGGCGACGTGCACCACGCCGGCGAGCGGATGTTCGGCGGGCACCGCGGCGAGCAGCCCGGCGAGCTGGTCGCGGTCGGCCACGTCGGCGGCGGTGAGGCTGGCCCGCGCGCCGAGGCGGGTGAGGTCGGCGAGCAGGTCGGCCGCACCGGGGGCGTCGGCGCCGTGCCGGCTGACCAGCAGCAGGTGCCGGATCTTGTGGTGGCTGACGAGGTGCCGGGCGACGACGCCGCCGAGCGCGCCGGTCGCGCCGGTGATCAGCACGGTGCCGTCGGGGACGAGGTCGACGGCGCCGGTCGGGTCGGGTTCGGCCGGGGCGAGGCGCGGCACGAGCAGCCGGCCGTCGCGGAGCGCGAACTGGGGTTCGTCGGCGGCGAGCGCGCGGGCGAGCAGGTCGGCGTCGTCATCACCGGCCAGGTCGGCGAGGACGAACCGGCCGGGGTGTTCGAGTTGCGCCGCGCGGACCAGCCCCCAGACGGCGGCGCCGGCCAGGTCGGTGACGTCACCGTCGGCGGGTACCGCGCCGCGGGTGAGCACGACGAGCCGCCGGTCGGCGTGCCGGTCGTCGGCCAGCCAGTCCTGGATCAGCGTGAGTGTGCCGGCGAGCCGGGTGCGGGTGTCGGCGAGCGGGTCGTCCGGCGCGGTGTCGTGGACGGGGACGAGCACCAGCCGGGCGTCGGCGGCGGTCCCGGCGAGGCCGGTCCCCGGGTCGAGCGGCGCGATTCCGGTGGCCGGTCGGGCCGGCAGCGGCACCGAGTTCCAGCGCAGGTCGTAGAGGGGCAGGTCGGCGCTGCCGGCGTCGAGTTGGTCGACGGCGAGCGGTCGGGACACCAGGGCGTCGATGCGGGCCACCGGTGCGCCGGCCGCGTCGGCGAGCGTCAGCGTGCTGGCCGGGCCGCTGCGGGTCAGCCGTACCCGCAGGTGGGTGGCGCCCTCGGCGGTGAGCGTGACGCCGCTCCAGGCCCAGGGCAGCCGGGCGCCGGCGTCGTCGGCGGCCGGGTCGTCGGCGAGGCCGACGACGTGCAGCGCGGCGTCGAGCAGCGCCGGGTGCAGCGCGTAGCCGGTGGTGGCGGTGCCGTCGGGCAGTTCCACCTCCGCGAAGACCCCGTCGGGCGTACGCCAGGCGGCGCGCAGCCCGCGGAACGTGGGCCCGTGGGCGACGCCGAGTTCGCGGAGCCGGGTGTAGATCGGTTCGACAGGCACGGCGACGCCGCCGGGCGGTGGCCAGGCGGTCAGCGGCTCGGCGGTCTCGCCCGCGCCGGGGGCGAGGACGCCGTCGGCGTGGGCGGTCCAGTCGGCGTGCGGATCGTCGGCGGGCCGGGAGTGGACGGTGATCCGGCGTCGGCCGTGCTCGTCGGGCGCGGCGAGATGGAGTTGGAGCGTGCGGGCGCCGTCGTCGGGCAGGACGAGCGGCGCGGCGAGCGTCAGTTCCTCGACGGTGTCGCAGCCGGCCTGCGCGCCGGCGTGCAGCGCCAGCTCGACCAGCGCGGTGCCGGGGACGACGATCCGGCCGCGGACGACGTGGTCGGCGAGCCACGGCTGGGTACGCGCGGACAGCCGGCCGCCGTGGACGCGGACGTCACCGGCGGCGGTGGCGAGCGCGGTGTCGAGCAGCGGGTGACCGGCGGCGCGGGCGCCCAGGCCGGCGGCGTCGTGGCCGGCGGTGCGGGCGTCGATCCAGTACCGCTGGTGCTGGAACGCGTAGGTGGGCAGGTCGACGGTGGCCGGCCGCCGCCCGTCGCGGGTGAACCAGGCCGCCCAGTCCACAGGTGTGCCGGCCACGTGCAGCCGAGCCACCGCCGTGGTCAGCGCGGTGACCTCGTCCTGGTCCCGCCGCAGTGCGGGGATGTGATGGACCGGCCGGTCGGCCGGGGTGTCGGCGGCCATCGCCGTCAACGTCGCGTCCGGACCCACCTCCAGGAACGTCGACACACCCAACTCGTGCAACGTGGCCACCCCGTCGGCGAACCGCACCGCCTCCCGCACATGCCGCACCCAGTAGTCCGGACCCGCGATCTCCACCGGATCGGCGAGCCGGCCGGTCAGGTTCGACACGATCGGCACACGCGGGGCCCGCCAGTCCAAGCCGACGATCGCGGCCCGGAACCCGGCCAGCATCGGCTCCATCAACCGCGAGTGGAACGCATGACTGACCGTCAACCGCTTCACCCGCCAACCCTCGGCGGCACACTCCCCCACGATCCGATCCAGATCCTCCACCGGCCCGGACAGCACCACCGACGACGGACCATTCACCGCCGCCACATCGACGCCAGCCACCAACTCCCGAACCTGGAACTCCGACGCGCCCACCGCCAACATCCCGCCACCGGCCGGCAACGCCTGCATCAACGACCCACGCGCCGCCACCAGCGCACACGCATCCACCAACGACAGCACACCCGCCACATGGGCGGCCGTCACCTCACCGATCGAATGCCCCGCCAGATAGTCGGCCGTCACGCCCCACGACAACAGCAACTCCCACAACGCCACCTCCACCGCGAACAGACCCGCCTGCGTATATGCCGTCTGGTCCAGCAGGTCACCGCCGTCGAACACCACCTCCCGCAACGGCCGCTCCAGCCGGCCCGCGAACGACGCACACACCCGGTCGAACGCATCCGCGAACACCGGAAAAGCCCCATACAACTCCCGACCCATACCGGCCCGCTGCGCACCCTGACCGGTGAACAACACCGCCCGACGGCCCGACGACGCCTCACCGGTCACCAGACCGGGAGCCGCACCGCCCTCGGCCAGCGCGGCCAGGCCGGCCAGCAGCGCGTCGCGGTCCGCGCCGACCACCACCGCCCGGTGCGCCAACGCGGCCCTCGTGGTCGCCGATGAGAAGCCGACGTCGGCCGGCGACAGGTCGGCGTTCGCGCGCAGGTGGTCGAGCAGCCGCGCCGCCTGACCCGCCAGCGCGTCCGACGACCGCCCCGACACCAGCCACGGCAGCACCGGCAGCGCCGCCGCGTCGAGGGTGGCCGGCGGCTCGTCCTCGGCCGGGGTGGGCGCTTCCAGGATCACGTGGGCGTTGGTGCCGGAGATGCTGAACGACGACACCGCGGCGCGGCGGGGCCGGTCGGCGGCCGGCCAGGGGCGCGCGGACGTGGCCAGTTCCACCGCGCCGGCTGTCCAGTCCACCTTGGTCGACGGCGCGTCCACGTGCAGCGTGGCCGGCACCGTGCCGTGCCGCATCGCCTGCACCATCTTGATCACGCCGGCCACGCCGGCGGCGGTCTGGGTGTGGCCGATGTTCGACTTGATCGAGCCGAGCAGCAGCGGCGTCTCCCGCTCCTGCCCGTACGTGGCAAGCAACGCCTGCGCCTCGATCGGGTCACCGAGCGTGGTGCCGGTGCCGTGCGCCTCCACCACGTCCACCTCGGCGGCGGACAACCGGGCGTCGGCGAGCGCGGCCCGGATCACCCGCTGCTGCGACGGCCCGTTCGGCGCGGTCAGCCCGTTCGACGCGCCGTCCTGGTTCACCGCCGACCCGCGCACCACGGCGAGGACCCGGTGGCCGAGCCGCTGGGCGTCGGCGAGACGCTCGACCAGGAGTACGCCGATGCCCTCGCCGAGCGCGGTGCCGTCGGCGGCGTCGGCGAACGCCCGGCAGCGGGCGCCCCGGGACAGGTTGTTCTGCCGGGTGAAGTCCACGAAGATCGACGGGGTCGGCAGCACGGTCACGCCGCCGGCCAGGGCCAGGTCGGACTCGCCAGCGCGCAGCGACTGCACGGCCAGGTGCAGCGCGACAAGCGACGACGAGCAGGCGGTGTCGACGGTGACGGCCGGCCCCTCGAACCCGAACGCGTACGACACCCGGCCGGAGCTGACGCTGCCGGCGCTGCCCAGCCCCAGGTAGTCGGCGACCCCGTCGGGCACGTCGGCGGCGCCGGCCGCGTAGTCGGCGTGGGTCAGGCCGGCGAAGACGCCGACGCGTGCGCCGCGCAGCCCGGTCGGGTCGACACCGGCGGCTTCGAACGCCTCCCAGGACACCTCCAGCAGCAGCCGCTGCTGCGGGTCCATGGCGAGCGCCTCGCGGGGCGAGACGCCGAAGAACGCCGGGTCGAAGCCGGCGGCGTCGGTCAGGAAGCCGCCGTCGCGCACGCAGGACGTGCCGGGGCGTTCCCGCTCCGGGTCGTAGAGCGTGGCGAGGTCCCAGCCCCGGTCGTCGGGGAACGGGCCGATCGCGTCCCCACCGGCGGCCACCAGGTCCCACAGCGCGTCCGGCGAGGTGATCCCGCCGGGGAAGCGGCACGCCATGCCGACCACGGCGATCGGCTGGCGGGCGGAGTCCTCCACGTCGCGGAGCCGTTGCCGGGTCCGCCGCAGGTCGGTGGTGACCCTCTTCAGGTACTCCCGGAGCTTCTCTTCGGTGTCCATCAACCTGACCCTCGGTCGGCGGGGACCTGCCGTCGTCCGGCGCGCACGCGTCATCCGGGAGCCACGGGTCCCCTTTGCGGGGAAGCTATGGCGTCGCGCTGAGCTGCGACAACCCCTAACCCGTACGCCCGGCGGGCTAGGGGGGGTGGCCGGACCGGCGGCGGCCCGGTTAGCGTCCGGTGGACCGCCCTGGCGCCCGGGTCGCGGGCGCCACCGCCGGAAGGACCGCGTGACGATGACCGACCACGACAACGGCCTCTGGGTTCGCCGGTTCCATCCGGCCCCGGACGGCGCCCCGCGGCTGGTGTGCCTGCCGCACGCCGGGGGCTCCGCGAGCTTCTTCTTCCCGGTGTCCCGGGCGCTGTCACCGGCCGTGGAGGTGCTCAGTGTCCAGTACCCGGGCCGCCAGGACCGCCGGCACGAGCCGTGTGTGCCGAGCATCGGTGAGCTGGCCCGGCAGGTGGCCGACGTGCTGCGGCCCTGGCGGGACCGGCCGGTGGCGTTCTTCGGGCACAGCATGGGCGCGACGCTGGGCTTCGAGGTGGCGCGGCTGATCGAGGCCGAGGGTGGGGCGGTGGCGCACCTGTTCCCGTCCGGCCGTCGGGCGCCGTCGTGCCACCGGCACGAGACGGTGCACCTGCTCGACGACGAGGGGCTGCTGGCCGACGTGAAGAAGCTCAGCGGCCCCAACTCGGCGGTGCTCGGCGACCCGGACATGCTGCGTGCCGCGTTGCCGGCGATCCGCAGCGACTACCGGGCGGCGGAGACCTACACGTACGCGCCGGGGCCGAAGCTGAGCTGCCCGGTCACGGTGTTCACCGGGGACGCCGACCCGAAGACCACAGTGGACGAGGCGAGGGCGTGGTCGGCGCACACCACCGGCGCGTTCGACCTGCACGTCTTCCCGGGCGGGCACTTCTTCCTGGCGTCCCACCAGCCGGCGATCCTGCGTACCCTCTCCGCGGCGTTGACCGGCGCGGCGGTCCGCTGATGCCACCCGCCGGTCCCCGCCGCCCGGTCCGGGCGGCGGGGGCCGTGGCGGTTCACGGCTTCTGCGCCACCGCGATGACGTAGTCGAGCAGACCCAGCTCCTTCTTGATCAGCTCGGTGTCGCGCCAGTGGTTGGCCATCCCCTTGACCGCGCTGCCGTCGGCGGCGGCCCGGAACGCCGGGTCGGACGGGCGGGCGGACTGGAACCGACGCCAGCCCTCCCAGGTGCGGTCCGCGATGGAGTGCACCTCCACGGTGCCGAAGCCGGCGGCGGCGAGCTGCTCGCCGTACGTCTTGCGGTCGTGCCAGTTCTCGTCCGGCAGGCTGAACTTGACGAAGCTGAGCGGGCCCGAGCTGATCGACATGCGCGGGGTGTCGTTGCTCAGCGGGATGATGTCGGCGGTGGCGATGGTGCCGCCCGGCCGCAGCACCCGGAACGCCTCGGCGAAGAACGCGCTGCGCGGGTGGAAGTGGAACGCCGACTCCAGCGCCACCACGCGGTCCACGCTGGCGTCCGGGAACGGCAGCGCGGTGGCGGTGCCGAGCTGGAAGTCGGCCCGGTCGGCGAGGCCCTCGCGGCGGGCCCGCTCCTGGGCGTGCTCGACGTGCCGGGGGGTCACGTTGATGCCGTGCACCTTCGCCACCCGGCGGTCCCGCAGCCAGGCGAAGTCCTGGTCGCCGTAGCCGAAGCCGACGTCGACCACGGTGTCGTCGGGCTTGAACCCGGCGGCGTCGGCGAGCTTGTCGGCCAGCGCCTGGCCGGCCACGTCGATGCTGGTGACGCCCTCCTCCCAGTAGCCGACGTTCATGTAGCGGGAGGTGCGGGCCGCGAACTCGACGTCCGGCGACTGGATCTCGTAGAACCGGCGGACCCGGGTCACCGGGTCCTTGGTGGCCAGGGTCCGGATGACCCGGCCGAGGGTGCGGAGGTTCTCCAGCATGTCAGCTCCTCAGGGCTGTGCGGGGGTTGGTCAGGGATGCAGGGCGGGCGCGGCGACCTGCCGGCGCAGGTCGGCCACCAGGGTGGCGGCGGCGTCGGGGCCGGCGGCCACGCCGAAGAGATAGAAGTCCGGCCGGATCAGCGCGGCGTCCGCGCCGCCCAGCCAGGTCGAGTAGACGCCGTCGAGGTCGGCCAGGTCGCCGGCCGCCGCGTCGTCGCCGGCCGGCCGCACGACCAGCCGGTACGCGCCGAGGTCGTCGAGGAACGCGACCGCGTCGTCGTCGAGCGGGGCGGGTTCCCGGGTGAGCAGCGTGAAGCCGACGCCCACCACGTCGTCGAAGCCGCCGGTGCGCCCGTCGACGGTCACCCGGCCCTGCGGCGCGGGTTCACCGGCGCGCGGGGTGGGCGTGCCGTCGTCGGCGCGGTGCAGCACCCCGTCGACGATCGCCTCGCGCAGCGAGCGGACGTGGCGCTGCTGGGTACGCCGGCGCAGCGCGGCCAGCATCACCGAGTCCCGGCCGGCGGCCTTCTTCTGGTCGGTCTCGCAGATCACCGCCCCGGAGTCCATCGACATCCGGATCGCGTGCTGCACGTGTGCGCGCCGTTCCACCTGGTACGTGTCGAGCAGCGCCTCCCCGGCCCGGCCGCGGCGCACCAGGTCGAGTTTCCACGCCAGGTTGACCACGTCGCGGAAGCCGGAACTCATGCCCTGCCCGAGGAACGGCGGCATGACGTGCGCGGCGTCGCCGGCCAGGAACACCCGACCGCGCCGCCACACGTCGGCGGAGCAGGCCTGGGTGGTGTAGACGCCGTACCGGTCCAGCCGGGCGTTGTCCGGGGTGATGTCGAACAGGCCGAGCAGCCGCCACGCGCTGGCCTCGGTGCGGAACTCCTCCAGGGTCTCCCCCGGCACCCGCATGAACTCCCACCGCCGGTGGTTCGGCCCGGCGGAGACGGCGGTACGCGGGCGCGCCGGGTCGCAGATCTGGAGGTTGTTCGGGCTGAACTCGCGCGGCGTGTGCAGCACCACGTCGCAGACCAGCCAGTCGTGGGTGAAGTCCAGGTCGGTGACGGTCGCGCCGAGCCAGCCCCGGACGAAGCTGTTCGCGCCGTCGCAGCCGAGCACCCAGGACGCGGTGTAGGTGTGCGGGCCGCCGTCGCCGTCCACGGCGGTCACCTCGACCCGGTCGCCGTGGTCGGTCAGGCCGGTCACCTCGACGCCCCGCTGCACCTGCACGCCGGGCAGCTCCGCCCCGCGTTCGGCGAGTCGTTCCTCCACGCCGGGCTGGTAGAACGACGTGGAGTCGGGCCACCCGGACGGGCCGTCCGGCGCGGCGCGCACGTGCAGCAGCGTCCGGCCGAAGCCGTTCTTCCAGGTGTACTCGCCGGACAGTTCGGTCACGTCGCCGAGCCGGTCGGCCACGCCGCAGGAGGCGAGGATCCGGCTGGCCTCACCGTCGTAGGAGACGGCGCGCGGCATGCTGTACGGGGTGGTCCACTTCTCCAGCACCCGCACCGTGAAGCCGCGCTGCGCCAGCAGGATCGCGGCCACCTGGCCCACCGGGCCGTAGCCCACGATCAGTACGTCGGTCATCGCCGTCCCTCGTTCGTCCGCCTGGGCCGTCACAGCCCGAGTTCCGTGTCGATCAGGCTGAAGATCTCGTCGTCGCTGGCCCGGTCGAGGTCCAGGTCGTCGTCGGTGGCGGAGGCGCCGCGCATGGTCCGCCACTTGGCGACCAGCACCTCCAGCCGCGCCGCCACCTGGGTGTGCAGGTCCGCCTCGACGGTGGTCTCGGCGAGCGCCCGTTCCAGGCGTTCCAGCTCGGCCAGCACCGCCGGGGCGGCCTGCGCGCCGTCGGGCACCAGCCGGGAGCGCAGGTAGCCGGCCAGCGCCGCCGGGTCCGGGTAGTCGAAGACGGCGGTGGCCGGCAGCCGTTCCCCGGTCGCCTCGGTGAGCCGGTTGCGCAACTCGACCGCGGTCAGTGAGTCGAAGCCCAGCTCGTGGAACGCCTGGCCCTCCCGGATGGCGTCCGGGCTGCCGTGGCCGAGCACCGCCGCGGCGGTGGCCCGGACCAGGTCGAGCAGGAGCGCGGACTGTTCCGCGCCGGTGAGCGCGCGCAGCCGCCCGGCCAGGTCGACGCCGCCGGCGGTGGCGGCGCGGGCCTTCGGCCGGTCGACGCGGACCAGGCCGCGCATCAGCGCCGGCACGTGCGGCCGGCCGGCCAGCGCGGCCCGGTCGACGCGGGTCGGCACCAGGTGTTCCTCCGGCGCGGCGAAGCCGGCGTCGAACAGCGCCATGCCCAGGTCGGACGGGATCGCGAGCTGCCCGTCGCGGGTGGTGCCGGCCCGGTCCACGCCGGCGGTCAGCGTGCTGGCCTGCGCCCACAGGCCCCAGGCGTACGCGCGGGCGGGCAGTCCGGCGCCGCGTCGCCGCCGGGCCAGCGCGTCCAGCCAGGCGTTGGCGGCGGCGTAGTTGCCCTGGCCGGGCACGCCGAACACGCCGGCCCCGGAGGAGAACAGCACGAACCCGGCGAGGTCGAGGTGGCGGGTCAGCTCGTCGAGGTGGCAGGCGGCATCCACCTTGGGGCGGAACACGGTGTCGAGGCGTTCCGGGGTGAGCGCGGTGACCACGCCGTCGTCGAGCACGCCGGCCAGGTGCACCACCGCGGTGAGCGGATGCGCCGCCGGCACGGCGGTGAGCAGCCCCGCCACCGCGTCCCGGTCGGCGACGTCGGCGGCGGCCACGGTGACGGTGGCGCCGAGCGCGGTCAACTCGGCGGTCAGCTCGGCCGCGCCGGGCGCGTCCGGGCCGCCGCGGCTGGCCAGCAGCAGGTGCCGGACGCCGTGCCCGGTGACGAGCCGGCGGGCCACCAGGCCGCCCAGCAGGCCGGTGCCGCCGGTGAGCAGCACCGTGCCGTCCGGGTCCCACGTCTCGGGCATGGTGAGCACCACCTTGCCGACGTGCCGGGCCTGGCTGACGTAGCGGAACGCGTCCGGGGCCTGCCGGACGTCCCAGGCGCGCACCGGCAGCGGGCGCAACGCGCCGGTGGCGAACAGCGCCAGCAGTTCGGTGAGCATCCGCTGGATCTCGTCCGGCTCGACCTGCGTCAGGTCATACGCCTGATAGTCGACGCCGGGGTGGTCGGCGGCGACCCGGGCCGGGTCGCGCAGGTCGGTCTTGCCCATCTCCAGGAACCGGCCGCCGCGCGGCAGCAGCCGCAGCGACGCGTCGACGAACTCGCGGGCCAGCGAGTCGAGCACCACGTCCACGCCCCGGCCGCCGGTGGCGTCGAGGAAACGCGCCTCGAAGTCGAGCGTCCGGGACGACGCCAGGTGGTCGGCGGGCACGCCCAGCTCCCGCAGCGCGGGCCACTTGCCCTCACTGGCGGTGGCGAAGACGTCCGCGCCGAGGTGGCGGGCGATCTGCACCGCCGCCATGCCGACGCCGCCGGCCCCGGCGTGCACCAGCACGGACTCCCCGGCCCGCAGCCGGCCCAGCCCGACCAGCCCGCGCCAGGCGGTGAGGAACACCACCGGCACGGTCGCGGCCTGCGCGAACGTCCAGCCGTCCGGCACCGGCGCGAGCAGCCGCCGGTCGGTGACCGCGACCGGGCCGAAGCAGCCGGTGAACACGCCGAGCACCCGGTCGCCGGGCCGCAGGTCGGTGACCGCCGCGCCGACCTCGGCGACGACACCGGCGGCCTCCCCGCCGGGCGGGCCGGGGTCGCCCGGGTAGAGGCCGAGCGCGTTGAGCACGTCGCGGAAGTTCAGGCCGGCGGCGCGGACCCGGACCCGCACGTCGTACGCGCCGAGCGGCGTGTCGGCCGCGTCGGTGGGCACCAGCGCCAGGTGGTCGAGGCTGCCCCGGCGGGGCACGTCCAGCCGCCAGGCGGTCGCGTCGGCGGGCGGGGTGAGCGTCGGCGCGTCGGCGCGGCGGGCCAGCCGGGGCGCGTACGCGCCGCCGTCGCGCAGCGCCACCTGCGGCTCGTCGGCGGCGAGCACGGCGGTCAGGGTGGCCGCGTCGGGCAAGGTGTCGGCGTCGAGCAGCACGAACCGGTCCGGATTCTCGGACTGGGCGGAGCGGACCAGGCCCCACGCGGCGGCGGCGGCCGGGTCGTCGACCTCACCGGGCCCGTGCACGCCGACCGCGCCACGGGTGAGCAGCATCAGCCGGGTCTCGGCCCAGCGCGGCTCGGCCAGCCAGCGCTGCACCAGCGCGAGCGCGTCCCCGGCGAGCCGTCGCGCCCGGTCCGGGGCGGCGGGGTCGGTACGGGTCGTCCGGTGCGCACCGGTCCCGGCGGTGAGCGGCGCGAGCACCGCGTCCGGCGACGTGGCACCGGCGTCGATCGCCGCGGCCAGCGCGGACAGGTCGGCGTGGCGCGACAGGTCGGCGTGGCACGGCAGGTCGGCGGCGGACGGATCGGCCACGGCGGACGGATCGACGGCGTCCGGGGTGGCGAGCACGGCGATCCGGGCCGGGGCCGGCGCGGTGGGCGTCGGCAGCGGCTGCCACGTCAGGTGGAACAGCGCGTCGGTGACCGCGTCGTCGCGGGCGCCCAGCTCGGCGCGGGAGATCGGGCGCATGGCCAGCGACGCCGCCTCGACCACCGGCGCGCCGGCCGGGTCGGTGGCGGACAACGCGAACGCGTGCGGGCCGACCCGCCGCAGCCGGACCCGCAGCGTGGTGGCGCCGGTGGCGTGCACGGTGAGCCCGTTCCAGGCGAACGGCAGCAGGATCTTCTCGCCGCCGGCGTCGGCGAGACCACCGAAGTGCGCGGCGTGCAGCGCGGCGTCGAGCAGCGCCGGGTGCAGCGCGTACCGGTCGGCGTCGGCGCGCGGGCCGGCCGGCAGCTCCACCTCGGCGTACACCTCGTCGTCGCCGGTCCGGACCGCGCGCAGGCCCTGGAACGCCGGGCCGTAGCCGTACCCCTCGTCGACCAGACGGTCGTAGAAGCCGGTCAGGTCGACGGCGTGGGCGTCCGGCGGCGGCCCGGCCGGCGTCGCCGGGGTGGCGTCGGCGGCGGAGAGCGTGCCGCTGCCGTGCCGGGTCCACGGCGCGTCGGGCGGGCCGGCGGCGGGCCGGGAGTGCACGGTGACCGGGCGGCGGCCGTCGTCGGCGGGCGGACCGACCGCGACCTGCACCTGGGTGGCCGCGTCCTCGGGCAACGTGAGCGGTGCCTCGATGACCAGCTCGTCGAGGGCGGGGCAGCCGACCTCGTCGCCGGCCCGCAGGCACAGCTCGACCAGCCCGGTGCCGGGCACCAGCACCCGGCCGGCGACCCGGTGGTCGGCCAGCCAGGGCTGCTCGGCGACCGCGAGTCGGCCGGTGAACAGGTGTCCCCGCCCGTCGGCCAGTGGCACCGACGCGCCGAGCAGCGGATGCCCGGCGGCGGCCAGCCCGGCCGCGCCGACGTCGGCGGCGCCGGTGACCGGGCGGGGCCAGTAGCGGCGGTGCGCGAACGCGTACGTGGGCAGGTCGACCCGGCGTCCGCCGGCCAGCACCGGCTGCCAGTCGACGGGTACGCCGCGCACGTGCAGCGCGGCCACGGAGAGCAGGAACCGGGCCCGGTCGCCCCGGCCGCGCTGCACCGAACCGACCACCACCGCCGGGTGGTCGTGCTCCTGGAGCGTCTGCTCGATGCCCGGCGTGAGCACCGGATGCGGGCTGCACTCGACGTACGTGTGGTGGCCCTCGGCGGTCAGCGCGCGTACCGCGTCGGCCAGTTCGACCGGCTGGCGCAGGTTGCGGTACCAGTAGTCGGCGTCCATCTCCTCGCCGCCGAGCCAGCACAGGTCGGTGGTGGAGTAGATCGGCACGGCCGCCGGTCCGGGCGTGACGCCGGCGACCGCCTCGGCCAGCTCGGCGCGGATCCGCTCCACCTGCGCGGAGTGGGACGCGTAGTCGATCGCGAGGCGGCGCAGCCGTACCCGGTCGGCGTCCAGCTCGGCGGCGAACGCTTCCACCGCGTCCGGTTCGCCGGAGACCACCACGTTCGCCGGCCCGTTGACCGCGCCCACGGCCAGCCGGTCACCGTACCGGGCGACCCGCTCGCGGACCACCTCGACCGGGAGCGGCACGGCGGCCATCACCCCGGCGCCGGCCAGCTTGCGCAGCGCGCGGGCGCGCAGCGCCACCAGCCGGGCGGCGTCGGTCAGCGACAGCACGCCGGCCACGCAGGCGGCGGCGATCTCGCCCTGCGAGTGGCCGACCACGGCGGCGGGCTGCACGCCGTACGAGCGCCACAGCTCGGCCAGCGACACCATCACCGCGAACAGCAGCGGTTGCACCACGTCCGCCCGTTCGAAGTCCGGGGTGCCGGGCGCCTGGCGCAGCAGGTCCCGCAGCGGATGGCCCAGCCAGGGCCGCAGCGCGGCGTCGCAGGCGGCCATCCGCTCGGCGAACACGGGCGCCTCGTCGAGCAGGTCCAGCGCCATGCCGGCCCACTGGGAGCCCTGGCCGGGGAAGACGAACACCAGCTTGCCGGTGGCGGTGACGTCGCCGCGTACCAGGTCGGTGGCGGGCTCACCGGCGGCGAGCGCGTCCAGCCCGGCGGTGATCTCCGCCGGGCCGCCGACCAGCGCGGCCCGGTGGTCGAAGCCGGCCCGGGTGGTGGCCAGCGACCAGGCCACGTCCAGCGGTCGCTGGTCGGGCCGGTCGGCGAGGTGGTCGCGCAGCCGGCGGGCCTGCCCGGCCAGCGCCTCCGGGGTACGCGCGGAGAGCAGCCACGGCAGCGCCACCGGCCCGGCCGGCGGCTCGGCGTCGACGGCCGGCTCGTCCGGCACGGCTTCGAGCACCACGTGGGCGTTGGTGCCGCTGATGCCGAACGAGGAGACGCCGGCGCGGGCCGGCCGGTCGGTACGCGGCCACGGCCGGGCCTCGGTGAGCAGGTCGACCGCGCCGGCCGCCCAGTCGACGCGGCTGGTGCGGTGCTCGGCGTGCAGCGTGCGGGGCAGTCGGCCGTGCCGCATGGCGAGGACGACCTTGAGCATCCCGGCGACGCCGGCCGCGGCCTGGGTGTGGCCGAGGTTGGACTTCACGGAGCCGAGCAGCAGCGGCGGGACGCCGGCGGGCCGGCGGCCGTAGGTGGCGAGGATCGCCTCGGCCTCGATCGGGTCGCCGAGCGGCGTGCCGGTGCCGTGCGCCTCGACCGCGTCCACGTCGGCCGGGTCGAGCCCGGCGGCGGCCAGCGCGGCCCGGATCACGCGTTCCTGGGACGGCCCGTTGGGGGCGGTGAGGCCGTTGGACGCGCCGTCGGAGTTGACCGCCGAGCCGCGCACCACGGCCAGCACCGGGTGGCCACGTCGGCGGGCGTCGGAGAGCCGTTCCACCACCAGCACGCCGACGCCCTCGGACATGCCGAACCCGTCGGCGTCCTCGGCGAACGCCTTGCACCGGCCGTCCGGGGCGAGGCCGCGCTGGCGGCTGAACCCGGTCAGCCCGGCCGGACTGGACAGCACCGACACGCCCCCGGCGAGCGCCAGGTCGCAGTCGCCCTGACGCAGCGCCTGCGCGGCCAGGTGCAGCGCCACCAGCGAGGCGGAGCAGGCGGTGTCCACGGTGACCGCCGGCCCCTCCAGCCCCAGCGCGTACGCCACCCGCCCGGAGAGCACGCTGGCGGCGGTGCCGGTGAGCAGGTGTCCCTCGTCGGCGACGGTCTCGCCGTCGTCGGCGGTGGCGCCGGGGGTGATCCGGTCGGCGTAGTCCTGGCCGTGGGTGCCGGCGAACACGCCGGTACGGCTGCCGCGCAGCGTGTCCGGGTCGATGCCGGCCCGTTCCAGGGCCTCCCAGGAGGTCTCCAGCAGCAGCCGGTGCTGCGGGTCCATGGCGAGCGCCTCGCGGGGGCTGATGCCGAAGAACGCGGCGTCGAAGTCGGCGAGCCCGGTGAGGAAGCCACCGGCCCGGGTGTAGGTGCGGCCGGGTGTGCCGGGCTCCGGGTCGTACAGGTCGGCAAGCGGCCAGCCCCGGTCGGTGGGCAGGTCGCCGATCACCTCGCCGCCGGCGTCGAGCAGCCGCCACAGCTCCTCGGGGGAGCCGATGCCGCCGGGGAACCGGCAGGCCATCGCGACGACCGCGACCGGCTCGTCAAGCGCGACGGTGGTGGCGTCGGCGACCTCGGTGGCGGCGGTGCCGAGCAGCCGGGCGTGCAGGTGCGCGGCGAGCAGTTCCGGGGTGGGGTGGTTGAACACGGCGTGCGGGGCGAGCCGGACGCCGGTGGCGGCGGAGAGCCGGTTGCTCAGCTCCACCGCCATCAGCGAGTCGAAGCCGAGTTCCTTGAACGGCCGGCGCGGTTCGATCTGGTCCGGCCCGGCGTGCCCGACGACCGTGGCGCAGCGGGTGCGGACCAGGTCGAGCAGGAGCGTGGCCCGGTCCGGCTCGCCGAGGCCGGCCAGGCGGTCGGCGAAGCCGGTTCCGGTGCTGGTGCCGGGCTCGGCGACGACGGCCCGACGCGGGGCCGGCGGCAGCAGCGCCCGCAGCAGCGCCGGCACCTCCCCGGTGGCGCGCACGGCGGCCAGGTCCAGTCCGATCGGTACCAGCGTCGCCGGTTCGGCGCGCAGCGCGGCGTCGAACAGTGCCAGCCCGGCGGCGGCGTCCAGCGGACGGGTGCCGGTGCGGGCGAGCCGGGCCAGGTCGGCGGCGGTGAGTCGGCCGGCCATCCCGTCGGTCTCGGCCCACAGGCCCCAGGCGAGCGCGGTGCCGGGCAACCCGCGGGCGCGGCGGTGCGCGGCGAGCGCGTCGAGGAACGCGTTGCCGGCGGCGTAGTTGCCCTGGCCGGGGCTGCCGAACGTGGCCGAGGCGGAGGAGAACAGCACGAACGCGGCCAGGTCGAGGCCGGCGGTCAGCTCGTGCAGGTGCCAGGCGCCGTGCACCTTGGCCCGCAGCGCGCCGGCCCAGCGGTCCGGGTCGAGGTCGGTGAGCAGCGCGTCGTCGGTGGCGCCGGCGGCGTGCACGACGGCCACCAGCCGGTCGGCGAGCGGGGCCAGCACGGCGGCGAGCGCGTCCCGGTCGGCCACGTCGGCGGCGACCACCCGGACGTCGACGCCGGTCGCCGCCAGCTCGTCGGTCCACGGGGCGGGCCGGCCGGTGCGGCTGAGCAGCACCAGTTCCCGCACGCCGTACGCCTGCGCGAGGTGGACCGCGACGTGCCGGCCGAGGCCGCCGGTGCCGCCGGTGAGCAGCACCGCGCCGCCGGCCAGCGCGGGCCGCGCGGCGGCGTCGGGCTCGGTGGCCGGGCGGAGCCGGGGCAGCAGCGCGCGGCCGTCGCGGACCGCGACCTCGGGTTCGTCGTCGGCGGCGGCCAGCGCGGCGCGGACCGTGGTGTCGTCGACGGTGTCCAGGTGCAGCAGCAGGAACCGGTCGGGGTGCTCGGCGCGGGCCACCCGGAGCAGGCCGGCGGCCGGGGCGTGCGCCGGGTCGCCGTCGCGCACCGCCACCGCGAGCCGGGTGTCGACGGCGCGCGGGTCGTCGAGCCAGCGGTGCAGCACGCCGAGCAGCTCCAGGCCGATCGCGTCGGCGCGCTGCGCGACGGTGCTGTCCGGGTCGCCGTCGGGCAGGCGCAGCACCAGCACCGGCGGCAGCGGCCCGGTCGGCGGGACCGCGTCGGCGAGCGTCCAGGTGGGCACCGGGCCGGTCGGGGCGGGCAGCCAGTCCACCGTGTAGAGCCCGGCCGGGCCGGTCTCCGGCGCCGGGGCGGCGGCGGACGGCAGCGTCACGGCGCGCAGCGCGATCCGGTCGACGTCGAGCACCGGCCGGCCGGCGTCGTCGACGGCGGTGAGCGTGACCGCGTCCGCGCCGGCCGGGGCGAGACTGACCCGCAGCGCGTACGCGCCGGTGGCGTGCCGGCGCACGCCGGTCCAGTCGGTGGGCACGATCCGCTCCCCCGGCCCGGCCGGCGGGGCGAACCCGGCCAGCGGGAGCAGGTCCAGCGCGGCGTCGAGCACGTCCGGGTGCACGCCGTACCGCTCGGCGTCCGGGTCGGCGGCGTCGTCGGGCAGCCGTACGTCGAGGTGCAGCCGGTCCCCGGCGGTCCAGGCGGCCCGCAGCAGCGGATGCGCCGCCTCGACCGGGCGGGCGCCGGCCGGCGGCCAGGCCGGGGCCGGTACGCCGGGCGCGGCGAGCGGGTCGGCCGGGGCGAGCACCGCGTCGGCGACCGCCCGCCACGGCTCGTGCTCGCCGGCGCGGACGTGGCAGCGGGCGGCGCGCCGGCCGGCGGCGTCCGGGCCGGCGACGTCGAACTGGAGGTCGACCGCGAGGCCGGCGGGCAGCGGTGCCGGCTCCGGCATCCGCAGGTCGGCCAGGACCGGGGTGTCGAGGCGTTCGCCGAGGTGGCCGAGCGCGTCGAGCAGCACGGTGGCGGGCAGCAGCGGCGCGACGCCGTCCGGGGTGGCCGGCCGGGTGGCGGTGAACCGTCCGGTGGCGAGCACCTGGCCGGTGCCGGCGACCGGCAGCACGGCGGCGAGCAGCGGGTGCCCGGCGTCGCCGGTCGGTGCGCCGGGGGTGGCGGGCAGCCAGTAGTGCCGGTGCCGGAACGCGTAGGTGGGCAGCGCGACGGGCGCGTGCGGGCCGGGGCCGGCCAGCGCGGCCCGGTCCACCGGCACGCCGCGCACGTGCAGCCGGGCGGCGGCGGTGAGCAGCGCCGCCGGTTCGGGCGTGCCGGCCCGCAGCGTGGGCACGAACGCCAGGTCGTCGCCGGCGTCGGCGAGGCACTCGGCGGCCAGCGCGGTGAGCACGCCGCCGGGGCCGATCTCCAGGAACGTGGTGGCGCCCTCGGCGTGCAGGGCGTGGACGCCGTCGGCGAAGCGCACGGTGTCGCGGACGTGCGCCACCCAGTGCTCGGGCGAGGTGAGCCGGGCCGCGTCGACAGGCGCGCCGGTCAACGTGGACACCACAGGCAGTTGCGGCGCGCGGTAGGTCAGCCCGGCGGCGACCTCCCGGAACGCGTCCAGCATCGGCGTCATGCGCGGCGAGTGGAACGCGTGCGACACCCGGAGCCGGCTGGTGCGGCGGCCGGCGGCGCGCAGCGTGGCGGCGACCGCCTCGACCGCGTCGGCGTCGCCGGAGAGGACCACGGCGGTCGGTCCGTTCACGGCGGCCAGTCCGACCCGGTCGGTCAGGTGCGGCAGCACCTCGGTCTCGTCGGCCTCCACCGCGACCATCGCGCCGCCGGCCGGCAACGCCTGCATGAGCCGGCCCCGCGCGGCGACCAGCGCGGCGGCGTCGGCGAGCGTGAGCACGCCGGCCACGTGCGCGGCGGCGATCTCGCCGATCGAGTGGCCGAGCAGCAGGTCCGGGCGGACGCCCCAGGATTCGAGCAGCCGGTGCAGCGCCACCTCGACGGCGAACAGCGCCGGCTGGGTGTAGCGGGTCTCGTGCAGCAGCGCGGCCCGCGTGTCGCCGTCCGGGGCGAGGACCACGTCGGCGACCGACTGCCCGGTGACGTGCCGGTCCAGTTCGGCGCAGGCGGCGTCGAACGCCTCCGCGTAGACCGGGTACGCCGCGCGCAGCTCCCGGCCCATGCCGGCGCGTTGCCCGCCCTGCCCGCCGAAGAGGACGGCGAGCCGGCCGTCGGAGACGCGGCCGGTGAGCACGCCGGCCGGGTCGGTGTCGCCGCGGCTCAGCGCCGTCAGCGCGGCGCGGGCGTCGGCCGGGTCGCCGACCAGCAGCGCCGCCCGGTGGTCCAGCGCCGCCCGCGTGGTGGCCAGCGCGTACGCCACGTCGGCCGGGTCGGCGTCGATCCGGTCGAGCCGGCTCAGCAGTCGGGCCGCCTGGTCCCGCAGGCCCTCCCGGCTGGCCGCGGAGAGCAGCCACGGCACGACGCCGGCCCGGTGCTGCCGGGTGACCGGCGGCGGGGCGGGCGGGACGGGGGCCGCCTCGACGACGACGTGGGCGTTGGTGCCGCTGATGCCGAACGAGGAGATGCCGGCGCGGCGGGGCCGGTCCACGTCGGGCCACGGCCGGGCGTCGGTGAGCAGCTCGACCGCACCGGCCGACCAGTCGACCTCGCCGGTCGGCGCGTCGACGTGCAGCGTGCGCGGCAGCGTGCCGTGGCGCAGCGCGAGCACCATCTTCATCACCCCGGCCGCGCCGGCCGCCGCCTGGGTGTGCCCGAGGTTCGACTTGAGCGAGCCGAGCAGCAGCGGACGGTCCGCGGGCCGGCCCTGCCCGTACGTGGCGAGCAGCGCCTGCGCCTCGATCGGGTCGCCGAGCCGGGTGCCGGTGCCGTGCGCCTCGACCGCGTCCACGTCGCCCGGTCCGAGGCCGGCGGTGGCCAGCGCCCGCCGGATGACCCGTTCCTGGGCCGGCCCGTTCGGCGCGGTGAGCCCGTTGGACGCGCCGTCCTGGTTGACCGCGCTGGCGCGCAGCAGCGCCAGCACCGGGTGGCCGTGGCGGCGGGCGTCGCTGAGCCGTTCCAGCAGCAGCACGGCCACGCCCTCGGACCAGCCGGTGCCGTCGGCGGCCTCGGCGAACGCCTTGCACCGGCCGTCCGGCGCGAGCCCGCGTTGGCGGCTGAACTCGACGAACGCCTGCGGGGTGCCCATCACCGCGACGCCGCCGGCCACCGCGAGCGCGCAGTCCCCGGCGCGCAGCGCCTGCGCGGCCAGGTGCAGCGCGACGAGCGACGACGAGCAGGCGGTGTCCACGGTCACCGCGGGCCCCTCCAGGCCCAGCGCGTACGCGACCCGCCCGGAGACCACGCTGCCGGCGGTGCCGACGCCGAGGTAGCCCTCGGTGCCGGGCGGCGCCTGGCCGACATTGGCCGCGTAGTCGTGGTGCATCACGCCGGTGAACACGCCGGTGGCGCTGCCGCGCAGCCCGGTCGGGTCGATCCCGGCGCGCTCGAACAGCTCCCAGGACGTCTCCAGCAGCAGTCGCTGCTGCGGGTCCATGGCGAGCGCCTCGCGCGGGCTGATCGCGAACAGGGTGGCGTCGAAGTCCCCGGCGCCGGCCAGGAACCCGCCCACCCGCACGTACGAGGTGCCGGCCCGGTCGGGGTCGTCGGCGAACAGGTGCGCCAGGTCCCAGCCCCGGTCGGTGGGGAACCCGGTGAGCCCCTCGCCGCCGGATTCGAGCAGTTCCCACAGCTCGTCGGGGCCGGTGACGCCGCCGGGCAGCCGGCAGGCCATGGCGACGATCGCCACCGGGTCGTCGGCGGCGACCGGGCCGGTCCGGGCGGCGGCGTCCGCGATTCCGGCGGCGGGGCCGGCGCCGCGCAGCAGCGTGGCCAGGTGCCGGGTGAGCGCGGCGGGTGTCGGGTGGTCGAACGCGGCGGTGGCGGAGAGCCGGGCGCCGGTGGCCCGGTTCAGCCGGTCGCGCAGTGCGACCGCGCGGACCGAGGTGAACCCGAGTTCGGTGAACGCCCGGCCGGGCCGGACCGCGCCCGCGCCGGGCAGCCCGGCGACCTCGGCGGTGGCGGCCCGGACCAGGTCGGCCAGGAGGCGGTCGCCGTCGGCGGTGGTGAGCGCCGCGAACCGGCGGCGCAGCGTGTCCGCGTCGTCGTCGGGCCGGGTCGGGCCGCGCCAGGCCGGGTGGGCGGCCACCCGCTCGGCCGGGCCGGTCACCAGCACCAGGTCGTCGCCGGCGTGCGCGACGTCGAACGCAGCGGTCTCGGAAAACGCCGGTCCGGTCACGCCGATCAGCCGGGCCGGCAGCCCGGCCGCGTGCCGCCGGGCGACGAGCGCGTGCAGCGCGGCGACCGCGCCCGCCGCCGGTTCCCGTCCGGCCGCGCCGAGCAGCACGTCGGCGGGGACCAGCACGGTGTACGCGGTGGCCGCGGCGTGCCGGGTGTCCCGGTCCAGCCGGCCGGCCAGGTCGAGCAGCCGGGCGCTCTGGTCGTGGTCGGCCAGGTCGGCGTCGCGGACCCGCAGCACGGCCGCCCCGACCGGTTCCCCGTCCCGGGTCGAGAGGTCGGTGGTGGGGCCGTCGACCGGCAGCAGCCGCAGCGACCGGGCGCCGTACGCGCCGGTCAGGTGTCGGGCCAGCGCCGCCCGCTCGGCGGTGTCCGCGCCGGCCAGCACCGCCGGCGCGGCCGGGTCGAGCACCGTGGCGGCGTGTTCCGGGGCCGGCGCGGCGGCCGGCGCGGGCGCCGCGTACCGGGCGGTGCCGGCGCGCAGCGCGACCTGGGCGGCGCCGGCGTCCACCACGGACGGCAGCAACGCCGCCGAGGCGGGATCGGCGTCGACGAGCACGATCCGGTCCGGCCGGGCGGCCTGCCGGCAGCGCGCCTGCGCCCAGGCGACGGCGGCGGCCGGGACCAGGTCGGGGTCGTCGGGCGTGTCGGCGGTGGACGCGTCCACCGCGCCGCTGGTCAGCACCACCACCCGGGCGGTCGCGTAGCGCGCGTCGTCGAGCCAGCCGGGCAGCGCCGCCGGGTCGACGCCGGCCAGCACCAGCACGTCCGCGTCGGTGTCGGTGGAGTGGGCGCCGGTGTGGACGTCCTCGCCCTCGGCGGTCAGCGCGTCGGCGACCGCCCCGGCGTGCGGCCCGACGACCGCCCAGCGCCGGCCGGGCGCGCGGTCGACAGGTGCCAGCGGACGCCAGGTGAGCCGGGTCAGCGCCTCGTGGTGTGTGCCGTTGACCGCGCGCAACCGGGCCGGCGTCTCCGCCAGCAGCCGCCGGGTGACCTTCCCGGAGGCGGTCCGCGGCACCGCGTCGATCTCGTACAGCTCCTGCGGCACCTTGTGGTACGCGAGCCGCTCCCGGCAGGCGGCGTACGCGGCGGCCGGCGCGAAGCCCTCCGGCGCGGGCACCACGTACGCGACCGGCACCTCGCCGAGCACCTCGTGCGGGCGGCCGGTGACCGCCACGTCGGCCACGCCGGGCACCGCGCGCAGCACGTCCTCCACCTCGACCGGGTGCACCTTCTCGCCGCCCCGGATGATCAGTTCCCGGTGCCGGCCGGTGACGAAGAGGTTCCCGTCGGCGTCGCGGCGGGCCAGGTCCCCGGTGCGGTACCAGCCGTCGCGCAGCGCCGCCGCGGTGGCCTCGGGCAGCCCGTGGTAGCCGAGCATGACGCCCGGGCCGCGGACCCACACCTCGCCCTCGTCACCGGTCGGCACGTCGCGGCCGGTGTCCGGGCTGACCAGGCGCACCTGCACGCCGTCCACGGCCCGGCCGCAGGAGCCCTCGGCCCGGGGCTCGTCCGGGCGGGTCACCGCGATCGAGCCGCACGTCTCGGTGCTGCCGTACGCGTCGAGCAGCGGCGCGTCGAAGACCTCCTCGAACGCGCGGCGCAGCTCCCCGGTGGTGATCGCGCCGCCGACCAGGCACACCCGCAGCGCGGGCGCGCGGAACCCGTCGGCGCGGGCCGCGTCGACCAGGTGGTGGTACATGGCGGGCACACCGGCCAGCACGGTCGCCTCGTCCTCGGCGACCGCGCGCAGCACGTCGGCGGCGGCGAAGCCGTCGACCAGGCGGGCGCTCGCGCCGACCGCGGTCACGCTCAGCACGCAACCGATGTGGGAGAGACTGTGGAACAGCGGCAGCGGCCAGACCACCCGGTCGGCGGCGGTCAGGTCGGGCACCGGCACGTAGCAGGCGGCCACCGACCAGAGGCAGGTGCGCTGGGTGGAGAGCACGCCCTTGGGCCGGCCGGTGGTGCCGGAGGTGTAGAGCATCCAGGCGACCTCGTCCAGGCCGAGGTCGTCGCGGGCGTCGGCGGTCGGCGGCGCGTCGACAAGCGCCGGCCAGGCCGTCGCCGGGTCCGGGTACGGCCCGTCGCCGGTCACCCAGATCCGCAGGTCGGGTCGGTCCGCGCGCAGTCGCAGGAACTGGTCGAGGTGCTGCGGGTCGGTGACCACCAGCACCGCGCCGGAGTCGTCGAGCAGGTGGGCCAGCTCGGCGTCCGTGCTGCGCGGGTTCAGCGGTACGCCGACCGCCGCGGCCCGGGTCACGGCCAGCCAGGTCTCCACCGTCTCCACCCGGTTGCCCAGGCAGAACGCGACCCGCTCGCCCCGGCCGACGCCCGCGTCGACCAGGTGGCCGGCCAGCCGGGCGGTGACCGCCTCCAGCGCGGCCCAGGACACCGCCCGGTCCGCGTCGCGGAACGCCACCTGGTCCGGCAGCCGGCCGGCGTGGGCCCGGAGCAGTTCGGGCAACGGCTGGACCAGGTCACTCCGAAGCATGTCAGCACATCCGTCCTTCGCCGTAACGGCCCAAGTCTGGCCAGCGGCCCGGCGGTGACCTACCCCTGTCGCCCCCTAACCGGACCCCGGTTCCCGGCCGCGTGCGGGCCCTCCGGCGGGCCGGCGCGGTGATGATGGGCACGCCCCGAGGACGCCGCGTACCACCGCCGACAGTCGAGGTGCCATGGAACGCTCCTGGTTGTTCGCCGACCTCGCCGTGCCCGGTGGGGGATGCGTCGACGCGCGGGCGGCCGAGCTGGTCGGCACGGTGCTGGCGGGGCTGGTGTCCGAGTTGCGCGCCGCCGACCCGGGCGGCTGCTGGTTCTTCGACCGGCTCGACTCCCCCGGTCCGACCCGGCTGCGGCTGGGCCTGCACGCCGGGCCCGCCGCGCTGGACCTGGCGCGGGACCGGCTCGGCCCGTCGGCCCGGCCGGCGCCCCCGGCGTACGTGGTGCGCGACCCGGCCCGGGGCGGACCGCTCGCCCACGCCGGCAGCGAGGTGGCGCTGGGTCTGCTCGGCGGTGAACCACCGTGGCTGGCCGGGTTGGAGCTGCCGCTCGCGGTGGCGCACCTGCGGCACCTGTGCGGGCTGTTGCCGGCCGGCGACCGGGCGGCCTTCCTGTTCCTGCACTGGCAGGACCGCAGTCGTACGCTGACCGGGGCGCAGCGCCGGCACCTCGCCGCGCAGGCGCACGCCGGCGCCGACAAGATCGTGCTGGCCGCCGCCGACCTGCCGCTCGCCGACGATCCGGTGTCGGCGGCCTGGCGGCGCTACCTGGACCGGGTCACCGAGCTGCTGGCCGAGGACCACCCGGCCGCGCCGCGCGGTTTCCTGGTCGCCGAGCACGCCCAGCTCAGCCACCGTCGCTGGGGCATCGATGCGGCCGTCGACTCGCTGGCCGCGCTGGCGTTGCGGCTGGCCGGGCAGACCGTCGCCGCACCACAGGGGAGAGCTGGATGACCGTCGTGGAACGGGTCGACGTGGCACTGGGCGACCGCGCGTACCCGGTGCTGGTGGGTCCGGGCGTGCGGCACCGGCTGGCCGCGGAGGTGGCGCGGATCGGGGCCCGCCGGGTCGTGGTGGTGTCCGCCCGGCCGCCGGAGTGGACGCCCGACCCGGGCGTGCCGCACCGGGTGGTGCCGGCCCGCGACGGCGAGCACGACAAGACGCTGGCCACCGTGCAGGCGTTGTGCCGGGCGTTCGCCGAGTTCGGGTTGACCCGCGCCGACGCGGTGGTCTCCTGCGGCGGCGGCACCACCACCGACGTGGTCGGCCTGGCCGCCGGCCTCTACCACCGGGGCGTCGCGGTGGTCCACCTGCCGACGTCGCTGCTGGCCCAGGTGGACGCCAGCGTGGGCGGCAAGACGGCGGTGAACCTGCCGGAGGGCAAGAACCTGGTCGGCGTCTACTGGCAGCCGCGCGCGGTGCTCTGCGACACCGACTACCTGGGCACGCTGCCCGAGGTGGAGCGACGCAACGGCTACGGCGAGATCGCCCGCGCGCACTTCATCGGCGCCGGCGACCTGCGCGGCCGGACGGTGACCGAGCAGATCACCGCGTGCGTGGCGCTCAAGGCCCGGGTGGTCGCCGCCGACGAGCGCGACGCTGGGCTGCGGCACATCCTCAACTACGGTCACACGCTCGGTCACGCGTTGGAGCGGGCCACCGACTTCCGGCTGCGGCACGGCGAGGCGGTCGGCGTGGGCACCGTGTTCGCCGGACGGCTGGCCGGCCGGCTCGGTCGGATCACCCCCGCCCGGGTGGCCGAGCACCACGAGGTGGTGGCCGGCTACGGGCTGGACACCAGACTGCCGTCCGGGGTGGACGCCGACGAGGTGATCGCGCTCATGCGGCGGGACAAGAAGTCCACCGCCGGCCTGTCCTTCGTGCTGGACGGCCAGGCCGGCCCGGAGCTGGTCCCCGACGTGCCGGAGACCGAGGTCCGCGCCGCCCTGGCCGGGATGTAGGCGGTACCGGATCAGCGGCGCGATCAGTTCGGTTCGGTCCGGAAGGACGCGGCGCGGGCCAGCTCGGTCAGGTCGCTGAAGAACTCGTCCGCCGGCATGGCCTTGCCCTCCTTGCCGATGGGCGACGGTTCCAACGGCACCAGCAGGTCTTCTTCCGCGGAGTGCAGCCACAACGCCATCTGGTACACGACGGGGATGCGCAACAGCCGCAGCTCGTAGCCGGCGGCGGCCAGCTTGGGCAGCCTCCGGACGATTTTCATGGCCTTGTCGGTGGCGGCCACGAACGGCCCCTCGGTGAACTTCGACACCTCCTGCGTCCCCTCCGGGCCGGCTGAGGTCTCGGCGCTGGCGATCGGTTGCCCGCTGTCCTCGATCAGGTAGCGCCAACCCGCGGGCTGCGTCCGGTCGACACCGCCCCCGGCGAGGATGTCGTCGAGCCCCATCGTGAAGACCTGGTGGGGGGTGGACACGTCGAGTTGTTCTTTCCGGGCGCCGCGTAGCGCCTTGCCGGTGAATCTGCCCTCGTCGGCGAACCTGTGAAGCTTCGACTTCACCTGGTCGGCCTGGCCGTGCGGTGGCTCGGGAACGTGTAGTGGCATCTCAGCTCCTCAGGCTTGGCGCACGGTCCGATAGCTGCGGGACCAGACCCCGCCGGCAGCGGTGTAGTTGTTCACGAAGGTATCGAATGTCACGTCCACGAACCCATCCCAGGGATCGTGGATTCTCAGCCATTCGGTGCCGCCGGATTCCCACCGTCCCCGGATCACGACGATGTGGCCTCCGCCGCTCCGCCAGTGTGTGTCGACCCCGACCGGTTGCGACTTCGCCAACTCGGCCGCGACCTCCACGGGCGTCAGCGCGCGGAACAGTTCCTCCTTCAGGTGGCGCATTCGCGTCAGGGCGTCGGTCGGCCAGGACCCCCGGTTGCAGTCCGCGCCACCGGCGTCGGCGGCGTTGCAGCACTTGTTCTGGCCGAACTGCGCGTTGGCCTGGGCACACTGGGTCTGCGTGGTGTTCGGGTTGTAGAACCTCGCGATGTTGACCGAACTGGCGGCCCAGCACCACCAGGTCTGCGACTGCAACTGGGCGTTGGAGAAGTCCAGGCTCTGACTGGCCATGCTGACGGTGAACGTCGCCTCGGCGCCGCCGTTGGCGTTGAAGCGGCAGTCGACCTTCCCACCGCCCTGGGCCGTGTGCGCCGTCACGCCGGTGCCGACCAGGTGCAGGAAGACGTTCGGAAAGGCGAGCGACTCGATGGAGTAGGAACCGTCGGCCTGGGCGCGGAACTTGAACGTCTCGTGACCGCCGCCGTCGGCATTGAGCTGACAGTTGACCACGCCACCGGTGGTGGTTTGGGAATTGACGTCGACGGCGACCATGCGCAGGTAGATGCCGGGGAAGGCGATCGACTCGATCGAGAAGGTGTCGTTGCCGTGATCGCGGAGCTTGAATTTCTCCTGGTCCGCGGCGCGGAAGTTGCAGTTGACCGTTCCGCCACCCGCCATGGTGGTGGGCACTCCGGTCCCGTCCATGCGTAGGCACACTTCGGGGTAGGTCTTCGACTCGATCGTGATCGGGGTGTCCCCGAGTTTCCTGAGGTCCGCCAACGACAAGGGCATATCCGCCCCCCTCTCCGTCTTGAGACTGCTTTTGAGCAGGCCGAGATCCGTGACGCGGCGATAGTGGAGGGCGACACGGCGACGAGGTGAGGACTCACTCGATGTATGCGACACCCCACGCTCGGTCATCAGTATTGATCGATGCGAAGATCAGCACAAGCGAGTGTTTTTGCATTAAATCTTTTGCACGAACCCATTACCGAGCATTGACACCCGCCGCGACGGTCGGCGTGCCCGGGACGACAGGGCAGCTCCGGTCGTGCCTCAGCGCACCGCCGGGCAGTGCGTCAACAGCTCCTCGGGCTTGTGCGCGACCAGGTCGGGGCCGGCGGCCAGCAGCGCGGTCACGTCACCGCCGTGCCAGGTGGTGGCCACCGTGGTCACGCCGGCCTCCCGGCCGCTGGTCAGGTCCGTGATCGCGTCACCGACCATCATGGCCACGCCGGGCGGCATGTCGAGCAGTTCCAACGCGCGCAGCACGATGTCCGGCGCCGGCTTCGGGCGGGGCACCTCGTCCGAGCCGATCACGTGGTCGAAGAGCGCGAGCACGCCGAGCAGGTCCAGCAGGGACCGGGCGCGGGGACCGCTCTTGCCGGTGGCTACCGCCATCCGGACACCGCGCTCGTGCAGCGCCTCCAGCGTCTCGCGGACGCCGGGGAACAGCGGCACCCGGTGCGCCAGCCGGTAGCTCTCCCGGACGAACGGGGCCTCCATCTCCAGCGGCAACCCCATCAGGCGCATGATGTCCGGGAAGTACCGTCCCATGTGCTTGTTGTACTCCTCGAACGGCGCCGGACCGCCGCCCACCACCTCGGCGTACGCGACGCTGAACGCCTCACGCATCACCGCCGAGCTGTCGACCACGACCCCGTCGAGGTCGAACACGACCGCGCGGATCGGGCCCGTACGCCGGGCGAGGACGGTGGCGCCGACGGTCGACGGTGGCTGGCTCATGGCTGCTCCCGAAGGTGAGGTCGCCCGGTGGTTCTCACCGGTCGCGCGCTCCCGCCAGCGCGGGCACCGGCGGGGTCGGCCGGGCGCAGCGGTAGACACGTTCGATGGCGTCGATGGTGCGGCGGGCGTCGGCGGCGGCCACGCCCCGGCTGGCCTCGGCGGCGAGCAGGCCGGGCAGCGCGTCGAGCTGCCGGTCGTACTCGGCGCCGATGGTCTCGGCGGCCAGCGGCAGCGCGACGGTCTCGCCGTCGCGGGTGCGGGTCAGTTCCGGCGCACCGACCCGGTTCGGGCTGAACCCGAACGTGCAGCGCAGCGTCGCCGAGCCGTGGGTGCCGTGCACGGAGATGGTGGTGCGGTCCGTCGCCTCGTGCGACGCCCAGCAGGCGTGCAGCGCGGCGGACGCGCCGTCGGCGGTGAGCAGGAACGCGCGGGCGGTGTCCTCGACGTCGCCACGTCCACCGGGCCCGGCGGTGCCGCGCCAGGCGGCCTGCGCGGCGCCGTCGTTGACGAAGTCGTCGGAGACGCTGCCCACCGCGTGCGCGATCGGCGCCGGGCCGAGCAGTGGCAGCACCG
The DNA here is from genome assembly GCF_055586805.1 of Micromonospora sp. NPDC049201. NCBI lineage: Bacteria > Bacillati > Actinomycetota > Actinomycetes > Micromonosporales > Micromonosporaceae > Micromonospora > Micromonospora sp. NPDC049201. The sequence goes on along the minus strand of NZ_JBVJHM010000005.1, from coordinate 27,773 downwards.
TGTCGAGCAGGTGCCAGCCCAGGTCGACGAGCGCGCCGCCGCCGGAGAGGTCCCGCCGGGTGAACCAGCCGCCGGCGTCGGGCACGCCCCGGGCGCGTACCCAGGCGACGTCGACGTGCCGGACCGGCCCGAGGTCGACCACGGCCCGCAGCAGGGCCCGCACGTCGGCGCGGTAACGGGCGGCGCTGCCGGCCAGCAGCACCGCGCAACCGGCGCGTTCGGCGTCGGCCAACTCGTCGGCCTCGGCGGAGGTGAGGCAGACCGGCTTCTCCAGGAACACCGGTACACCCCGGCGCAGCAGCCGGGCCGCCACGGTGGCGTGCAGGTGGTTGGGGACCGCCACCACCACCAGGTCGGCGGCGTCGGTGGGCAGGTCGGCCACGTCGGCGTACGCGTCGGGCACGCCGTGCGCGGCGCGGGCCCGGTCCCGGGCGGCGGCGTCCGGGTCGACCACGGCGGTCACCGTGAACCGCTGGTGCGCGGCGAGCCGGGGCAGCCAGATCTGCCGCCCGGCCCAGCCGAGACCGGCCACCGCGACCCGGACGGTACGCCCCGGCGCGGCGGCCGGCTGCGGCCCGGTCATCCGGCCAGCACGTCGGCGAGCACGGCGGCGATCTGGTGCATCTGCTCCTCGGTGCCGAGCAGCGTGCGGTGGTGCAGCCAGACGCAGTCGGCGTGGATCTGCTCGACGTTCGGGCACCGCTCGGCGATCTGCTCGACGGTCTCGTCCGGCGCGCCGGCCAGCCAGAAGCCGTCGCAGCGGTAGATGGCGCGGAACGCGACGAACGCCGGGATGCCCCGGGCGATCAGCTCGTCGACCACGACCCGGCGGCGCTCCGGCGTGATGCCGGGGATCCGGAACATGGCCATGTAGTGCGGGTTGCGGTCACCGCGCGGGTCGCGTCCCTGCGGCACCACGCCGGGGATCTCGGCGAGCAGGCTCGCCAGCAGCGGCCAGCGCTGCTCGCGCACCGCGATCTGACCGTCCAGGCGGGACAGTTGGGCCCGCAGCACGGCGGCGCTGAACTCGTTCATCCGGTAGTTCGAGCCGGTGGTGCGGTGCAGGTAGTCCCGGTCGGTGCGGGGCCGGCCGCAGCTGTGCACCAGGAACGCCTTCTCGTAGCTCTCCTCGTCGGGGAAGAGCACCGCGCCGCCCTCGCCGGCGGTCATCAGCTTGCCGTTCTGGAAGCTGAACGCGGCGACGGAGCCGAGTTCACCGACCCGCCTGCCCTGCCACTGCGCGCCGTGCGCGTGCGCGGCGTCCTGGAGCAGCGCGACGCCGGCGTCGGAGGTGATCTTGTCGAGTGCGTCCATGTCGGCGAACTGCCCGGCCATGTGCACCGGCATCACCACCCGGGTCCGGTCGGTGATCGCGGCGGCCACCGCGTCCGGGTCGACGCAGTAGGTGTCCAGGTCCACGTCGACCGGCACGGCCACCGCGCCGAGGCGCTGCGCGGCAAGCGACGACGAGATGAACGTGAAGGCCGGGACGATCACCTCGGTGCCCGGCCCGACGCCCAGGACCTCCAGCGCCACCTCCAGCGCGTGCGTGCCGTTGGTGACGGCCAGCGCGTGCGACGACCCGTGGTACGCGGCGAACTCGGCCTCGAACGTGTCGACCTCGTTGCCTCCGACACGCCACCACTGGCCCTGCTCCAGGGCCCGGATGAGGCCGGTCCGTTCCTCGTCGCCGAACTGCGGCCACTCGGGGAACTCCGGTGCCGACAGATCACTCATGATGTCCCACTCCCTGATCCAGATTGGAACGGCCCGGCAGGACGCTAACCGAGCCGGCACGGCGCTGACCTCCCCTAACGGCCCCTAGCCGCCCCTAACCGCCCCCTGCCGGCGGGGTCCGCGCCGGGGACGGGGTCGATACTCCGATGACCTGTCGTCGTCCGATTCCGGTGAGGTGCAACGTGCCCGAGGTGCTCCTGCTCAACGGCCCGAACCTGGGCATCCTCGGCAAACGGGAACCGGAGATCTACGGCACCGACACGGTGGCGGACATCGAGCGGGCGGTCGGCGAGGAGGTCGCCGGACGGGGGTGGCGGGTCGTCGCGAGGCAGCACGACTGCGAGGGCGAGATGATCCGTACCATCCAGGACAGTTATGAGACGGTGGGCGCGATCGTGAACCCGGGCGCGTTGATGATCGCCGGTTGGAGCCTGCGCGACGCGCTGGCCAACTATCCCCATCCGTGGCTGGAGGTCCACCTGTCCAACGTGTGGGCCCGGGAGAGCTTCCGGCACGACTCGGTGCTCGCCCCGCTGGCCTCGGGGGTGATCGTGGGCCTCGGTGCGCTCGGCTACCGGCTGGCGGCCCGCGCGCTCGTCGCGACCGTGCCCTGACCGTCCACCCCGTCGCACCCGTACCGGTCGTCCGCCGCGGCGACCCGACCCCCGAGGAACCCCGTGACCGTCGCGATCATCGTTCTCACCATCCTGCTGGCCATCATCCTGATTCCGCTGGCCGTGCAGAAGCTCACCGGCAACGCGCAGATGCGCGAGCGGATGTCGCACCTCGGCGTCTCCGCCGGGCTGACCCGCGTCATCGGCCTGCTGGAGCTGGCCGGCGTCGCCGGGCTGCTGCTGGGCCTGAAGTTCTGGCAGCTCGGCGTGGTCGCCGCGGTGGCGATCACCGTGCTGCTGATCGCCGCCGTGGCCTACCACCTGCGCGCCAAGGACGACGGCAAGGTCGTCATGGTGCCGCTGTTCTTCGCGTTCGCCTCGGCCGCGCTGGCGTTCCTGCACCTGCTGGCGCACTGAGGCCGGCGTGACGGGCGGGCCGGGCGCCACGCTGCTGGGCGTCGACGTCGGGGGCACCAAGGTCGCGCTGCGCGCCGAGGCGGCCGGCCGGCCCGCGTACGAACGGATCGTCACCTGGCCGGCCGGCGCGGACCCGGCCGCCGACCTGGCCGTGCTGGCCGCCGAGGTGGCCGCGCTGCGCGCCGGCTTCGGCCCGGTCGACGCGGTCGGCGTGGCCATGCCGGCGACCGTCGACCGGGCCGGCGCGGTCGTGGCCTGGCCCGGCCGGCCGAGCTGGGTCGGCCTGGACCTGGCCGGCGCGCTGCATCGCCTGTTCCCCGACACCCCGACCGGGTACGCCGACGACGGCGACCTGGCGGCGCTGGCCGAGGCCCGGCACGCGGGCCGCGACGACGTGCTCTATCTCGGGGTCGGCACCGGCGTCGGCGGCGGGCTCGTGCTCGGCGGGCGCAACGCCCCGGCCGGCGCGTCCGCCGAGGTCGGGCACATGGTGGTGGACCTGGGTGGGGACCGGTGCGACTGTGGACGCTCCGGCTGCCTCCAGGCGGTCGCGTCCGGGCCGGCCACGCTGCGCCGCGCCGCCCGGCTGCGGGGCGGTCCGGTCGACCACCACCGGCTGCGCGCCGGGCTGGACGACGGCCGGCCGTGGGCGGTGGCGGCGATCCGACCGGCCTGCGCCGCGCTGGCCGCCGCGGTGGTGAGCCTCGGCGAGCTTCTCGCCGCCGACCTGGCGATCGTCGGCGGCGGGTTCGCCACCGGCCTGCCCGGTTTCGTGCCGCTGGTCGGAGACCTCGCCGTCGGCCGTCCGGGGCGGCCCGCGCCGCGTGTCGTCGCCGCCGCGCTCGGCGGGCTCTCCTCGCTGCACGGCGCGCTCCACCTCGCCCGCGACCTCGCGTACGCCCCGGACCCGCCCGGGACCGGGGCTCGACCAAGGGAGAACAGCCAATGATCAGGATCGGGGTCGTCGCCGGCAGCACCCGCCCGGGCCGCAAGGCCGACGCGGTGGCGCGCTGGGTGTGCGACATCGCCGCCGCGCGGCCGGACGTCGACGCGGAACTCGTCGACCTGGCGGACCATCCGCTGCCCCACTTCGCCGAGCCGCTGCCCCCGTCGATGGCGCCGTCGAGCCGACCGGCGATCCGCCGGTGGGGCGCGGTCGTCGGCGCGCTGGACGCGTTCGTCTTCGTCACCCCGGAGTACAACCACTCGATCCCGGGCGTGCTCAAGGACGCGATCGACGTGCTCTACCAGGAGTGGCACCACAAGCCGGCCGGGCTGGTCGGCTACGGGGCGCACGGCGGCACCCGGGCCGCCGAGCACCTGCGGCTGGTGCTCGGGCAGGTGTCGGTGCCGGTGGTCCGCTCCCAGGTGGCGCTCTCCCTGCACACCGACTTCGTGGCGTTCCGCGACTTCCGCCCCGGCCCGCACCAGCGGGAGGCGGTCGGCACCATGCTCGACGAGGTGGTGGCCTGGGCGGGCGCGCTGCGGACGCTGCGCCGCCCACAGCCGGTGCGATGATCGCGATCGGCGGCGCCACCCGCCTCTACGCGCTGCTCGGCGACCCGATCGCGCAGGTACGCGCGCCCGGCCTGCTCAACCCGGTGCTGGCCCGGCGGGGCACGGACGCGGTGCTGGTGCCGGTGCACGTGCCCGCCGCCGCGCTGCCGGAGGTGGTGGCCGGGCTGCGGCAGGTGGCCAACCTGCACGGCATGCTGGTGACCGTGCCGCACAAGGCGGCCCTGCTCGACCTCGCCGACCGGGCCACCGACCGGGCGCACCGGGCCGGCAGCGTCAACGCGTTGCGCCGCGAGGCGGACGGCACCTGGTCGGCGGACACGTTCGACGGCGACGGGTTCGTCCGCGGGCTGGTCGCGGCGGGGCACGACCCGCGCGGCCGGCGGGTCTGCGTGGTGGGCGCCGGTGGCGCGGGCAGCGCCATCGCGGTGGCGCTGCTCGACGCCGGGGTGGCCGCGCTGCACCTGGCCGACACCGACCCGGCCCGGCTGGCCGCGCTCGGCGGGCGGCTGTCGGCCGCGTACCCCGGCCGGGTCGATGCGGCGTCCCGGCCGCGACTGGCCGACGCCGACCTCGCGGTCAACGCGACGCCGGTGGGGCTGCGCCCGACCGACCCGCCGCCGTTCCCGGTGTCGGAGCTGCCGGCCCGGGCGGTGGTCGCGGACATCATCATGACCCCGGCGGAGACGACGCTGCTGCGCGCCGCCCGCGACCGGGGCCTGCCCGCGCATCCCGGTGAGCCGATGCTGACCCACCAGATCGACGGCTACCTCGACTTCTTCGGCCTCTGAGTCACAGCGGTGCGAGACGCGCCTTGAGCAGGCAGAACTCGTTGCCCTCGGGGTCGGCGAGGACGTGCCAGGACTCCTCGCCGGTCTGGCCGACGTCGGCCGGGCGGGCGCCGAGCTTCAGCAGGCGGTCAAGCTCGGCGTCCTGATCGCGGTCGGTGGCGTTGACATCGATGTGCAGGCGGGGCTTCGCCCGCTGCGGCTCGGCCGTGGGGCTGAGGATGATCGTCGGCTGCGGGCCGCCGAACCCCTCGCGCGGCCCGATCTCGATGCTCCCGTCGCCCTCGCGGTCGAGCACCACGAAGTCGAGGACCTCGCACCAGAACCGCGCCAGCGCCTCGGGGTCACGGCAGTCGAGCACGAGTTCAGTGATGCGGCAGGCCATGCGCGCCAGCCTGCCGGACGGTCGCCCGGCCCGCCACCCGGTTATCCGTCGACCCCGGCGGTGAGGTGTTTGGTGATGCGGATCAGCACCTCGTCCGGTGGCCCGGGGACGAAGGCGACCGCGTCGGCGAGCGCGGCGATCAGGGGCAGCCCACGACCGCCGACGGTGAGCGGGTCGGGAAGCCCGGCGGCGAGCACGCCACCGTCGGGGGCGTTGCCGCGATTGCCGACCTCCAGCCGACAGACGTCGTCGTCGATACGGATCGCGATGTCGACGGCGCTGTGCGTGTCACCGTGCATCACCGCGTTGGCGCATGCCTCGGTGATCAGCAGGGCCAGGTTGCCGCAGGCGTCCTCGGTGGCGTCGGTGAGACCCAGCAGGGTGACGAGCACCTGACGGGCGCGGGTCACGGAGGACGGCACACGCGGGAGCGACAGCGTCACGCGTATTCGCATCGCCTGGCTCCTTCCCGACCGGCCGTGACCCCGAACTACTGGCGTCACCCGCGGGCGGGATGCTCCGGTGGTGACCGACACTACCCCAGGCCGTGGGCGCGGAAACGCCCCGGGGCGGCGGCTCGGCGTGCGGTTGCCGGGCGGCGGAATAGGGTGACGGGGAGAATCGGCGTACGGGAGGGTTTCGTGGGGTTGCTGCTGTCGGTCCGGCCCGGTCAGGGTTGCACCGTGGTCGAGGTGCGCGGCGAGCTGGACCTGGCGACGTCGCCGCAGCTGCACGAGGCGCTGCAACGGCTGGTGGACACCGGCGACCGTCAGGTGGTGGTGGATCTGGCCGGGGTCGGCTTCATGGACTCCAGCGGGCTGGGCGCACTGGTGGTGGCGTTCAAGGCGTTACGCGAGGCCGGCGGCCGGCTGGCGCTGGCCGCGGTGCGACCCCCCGTGCGGAACGTGCTGGCGGTCACGTCGGTGGACCGGGCGATCCAGGTCTACGACAGCGTGCCGGAGGCCGAGGCCGCGCTGTCGTCCACGGGCGGCCTGACTGGTCGGTAGGTCAGTCGGGCAACCCGCTGCTGGCGCGCTGTTGGTCGGCGCCGGCGCTGGTCCGCCGCTCCTCGTCGTGCCCGCCGTGCCAGTCGAGGATGAACAGCGTGGCGTCGTCGGCCAGGCTCCCGCCGCTGACCTCGAGCACGGCGTCGGCCAACGCGCGGACAGCCTCGCGCGGGTGCAGCTCGGTTAGCGACCGCAGGATGGCCGGTAGGTCCAGGCCGGCCGCGTGGCGCTCCCGCATGCCGTCGGTGACCACCACCAGACGGTCGCCGGGCTCCAGCGCGACCTCGCCGGCGTGATAGTCGGCCTCCGGGAACATGCCCAGGGGGAAGTTGGCGGGCGACACGAGCGTCCGGGTCTCCCCGTCGCGCACCAGCAACGGCGGCACGTGCCCCGCGTTCAGCAGCGCGCACACCCCGGTACGCAGGTCGAGGCGGCCGAGGACCGCGGTGAGGTAACTGCCCCGCACGGTGGCGTGGTCGGCCACCTCGGTGTTCGCGGCGACCGCCTGCTCCACCAGGCCGACCCCACGACGCCGACTGTTGCGCAGGCTACCGACGCCCAGCGTGGCCGTCAGCGCGCTGGTCACCCCGTGGCCCATCGCGTCGGTGACGCTGAAGTGCAGCATGTCTCGGGCCACGCTGTAGTCGAAGGTGTCCCCGCCGATGCTCGCCGCCGGCTCCAGCCAGCCGGACAGCGTGAACCCGCTCGCCTCGCAGGTGAACGAGGCGGGAAGCAGGCGGCGTTGAATCTCGCCGGACAGCGTGAACGGGGTGGTGCGTTGCCCCCACTCGAACAGGTCGGTGTACCGGCGGTTGGCGATCACCACAAACGCCAGCACGTGCGCGGTGCGGGCGATCTCCGCCAGGACGGGCGGGGCCGGCTCGTCCGGCAGGACCATTTCGAGCAGCCCGATCGCCTCACCACGATCGGTCACCGGCGCCAGCACCGCCCACCCGCCGGGCTGCGCGACGGTTCGCACCGTCTGGGTGCGCAGTGCCTGCTCGGCGGGCCCGCCGTCGAACGGCGTCACGGTGGCGACCTCCTGGCCGTCCCGGCGTTCCTCGCCGGCCCCGACCAGCGGCACATGGGCCAGTCGGACCAGCGCCCGGCCGCTGAGGTCCGCGATCAGGAACGTGACGCTACGGGCGCCCAGCGCCGCCCCGAGTTCCCGGGTGACCGCCTCGACCGCCTCGACCGGTGAGGCGTTCTCGGCCGCCTCCAGCATGTGCGCCATGATCGGCTCTCGACTGCTGTCCACCGTGGGAGCCTACGAGATCCGGCCGGGCGACGCCGGGCACGGTGATACCCGGGCGGTCTCAGCCGTCGCGGTCGGACGCGGTCATGTCCCCGGTGCCCGGCGTGCCGTCGGCGAGCCCGTAGCGCAGGTAGACGGTGCCCTTCCGGTTGGCGACCGGCGGTTCGAGGAGCGTGACGTTGGTGGGCACCGCGCCGCCGTCGAACACCCTCTTGCCGACGCCCAGCACGATCGGGTGCACCCAGAGGTCGATCCGGTCGAACAGCTTCTCGCGCAGCAGCGTCTGCACCAGGTTCAGGCTGCCGACCACCTTCACGTGCTCGTGCCGGTCCCGGACCTCGCGTACCGCCGTCGCCAGGTCCGGGCCGAGCACCGTGGACCCCTGCCACGACAGGTCGGGCCGGCCACGGGAGGCCACGTACTTCGGGACGCGGTTGAACAGGGTGGCGATCTCGTTGTCCTCGCCGCCCTCCTGGTGCGGCCAGTAGGCGGCGAAGATGTCGTACGTCCGCCGGCCGAGCAACAGCGCGTCCGTGCCCTGGTACGCGGCCGTCACCTGCGCGCCGGTGGTCTCGTCCAGCAGCGGCGCCTGCCAACCGCCGAACGGGAACCCCACCGGGTCCTCCTCGGGACCGCCGGGCGACTGCCCGACGAGGTCGAGGGTGGCGAACAGCTCGATGTGGATCAGTCCCATGGCCCGTGCTCCGGTCGTCTGGTCATCTCGGTCGGGGAGGTAGACCGGTGCCCCTCGCCGAACTCATCGCCCTCGGTGAGGTGTAAGCAGGGGCCCCTTTTTAACGTCTCCGGTCGAGAAGGGGCCCCTTCTCACACCTCCTGCGGGGCGGCTCGACGCCTTCGAGGAGTTGGGCGACGAATGAGCGCCAGGTCGCCGGGCTGAAGACGAGCGCCGGGCCGGACGGGTCCTTCGAGTCGCGCACCCCGACCACGCCGGGAAGGTCGCCGGCCACCTCGACGCAGTTGCCGCCGCTCGCTCCGCTACGGGTGGACGTCCGCCACCGGGCGTTACTCAGGTCCATGCTGGTTCTCTACTTCCTTCAGTGGACCGATGGACTGCCGGCGCGGCAGAGCTTCGTTCCGCACGCTCTCCCACCTCGCCTGAAGCGTAGCCACCTCGTCGTCCTTGTCGACCACGTCGCCGCCGAGTTGGCTCTCCAGGTGCCCCACCGACAGTGGCAGCCGCACCACCCCGTACGCCGGTAGCGCGGTGGGGCGGCCCGCGGCGTCACCGGGCCGCCGCGGCCCGGCGGACCAGGCGACGTGCCTCGTCCGGTGGGACGCCGGTGGCGCGGAGCACGTCGTTGGCGGCGGTCCGGAGCTGCGACACCACGATGGTGCCGGAGAAGCCGATGTCCTGCCGGCACGCCGCGCCCGCGTCACGGACCGCCCGCAACACCCGGTCCCGGGCGGCGACCGGCTCCCGGGCGGCCAGGAACTCCCGGTGCAGCAACCGGATCGCCGCGCCGAAGTGCTCCAGCGCCGCCGGCAGGTCGGCCGGCACCGGCTCGTCGTCGCGCAGCACGGTGCCAACACGACGGACCAGCGCCCGGCTGTTGCGGAACGCCCGGTCCAGGTGTTCGGCGCCGCGCCGGTACGCGGTCAGCGCCCGCCGCCGTCGCCAGCGCACCGGGGAGAACCGGACCACCTCGTCGGCGGCGGCCACCACCTCGTCGATCCGGTCCAGTTCCGGCTCGACGGCGCGCATCCGGGCCAGCACCGCGTCGGCGGCCCGCACGTCGCCGTCGGCCAGCGCCTCCGCCGAGGCGGTCATCTCCCGGGCGAACGTGTCGAGCGCCGAGTCGGCGACCCGGCGTACCGTGCGCAGCGGGTTCAGCGGCGCGAGCACCAGCACCACCAGCAGGCCGACGATGCCACCGACCAGCGCGTTGACGGTCCGGGGCAGTTCCAGGTCGGGCGAGACCGGGGTGAGCGTGGCGACCAGCACGGCCGTACCGCCGGCCTGGGTGACGAGCGCGCCGGTGCCACGCACCAGCACCGCGCCGCCGACCGCCAGGAACACGATCACGCCGGTCTGCCACGGCCCGGTGCCCAGCAGGTGGATCAGCACGTCCCCGACGACGATGCCGAGGACCACGCCGACGACCAGCTCCACGGTGCGCCGGGTGCGCCCGCCCAGCGCGGCGGCGATGACACCGACCGCCGCGGCCGGCGCGAACGTCGGATCCGGGTTGCCGAGCACCTCGCGCGCGACCAGCCAGGCCAGCGCCGCGGCCAGACCCGCCTGCACCGCCACGATGAGGTACGTGCGCAGCCGCTCCACACCGGCCCGTCCGGCCCGGCGCACCCGGTCGCCGACTGCCCGCATGCGCCGGGGTACCCGCCGTCACCCCGTCGAACCGCCCGCCGGGTACGCCATCGTGCCGGTCAGCGCCAGCACCCCCGGCAGCCGGGTGTCCTGGCGCAGGAACTGCACCACCACCGGCACCGGGGACCGCAGCACGCAGCCGTACGGGCGGTCCAGCCGGACCGCCTCGGGGTCGATCAGGTCGTTGACCCGCACGTGACGGATCCGGCGGGCGGCGACCGGCAGCCGGTAGGGCCCCACCGGCTCGGCGTCCTCGTAGTAGAAGTCGAGCGTCAGCTCGGCGTCGTCGTCGCCGGCGTTGAGCACGCAGAGCTGGTCGAAGCCGGTGAACGCCGGCTCCGCGCCGTGCGCGGGAAACGGCACGTGCCCGCCGGGCACCACCCAGAACCGGGCGCCGATCGGCCCGGTCACGGTGCCGCCAGCAGTCGGGCCAGGTCCGGGGTGAGGAACACCCCGTCCGGGTCGAGCCGACGCCGCACCGCCTGGAAGTCGTCCCACCGGGGATAGAGGGGACGCAGCTCCCGCGCGTCGAGCCAGTGCTTCTTGCCCCAGTGCGGTCGTCCGCCGTGGTGCCGGAAGACGGCCTCCATGTCCCGGAAGTACTCCTCGTACGGCAGCGAGGCGTTCTGGAGGCAGGCGATCGTGGTGGTGGGCCGGCCGTAGGCGTTGCTGAGCCAGATGTCGTCCGGCGCGACGGTGCGCACCAGCACCCGCCAGCCGGCCACCCGCCGGTGCCGGTCGCGGATCCGGCGGCGTACCTCCGCGAAGCAGACCGCGAACGCCTCCGACGGCAGCATGTACTCGATCTCCTCGAAGCGCAGCTCCCGGTGTCGGGGAATGGTGCGGTGGGTCGGCCCGACCTGGCTCTGCCGCGGCTCGCCGCCCGGCGTACGGGACGTCGACAGGTGGTGCGCCCCGTCGACCCGGTTGATCACCCGGATCTGCGTCCGGTCGCTGCGCGGGTACCAGTAGAAGTCCATGTTGCGGTTGGTGTGCTGGAGTTCGGCGAGGTGGTCCAGCGTCCAGTCGAGGTGCGCGCACCAGGAACGCCGGTGCAGCTCGTAGCGCGGCTGCACGTCGAGCGTGACCCGGGTGACCACGCCGAGCGCGCCGAGGGAGAGCGCGACGGCCGGCAGCAACTCCGGGTCCCGGTCCGCGGTGACGTCCAGCGTCTCCCCGGTGCCGGTGACCAGGCGTACGCCGGTGAGCTGGGTGCTCAGGTTCCCGAAACCCAGCCCGGTGCCGTGGGTGCCGGTGGCGGTCGCCCCGGCGATCGACTGGTAGTCGACGTCGCCCAGGTTGTCCATCGCGAGCCCGGCGTCGTAGAGCCCCTCGCCGAGCGCCCGGAGCGTGGTGCCGGCCCAGGCGGTGGCGCGTTGCCCGTCGTCGGAGAGCACCCCGGCGAGCCGGTTCAGCCCGAGCAGGATCCCGTCGGTACGCACCAACGGGCTGGACGAGTGCCCCGAGCCGACCGGCCGGACCGTCGTGCCGGTCTCCCGGGCCCGGCGCACCAGCGCGCTGACCTCGTCCTCGTCGGCCGGTTCGGCCCATTCCGCCGGGGTGAACGAGAGGCTCCCGGACCAGTTCACGAACGGGCGTGTCACCTCGCTCCCTCCCCCGGCGCCGTTCCGGGCCGCATACCCGCGCCCACCCTCGGTAGTCGCGTACCGGATCGGGACCCCGCCGGGAACCAGGCGGGCGACCCGGACGACTATCCCTACATGGCGTGTGAGCAGTGGCGGGAGATCCTGTCGGCCCAGCTGGACGGTGAGGCGTCCCGATCGGAGAGCGAGGCGGCCGAGGCCCACCTGGCCGGCTGCGCCGGCTGCCGGGGCTGGTTCGACTCCGCGGCGGCGGTCACCCGCCGGGCCCGTACCCAGCTCGCCCCGCAGGTGCCCGATCTGGTGGCGTCCGTGCTGGCCGCCGCGCCGCCGCCCCGGCCGAGCCGACGCCGGCGGGTGGCGCTCGGGCTCCGCGCGGCGCTCGGTCTGCTCGGCGCGGTGCAGTTGGTGCTGGGCCTGGCGCAGATCGGCCGGGAGGCGGTGGTCGCCCACGCGCACGCCTCCGGCCAGCACCTGTGGCACGAGTCGGCGGCGTGGAACGTGGCGGTGGGCGCCGGCTTCCTCTACGTGGCGGTGCGCCGGTCCACCCCGTCCGGCCTGTTGCCGATGCTCAGCGCGTTCGTCGCCACGCTGGTGCTGCTGTCGGTGAACGACCTGATCACCGGGCAGGTGGCGATGACCCGGCTGGTCAGCCACGGCTTCCTGCTGGTCGGCTGGGCGGTGATGCTGGTGCTGTCCCGGCCCTGGTGGCGTCCCGGGGACACACCGCCCGGACAGGGTCGGTCGACCGGCTCGCGCTGGACGCTGCGTGCCGAGGAGCCGGCCGCGCCGACGCCGCTGCGGCTGGTGCCACCCGGCCCGTACCCCGCGCAGGCCCGCGACCGCCGCGCCGCCTGACCCGCGAGCGGCCCGCCGTACCCCAACGCGGGCCGTACCCAACGCTGGCCCGCGTGCCGCCGATCCGCGAGCGCCCGGCCGGCCACCCGGGCCGGCCGGCGCCACCGCGTTCGGCCTGTCGTCGCCCGGGTGGCTCAGCGGGCGCGGCGACCGCGGGCGTCCCCGGCCCAGGCGGCGACCAGGTCCTCGCGGGCGCGGGCGACCCGAGACCGGATCGTGCCGACCGGGCAGCCGCACACCTCGGCCGCCTCGGCGTAGGAGAGGCCGAGCACCTGGGTGGCCACGAACGCCTCCCGGCGGTCCGGGGCGAGCCCGGCGATGAGTCCGCGCAGCGCCACCCCGTCGTCCCCGCCGGCGGTCACCGCCCCGGCCGCCTCGGCGGCGGTCTGCCAGTCGGGCAGCGCGGCCACCCGGGGGCGGACGGTCGCGGCCCGTACGTGGTCCACGGCCACCCGGCGGGCGATGGTGAAGATCCAGGTCCGGGCCGAGGAGCGGCCGGCGAACCCGGGCAGGCTGCGCAGCGCGCGCAGGAACGTCTCCTGGGCGAGATCCTCGGCGTCGGCCGGCCCGGCCAGGTGGACCAGGAACCGCCACACCGGTCCCTGGAGCGCGCGGACGAACGCGGCGGCGGCCTGCTGGTCACCCCGGCCGGCCCGGTGCGCCCACCGGGTCACCTGATCGTCGTCGGCGTCCGGGCTCATCCCGGGCCCAGCCCGGTCATGCCGGACGGTACGGATGCGGGGCTCGCTCGGTTCATTCCTGGCGTCCTCTCCGTCACCTGGCCACCGACCGCGACGATCGGGGTGGCCCGACATTGGTCGGCCGGAGGACGGGAAAAGTTCCCGAGCGCCGGCGATCAGTCGGCGACGGAGACGGAGACCGGGCCGACCCGCAGGACGCCGTCGGTGAGCGGGGCGCAGCGGACACCGCCCCGGCCGCGCAGCGCCTTCCAGGTGCCGGGCGCGACCACCACGTCCAGCCAGGCGCACGGCGGCGCGGCCCGGTGCACCCGCAGGCTGACCGGCCCGTCGCCGGAGTCCAGGGTGAGCACCCGCCCGACCAGCTCGTCCACCGCGATGCCGCTGGTCAGCACGTTGCGCCGGAGCTGGGTGAGATCGGCGCCGGCCGGCAGCGACTCCCGCGCGATCAGCGTGACGCTGGCGGCGCGGTGCGCCGGCCGACCGAAGTAGCGGTCCCCGACGATGCCCAGCCCGGCGCGGAGCCGCACCTGGTCGACCAGTTCACCGGGAGGCGCCGGGGCCGGGCCGTCCGCCGGCCGGCCCACGTAACGGTGCACCGGCGAGGCCAGCAACTGGACGATGTGCGGCACGGCGACGACCGCGCTCAGGAGGGCTGCGGGGTGAGCAGGTAGTCGCCGTCGTCCGGGCTCCACCGCAGCTCCACCACCCTATCGGTGGCAGCCGCCTTGCAGAACTGGAGGAAGCTGCGGTAGCCGAGCTTCTTCTCGCTGAAGTCCGGCCGGGCGCGCCGGAGCTGGTCCTTCAGGCCGGAGAGCGCCACCGCGCCGGCCTCGCCGGCGAGGTCCACCACCACGGACCGGAGCAGCCCGAACGCGACCTCCCGGTCGCCCCGCTCGGGCAGCGACACCTCCGGGTCGCCCTTGGCCGGGCCGGCGGCCAGCTCCACCACGTTCGACCCGGCCAGGTGCCGCAGCAGCTCCCCGAAGGTACGGAAGCCGTAGTCGGACTCGCTGAACGTGGGGTCCTTGCGGAGCAGCGCGCGCTTCAGGCCGGAGGCGGTCACCTCGCCGCTGGAGCTGCCCTGCATGCCGGCCACGGTCTGCACGAGCAGGACGGCGAGCGTGTCGACGTCGCGCGGCGACTCCTCCTCGGTCGGCGCGATCTCCGCCGCGGGTTCGGGCGCCGGCTCGGCCACCGACGGCCCCGACGACCGGGTGGGACGGGTCCGGCGGGCGGCGGGCGGCGGCACGTCCACCCCTTCGAGGCGGTCGTAGTAGAGGAACTCGTCGCAGGCCGGCGGCAGCAACGCGGAGGTCGACTTCTCCACCCCGACGCCGATCACCCGCTTGTTCAGCTCCCGCAGCTTGTGCACGAGCGGGGTGAAGTCGCTGTCCCCGGTGCAGATCACGAACGTCGAGATGTAGCCCCGCTCGAAGGCCAACTCGACCGCGTCCACGGCCATCTTGATGTCGGCCGCGTTCTTGCGGGAGAAGCCCATCCGCTGCGGGATCTCGATCAGCTCGACGTGCGACCGGGTCAGCATCCGCCGGTCCTCGTCGAAGTACGACCAGTCGGCGTACGCCCGGCGCACCACCACCCGGCCGCGTTCGGCCAGGGCGTCGGCGATCGGACGAAGGTCGAACGGCCGACCGCCGTGATGGTCTCGTACACCCAGCGCCAGGTTCTCGTAGTCGAGGAACAGCGCGATCCGGTCTTCCTGATCCACGTCAACCAGCCTAGCGGGGTCGGACCGGCGCGCCGGTCAGCGCCGCCGCTCGTCGCGGTACACGATCTCCCGGCGGGCGACGCGCTGGATGGCGTAGCTGGCCACCAGGAGCGCCAGCGCGAGCACCACCTCGACCCCGGCGACCGTGCCGTTGGCGACGGTGAGACCGAGCAGCAGCAGGATCAGCCCGACCACGGCCAGCAGGCCCGCGAGCAGCAGCCGCGTACGCCGCCGCGCCGACCGGTCCCCGCCGCCTGCGCTCACCCCGCCCGCCTCTCCCCCGGCTCTCCCGGTTCGAGCCTAGGTGCTGCCCGGCCCGCCGGTGGCGGATCCGGCATCGGCCACCGGAAGCGCCGTCCGCGCTGCCCGGCCACCCACGGGGATCGGAATTCGCCCGCCGGAAGAGCCGTCCGCGTCGCCCGGCCGCCGACGGGGATCGGAATTCGCCCCGCCGGAAGAGCCGTGGGGGCCGACCGCCGTCGGCGGTCGGCCCCCACGGGACAGGGCGGATCAGTGCATCGGCACCGGCGTCGGGCGCTGCTCCTCGCCCGACTCGCCGTCCAGCAGGTGCGACGGCTCCCGCCGGCGCGGCAGGAAGGCGGCCGGGACGAAGGTGAGCACCGCCAGCCCGAAGGCGACCCAGAACGTGGTGGCGAACGAGCTGGCCGCGAAGTCGAGCCCGCGCTCGATCAGCGACGGCGGCACCGGGAACTGCTGCGCCAGCTCGGGCTGCTGCTGCACCGCGATGGCGAGCTGGGCCTCGGTGACCGGCGCGCCGGTGCCCGGATCGGTCACGCCGGGGATCGGCCGGGAGCCGTTCAGCTCGCTGGTGAGAATCACCGACATCGTCGCGGCGCCCACCGACCCGGCGATCTGCTGGAGGATGTTGACGAGCGTCGAGCCGCGGGCCACCTCGGCCGCGTTCAGCGTCTTCAGCGCCGAGGTCATGATCGGCATCATGGTGCCGCCCATGCCGAGGCCCATCACGAACAGCGAGCCGCAGAGCAGCAGGTAGGACGTGTCGGTGCCGACCTGGGTGAAGGTGAAGAACCCGGCCGCGATGAGCACCAGCGAGAAGGGCGCCGTCCGGCCGATCGGCACCCGGTCGGCGAGCATGCCGCCGATCGGCATGGTGAGCATCGCGCCGATGCCCTGCGGGGCCATCAGCAGGCCGGCGTTGAGCGTGCTCTCGCCCCGGATCTGGAGGAAGTAGCTCGGGAACAGCAGGCCCGCGCCCATGAACGCGATGATGAAGACGACCAGGGTCAGCGCGGCGACGGTCAGGTTGCGGTTGCGGAACAGCCGCAGGTCGAGCAGCGGGTGCTGGGGCCGGAACGAGTAGCGGACGAACGCGACCACGAGCGCGGCGCCGGCCGCCATGGGCAGCCAGACCTCGGGGTCGGTGACCGTGCCGGCCTCCGGCAGCGAGGAGACGCCGTAGAGGAACAGGGCCAGGCCCGGCGAGAGCATCAGCATGCCGAGGAAGTCGAAGGACTCCGAGGGCTCGGGGGCGTCCTTCGGCAGGGCGAGCTGGGCGTAGACGAGCGCGACCACGCCGATCGGCACGTTGATCAGGAAGATCCAGTGCCAGCTCGCGGTGTCGATCAGCCAGCCGCCGAGGATCGGGCCACCGATCGGGCCGAGCAGCATCGGGATGCCGAGCACGGCCATCAACCGGCCGATCCGGTGCGGACCCGCGGCCCGGGTCATGATCGTCATGCCGAGCGGCATGAGCATGCCGCCGCCGAGGCCCTGGACCACCCGCCAGGCGATCAGCTCGCCGATGGAGTCGGCCGTGGCGCAGAGCCCGGAGCCGATGGTGAACAGCGCCAGCGCCACCATGTAGAGCCGTTTGGTGCCGAACCGGTCCGCGGCCCAGCCGCTGAGCGGGATCACCGTGGCAAGGGCGAGGGTGTAGGCGGTCATGGTCCAGGCGACGCGCGCGTAGGAGGCGTCGAACTCGCGCTGGAACGTGGGGATGGCCACGCTGACGACGGTCACGTCGAGGATCGACATGACGGCGCCGAGCACGACGACACCGGCCACCTTGAGCACCGCGGCGTCGAGTTTGTTCGATGTCGCTACGGATTGCTGGGTCACAGACAGTCTCCTGGGTTCCGGTTCGGCTCGATGCGGTGGCGATGCCGCGCGCCGTGGGGCGCGCGGGCGGACGTGCGGTGGGCGACGTCCGGCACGGAAGCCTAGTCACGGAGTGCGACATCGTGCGGCCGGTTTTGCCAAGAGGCGAACGGCCGTGCTTCCGGAACCCGCCCGTCACCCCGGACGCCGCCCGGGTTCCGCCCCGCTCGCCTCCGAGAAGCCGCACCGTAAGCACCCTTACGCCCGGATTCGCCGCTCAGGTCGACGCCTCTCGACGGTCCGGGACCCGTCCGTCACCGTGACGAACGTCATGTTTACGGCGCGGCGTCGACACGGATCCGATGTCGGAGTTCCGACGCCGGGAAGCGGCGTGCCACCTTGCCGGCCGCGGCACCGACACACCGGCCGCTCCCGCGGTGCCGGCGCTCCACTGTCGACGGCCGCGTCACGCCGGGGACAAATCCGCCATCAGGGCGATCTCGGCCGTGCGGGAGCGGTCGATACGGGTGGCGAGGTCGCGTACCCGTGCACTGGTGGCGGCCGTGACCTGGGCGTGGGCCAGCGCGGCGGCGGTGCGCTGGTGCCGGGAGAGCACGTCGAGCAGCACCCGGTCGACGTCGGCGGCCCGGGCGGCCCGCAGCCGGGTCAGCCCGGCGGCGGCGTCGCTGTGCCCGGAGTGGTCGTGCCGCGTGGCGGCGGCCGCGGCCGACGGGCCGGCCTCGCGCAGCCAGCGGCGCATGGTGGCCAGCTCGTCGGTCTCGGTGGCCCGGATCGCGGCGATCAACGTTCGCACCCGCGGGTCGGTGGCCCGGTCGAGGCCGACGCCGACGATCTCCAGCGTCTGCCCGGTGTGCGCCACCATCATGGCCAGGAAGAGCGCGTCGATGCCGCTGGCGGCGCCGTCGACGACCGGCCCGGACCGGGACGCCACGGGCGCCACCGCCCCACCACCGCACCCGCCCACACCGAGCACCCCGACCAGCACCACCATCACCACACCTCGACGCATCCGTTCCTCCAATCAAGACGCCCTCTCCCCCACCCCTCCCCCCACCCCGCTGATTCACGGAAAGAGTGGTCATTTCGCGGGGCATGGCCACTTTTTCCGAGAAAGTGCGAGCCGGAGCGGGGTGGGGGTGAGGGGTGAGCGGGGTCAGAGCTGCTGCCAGAGGGCGGGGACGTTGGGGGGTTCCCAGCCGGCGATCGCGGTGTGGGCCTGGCGGCAGCGGTAGCTGCGGCCGTCGTAGGTGACCGTGTCGCCGACCTGGTACGCACGGCCGGCGGTCCAGGTGCCGCCCGGCACCGGCGAGCTGGTCGGGGCGGGCGTCGGTGACGGCGCGGCGGTCCGGGTGGGTGACGGGGTCGGCGACGGGGTGGGGGTCGGACTGCCGCCCCCGCCGCCGATCTGGAGGTCCACGCAGGCGTAGAACGCGTTCGCGGTGTCGGCGATGTTCCAGACCGCGAGCAGCTTCTGCCGGCCGGAGAAGCTGCCCAGGTTGACGGTGTGCGAGACGGTGGCGTCGGGTTGCCGGCCACCGCCGTCGACCACCGCGACCCGGGTGTTGCCGATCCAGTACTCCCAGTTGGCGGTGGCGTGCCGGGCGGTGTTGACCCAGGTGAACGTGGCGGTGCTGCCGACCGTGGTGGCCGGCCAGTTGCGGCTGTCGTCGTTGAGCACCGCGAACTGGGCGATCCCGGCGTGGCAGCTCTTCAGGCCCTTGGGCCCCTCGACGCTCTGCGGCTCGTACCGGATCTGGCCGCAGTCGGGCACCCGGTTCTGCGCGCAGAGCGCCTGCCGGCTGGGTGGCGAGGAGACGTAGCCGTGGGCCTGGGCGGGCGCGGCGAGCGCCAGGGCCGCGGTGACGGCACCGGCGCTGAGCAGCGGAAGTGTGATTCTTCGGCGCATCGTGGCAACTCCTTCGGGTGAACGGGAGATATCACGAACATAAATTAAACCTTGTTAACAGTAAAGACTCCTTTCTATAAATTAAGCCTTGAGTCGAGCGCGCCACGCGTGGAATTCTGATCAGCGCGCGGAGCCGATCGTCGTCCCTGGGCACCCGGACGCTGGCAGGCATCCGGGAGGACGGCGGCACCGATCCGGGAGAACCCGCCTCTCGAAGGACACCCGCATGAGGAGATCCCTGCCCCGCCCACGCCGGTGGACCGCGTACGCGGCGAGCCTGCTGCTCGTCACCACCGCGCTCGCCACCGTCGGACCACCCGCCGCCGAGGCCGCCGCCGAGCCGGTCGCGGTGACCGTGAACGCCCGCGCCGGGCTGGCCACCGTGCCGGACACCGCGCTCGGCGTCAACCACGCCATCTGGGACGCGAAGCTCGGCAGCACCGAGACGTCCGACCTGCTCAAGGCCGCCGGCGTACGGATGCTGCGCTACCCCGGCGGCTCGTACGCCGACATCTACCACTGGAAGACGCACACCGCGCCCGGCGGCTACGTCGCGCCGGACACCGACTTCGACACGTTCATGGCGGCGGCCCGTCGGGTCGGCGCGCAACCGATGATCATCGCCAACTACGGCACCGGCACGCCGGCCGAGGCGGCCGACTGGGTGCGGTACGCCAACGTCACCAAGGGCTACGGCGCGAAGTGGTGGACCGTCGGCAACGAGAACTACGGCAACGGCCTCTACGGTTCGGCCTGGGAGGCCGACGACCACGCCGACAAGAGCGCCACCCAGTACGCCAAGCTGGTGATCGAGTACGCCGACGCGATGAAGGCGGTCGACCCGAGCGTCAAGGTCGGCGCGGTGCTCACCATGCCCGGCAACTGGCCGGACGGCATCACCGCCAGCGGCGACCCGGGTCCGTGGAACCGGACCGTGCTCTCGCTCGCCGGCCCGAAGATCGACTTCGTGGACGTGCACTGGTACCCGGGCGGCACCGCCGCCGAGTCGCTGACCCGGACCAACCAGATCTCCGACGCCACCTGGCTGCTGCGCCAGCAGATCGACAGGTACGCCGGCGCGAACGCCGACCGGATCGGGATCAGCCTCACCGAGCTGAACGTCGACGCCGGCCGCACCACCCAGCCCGGCGCGCTGTTCCTCGCCGACGCCTACAGCGGCCTGCTGGAGCAGGGTGTCTTCACCGTGCAGTGGTGGAACGTGCACAACGGCATCGGCACCGTCTCCGAGGTCGCCGGCCAGACCGACTACGGCGACTTCGGGCTGCTCTCCAGCGGCGGCTGCACAGGCGACGGCGAGGTCTGCGAGCCGCCGTTCAACACGCCGTTCGCGCCGTACCACGCGCTGTCCATGATGAACACGTTCGCCCGTCCCGGTGACCAGTTCGTCCGCGCCGGCACCGACCAGCCGCTGGTCAGCGCGCACGCGGTGCGTCGGCCGGACGGCAGCCTCGCGGTGCTGCTGCTCAACAAGGACCCGGACACCGCGTACCCGGTGGCGGTCGACTACGCCGGCTTCACCCCGGCGGACGAGGCGCCGACCGTGCACACGCTGGCCAACGGCGCGAGCGGCGTGACCACCGACCGCTCCGGCAGCGCCACCACCCGCACGCTGCCGCCGTACTCGCTGACCACGCTCGTGCTCCGACCGGCCGGCAGCTCCGCCGGGCGGCCGGGCGCGCCGGGCCGGCCGACCGCGGGCGCGGTGACCGACCGCGCCGCGACCATCTCCTGGCCGGCCGCCGCCGTGGGCGCCGCGCCGATCGCGAAGTACGAGGTGTACCGGCAGTACGGCGCCGTCAGCGAGCAGCTCGGCGAAACCGCCGGCACCTCGTTCACGGTGCGCAACCTCGAACCGGGCACCCGCTACATGGTCAACGTGCTGGCCCGGGACACCGCCGGCCGGGTGTCCTGGTCGTCCCCGCCGCTGACGTTCGCCACCGGCAGCCCGGCCGACAGCGGCTGCGCGGTCCGCTTCCACAACGACACCGACTGGGGCAACGGCTACGTGGCGACCGTCGAGGTGGTCAACACCGGCCCGGACCCGGTCGACGGCTGGACGCTGAGCTGGACCTGGCCCACCGGCTGGCAGCAGGTGAGCAGCGGCTGGAACGCCACCTGGACGCAGACCGGCACGGAGGTCCGGGTGACCCCGACCACCGACAACCGCCGACTGGCCGCCGACGGTGGAAGCACCAGCGTCGGGTTCGTCGGGGCGTACAGCGGGCCGAACGTGCCGCCCGGCGTGTTCCGGCTCAACGGCACGGTCTGCACCGTCCGGCCCTGAGCCGGCGGGCCGCTCCCCGAGCCGGGGTCAGCCCCGGCCGGGTGGGCGGAGTCGGACGTCGGCCGCCGTCGGGACCTTCGTGGTCCGGCGGCGGCCGGCGCGGCGTGGCGGCGGCACCACGTGCGGGCGGGATGGCCCCACCACCGGCGGGACGGGCCGGCGGTCCACCGTGGCCGGTCGGGGCAGCGCGGCCAGGATCAGTCCGAGCAGCGCCACCGCGACGACCCCGTCGAGCCAGTAGTGGTTGCCGGTGCCGACGACCACGACCGTGGTGACCAGCGGGTGCGCCAGCCAGAGCCAGCGCCACCGCCCGGCGGTGACCGCCACCAGGGCCAGCGCCACCGCCAGCGCCCAACCCACGTGCAGCGAGGGCATGGCCGCGTACTGGTTGCTGAGCTGGTCGGCGTCGGGCGGACCGTAGACGCTGGGGCCGTACCGGCGGCCGGTGTCGATCAGGCCGGTGAGCGCGGTCAGTCGCGGCGGCGCGAGCGGGACACAGACGTGCAGCACCATCGCCGCGCCGGTGAGCGCCGCGAGCGCCCGCCGCAGCCGCAGGTAGTGGGCCGGCCGGCGCAGGTAGAGCCAGACCAGGCAGAGCACGGTGGCCGGGAAGTGCACGTACGCGTAGTAGCTGTTGGCCAGCCGTACCGGCAGCTCGTGCGCCAGCAGCGGCGCCTGCACGAGCGCCTCGTCGGGCAGGTGCAACAGCCGTTCCAGCCACCAGATCCGCTCCCCGTTGGCCAGCGCCGTGCCGGCCCGTCCGGCGACCAGTTGCCGGCCCGCCTTGTAGGCGAGGAAGAGCACCGCGACAAGCGTCAGTTCACGGGCCGCCCGGCGCAGCGCGCCACCGGGCCGGGACGCGCCTCGCCTGGTGTCCATGCTCCTCCTTCGCCTGGGTCCGGCCGGCCGGC
Organism: Micromonospora sp. NPDC049201; assembly: GCF_055586805.1. Classification (NCBI taxonomy): domain Bacteria; kingdom Bacillati; phylum Actinomycetota; class Actinomycetes; order Micromonosporales; family Micromonosporaceae; genus Micromonospora; species Micromonospora sp. NPDC049201. Next base: position 5,603 of record NZ_JBVJHM010000005.1, on the reverse strand, counting down.
CGGCACGGACCAGGGCCGCCGCCGGGGTCGGCGACGGCCCTGGGGTTACCGGCTCAGCGGCGGGCGTGTTCCTCCCGGCCGGCCGGGTCGGTGTCCACCCCGTCGAACGCGGGCGCTCCGTCGACCGCGTCGGCACCCACCGCCACCGAACGGCCGGGGTCCGGCAGGTCGAGGCTGGAGCGCAGGGTAACCGGGCGCAGCAAGAGCGCCGCCACGACACCGACCACCGCGATCGCGGCCGAGATGAGGAAGATGTGCCCGGTCGCGTCCCCGTACGCGGCGCGGACGATCTGGCGTACCGGCTCGGGCAGCGCGTCCAGGTTGAGCGTGCTGCCGCCACCGCCGGTGGTGGGGATGCCGGCCGCGGCGAGGTCGTGGGTGATCCGGTCGGTGACCCGCCGGGCCAGGACCGCGCCGAGCACCGAGACGCCGATGGTGCCGCCGAGCGACCGGAAGAAGGCCACGCTGGCGCTGGCCGCGCCGATGTCCTTGAGCGCCACCGTGTTCTGCACCGCGAGCACCAGGTTCTGCATGGTCATGCCGACGCCGACGCCGACGACGAACATGGCCACCCCGACGATGACCAGCGAGGTCTCGTGGTCGATGGTGCCGAGCAGCGCGAACCCGGCGACCAGCAGGATCGCCCCGAACACGATGTACGGCTTGATCTTCCCGCTGGTGGTGATCATCCGGCCGGCCACGATCGAGGAGATCAGCACGCCGGCCATCATCGGGATGGTGAGCAGGCCGGCCTCGGTCGGGCTGTAGCCGCGGCCGATCTGGAAGTACTGGCCGAGGAAGACCGCGCCACCGAACATGGCCATGCCGACCGCGAGGCTGCCCAGGATGGCCAGCGCGGTGGTGCGCTCGCGGACGATGTGCAGCGGCACCACCGGCTCGGCGGCCCGCGCCTCGACCCGGACGGCGAGCGCCAGCAGCAGCACCGTGCCGCCGACCATGGCGGCGGTCTGCCAGGAGAGCCAGGCGAACGAGTCGTCGACGAAGGAGATCCAGATCAGCAGCACGCTGACGCCGGCCGCGATCAGCGCGGCGCCCAAGTAGTCGATCTTGACGTTCTGCCGGCGCACGGTGGGCAGGTTCAGCGTGATCTGGAGCAGGAACAGCGCGATGATCGCGACCGGCACGCCGACGAAGAAGCACCAGCGCCAGCCGAGCCAGGAGGTGTCGACGATGAGGCCGCCGAGCAGCGGGCCGCCGACCGTGGCGAGCGCCATGACGCCGCCCAGGTAGCCGTTGTACCGACCGCGTTCGCGCGGCGGGATCATCGCCGCGATGGCCACCTGGACCAGCGCCTGGAGGCCGCCGACGCCGATGCCCTGGAAGGCCCGGGCGGCGATGAGCTGGCCGGCGCTCTGCGAGAAGCCGGCCGCGACGGAGCCGACCAGGAAGACCACGATGGCGACCTGGATCAGCAGCTTCTTGCTGAACAGGTCGGCCAGCTTGCCCCAGATCGGGGTGGTGGCCGTGGCGGTGAGCAGGGTGGCGGTGACCACCCAGGTGTACTGCGTCTGCGAGCCGTTGAGCGCGCCGATGATCTTCGGCAGGGCAGTCGAGACGACGGTGCTGCTCAACATGGCCACGAAGAGGACCAGCAGCAGGCCGCTGAGCGCCTCCAGCGTCTGCCGCCGGCTCATGGGCGCGGCCTCGGCCGTCATGGTGGGTGCGCTCATCGCGCGTCCTCCTGGGGTGTCGGATGGGGTGGCCGCTTGGTTGCCTCAAGCAATCATCAACAAATATTGCCCATCAGGCAACTTTGCCCGTTGAGAAAAGGATCACGTACGCTGGCCGGCATGGACGAGTGCACCGGCCTGCGGGAGCGGAAGAAGGCGGCCACCCGCCTGGCCCTGCACGAGGCGGCCCTGCGGCTGGCCGTCGAGCACGGCCCGGACCGGGTCACCGTCGAGGCCATCGCCGACGCCGCCAACGTCTCCCGGCGCACATTCTCCAACTACTTCGCCGGCAAGGAGGAGGCGCTCTTCCACGGCGACACGATGCGACTGCGCCGGATGCTGGAACTGGTCGCGGCACAGCCCACCGAGCTGCCGCCCTGGGCCGCGCTGACCCGGGCCGCCCTGGCCCAGACCGACGAGGGGTACGACGACCCGGCCGAGCCGTGGCTGAGCCGACGCCGTCGACTGCACGGCCACCCGAGCCTGGCGGCCCACCAGGTCGGCGCGTACACGGCCATCGAGCGGGAGCTGTCCGCCGAGATCACCCGCCGACTCACCGGCGCCGACGCGCCGCTGCGGGCGCGGGTGCTGGCCGCCACGTTCCTGGCCACGCTCCGGGTCGCCGCCCAGCAGTGGATCGAGCACCCGGACGCGCCGCTGCGCGACGTGCTGCGCGACGTGCTCGCCCACGCCACCCCCGTGACCGGGGGACTGCTCGATGAAACCCGCATGGCGGCCGAGCTGGGCTGACACACTCGGCCGGTGGGCGGCGACCGGTGGCGCAAGGGGCTCGGGCCCTCGGCGCGGGTCGCCCCGGCCGCCCGGGTCGACAAGTTCGAGATCTTCTTCGACCTCGTCTTCGTGGTGTCGTTCTTCATCATCACGCGGGCCACCGCCGCCAACGTAACGGTACGGGAGCTGCTGCACGCCCTGCTGGCACTCGCCGTGCTCTGGTGGTGCTGGGTGGTGCACAGCGCGGTGGCCGCCCGGCTCCGGCTGGGCGAGGGCTTCGTGCCGATCCTCATGGTGGTCGGCATGGTCGCGTTGTTCACGTTCGCGCTGGCCCTGCCGCAGGCGTTCGGCGACCTGCGCCAGGGCACCGCCGGGCCGATCCTGGTCACGGTCAGCTACGTGGTCATCCGGATCGTGCACACGTCGCTCTACTGGTACGCCACCCGCGACGACCCGGCGGCCCGGCGCAAGGTGTGGCTGTTCCTGCCCGAGGTGCTGCTCTCCACCTGCCTGCTGCTGGTGGCCGCGTTGCTGCCGCCGCAGGTGGACCCGGAGACCGGGCCGTGGCTGCGCGACGCGCTGTGGATCGCCGTGGTGGTGATCCAGTACAGCAGCGGGCTGCTGGCCGGGACCGACGGCTGGAAGATCACCTCGGCGGAGCACTGGACCGAGCGCTACGACCTGATCCTGATCATCGCGCTGGGCGAGTCGGTCATCTCGGTCGGCGTCGGCGGCAACCTGCTCGGCAAGCCGGTGACCTGGCCGGCCATCCCGGCGGCGATCTTCGGTATCCTGTTCACCGCCGCGCTCTGGTGGGCCCACTTCGACATGATCGGGCCGGCCGCCCGGATCGCCTTGCACGCCGCCCAGGGCCAGCCGCGGGTGGCGATGGCGCGCGACGCGTACGCCTATCTCTACCTGCCCATGATCGCCGGGGTGATCCTGTTCGCGCTCGGCGCGGAGGAGCTGGTCCGGACCGTCACCGACCCGGTGGGCGGCGCGGCGGAGCGGGGCCACGGGCCGGCGGCGCCGCTGCTCTTCGTCGGCGTGATGGTCTACCTGGCCGCCAACATGGCGTTCCAGTGGCGCACGCTGCGGACGCTGTCGTGGACCCGGGTCGGCACGCTGGTCGTGCTGGCGGTCACGCTGCCGATCGGCCGCCACCTGTCCGCGCTCGGCGCGCTCGGCCTGCTCACCGCGATCTGCCTGGCGCTGGTCGCGGTCGAGCTGGTGATCTTCGCGGACGCCCGCGTGGCCCTGCGCCGGGCGGTGCACCAGGAGCGGACCAGCGCCGAGGAGAACGAGGCCGCCTGGCGGGCCCGGTGGCACGACGGCGAGTCGGAGTGACCTGACCGCGCCGGCCCGCCGCTCGACGCGGGCCGTAGAGTCTCCGGGTGATCGAGATCGCCACCGAGGTCGACCTGTTCCACCAGCCCGCCCGGATCTGGCGGGCGTTGACCGAGCGGGCGCTGCTGGCCAAGTGGTTCGCCGACAGCACACCGCGGGACGACCACTGGACACTGGCGACCGCGGCGCTGCCCGGCTACGACGCCGACACCGAGGTGGAGCTGGTCGAGCTGCGCGCGCCCCGACGGCTGGTGGTGCGGTGCCGGGAGGGCGACCGGGCCACCCGGCTGGCCTGCGACCTCACCCCCAGCGGGCACGGCACCCGGCTCTCCGTCCGCGAGGTGCTGGAGGAGGGCGACTGGGACGCCGACGCGCGGGCCGAGCAGCACGAGCGGGCGCTGACCGGGCGGCTGCCGGCGATCCTCGACTGGCTCGCGTTCCAGGAGGTGGACCTGCGCCGCGCCGAGGGCGGGCTGACCGCGGAGCTGCCGGTGATCCGTCTGCTCGGCGACGAGCGCGGTCGCTCCCGCCGGCGGGTCCTGCTGGCCGCCGGCGCGGTGACGCTGCTCGCCGGCGCGGCCGGGGCGGCGCTGTGGGCGACCCGGGGCACCCCGCCGTCGCCGGCCGCCCCGCCGCCGTCGTCACCGGCGCTGGTCCTGCCCACCACCGCGCCCGCCGCGTCGCCGCGACCCAGCACCGCCCGGCCCACGCCGAGCGCCACCCGCCGCAGCGCCTCCCCCTCGCCGTCGCCGTCGCGCTCCCCCAGCCGTACGCCGAGTCCGACGCCGTCGGTGGCCGCCGTCGGGCTGACCGCGACGTACCAGACCGTCACCGACCGGGTCTTCGGCTACCGGGGCGAGGTGGTGCTGCGCAATCCCGGACCGGTCCCCCGCTCGGGGTGGACGGTGACCGTGACGCTCGGCGACGGGGCCACCGTGGGCTCGGTCAACGGCGCGGAGGCGGCACAGGACGGCGTCGTGGTCACGTTCACCGGCTCCGAGCTGCCGCCCGCGGGCTCCACCACCATCCGCTTCGACGTCCGGGACCCGGACCCGCTGCACGACGCCCCGGAGTCCTGCGCCGCCGACGGCACCCCCTGCACCACGTCCTGACCCTCCGGGGATCATTCACATATTTCTATCGTTGAGGTCATGGGAGCGCTCCCGTAACATACCTGACGCGGCTGTTAACGCTCACATCACAATCGCCCCCGCGAATGCGCGAGCCGCCACCACCACAGGAGGAAGCCCCATGTCCAGATCCAGAGCGGCCCATGTCGGCCTGGTGTCGGCCGGTGTCGCGTTGCTGGCCTCGGCCGGTGTCGTCGCGGCGCTGCCGGCCGGCGCGGCAGCCGCCGGTTGTTCGGTGAAATACACCGTGTCGTCGCAGTGGGGCGGCGGCTTCGGCGCCGAGGTCGCCATCACCAACCTCGGCGACCCCCTCACCAACTGGGCGCTGACCTGGTCCTACGGTGCCGGCCAGACCGTCACCCAGGCATGGAACGCCACCGTCACCCAGAGCGGCGCGAACGTCACCGCCAAGAACGTCGACTACAACGGCGCCATCCCCACCAACGGCACCACCTCGTTCGGCTTCAACGGCGCGTGGACCAGCAGCAACCCCGCCCCCACCAGCTTCGCGCTGAACGGCGTCACCTGCACCGGCGGCACCGCCCCCACCACGCCGCCCACGTCGTCGCCCACCACGTCACCGACCAGCTCGCCCACCCCGCCGCCCACCACGACGCCGCCGCCGGGCGGCACCTGCAACCTCCCGTCGAGCTACCGGTGGTCGTCGACCGGCGCGCTGGCGCAGCCGAAGTCCGGCTGGGCG